>JBAXOB010000019.1:0-76017 GCA_037133475.1 Bacteroidota bacterium
CAAGGAAACTGCAAAACCTGCAACCAAGGAAACTGCAAAACCTGCAACCAAGGAAACTGCAAAACCTGCAACCAAGGAAGCTGCAAAACCTGCAAAGAAAGCTGAAGAAACAAAACCAGCCAAATAATTTCTCTTGCTTAAGTTTTAAAAGGCCAGACCGAAAGATTTGGCCTTTTTTTTTTATATTTGCCAAATCATTTATAACCAATTAAATATAGCTTTATGAAGAAAGTCTTGTTTTTTATGATGGTCATCCTCCTTTCAACGATGATGTATGCCCAGGACAGAAAAATGTCAGAACTTAAGGTCAGCCAGTTGCCGAAAGGCGTAACCGATTTTGTTACCAAAAACATGCCTGGCGCCACCATCACCCGTGCAGGAAAAATTGAAGATAAAAGTGAGTTAAATTATGTTGCCGTTGTTGAAATGAAGGGCAGCAAACATGCCTTCCTGTTTGACAAAGATGGTAAGTTCAAAGAAAAAGGCGATCATCTTTTCAATAACAAAGGACAGGCTCCCGCCAAGCCAATCACCCCTGCGGCGGCTCCTGCTCCGAAACCACCGGTTAAGTAACACTTTGCAAAACTGACATCTAAACAAATTGACCTTCAGGTTGAGAATTGCAACCTTGTTCGGCCTGTTGGCAATAAAATTAAAAGAATTACGTAATTATCACTAATCACAATAATACCGGACATGACGAAATCAGCACTTTGTGTAGCAATACTAGGACTTGTTATCATTTCTGCAGCGGGTTGCAAGAAGAATACAGGAGTCAATAAAATTGAATCTTCAGCCCATAATTCCACAGCCAGCCGTAAAATGAGCGGAGCCTGTATGAACTGTCATATTTCAGGGGGCTCAGGACCAGGATGGTGGAATGTGGCTGGCACCGTCTATAAAAGTGATTCGACAGGCGTTTTCGCCAATGCAACGATATTGTTCTACGACAGTCTCAAAGGAAAAGGGAACCTTGTTGCGAAGCTTGAAGGAGATCAGTATGGTAACTTTTACACTAGTAACGCAATCCAAATAATTGGTAAATATCCGGAAGTTGCCAGCGCGGCTGATACCCAGTATATGCTGCAGCCTGTCACTTCAGGGAACTGTAACGCTTGTCACGGGGTAACCACGGCCCCCATGTGGGTCAGGTAGCGGTCGACTTATCCTGATCAGGATAACACTTGAAATCTGCGAATAACCGGTAACCGGCTACCCGGAAATTTTAGAATTAACCACCGAAAGGATCTCCTCTTCGGTGGTTTTTGCTTTCTGTACCAGGCTCTCAGCCTCTGCCATAATGCGATCAAGGTATTCCTTATCCTTGAATCCGGCGCCATTGACCTTTACATTTAAAAAGGCGCCGATCACGGCCGAACGCGCGCACAAAGCGCCCACCCCGGCATCGGTCACCGAATTGGGGTTCCCCGTATTGACCATGGCTGAAATTATCTCAAACGAATCAAAGGCCTTCTGCATGGTGCGGAACGGAACTTCGATCGCATACCGGGTCGCATCCTGGATTGCCGCAGTTCTGGCCTGTTTTTCCGCATCATTTGATTTAGGCAGGGCAAAGGCGTCCATAATTTTATTGAATGCCCGGGTATCTTCATCCACCAGGAACAGCAACTCATCCTTTAACTTCTGACCCTTCTCGGCCCAAACGGAAAACTCCTCCCACCGTTCATCCCAGCCGGCTTTATGCGACGACAGGTTAGCCACCATGGTGGCAAGCGATACCCCCAGGGCGGCGATATAGGCAGAAACAGATCCGCCGCCGGGAGCGGGCGATTCAGAAGCAGTTTCGTTGGCGAACCCTTCGGCTGTAAGAGTTACCAACTGCTTGTCCTTAGGATCCTCCAGTAAGAACTCGATAATCTTTTCCTTTGGGGAAAAGGGCTTCAGATCATCGAGACCAAGCGATTTCACGGCAATTTTGATAATCTCATCATCCGATATGCCCACCGATCGCTGCTGCTTTTTCAGAAAATATTTCCCGGCATCGATCATCGCCTTTTTAGGCACCAGGCCAACCAGTTCGGACCCGGTAACCCGCATGCCGCGTTCCTGCGCCTTCTGGCAGGATACCTCAAAAGCCTCGTGAACCGATGTTATCCCGATATTGGTCAGGTTTATCGACACCTGGGCAATTCCGTATTCTTCAATGAACCAGCCAATGGCCTTACAGGCCTTCAGTGCTCCCGGAATCCAAATTTCATTACCCTGTTCATCTTTTTTGATCTTCCCGGTTACCGGGTTTCCTTCACGGGCCGGGCGCCCCTTTTCCCTGATGTCAAAGGCTATCGCATTGGCCCTGCGTGTGGAGGTGGTATTCAGGTTGATATTATAGGCAACCAGGAAATCACGGGCGCCGATGGCAATCGCACCGGTGCGGGGATTAAATTTTGCCGGTCCGAAATCAGGCTTCCAGTGCGGATCTTCCAGCTTCCTGGCCAACCCCTCATATTCCCCCGACCGGCAGTTGGCCAGGTTCCGGCGCTCTTCCGTCAGCGCGGCGCGTTCGTAGCAATAGACGGGGATTTCCAGCTCCCGTCCAACGCGTTCGGCCAGCTTATGGGCATAACCGGCTGTCTCTTCCATGGTAATACCGGATATCGGGACCAGGGGGCAAACATCGGTTCCGCCAAAACGGGGATGCTCGCCGTGATGCTTCGACATATCGATTAACTCGGCTGCCTTTCTGATGGCCATAAAGGCAGCTTCTATTACGGCTTCAGGGGTTCCGACCATGGTTACCACCGTACGGTTGGTGGCTTTCCCGGGATCAACGTCAAGGAGTTTGACACCTTCTACTTTTTCAATTTCGTCGGTGATCAGTTTAATCACACTCATGTCCTGACCTTCCGAAAAATTTGGGACACATTCGATTAGTTGCTTCATAAAACAGTGAAATAGCGGGGTAGTGAAATTGCGAAACAATGAAATCATCAAACCGGGAGACAGTCTCCCGGTTTTTCAGCGGCAAAATTAGGCAATTCTTTGAATTTTTCCTGCTTCCCAACGAGGCAATTCTACAATTTCACGCAATGTTATCCATCGTAATCCCTATTTCGCTAACTTTGTTTAAAATTTCACAAATCCCCCTCCCATGAAAAAGTTAACCCTGTTATTTCTCCTGCCTTTGTCGTTCATACTGACTCAGTGCAAACCGGCCGGTCAGCCGGGCCAGGCCAATTCGGTTCAGGTAGTTAAACCAGCCACCATCGACTCCATTATGATGAAGATCACAAAACATGATGCCGGTGTCAGCAAGGCCCGGATGGAAAAGGGAATCAAACAGGCCGCTGCCCTGTGGACCAACGCGGATGGGTCGGAAAAAGATTTTGAAGCCCTTTGCCTGCAATACTTTGTTACGGATCCCGCCAAACTGGAGAAACTTTTTCAACGGTGCACCGACAATTTCGAGTCGGTTAACGGCCATTTCAATATGATCAGCCTCGACCTGAAACGGGGAATGCAATTGGAAATAGGCGAGATGCTCGATGTTGACCAGCTGTTTGCAGCTTATGAACCCGGTTCCCACCTCAACGATGACTTCTTCAACAACAAACTTGCCTTTATCATTGCAATCAATTTTCCCTCCTACAATCTAAAGGAGAAGGAGGAGATGGGAGCGAAATGGAGCCGCCACGATTGGGCCTATGCCAGGTTAGGCGATATGTTCACTGCCCGCGTTCCGGCAGCCGTGAATGTTAAAATCGCGGAGACCCTCACTGCCGCCGACAACTATATCTCGAATTACAATATTTATATGGGGAACCTCATCGATGACCAGAAAAAGAGCCATTTTGCCAAAGACATGAAGCTGATCTCCCACTGGAACCTGCGTGATGAGCTGAAATCCAACTATAACAACACTCCCGAGGGGTTGCTGAAACAAAAGATGATCTACCAGGTCATGCTCAGGATCATCAACCAGGATATCCCGTTAAGCGTGATCAACAACCCGGAATTGCAATGGAACCCCATGACCAACAAGGTCTATAAAAACAATGCGGAGGTTTCGAACGCACCGGAACCCGACAGCCGGTATGAATATTTCCTGACCAATTTCAAAGTGATGAGCGCCATGGATCCCTACACCCCCATGAATCCTACCTTTATCGCACGTTCCTTTGACGGTGGCATGGAACTTCGCCAGGAACAGGTGGAGAAATTATTTACGGACCTGTGTTCAGCCCCGGAGGTAAAACAGGTTGGCGAACTGATCAGTAAACGGCTGGGCCGCCCCCTGCAGCCCTTCGATATCTGGTACGACGGCTTTAAAGCCCGCAGCAGTATGAACATGGAGTTGCTTGACAAGACTACACGCGCCAAATACCCCGATACCAAAGCGTTTGAAGCCGACATCCCGAATATCCTGGTTAAAATGGGCTTCAAACCTGAGAAGGCAAAAGAAATTGCATCGCATATCACCGTCGATCCTGCCCGCGGCAGCGGTCACGCATGGGGCGCGCAGATGAAGGGGGATAAAAACCACCTCCGCACCCGGATCGGTAAAGAGGGTATGGATTACAAAGGATATAACATAGCGGTTCATGAGCTGGGCCATAATGTGGAACAAACCATTTCACTGAATTTTGTAGACAACTACATGATGCAGGGAGTGCCCAATACCGCCTTTACCGAAGCCTTTGCCTTTACCTTCCAGAAACACGACCTTGATCTGCTTGGCATTAAAAATGACGACCCCGACAAAGAGGCGCTGGCAGCCATCGACAATTTCTGGATGAGCTATGAAATCATGGGGGTTTCGCTCCTGGATATGAAGGTATGGAAATGGCTCTATGCAAACCCGAATGCCACGAAACAACAATTGAAGGAAACCGTGGTAAAATCGGCCATCGAAATCTGGAATCAATATTATGCTCCCGTTTTCGGTGACAAGGATTCGCCCATCCTGGCCATCTATTCCCATATGATCGACAACCCGCTTTACCTTCCAAACTACCCGGTTGGACATCTTATTGATTTTCAGCTTGATCAGTTTTTAAAAGGGAAAAATTTCGCCGATGAGGCAATCCGGATTTTTTCAGCCGGACGACTTATCCCCCAACTGTGGATGAAAAATGCAGTAGGCAACGAAATTTCCATCAAACCGTTACTGGATGCCACCGATGAAGGCTTGAAGAAGTTAGCCTCAGCCCGGCCGTCAGCAAAAAAATAATTTGGCTGATCGGACCTCCAAGGCAACCTTTGCCTGGGAAGTATTGTCTGCTGATAGACGTGTAAGTTATGTTTTAATCATAATAATTTATTATTTTTGTAGAAAAATTCCAACCACATGAAAAAGATCATATTCGCGCTGTTATTTATTACACCTATCCTGTTGCATGCACAGGATTACACGAACATTTGCTCCGGGGGGCCCTCGTTTTTCCAGAAGTATAATTCTACCATGGTAAAAGCCTACAAAACGACTAGCTTCACGTTACCGGGCAGTAACGATACCATTTTTTACTCGTATGCGACCATCCGGGATACGGCTGCATCCTGCATGGATACAACCAAGGGTTCCATCTTTGGTAAAAAAGTATACCGCGTTGCCCAGACGAAATCATTTTTCTTCTTCAACAAGAGAAAGGATACCGTGCGTATTGAAGCAAAGGCAGTCGTCGGGTATACCTGGAAATTTGTCAACCTTTCATCAGGCACCTACCTGCAGGCGAATGTGCTTTCGATGGATCCCGATTCCGTTTTAGGTGTTCTGGACAATGTCATGAAAGTGGAACTCCAGGCAAAAAGGTACGACGGCACACCTGTTACAAACCCGTGGAACGGTAAGACCTTTAAGCTCAGTGCACATTACGGGCTGGCAAAGACCTACGACATGGTCAATGTGCCATTCGATACCACGAGCTACACGCTGGTTGGAAGAAAATCCCCCGCCCTGGGTCTCCAGGATTTTGGATGGAAAGAGGTTTATGCCTTCAACATCGGCGATATTTTACATTTCAGCGGGTATGATAACGGACTTGCCCCCGGCCAGACATCAACCTGGAAGGAGATCAAAACCGTGTTTGCCAAAACCACCTGGGGAGCCAACGACTCGGTTCAATACAAGTTCGACCGTTGCAGGAGTACCGTAACCAATCCGGGAAACAACCATGTGTATATTCATGATACGCTGACGGTCAAGTACAATTTTAAAACCCTGGCAAACGATTCCTCCATCATGCGTTTTCCCGATCAGTTCATCCGTGAAAACATCTATGCCACCCAGTATGACCGTTATATGAAGGCTTACAACGTTCGTCAAACCAAGAAGCTCGGCCAGGACAAATACCGTTTCATCAATACCTGTTTTGTAATCCCTGCGGGAAGTGTCCTGTTAAATGACAGTTATACCGAAGGTCTGGGGCTTTCAGAATACTATCGCGATGATCAGACGGTTCAGAATTATTACAAATGCGTTTATTATAAAAAAGGAACTGAGATCTGGGGATCCCCGGTGGGAACACAATGCTCGCCCCTGCTCGACGTCCAGGAACAAAATCCTTCATTAACCCAGCAGGTTCGCATCGTGCCTAACCCGATGAAAAACCAGGCCGAATTGATTCTTGAAGGTGTCAACCTGAATGACAACCTGCATCTCGTGATGTACAACGTCGTTGGCAAAGAGGTCTATAACCTGAAAGTTACCTCATCCAGCATGGTCATCAACAGGAATAACCTGCCAACCGGCTTGTATATTTACCTGCTGACCGGCAAAGAAACCATCGCAAAGGGAAAACTGGTGATTGAATAATTGATTACCGACCCTTACGGTCAAACTGTTCTGCAAAAGCCGTCTCATTGGATGAGGCGGCTTTTGTATTTTACAGTGACGCCGGATGAATCACTTTCCCGTTCAGGATCACGGTCGATACTTTATTGCTGCCATAGGCATATGGCATAAAAGAATAGGTGGGGATCGGCGTGGTGATGAGAACATTGGCCACCTTTCCCCTGGCGATGCTGCCGTATTCGCCGCTGATCCCCATGGCATAGGCGCTGTTGATCGTTACCGCGTTGATCGCCTCCTCGGGAAGCATCCTGTATTTAATACATGCCAGCGACATGATAAACTGCATGTTCCCTGAAGGAGAAGATCCCGGGTTGAAGTCGCTGGCCATGGCAACCGGCAGCCCGGCGCTGATCATCCTGCGAACCGGCGAACAGACCATTTCAAGGAAGAATGCGGCTCCCGGCAAAACAGTGGGCATTGTTTCAGAGTTCAACAAAACTTCAATCTCCTCATCCCCGGTATATTCCAGGTGGTCGACCGAAAGGGCGTTATGTCTGACACCCACCTGGATTCCTCCTGAATAATCGAGTTCATTCGCATGAATTTTTGCACGCATGCCATATTTGCTGCCTGCCTCCAGCATCCGGGAGGTCTCGTCAACGGTAAAAAAGCCACGATCACAGAAAACGTCAATAAATTCAGCCAGTTTCCCGGCAGCCACGGCCGGGATCATATCCTGTACAACCCTTTCCACGAACTGATCCTGTCTCCCCTTATATTCGGAGGGGACTGCGTGTGCCCCCAGGAAAGTCGGCACAATCCTGACGGGCGACAGTTGCTGTAATTTCCTGATAACCCTGAGCATCTTCAGCTCATCTTCCAGATTCAGCCCGTATCCGCTCTTGATCTCAACGGCTCCTGTACCAAAACCGATGATTTCATTGAGCCTTGCCAGTGCCTGCTCGACCAGTTCATCCTCAGTGGCATCATGGAGCCGCCTGGCCGAATTGAGGATACCTCCGCCCCGTTTTGCAATATCCTCATAGCTCAATCCCCTGATTTTGTCGATATACTCAATCTCACGGCTTCCCGCATAGACCAGGTGGGTATGACTGTCGCAAAAACTTGGAAAGACCATCCTGTTTTCCGCATCAATCACCTGGCAATTTCCATCCAGCTTCATCATAACGGACCCGGGAAGGGGCATCGTGCCAAAATCGCTGATTCTCCCCTCTTCCAGCAGTAGCCAGCTGTCGGCAAGGGTACCGATAACCGACATCGCCTTGCCGGCAACCAGTTTCCGCGGATTTTCCTCGACCTGAATGAGTTCTTTAATGTTCTTGATCAGGATGTTCATAGCGATAATTTTATGATACGAAAGTAACCATAAATCACCGTTTGAGGCACAATCCGGGAGGTTTTTAACAAAATTTCCCCCAGGCAGCGGTTCGGCATACACTTTCAGCGGAATGAGAACTAAGAGCAGAATCAAGAGAAAAGAGGAATCGGCAGTTTGCCCTGAAGGCAACGCTATTCCCATAAAGCAATCGGCGCAAGAAAAGTAAAAAATCGCTTTATGATTTGCCGGAAAAATCATATTTTTAACGTTCCGTTACAAATAACCGTCAGCACCGTTAAGCGATAAAAGCCATGGTAAAAAAATTATGTTTTGGTCTGATCCTGATGCTTTCAGGGATGGCCGGGTTTGGTAAAGAGGTCCCTGTTGAAACTGCAAAAGTTGCCGGGATCAGTTTTTATTACGAACGGATCAACCAGTTCAGGCCGGTTGCCCTTGCCGACATCAGGGTTGCCGGAACCTGTTACCAGCGGGTTTCGGGAGTGACCGTCTATTATATATTCAATATGGAACCTTCAGGGTATATTGCGGTTTCGGCCGACGATGCCGTGGTGCCGGTACTGGCCTACTCCTTTGAAGGCGCCTATTCACGCGACACGGAGCCTGCCCAGTTCACAGCCTGGATGAAGCAGTATGAAGAGCAGATCAGCCATGCACGGGCGGAGAAACTGGCGGCAACACCGCCTGTTGCTTCATTATGGCAAAAGTATTCCAAAACTACAGAACTTACCGACCTTTCCGCCCGGCGCACGATGCACAATGCAGTCGCCCCCCTGATCATCTCCAACTGGGACCAGGGGGTGCCCTACAACGAGCAATGCCCGGCTGACGCCGCGGGTCCGGGAGGTCATACCCTCGTTGGCTGCGTGCCCGTTTGCCTCGGGCAGCTGATGTACTATTACCGGTGGCCGCAAACCGGAACCGGCGCCTATTCCTATACCGACCCGGTTTATGGGGTTATTTCGGCCGATTTCGGGGCATCCGTTTATGACTGGAACAACATGACCAACACCAGCACCATTAGCAATCCGGGCATCGCCAAATTGCTTTTTCACCTGGGGGTTTCCTGCGACCTGGTGTATGGTCCCACCGCATCGGGCATGTATAACCACAAAGCGGCCTACGCACTTCGTACCTTCTTCAGTTATTCACCCCAGACGCAATACGTGTTCCGTGACAGCACCAATCTGAATTGGGACAGCATCCTGATCGCCCACCTCAATCGTAAAATGCCCCTGTACTATGCAGGATGGTCGGTGCCCAATATCAACGGCCATGCCTTTGTTTGCGATGGTTACCAGGATACGGCCTATTTTCATTTTAACTTCGGGTGGAGCGGGCAGAACAACGGTTATTTTTATACCAACAACCTTACTCCCGGAGGAAACAACTTCAAACTGGCCCAGGAGGTTATCATCAACGCCTTCCCCGATACCCTCCATTATACCTATCCGTCGTACTGTGCCGGGGAAACACATCTTACCACCCTCTCCGGCAGCCTGACCGACGGCAGCGGCCCCGTAAGCAACTACCAGCCATCGTCAGGTTGTTCATGGCTGATCGATCCCCAGCCTGCCAATGATTCGGTTTCGTCAATCACCCTCACATTCAACAATATTAATACGAAACCGGCTGACCATGTGCAGGTGTATGACGGCGCTTCTGCCACAGCTCCCCTGCTGGCGGATTTGTCGGGCGATACCGTTCCACAGCCCATCACGGGAACAAAAAACAAGATGTTTCTCAGATTTGGCAGCAATGGCGGCGCAGGCGCTCCAGGCTGGTTTGCCACCTACAAGGTCAAAATACCCGTATGGTGTACCGGCACCACCACCATCAAAGCCGATACCGCCGTGGTAACCGACGGGAGCATGGGGTTTGACTACCATAATAATTCCATCTGCCGGTGGATCCTGCAGACCAACAGCGGGAAGCCGCTTACCATCAATTTCAGGCGCTTTGATACCGAACCAGGGAAAGATATCCTGAGTATTTATGATCTTGGCAACAATGTGAAACTGAAAGAGATTTCCGGACACTACGATTCGGGGAACCTGCCCGATACCGTTACATCCCCCAGCGGGAAAATGATGCTTATCTTCATGACCAACGCCAGTATCACAGGATCAGGCTGGGAAATTTTTTATCCGCTGACGCATTTAGGCACCGGTGAGATTCAGGCTTTACAGGATCTGAAAATCTTTCCAAACCCGGCCGGCAAAGAGATTGAGGTTCAATATTTCCTGCAGGGGGCGGGAAGGGTGAATTACCGGTTGTCGGACATGACAGGTGAGTTGCTGCTGAACAGCTCGGCAAGCGGGAAAACAGGAAATAACCACGACAGGATCGACATCTCCTCCCTGGCCCCGGGAATCTACCTGCTGAATATCGTAAGCGACCAATCCACGCAAACCAGGAAAATCGTTGTCAGGTAGCCGGGCGCTTTCCGCAATCATGCGAACGGGCGCAGTCAGACCTGGGCATCGGCATTCTCATGAAAGAGAATATCGACCTCACCCCTGCTTTTAAGGCACTCCATCAGTTTACTCTTCAGTTTCCAGCAGGTCATCTGGCGTAGTTCGACCTGACGAGAAATTTCATACGTCGAGATGCCCGGGTCATGGCAAACCATATACACAATCCTGAAGGCCTCGGTAAGCGGTATATGGCACCTGTGAAAGATGGTATTGGCCGTTGCGGATTCTTCATGTTTGCACCTGGTGCAACGACGCGCATGGGGAGTCTTGCCTTTGCAGAAATTGGTGTGACCGCACTTTTTGCAGGCAAACCCGTTTTCCCACTTTTTATCCGCCACAAACTGCAGGCAATCCTCCAAAGATGAAAATTTCTTCTCAAGTGTTTCTAAATCAATCTGTTTGATTAATACATCCATTTCTTTCATCCCTATTTTATGCAAAAATAAAACAAATAGTGGTATTTATGCGATTTAGTTGCAAATAATTTTTATCTTTGCATCGTCATTAAAAATTCCGACAATATGAAGAACCTGACCTTGATCATCCTGCTAATCGGATCACTTTCAGTGAATGCCTGCAGCAGTGCACCTGCCGCAGATAAAGACAATGCCGACAAAGATGGCCAGGTTGTCGTACTCACCACTGCAACCTTTCAAAAACTGGTTTGGGATTATAAAAGCAATCCGCAAACGTGGGTCTTTAACGGCGACCAGCCCTGCATCATTGATTTTTATGCCGACTGGTGCCGTCCCTGTAAGATGGTTGCGCCGGTTTTAGCTGAACTGGCCGCCGAATATAAAGGCAGGATCAGGATCTACAAGGTGAACACCGATGAAAACCGTGAACTGGCCGGCCTGTTCAATATCAATTCGATCCCTGCCGTGATGTTCGTGCCAAAATCGGGAAAGCCCCAGATGACTGTTGGCGCACAGCAAAAAACCGCCTATAAGGAGATGATTCAGAATATCCTGATGATCAAGAACGAGGTTGTGAAATAGCCTGGCTCTGGCAGTGCCCCGGGAACAAAACGGGGGTGATACCTCGAAAGGCAGCCCCCGGAATTAACAGTAATTCATAATCAGTAATTTATAATTTAACTTTTATGGTTGAGCATTTAACAAAAGAGACCTTTCTGGAGAAGGTATTTAACTTTGAGCAGAACCAGGAATGGAAATTTGAGGGTTCATTACCCTGCATCATTGATTTTTATGCCGACTGGTGCGGCCCCTGCAAAACAGTAGCCCCGATCCTCGAAGAGCTTGCCGTGGAATACCAGGGCAAGATCAATATTTATAAAATCGATACGGAAGCGGAGCAGGAACTGGCCGGTGCCTTTGGCATTCGCAGCATCCCTTCCATGCTTTTTGTCCCGATGACGGAACAACCGCAAATGTCGGTTGGCGCATTGCCGAAAGATACCCTGATACAAGCAATCGGCGATGTGTTGTTGAAGGACGTTTCAAATTGACTCTTCAGCGCTGCCCTGAAAGGCACGCCTGACAAAGTCCGGGAGCTTGCTCCCGGATTTTTTTTTTGTTGAAGAGGGCTGTGGGGAAAATGGCAGCCTATAGAATAACCAGGACAAGGTTGCAGTTTCCACAATTTACCGTTAATTTGCCGGCAGAAAACTCATCCTCCGAGAACATGCCTATCCTCATTGAAACAGCTTACCTGCCTCCTGTCGGCTATATGTCGGAATTGATCCTGTCGGGCGATATCCTCTTCGAAGTTTATGAAACCTATCATAAACAAACATACAGGAATCACTGTGTTATTTACGGGCCAAACGGGGAGCAGAAATTAACGATTCCCGTGATCAAGGTAAATGGTAATCATACCCTTACCAAGGACATCAGGATTTCGGACCACCAGCCATGGCAAAAAATTCACTGGCGTTCGATTTACACAGCCTATAATAACTCACCCTTTTTCCTTTACTACCAGGATGAACTCATCCCGTTTTTCGAAAAGAGGTTCGAATTCCTGGCCGACTTTAACATGGAGCTGCTGCAGGCCATCCTGCGGCTGATTCACTGCAGTTGCAGGACCGGTCTTACCGGTCTTTATGAGAAGAGGCCGTCAGGGATTACCGACCTCAGAAACGGCATTATAGCCGGCAAGCCTCATGTTATGAAATCCTTCCCTCCCTATGTCCAGGTCTTTGAGCCCCGGCACGGGTTTATCCAGGGGTTAAGCATCCTGGATGCACTCTTTAACCTCGGTCCCGAAACAGCAGAATATCTGAAGGCACAATAATTCCCGGGTCGCTGATTTTTCTATTGTGAATTTTTACACAGGTAATGCAATTTTCACAGATCTTTTTATTATCGCGGCTTTCCCTGATGATTTTTTGTTTATCTTTGCCTTAATTTAATCTAAATTAATTGGCAACCCTGCTCGAACTCCGTCAAGGTGAATCAGGCTTTATCACCAAGATAAAAGGCCGTGGTGCGTTTCGTAAACGCATCACGGAGATGGGATTTATCAAGGGCAAAGAGGTTACGGTCATCAAGGCGGCACCGCTCCAGGATCCCATCGAATACAAGATCATGGGATACCATGTTTCCCTGCGGCAAAGCGAGGCGATGCTCATCGGTATCCAGTCTGCGACCGACAGGGTCACCTCCGTTCAGGAGATCAACGGGTATAACGGCACGATAGAAGAGGAATCGCAGCGGGTTGAAGTCACCGACAGGGGCAGGATCATCGACATCGCGCTGGTGGGAAATCCAAACTGCGGCAAAACCACCCTGTTTAATTTCGCCTCGGGCTCGCACGAACGCGTTGGAAATTTCAGCGGGGTCACGGTTGACTCCAAGGAGGCGAAACTCAGGCAGGGCGGTTACGTATTCAACATCACCGATTTGCCCGGCACCTACTCCCTCACGGCCTATTCCCCCGAAGAGCTCTTTGTCCGCAAACATATCATCGAGAAAGTTCCCGACATTATTGTGAATGTGGTCGATGCCTCCAATCTCGAACGCAACCTTTACCTGACAACCCAGCTGATCGACATGGATGTCAGGGTTGTGATGGCGCTGAATATGTATGATGAATTTGAGAAACAGGGACATCATCTTGATTACAAATCACTTGGTGAATTGGTTGGTATCCCGGTCATCCCGACGGTAAGTTCAAAGGGGTCAGGAATTACCGAGCTGTTTGACAGGCTTATTGACGTATTTGAAGACCGCGACCCGGTTCTCCGGCATGTCCATATCAATTACGGCAACGAAATTGAACGTTCCATCCGGAAAATCCAGGATGTGGTCTGGCATGATAAAACGCTGAGCGACCGGATATCCACGAGATACATCAGCATTAAGCTGCTGGAAAAGGATGCTGAAATGCTGGCCTCCCTTGAATCCTCCTCATGCTACCCTTCCATCGTGGAGGTATCTGAAAAGGAGATTTTAAACCTGGAGACAACTTTCAAGGAAGACTCCGCGACCCTGATCACGGATGCAAAATATGGCTTCGTGGCCGGAGCCTTGAAGGAAACGCTGGTACCGAGCCAGAAAGAGGTGCCCGCAAAAACCATCAGCGAACTGCTTGACACGGTGTTAACCCACAAATGGCTTGGATTTCCATTGTTTATCCTGTTCCTGTGGGTCATGTTCCAGTCAACCTTTACCCTTGGAGAATATCCCAAACACTGGATCGACCTGCTGGTATCAGCCATTGGCAGCCAGGTGAGCCTTATGCTTCCGGCCGGGCCGTTAAAGGACCTGGTTGTCGACGGGATCATCAACGGGGTTGGCAGCATTATCGTATTTTTGCCCAATATCCTGATCCTATTCTTTTTCATTTCCCTGATGGAGGATACCGGGTATATGGCCCGCAGCGCCTTTATCATGGACAAGCTGATGCATAAGATGGGGCTGCACGGCCAGTCGTTTATCCCGCTCATCATGGGCTTTGGATGCAACGTTCCCGCCATCATGGTCACCCGGACCCTCAAGGACCGCAACGACAGGCTGCTTACCATGCTGATCAACCCGTTTATGTCGTGCAGCGCACGGTTGCCGGTATATATCCTCATTGCAGGAGCTATCTTCCCGGGCCACGCGGGTACGGTAATTTTCGGCCTCTATCTTACCGGGATTACCCTGGCTGTATTGATCTCCCTGGTATTTAAACGGACGCTGTTTAAAAGCAAAGAGGCTCCCTTTGTCATGGAACTGCCCCCCTACCGCATGCCTACCTTCCGCGTGATCATGCGGCATATGTGGGAAAAGGGCGGTCAGTACCTGAAGAAGATGGGTGGCGTTATCCTGATTGCGGTGATCCTGATATGGGCGCTGGAGTATTTCCCGGCGGGCAGCAAGGCCAGTCCCGAGGCCAGGTTGCAGAATTCCTATATCGGAAAAATCGGGAAAACCATCGAACCTGTCATTGCTCCGCTGGGCTTCGACTGGCGGATGGGGGTGAGCCTGATCACCGGCGCCGCCGCCAAGGAGGTTGTCGTGAGTACCCTGGGCGTGCTCTTCTCCTCCTCGCACTACCACGAACAAAATGGACCGGTTACCCTTGGGACGAAGTTGCAGCAGGCAACCTACCAGGATGGCCCGCGTATCGGCAAAAAGCTACTTACTCCGATAGCCGGGATCTCGTTTCTCCTGTTCATCCTGATCTACATGCCCTGCGTGGCCGTTGTGGCAACCGTGAACAGGGAATCGGGAAGCTGGAAATGGGCGCTCTTCCTGATTACCTATACAACCCTCCTTGCCTGGATTTTATCCTTTGTTGTATTTCAGGCCGGTAGTTTAATTTTCTCATAACATGGAACTGCAGAACATCATCGTTGCCATAATCATCACAGGATCGGCCGCCTATACGGCGGTTAACCTTTTCAGGTTTTTCTCCAACCCCGTGCATAAATGTGAGGGCTGCAGCGGCTGTTCGCTGTCAGAGCTTAAACACGAGATCGAACTGAAGAAAAAGGGTATTTAAGCCGGGCCTCGGAAATCATCGTCAGCCTGGTACCTGCCGGCTGAAACTGCGTAAATTCAATCTTTTCCCTACCTTTGTACGAAATCAATCGTATCGAAAATGGAATTTGGAATCTGTCTTCAAAGTGTTGTCCCGGTTAGAATCGAACCCTCCCATCCTTCGGAGATGGTTACGCAGGTTTTGTTTGGAGAGTTGTACAGGGTTGTTGAAAGAACCAGCCTGTGGTCGAAAATCCAGCTGGTATTTGATAACTACGAAGGCTGGATTCACAACCTGCAAACCCATATCATTGAAGAAGCTGAATTTCACAGGTTAACAGCCGCGGATACGCCGCTCTCCCTTGATCTTGTCCAGCTGCTGGCAAACGAAACCAGGAACAGCATCATCCCGGTAGTGCTCGGAAGTTCTCTTCCCGGGATCCAGGGGCAGCGCCTGGTGATCGACGGCGAAACCTGGTTGTTTGAAGGTACCATCACCGGTACCGTTGACAAGGGACCTACTTCCGGACCAGCTCTTTCTTTGAAAATGAGACAGAACATCGTCGAAAATGCCATGCTGTACCTGCATGCGCCTTACCTTTGGGGTGGCCGGTCACCCTTTGGCATCGATTGCTCCGGGTTTGTACAAATGCTATATAAACTTGAGGATATTAAACTGCTGCGCGACGCCAGGCAACAGGCTACCCAGGGTGAAGTGATCAGTTTACTGGCAGAAGCTGAAGCCGGCGACCTCCTGTTTTTCGATGATGAGGAGGACAATATAAACCATGTAGGGATTCTCTGCGACAGGAACCATATCATCCATTGTTCAGGCAAGGTCAGGATCGACGCGCTGGACCACCAGGGAATCTATAACGAAGATCTTCGGCGATACACCCATAAATTACGGCTGATCAGGCGGGTCATATAGGTTTTAAGCGGTAATGTTACTCATTGTCGGTATGCCGCGGGGGAACATAGGTGCCTTTTTGCTGGTTAAACACCCAGGTTACCCGAATGCTGATCACATTGTTATATTGATACCTGGTAAACGGGTTGCGCGGGTAAACCCAGGGATTGTCAACCACCACGGTCCTGATGCTTTTCATGGTATACTGGTAACGGAGATCGGCCCACAGTTTGCTCCACAAGCGGATCTGCATGTCGGCAATGACTGAAAACTCGTTGTTTGAAAGGCCTGTCTGATATGTATACAGGTTGTCGTAGTAATGGTTCTGGGTTTCCTTAAAATTTACCACGCGGCCATAGGAAACACCTACGCCTCCTGAAATCAGGTTTTTATCGGTATAATGGATAATGAGCGGAATCTCAACATAATCCAATGTCAGACGATAGCGGGTAGAGTCGGCGCTGCCACTGTGATAGCTTCCCTTTTGCGAATACAGCAACTCCATGCTGACCGACCAATTCCTCCCCTTCCCAAAGGGAACCGCCACCATGGGACCGATATTCAGCCCGAATTTATGATACCCGAAAAACTCATCCCCGTCGACCTGGGTGAGGTTCATCCCAACACTCATACCGCCAAGAATACGCTGGGCCATCAGCCTGTCGGAAAGGAATACTCCGGAAACTACCAGAAATGCAAGTAAAACAAGACGCTTAACCATGGTGCAATGTACGATTTTAGGATCACGCGCGGATGTCACATGAAACGTGTAACAAATAACGTTTATCCATCCTGCTTAGTATGCTGTCCCTTCATGGTCAGTTGAATTCGTTTCCGCTCTATATCGATTTCCAAAACTTCAACCATTACCTTCTGGTTTAGTTTAACCACTTCGTTTGGATCTTTGACAAAGCGGTCGGCCAGCTGGCTGATGTGAACAAGACCATCCTGGTGGACGCCGAGATCAACAAAGATGCCAAAGTTGGTGATATTGGTAACAATCCCGGGAATCCTCATTCCCTTGTGAAGGTCGTGTATGGTATGGATATTCTTGTCGAATTCAAACATTTCAAACTGCTGGCGGGGATCGCGGCCCGGCTTGGCCAGTTCCGCCATAATATCCTGCAGGGTGGGCATCCCGACTGTAGGTGTGATAAATTCCTCAAGTTTGATTTTGGATCTCAGTTCTGCCTGTGCCATCAGGTCGTCAATGGTACAGTTGAGTGTCCGGGCCATACGGTCAACGACAGGGTAGCTTTCGGGATGCACGGAACTGCGGTCCAGCGGGTTTTTGGCATCGCGTATCCTCAGAAAACCGGCAGCCTGTTCGAAGGCCTTTTCCCCAAAACGGGTTACCTTTTTAAATTCTGACCGTGACTTGAAGGGGCCGTTATCATTGCGGTAGGCAATGATATTCTTTGCCAGGGACGGGCCAAGACCCGACACATAGGTGAGCAATTCTTCGCTGGCGGTATTGACCTCAACGCCCACCTTGTTCACGCAGCTGACAACCGTATCTCCCAGGCTCTTCATCAGGGCATTCTGATCGACATCATGCTGGTACTGCCCCACCCCGATCGATTTCGGTTCTATCTTGACCAGCTCTGCCAGGGGATCCATCAGCCTCCGGCCAATGGAGACAGAGCCGCGCACGGTAACATCATAATCGGGAAATTCCTTTCTTGCCACGGCCGATGCTGAATAAACAGATGCCCCGCTTTCGTTCACGGCAAGGGCGATAACATCGCGGTCGAATCCGATGGCCCGGATAAGCCGTTCCGTTTCACGGCCGGCCGTACCGTTACCAATGGCAATGGCATCGATTTTATAGGCATTTACAAGGCTTTTGATCTTATGAATTGCCTCTTTTACCTCATTCTGGGGAGGATGGGGATAGATGGTTTCATTATGCACCAGCTTTCCCTGCCGGTCGAGACAAACGATCTTGCAGCCTGTCCTGAAACCCGGATCAATGGCCAGCACATTTTTTTGTCCCAGGGGAGGTGCCAGCAACAATTGCCTCATATTCTCGGCAAAGACGCGGATAGCCTCCGTGTCGGCCTTCTCCTTTGCCCATTGTCTCATCTCGGTCTCGATGGATGGGAAGAGCAGCCGCTTGCAGCTGTCGGTAATGGCCGATTTGACAAGGGCAGCAGATGAATTGCCGGCTTTTACGAACATCCGGTGAAGTATTTCATGGGCGAATTCCTCCTGGACTCCCACTGAAATTCTTAAGAATCCCTCGTTTTCTCCGCGGAACATGGCCAGGAGCCTGTGCGACGGAGCCTTATGCAGCGGCTCATGGTGATCGAAGTACATCTCGAAATTGATGCCATCCTGTTCCTTACCCTTCACCACGCGAACCGCAACCTGCGACTCTTTCTGAAATAACTGGCGGATCCGCTTGCGCGCAATTGTGTCTTCATTAACCATCTCCGCAATAATATCGCTTGCACCCTGAATTGCCTCGCCAACGGAATTGACCCCTTTTTCAGGGTTGATGAATTTCGCGGCCCTGAGTTCCACATCATCATACCGTTGTGAAAATATCAGGGTGGCCAATGGTTCCAGCCCTTTTTCACGGGCTATGCCAGCCCTGGTTTTGCGTTTCTGCTTGTAAGGCAGGTAAATATCCTCCAGTTCTGCCATGGTCGGCGCACTGGCTATGGCCTGTTCAAGCTCAGGGGTGAGCTTTTCCTGCTCGGTCAGGGATTTCAGGATCGCGGCCCGGCGCGAATCAAGCTCCTTGAGCTGGGCCAGCCTATCGCGCACCTGCGCAATGACCACCTCATCCATCGACCCGGTCATCTCCTTCCGGTAGCGGGCAATAAAGGGGATGGTCGCGCCTCCTTCAAGCAGGTTTATGGTGTTCTGGATAAAGCCGGCAGCTACATTAAGCTCGGCGGCAATGATTTTTGTATATTTATCGTTGATCATCGGACAAGTGTAACAGAACCCTTAAATTTCAAATCGCCCTTGGTGATGATATCCTTGCCTGCAAACCCGATGTTAACCATCCAGATATAGGAATCGGCAGGGCACTTTTGCCCCGAAGCAGTACCATCCCACCCCTTGTCGATATTGTCAGTTTCGAACACCAAGGTTCCCCAGCGATCATACACGACCATCCTGAAGGTGATATTCTTGTATAAACCGTTAACCTTGAACACATCGTTTAACCCATCGCCATTGGGACTGAACGCATCAGGAACAAGGTACCTGAATAACTTCACGTAGGTGGTATCGGAATTGATGCAGCAGTGTATATCCTCCACCTGCACCCGGTAGGAACCCGATTCTTTCACCTCTATGATGGAATCCTTTGAATTTGTTGACCACAGATAATCGGTAAATCCGCCGCCTGCATGCAATTGGATTGAGGACCCTTCGTACAGCAGGATTGTATCAGCCAGGGAAACCTGGGGTAACGGGTAATTTTTAACCAGCATTGAGTCAACAAACGACTGGCCGTTAAACTTTTGTGTTTGCGTGACCCAATAGGAACCCGGCTTTGTAAACGTATGGACAGGATCGGGTTGGCGCGAGGTTCCGCCATCCCCGAAATTCCATATTACCGTATCGGCATTGGCCTGGTTGGTGGCATGAAACTGGGTTGCATTGCCATGACAAACGCTATCCCATCTGAAGGGAGGTACATTCACGAAACTCTGAACAAGGTTTGGAAGACTGTAAATGCTCTTTCTGCCAAGCAGCGGAAGACTGCTCCCCGTTATGTTGTTGAGCCTGTCGAAATTACAGGCTGTGCCGGGACGATTTGGATTATAAATCACCTCCAGGGAATCCCTTTTCGAAAGAATGTTGTTGGTCCTGGAGAGGTAAATCCTGCCATCGGTGGCAAGCTGCATTCCCGCAACGCGCAGACCTACAACAGAATCGACGATAACCGGGTTATTCATGCCCGACCTGGTATCAAACTGGAAAACAAACGATGGCGCTGCGGCCTGCACGACCCCGCCAGTTTCAAAAACAGTTGCATATAAATACCTGCTGTCGGGGGAAAATTCAAGCCCGTAAGGATTCACGCCGGGCTTGTTGGCCGTATAGGATTCCGCATTGGTCACGGCCCCTGTTTCGTTGTTAAAATCAAACAGTTCGATTAATTTTTTCTGTGACACCACCGTTGCCAGCTTTTTCCCGTCGGGCGATGCTTTCAGGTACCCGACCGAATTATTGACGTCGATTCGGTGCCCTCCGTTAACGGTTCCTGCCGAACTCACGACAGGAGCGGCAATTCCCGACCCGGTAATGAGATAGGCATAAAACCTGTCTGAATCC
Organism: Bacteroidota bacterium; assembly: GCA_037133475.1. Taxonomy (GTDB): domain Bacteria; phylum Bacteroidota; class Bacteroidia; order Bacteroidales; family FEN-979; genus CAIVAT01. The sequence goes on from JBAXOB010000019.1 coordinate 20,720, forward strand.
CATTCATGGGCGATAACCCAGAAATCCCTGTTATTCTTATGTATGACTGCCGTAACCTTCTGGCAGACAGGTGTAAGCATGGATTTATTCAGAAAGCTGGAAATTGCATCACCCAGTCCGCCCCGCTCGTTCATGTCGATAATGGTACAGGATAGACCTTTGGTCGTGTAATTTAACGAATCGGTAAATTTCAGGATGTCTACGGTAAAAACATAATATTGTGCAGGATTACCGGGGTTTGGCACGATGATGCAGGGCTGGGTTGCACCCAGGTCGCCGGCGAGGCCGGTGGCGTTGGGCATCAGCGTGAAATTGCGATCCCAAACCTTATTGCCGTTGGTAAAGAAAAGGAGGTTTCCAAGGCTGTCGCAGATGACGGCGCTGGCTTTAAAGGCTGTCATCACATTCTCGTCGGTTTGGACAGCGGCCACGCCCGACCGGAAATCTATACCGCATTTTTCCCCGAAATACCAGAGTTCAGCCTGTTTTTGAGACCGGGGACAATTGCTCTTATACCAGGGGCTTTGTGCCTGAAGTTCAAACAGGGTCAGCAGGAGAACCAACGTCAGCAAAACATGTCCTGGATACAGAGACGGGGTATGGGCGGTTTTTGTCTGCACTATTCAACAACAAGCTTCTGAACATGAACAAATGTGCCATTTCCATACCTGACCAGGTAAACGCCAGGGGGCAGTGCCGTGATATCAAGATTTAATGACGATAACCCGTTTACAGGGGCAGGCATGGTGAACCTCCTGATCGTACTGCCGATGGGCGTAACCAGCGAACCGTTCACCGCTCCCGGGATCCCGGATGCATCTATCCTGATGTTCCCTTTGGCAGGGTTGGGGAAAATCTTCAGCTGGCCGGCGGCTTCCTGGTCGTCAATCCCGACGCAGACATCAAATGAAAATATGACCGTGATCTCAGCATTTTTTTTACACCCGTGCTGGTTGACCACCTCAACCGAATATTTTTGGGTATCGTATCCGATCCCGGTGGATCCGAAACGAATCCGGCGCTGGGTAGATCCATTTGACCAAAGGAAGGTTGATCCGGGGTTTCCTGCATCGAGCATCACCGTATCATAGATGCAAACCGTGGTATCCGTCGGACCCAGGTAGATTTGAGGTTCAGGATAAATAGACACCATTGCGCTCCCTATGATTGAATTGTACTGGTCGGTAACAGTTACCGAATAGGTAGTGTTCACGACAGGTTGTACCAGGGGATCAGGATTAGCGGAGGAGAACCCGTCGGGTTCGGAACTCCACAGATATTGATAATAGCCAACATTTCCTCCCCCCGCCAAAGCATGCAGGCGCGTGGTATCACCACGGCAGATTGACGAAGGAGTGGCAACAGGGTTTACATTCAACGGACCTCCCGTTACCTCTACTGCGACCGTGGCGCCATTTTCGCTGACACAGTTTGTATTAAGATCCGTTACCATCAGGGTATAAATGGTTGAAGCGGTAAGGTTTACTGTTTGCGGGTTCTGCATCCCGGCATTGACAAGCTTGTCGGTGGGCGACCAGCTGTAGTAATAGTTGCCGTTCCCGTTCACCACCGATCCGTGCAGAAAAGTATAGGTGCCGTAAGGAATTGATTTGGGTAACCCGGCATTGGCAACCGGCAGGGGAAGCACCGTTACGGTAACCGAACCGGTGACCGTATTATAACCATCAAAGGCAGAAACCTGGTAGACCGATGTGACGGTTGGTGCAACGGTAGGATTCGGCAAGGTGGATGAAAAACCATTGGGGCCGCTCCAGCTATAGGTATAATTCCCGGCTCCGCCTGATCCGATTGCCTGCAGGATCGTGGAATTCCCAAAACAGATCGAGGAGGGATCGGCAACTGCATTGACAGCCAGTGCCCCTCCCGCAATGTTTACGGTAACCATATCCACACCCTGGCAACTGGCCGAATCGTCGGTAACGGTCATGGTGAACACAGTTGTGCTGAAAAGGTTGGTTGTATAGGGATCCCTGACACTGTCGTTGATAAGTTTTGACGAGGGTTCCCACCGGTAATGATAGAAACCGCTCCCCCCGGAACAATTCCCGTGCAGCCGGGTGGTTACACCGTTCAATATGGTGGTGTCATTGCCAGCATTGGCCAGCGGATGATACACATAGGCCATTGTGGTAGAGGTATCCGAACTTGTCTGGCCATTTACCTCAATCCTGAGGAAGTACTGGCCGGCATTGGCAAGCGTCGCATTGGCAATGGAGGGATTCTGTAAGGTGGATGTAAATCCTGCCGGCCCCCACCAATGGTAGGTAGCCCCTGAAACCGACTGCGCCGAAAACTGCAGGGTTTGACCGGTACATACGGGGCTGTTGTTAAAGCAGGCTGGCGGAAGGATCGAGCAGTCGGTGGTGCCAGTCCCCCCGGTTTGCTGAAAGATGATGTTACAGGGTTGGTTTGAAAAGTTGGTGATAATCAGCATGTAATACTGGCCGGTTAGTCCATTGGGAATATTACAGGTTTCAGTCGACGCTGGAGAATAACTGCAGGAAACCACCTTGGGTTGGGTAAGCTGGTCACAGCAAAACTGGGAAGTGAAGGGGCCCCAGCAACAGAAATCGATATCCTTCGAGGGCTCGCTGTGCATCTGGATAATGATGTTCCCCGGGTTTGCAACCTTCATGTAGTACCATGCCGGATTTGGCCGGGTTGTCAGGCAGCTGTAAAAAGGTCCCGACTGGCCGGGAGGTGCATTGACCCCGGCAGGAAATGAATATAACGTTCCCGTGCAAAAGGGGGCCGCCGATTCACAGGTACTGTTCTGGCCACCGATCTGAGCAAAGATGCCCGTGGAGGTGATCAGGAATAAAACAAAAAGATACCAGTTTTGCTTCATATGCGAATGGTATTATTTGTATTTGTCATTCTCTGTAAGCCATTTTTGCTTAATGCTTTCAGCCCAGTCAACAGAGACCTCTGTCGTCCTTTTCTTCAGGTCATCGAAAATGGCGGTGATCTCCCTTTCGCCATATTGCTTATTCGACTTGAAGCAAATTTTATCCTCTGTAACGACAGGATCAAGGTTGACAATTTTATAGTTGCCGAAGCTCAGATTCATAAAGTAAACCCGTTCAAACCTGGAGGGCAGTTGCCTAAAATCAAGGAGGAAGTATGTATTTTCAGCATCCCTGTCGATCACCATGGCAAAATGGCCCTTGAAATCAAAACCTGCATATTTCTCTTTGAAACCAGGATCACCGGGATGGATCCCGTCGCTTTGCGCCTTCATGGCAATGGAGGCAACAACAAGAAGGAAGGTGAAAAAAAAGCGTACCATGACTTTTCTTTTTATAAGTTTATTCATCAGCCTAAATACCCCGGCAATAATAAAAATCCTGACTGCCTGCCTTATAACACCGGAATGACCTGTTTTCACCGCAGTGTCCCCTACAATCCTGCAGAATTGTTCGTCAGTTCAAATCTGAGGGATCATTCGAATTAATGCAAGCGGTTATACCGGGTTGTAAAAAGGATCCCCCTTTCCACCACCATGGTTGTGACCCTAACAGGCAAAAGGCAAAAGTACGATTTTTTAAATAAAAACCAGTCAATAGTTAAACGATGGAAGTGGAAGATTACCAGCCAGAAGCAAGGACATCGATTATGTGGATCGTTTTTATCGGAAGGTTGTGTTTGTCAATGTAGGCCTGTTGGTTCATCAGGCATGAAGAATCAGTTGAAACAATATATTCGGCGCCTGTTTCGAGGGCACGGCTTACCTTTTGTTCGGCCATGGCCGATGAGACCGGTTCAAATTTCGCAGAGAAGGTTCCGCCGAAGCCGCAACAAACCTCATTTTCCCGCATTTCAATCAATTTCAGCCCCTTCACGTTTGCCAGTAGCCGGCGGGGTTCATCCTTCAGCATGTACTCCCTTAAGGCGGCACAGGAATCGTGATAGGTGACCACATGCGGGAAAGAGGCGCCTACATCCTCCACCTTTAGTTCATTTACAAGGAAATCGGTAAATTCAAAAATATTTTTTTTCAGGAGTTTGTATTCAAGATGGTTCGCCGTATTATGAAAAAGCCATCCATAGTAATTACGCACAAAACCGATACAGGATGCGGATGGCCCGACTACGGGACGATCGTTGGGGAAATCCTTCAGGAATTTCTCACCCATCCTCTTTGCTTCATCCCAAAAACCACTGTTAAACGCCATCTGACCACAGCAGGTCTGGTTGCCGTTATAGTTAACCGCCACGTTGAGCTTTTCAAGGATTTTAACCATGTTCATCCCGGTTTCCGGGAAAACCTGGTCAACAAAACAAGGTATGAAGATGTCGACTAACAAATTGGTTGGTTAAGATATGTTGAAACAACTGATTCCGTAACAGGTTTACCGGGCTTTATGAACAATGTCACGGATACCTGTTGCCAAAAATACGGAAATAAGAAATAGGTGGAATTGATTGTTTAAAAAAGTTATCAGAACATTCGGGCTAATCTTTTAAACACCTAACCTGCATTCCATTTCCACGACCCGCGGAATAATCTGACACCGAGGCTGATATATTATTCAGACCGTGTGATAATGCCTCCGTTGCACCTGCTGTATCGGAGGTCCAGAAAAATGTTGCAGATAACCCGGGTTGCGTAAAGGCCCAGGTATTGTTTTGGTATTGGATCCCTGAAAGCAGTGCATTGAATCCCCCGGGAGCAGAATCTTTAAGCGCAATGGCTGCCTGTGACTGCAGGCCGGATTGATTGAAAAGAACAACCCATTCGGCCGCCGTGGGAATATGCCAACCCGGCAGGCACAATCCCTGGCCACCCGGCGTGGCATCGAATCCCATCAATTCATCCCACTGATAAAACCCACCCGATTTATTGCAGTTGGCCGCAAGATCGTCCGGGCAATATTTGCTCACCACGCAATTATCCACCTGGGGTGATTGTGAACTTAACATAGTTCCAAAGTTGAGATTTTTTGCTAGCCAGCACTGGGCGCCGATCAACACGGTAGGGTACAATTGGTTGTCACGCGGGTCAATGATGCCGGAACCACAGGTAAAAGGCAGGATTGACTCCACCGTGATCATTTCGGCTGAGGAGGAGGTACAGGAGCCTATATTGGTATAGGAATAGGTAATCTGATGCGTTCCGGCCCCTGCCGTTGCCGGGTTGAACATGCCGGTAACAGGATTAACTCCCGGTCCCGAATAGGTTCCGGCAAGAGGCAGCCCGCCCTTTAACCTGAATGGTTTTGCATTGACCGTGGTGACAAGGTCGTTACAACCCATCAAATTTACGACCGGCGACGGGCTCAGGGTTATTGTTACCGGGTTGCTTGTTACAGGATTATTGGCAGGACAGGTTACATTTGAAGTAAGCATACAGGTTACCACATCCCCTGTCAGCGGGGTGTAACTGAACAGGGAATCGCCGGTTCCTGCATCGGTACCATTAACCTTCCATAGGAAAACCGGGCCATTGCCACCATTTACCGGGTTCGCAGTAAAATATACCGGTATCCCGGGACAAACGGCAACCGACGGACTCGCTACAACCGTCACTCCAACCGTTAACCCCGGGTTTACAGTGGTTACGATGGCACTTGAAACTGCCGGGTTCCCTGTTACACAGGATTCACCGGAGGTAACCTCACAAAGGACTTGATCTCCGTTGGCAGGGATATAAGCAAATGAAGAATTGTTTGTTCCCATACCGTCGCCATTGACTTTCCACTGAAATACAGGATTTATTCCCCCGCCGTAAGTACTGGCTGAAAAGGTCACCTCGGCACCATGACACACCGTACCGGATGGAAATGATGAAATTGAAATCCCGACCGGAATATTTGGATTCACGGTCAGCAGGAGGCTGTTGGAAGCTGCAGGATTTCCGGTCCGGCACCTAAGGCTGGAGTTAAGTTCGCAGGTTATGATATCACCATCAGCAGGGTTAAAACTAAATTCAGCATTATTAACACCCGAAATCAGCCCATTGACTTTCCAGGTATAGACGGGTGAAACGCCTCCATTAACCGCAACAGCCGTGAAAACAACTGTTGTTCCTGAACATACGTTGATTCCGGGATTCGCATCAATTACCAGGCTGACAGGCAAATCAGGGGCGACCTGCATGGTGAATGCATCTGAAACTGCCGGGTTCCCTGTAGGGCAAGCCACATCTGAAACAAGTTCACAGGCAATGACATCACCATTTGCCGGGAGATAGGCAAAAACCGGGTTATTGGTTCCGGCACTGAACCCGTTGACGCTCCAATGGTAAACAGGCAGGGAACCCCCGTTAACAGGAACAGCCGTGTAACTTACCAGGGTTCCTTCGCAGACGATCCCGGAAGGATTTGCCGATATGGAAACGCTGACAGGAAGAGCGGGATTTACCTCCATGCTGATCGTATTTGAGACGGCCGGGTTCACAAAGGGGCAGCCAATATCGGTATGTACTTCACAGGATATTGCATCACCGTTAACAGGGATATAATTTAAGATCTGACTATTTGTCCCTGAATCAATTCCATTAATTTTCCATTGATATCCAGGGACCGATCCGCCGTTCAGGGTGGTCGCTGTGAAGGCAACACTGGCTGAGGTACAAACTGGTCCCGGCGGACTGGCTGTAATCTGCACGCTGACGGGCAGGATGGGGTTGACCGTAAAAGAAAGTGGATCTGAAATGGCAGGATTCCCGGTGGGACATGTGACATCTGAAGTAACGGTACAGGTTATGACATCACCGTCAACCGGTGTAAAATTCATTTCAGAAGCATTGATCCCGACATTGGCGCCATTGCGTTTCCATTGAAAGAAAGGTCCGGTTCCTTCGTTTACCGGAACCGCGGTAACGGTCGCCAGGGTTCCTGCACAAAGGGTGCTGCCAGGGGAGGGAACGATCGTAATTCCCACGGGCAAGCCAGGGTTGACATTGGCCGTTATTGCATTCGAACCAGCCGTATTTCCTGCGGCACAGGTTGCGTTGGATGTTAAGGTGCAGGTCACCACATCCCCGTTTTGGGGTGGATAGGTGAATGATATCGAATTGGTTCCTGCCGGTGCCCCATTGACATTCCAGAAGAAGGCCGGGATTGGGCCGCCGTTGACCGGATAACTTGTGTAGGTGACCGGAGTGCCTGCGCAGACAGGAAAGGTCTGGAGTGCCGCGATGGAAACGCTCACGGGGACCGGGAGTACAACGATGGAGATGGCATTTGAGGTTACCGGGTTAACTGCAGCACAAACCAGCTGGGAGGTCATCGTGCAGGTTATCACATCTCCGTCAGCCGGTGAACAGGCATAAACTGTACTGTTTGTTCCGGCCGCAAGGCCGTTTTTTTTCCAAAGGAAAGCTGGGGCAGGCCCGCCAAAGGAGGAGGTTGCGGTAAAAGTCACGGGAGTCTGCTGGCATATGGGGTTATCAGAGGCAACAATGGAAACATTGACAGGGAAGGTTGACCCAATGATCATGTTGACAGGGTTTGAGAATGCAGGGTTTCCACTTACGCAGCCCTGGCTTGAAGAAAGGACGCAGGAAACCAGGTCTCCATTCCCGGGTTCATAGGTGAACGCAGGAAGGTTTGTCCCTTCATCCTGGCCATTGACCTTCCACTGGAAAACCGGAGCCCCACCCCCGTTAACCGCAACGGCGGTAAAGGTGACCGGAACCCCAACGCAGGCAGGGTTGAAGGAACCTGATATTGAAACGCTGACCGGTATGTTGGGATTGACGACCATGGTAACCAGGTTTGACGAGGCGGGGCTGCCTGAAGCACAGGGAAAACTTGAAAAAAGCTGGCATGAAATGAGGTCGCCGTTGGTAGGCGAACAGGTGTAGTTTTGACTGTTTGTTCCGACGACGATCCCGTTATTTCGCCATATATAGGTCGGATTTGATCCGCCGTTTATGGGGGCGGCCGTATAGGTTACCTGCTCGCCCTGGCAGGCCGGGTTTGCGGAAGCTGCTATACTCAGACTCGCCGGAAAATCTGAACTGACGATCATGGTAACAGGATTTGAAATCACGGTGCCGTTGGTGACACAGGTAACGCTCGAGGTTAAATGACATAGTATCACATCTCCCGTCGCCGGCACATAGGTATAGGCGGGCAGGTTCGAACCGGCGACTGCCCCGTTCACAAACCATTGGTAAACAGGATATGATCCTCCGTTCGAAGGGATCGCCGTAAATGTCACCGGGATGCCCGCACAAACAGGGTTGTTCGAAACGGTAAGCGTTACACCCGTTTCCTGCGGCATGAGCACTGCCATGCTGATCGAATTCGATAATACCGGGTTTTGTATCGGGCATGAAACTGATGATGTTAGTTCACAGGTAACTATATCACCGTCTGTGGGTAAAAAAGTATAGGAAGACAGCCCCCCTCCCCTGTTCACACCATTCACTTTCCATTGGTAAACGGGAGCATTTCCCCCGTTTACCGGGTTTGCGGTATAGGTGACCGGTACTCCCGTGCAGGCTGGATTGGCTGAGCATGTAATGGAAACGCTGGTTGAAAGGTACGGAAAAAAATTCATGTTGATCAGGTTTGAAATCGCCGGGTTCCCTGTAACGCAGGAAATACTGGAAACCAGCTGGCACATGACGGCGTCACCATTCGTTGGCATATAGGTATAGGTTGAATGCGTTCCGACATTGATCCCGTTTATCAGCCACTGAAAAGCAGGGTCCGGGCCTCCATTGGTTGCATTGGCGGAATAGGTGACCGTCGGCCCCTGGCAGGAAGGAGCAGCAGATGCTGAAATGGTGATGCTCACCGGCAGATTCGGGATAACGGACATCGTAACAGGCGGCGAAGTTGCCGGATTCCCCAGGGTACAAGCTGCATCCGAAGTAAGATGGCATACAACAACATCACCATCAAGGGGAACAGAAGCAAAGGTTGGTCCGGTTATCCCCGTATTAACCCCGTTTACGGTCCATTGGTAAAGGGGTGCAATCCCGCCATTGACGGGATAAGCGGTAATGATATTGTTACTCCCCTGGCAAACGGGATTTGCCGGTGAAACGATGGAAACACTCACGGGTAAATAGGGGCTTACGGTCATCGATATCGCGTTTGATGTGACCGTATTGGTCGTTACGCAATATGCATCCGACATCATCTGGCATGTAATCACATCCCCGTTGGAGGGAATAATGACACAGGCATCACTGTTGGTCCCGATGATTATTCCATTTTTTCTCCATTGGTACACCGGTGAAGCTCCTCCGTTGAAAGGGGATGCCGTAAAAGTTACCTGGGTTCCCTGGCAAACAGGATTGGCAGAGGCAGTGATACTAACCGTAGCCGGGCTGACAGGAAGCACTGACATGACAATATTGTTTGAGTTACAGGGATTGTTTGTAGCACATACCTCATTCGAAGTAACCCTGCAGCCGACAATGTCGCCATTCACCGGCACATAGCAAAAAGTGGGGCTATTGGTCCCCTTGTTCACGCTGTTTACCTTCCAGCGGTATATTGGCGAAGTTCCCCCGTTAACCAGATCGGCGGTATAACAGACAGAATTTCCAAGGCACGACGGGTTGGACGAAACGGCAACAGTAACGGCGACAGGGACGCCGGGAATGACGGTCATGCCAATTGCGTTGGAGATTCCCGGGTTCCCTGAAACACAGGTCAGGCTTGAGGTCATTTCACAGGTGATCATATCGCCCTGAACGGGATAATAATAAAGATAGGCCAGATTCGACCCGGTAACAACCCCGTTGACCTTCCAGTGATAAACAGGCGAGGTTCCCCCATAAACCGGGGTAGCCGTATACATGACAAGTGTTCCCTGGCAGATGGGGTTCAGACTTGCCGAAATTGAAACCCCTACCGGCATCCCTTCATCTGCGATTACGGTTACCGGGTTCGATAATGCCGGGTTGTTGCTGATACAGGTCTTGTTGGAGGTAAGCAGGCAGGTTACAACATCCCCGTTTGCAGGTGCATAGGTGAAAACCTGGGTATTTGTTCCTCCGCTGCTCCCGTTCACCTTCCATGCATATTCAGGAGCCGAACCGCCATTTACCGGATTCGCGGTAAATGTAACAAGCGATCCCGGGCAGAACGGGTTTTGTGAAGGGGTCACGGTAACTGCCACAGGTTGTTCGCTATTAACAGTCATGACAACCTGGTTTGAAATAATGGGGGTCCCGTTATTACAGTTTGTATTGGAAAGGATCTGGCAGGTAACGGCATCTCCGTTCAACGGGATATAAGCATAGGATGGTATGTTCGTTCCGGTCATCAACCCATTCACCCGCCATTGATATTCAGGAGAGGGGCCACCATTCGTTGATGTAGCCGTAAATGTTACCGTTGTTCCCTGGCATGACGGGTTGACCGATGATGAAATGGAAATTGCAGGTGCAATGGCAGAACTGACATTCATGGTCACGAGGTTCGAAATAGCAGGATTGGCCGAAGCACATACGAGATCGGAGGTCATCTGGCAGGAGACAATATCCCCGTTTAACGGAGCATATGCAAAAATGTGGTTATTTGAACCCTTGTTTGTACCATTGACTTTCCACTGGTATGCCGGCAAGACGCCACCGTTCGCAGGAACGGCCGTAAAAAACGCGACGGTTCCCTGGCAAACCGGATTCGCCGATACCGAAATCGTCACACTGGCGGGCAATGTCGTACTTCCTGCCATCACTATCGGGTTCGAAACAACCGGGTTACTGCCACTCAGGCATCCTGAATTTGAAGTAAGAACACAACTGATGATATCGCCATTGGAAGGGAGAAACGTGAATACAGAATTGTTTGTACCCTGGTTGCCACCATTAACTTTCCACTGGTATGCCGGCAACGAACCACCGTTTACCTGGGTTGCGGTGCAGGTAACGGCAGTCCCGAGGCAATACGGGTTTACAGGAGTTGAAATATAGATGCTCGCAGGCATTCCCGCACTGACAAACTGCACCAGCGCGACCGACGTGACAGGATTGCCGCTGACACAGGCGGCATTCGAGGTGAGCATGCAGGTAATGCTGTCACCGTTTGAGGGAATATCAGTATAGGTTGGGCTGTTTGACCCGACAGGTGCATGGTTGACACGCCATTGATAAACAGGTGCAGAACCGCCGTTTGTTGCTGAGGCGGTATAAGTGACCGGATTCCCGGTACAAACGGGATTCAACGACGCAGAGATGGAAATTCCTGCAGGGACTGTTGTTGCCATCGACATGTAAACAGGGTTCGATGTAACAGGCCCCGTAGTGCATGAGAGACTGGGTGTCAGCTGGCAGGTCACAAAATCCCCGTTCACCGGGAAATAACTGAATGCAGGACTGCCCGAACTGCGGACAATCCCATTGACCTTCCATTCGTACCCCGGTGATATCCCGCCATTGTTAATCGAAGTGGTAAAGGTCACAGAGGCCCCGTTACAAAATGGATTAGTCGATGGAAAGATGGATATGGTGCCGGGTAACGGAGTGCTTGAGGTCATCGTTACCGGGTCGGAGGTGACGGGATTCCCGCTTACACACTGTAAATTGGAGGTAAGCTGGCAGGTCACGACATCCCCGTTTAGCGGGATAAAGGTCAGGATGGGGCTGTTGGCCCCGGAAAGGGCGCCGTTCACCTTCCACTGGTACCCGGGAAATGAACCGCCATTGGCAACCGATGCAGTGAATGTGACTTGCGTCCCTGTGCAAACAGGATTGCCGGAGGGAACGATCGAAATAGCAGCACCAACAATTGAATTTACCACCATGTCAATATTATTTGAAATGACCGGATTTGTTACCGGGCAGGTCACGTCCGACATCAGTTGACAGGTTATGATATCTCCCTGGACCGGTATCCTTACATAGACAGGCTGGTTACCTCCGGCATCAACCCCGTTGACCTTCCACTGGTAAACCGGCGACGATCCACCATTAACCGGTGTAGCGGTATAGGTAACGGATGCTCCCTGGCAGGAAGGGTTGGCGGAACTAACAACCGAAACACTGACAACCTGATTTGGATTGACAGTCATTGTGATGGTGTTGGATGTTGCCGGGCTGCCGGTTGCGCAGGCATTCCCTGAAGTGAGGAAACATCGTACGAGATCCCCGTTGCCCGGGACATAGGTGAACGAAGGTCCGGCCATCATGTTTACCCCGTTGACCTGCCACAGGTATAGCGGCATAAGACCGCCGTTGACCGGTACTGCCGAATAGGTAACTGTTTGCCCCTGGCAAACAGGATTTTCTGACGCAATGATGGTAATGCTGACCGGCAGATTTAAACTTACCCCCATGACAATTCCGTTGGAGGTTGCGGGATTCCCTGAAGTGCAGTTATTCCCTGAAGTTAACACACATTTTACCACATCGTTGTTGGCTGGAACATAGGTAAAACCAGCATTGCTGGTTCCTGCACCAAGCCCGTTTACCTGCCAGTTGTATTGAGGAAGAGCACCTCCATTTACAGGCAGTGCGGTAAAAGTTGCGGGGCTTCCCTGGCATACAGGATTAACCTGCACCGCGACTGAAACACCAACCTGCTGTATCGGGCTTACCGACATGGATATGGTATTGGATAGTGCAGTACTGCCTGTGGCATACAGGGAATTTGAGGTGAGCCGGCAGGTTACCTGGTCCCCGTTGGCCGGGAAATAGGAGAAAGCAGGTGCGTTTCCCCCCACATCCAGTCCGTTTACTTTCCATTGATAGCCGGGGGTTGTGCCCCCGTTCACAGGAACGGCTGTGAAATTTATCAGCATCCCCTGGCATGCAGGGTTGCCTGAGGCACTGATGGTAATCCCGGGCACAACGGTTGAACTTACCGTCATGGTTACCTGGTTAGAGGTAGCAGGATTCCCTGTGATACATAATTCATTGGATGTCAACTGGCAGGTGACCACGTCTCCTGCTGTAGGAATATAGGTATAAACCGGGTTATTGGTCCCGACGGTTGAACTGTTAACCAGCCATTCGTAAACAGGGTCACCCCCTCCGTTGCCAGGTGTCGCCGTAAAGGTCACCTGCGTTCCGTTACAAACCGGGTTTGCTGAGGCTGAAATACTTAAACTTACCGGGGCATAGGGTTTTACGGTCATGGCCAGCACATTGGAGATTGCCGGATTATTACTGGTACATCCGGCATTGGAAGTTAGCTGGCACGTAAGATTGTACCCGTTCACAGGCGTGAAAGTAAAGACAGGCGTATTCGATCCCTGGCTGTTTCCATTGATTTTCCAGTCGAACACGGGAATAACCCCTCCATTTAAAGGTACCGCTGTATAAACAACAGGTTCGCCCAGGCATGACGGATTTGCCGAGCCGTTAATGGTCACACTTACCGGCAGGTTCGCGCTTACGGTCATGATGACCACATTTGATATTGCAGGATTCCCCGATACACAAAGGTCAGGCGAAGTCAGTGTACAGGTAACATGGTCACCTGATACCGGGCTGTATGAAAACTGGGCACTATTGGTTCCTGCATTGGCTGCATTTACTTTCCACTGGTAAATTGGTGAAACGCCCCCGTTGACGGGGATCGCGGTAAAAAGGACGTTGTCGCCATTGCAAACCGGATTTGCCGACGCCGAGATACTGACACTGACGGGTGTGTTCGGTATCACAGTCATGCTGACAGGAATTGAATTTGCAGGATTCCCGGTCGGACATTGCAGATCAGAGGTCAACTGGCAGGTTATGATGTCGCCGTTTCCAGGGTAATAAATAAAAACAGCGTTATTTACTCCGGCGCTTACATTGTTGACCCTCCACTCATAGGTTGGTGAAACGCCGCCATTCACGGGAAACGCGGTAAATGTAACGGGAACACCCGCACATACGGGATTTGCCGAAGCCGAAGTAGTAATCCCCACCGCCGAACTGGTCTGTACCATGACATTGAGCACCGCGGGCATGGTTGCCTGGAAGTAGGTGATGGTGACAGTCTGCGGACCTGCCGCAATCCATGTGACGGTAATGGTGTTTGTCCCGGTTCCCCCTGTGATAATCCCACCCGGCGATACGGACCATGAGTAATTTGTCATTCCCGGATCTGTTGTATAAACATAGCCGCCCGTATTGGAACAGGCGTCAGTTGGACCTGTAACTGACGGAGTAACCAGAGGCATCAACCGGGATAAATCATCAGGCCTGACCAATCCGATCAGTCCGGTGGGAATGAAAAGTAAGAGGAATAATATTTTCGGCACTCTCATTCTCATGATGTCAACCCAATACAATTTGTCAAATCAATAGTTCTGATGATCCTGTTCCGGTGCCGGACCGGTTGTCCAATCAAATCCTGGTCCCGGGCAGTTTACCGGAAGAGTTTTCCATAACACCCGGTTCTCTTTACCTTTGTTGATTGACCACAATAGTAACCGCAATGATCGTTAAACTATTTTGTTTAAAAGGCCCCCTCCTATGGCCCTCCCCATGGAGGGTCATAGGAGGGGGCCTTGAACATGAAAATTTTATCAAACAGATTCTCTGGTATAATAACGATTAATCAATTTACTTTGTCAACATAGGTTGTTACATCGAACAAGTTCAGCGCCGAAAGTCAAAACAGGTTAAAAATCCGCTTGCCTGAAAAATCATGGTCAATCTGATGGTCAATTACAAGGCAGAACAATAGCTGCAGGTGTTATGCACCTGAAATAACATAAAGCAATAAGATCAATTATTGAAAATGTTTACGCCATGATGGGAGGAGAAAACCCTGGTTAATCAACCACTGGAGATTGCTTAAAAAACGCGCAGAGTATTTCCGGTCATTCGACCCATACATCGACCAGGACACTCCAGTCGCAGTTTACAATAACGCCCCATTTGCCGTTATCAATAGGTACCGATAAAAGGTCACCCGGAAAGATCGTAAAAGGTCCACGGACCGTATTCCCGTTCTTTTTAACAACCCACACCGTTGCGCTGATCGGCGTTGAGCCATGCGATGCCGTGGAAATTTCAACATCCATATCTCTTTTTTCCTTACCGTTACTTGCCTTCAACTCACCAAACAAAGTCTGATGGGTTATTATGGGAAATGCAAAGGAGGGAATCGGGTTAATGACCTGAGCATGCAAACCGCAAAGACAAGTAAAATAAATTACTACCGAAAGTAAGATTATTTTTTTCATATGATTTATTTATTTGAAAATGAAAATTATCATGAACCTGTTATTCGCAAAGGTACAGTTATCCAGTTACAAATACAAGTGCGGGTACCCATAATAATCTATTGAGGGAATCCACAACAGGAATGAGACAACCCAATCTCAACTCAATGATTTAAAGTGCTATTGTCCAATATTCAGGGAATAAATCACACGCCATTTTATTTTCAGTATGCGACGGTTTTCCATCTGAGCAAACCCGCCACCGGTATGTAAAAAAAACAGTGTGATTTTTATACTTCCAGGATTCAAGAAAATTACACCCCTCTATATTAACCCTTTTTCAAGTAAAATTTTTACAAGTTCTGCATTGTTTTTGGCACCACAGTTCCCACGAACATGTTTAATTGTTTTTTCCACAGTGGAGACGCTTATCTTTTTCTTTTCAGCAATTTGCTGTTGCGTCAATCCTACCGAAAGCAAAACAACGAGTTCCTGCTGGTTTGCGGTCAGTTTAAAACTGTGACCCGAAAACACAGATGGCAATTTTTTCTCTTCATCCGACTGGACCTGTCCTGCGAATACGATCTGTCCTTTGAATACCTTTTGAAGTGTTGTTTTGATTTCATACCTGTCGGCGCTTTTCAGCAGGTAGGCCATTACCCCGGCTTCAAACATCTTACGTTGCCAGGCTGAAGAGTTTTCCGAGGTAAAAATAACAATTTGCTTATCCTTGAATTTATCCTTCAAACTTTTCACATTGATCAGCGGGTTGGCATCAGGGAGCCACAGGTCGAGCAGGAAAATATCAAATGTCTCCGGGTCTGCCTGTAAAAGGGCCTCTTCAACCCTGGAGGCAGAACCCGTGATCTCGATTTCATCGCGGGAAGGACGAAAAAGGTTTTTAAGGCCGGTAATGATCACCGGGTGGTCTTCTATAACAAATAGCCTTATCATAACTGGGCGATTAATTGGTTATGGTACTCTTCTGAAGGACAGGAAAGGAAATTTCCCACCTGGTTCCTTTTCCTGGTGCTGAGGTTAAAACGGCCTTACCATTGAACAATTTGGATCGTTCAAAGACATTTGAAATCCCCATGCTTGACCTGCTTTTTTCATCCGGTATAAAACCGGCACCGTTGTCGGAATAGAACAAAAAAAGATGGCCGTTATTTTCCCAGATCCGGATGTTAACCTGGCTGTCATGAGCATACTTACCCGCATTGGTAAGCAACTCCTGGGTTATCCTGTAAAAATGGAGCACCAGTTCATTGGGTAAATCTGAAAACTGGCCGGGCATGTCAAGTTCAACCGACATTCCCGACAACCTGTTAAAATCAACACACATACCCGTGATCAACTCACTAAAGGTAAAAGGCTCGATCATCGCCCTGTTCATGCGATGCGATATCTGGCGAAGGCTCTCCCCCAACTCCTTAATTCGTGACTGAATGTATTCTTTGATTTTCAAATCGGGGAATTCAATATTTTCAACAGTACCATAAACCCCCAGAACCAGCTGCCCGGTAAGATCATGAAGTTCACGTGCGGTTCTGCCCTTTTCAGTCTCATCCATTTCAATGATCCTCCTGGCCGAATTGATCTGTTCCTGGTGTAATTTTATCCGGTTTCGCTGTTGCAATACGAACGTTATAAAAAGCGACAACGCTACCAGCGACAGGGAAATGACCAGCCAGAGTTCGGTTTTCTGCAGCCGGTTCCGTTGAAGCAGGAGTTCCTTTTCACCATTTTTTATGGTCAACTCCTTATTTTTCAGTTCAAGTAAAGCCGCCAGCAGCCTTAACTGTTCAGAGCCCTTCTGCCTGTAGTCCTTCATTTTCTCCGTCAATGCGTTCTTCCGCATATCATGCGCTTTCCGGTAGTCCTTCAACGTGACACAAACATCCGCATAGGTATCGTAGAGCGATGACAACCAGTCATGATCATTTTCTTTAATGGCAAGCGGTATCGCGAGATCCCGGAGACAGGCTTCCGCCTTCTTGACATTCTTCTGGTCCAGGTAACTGTATGCCATATTGTTGTAGGCGCCAAACTGAATCTTCGACAGGTTGGCATTCACGGCAAGAGCAAGGGCCGATTTATAATAATACAATGCCGAATCGGGATTGGTGAACCGGTTACCCATATTGATCAGGATCGTAGCCATTTCCTCCTCAGTGCCTTTCTCCTTTTGCAGGAAACCCAATGCATCACGCTGAACTGACAATGCCTTGAGATTATCTTTCTCAAGTTCAAACTTTGCCATGTTGCCGAGTGCAACGCCAACCTGTTCGTTTAAGTTATTTTTCCTGGCCACCACCAACGCCGATTCATACATCTGCCGTGCGTGTTCAACATCATTGATCTTCAGTTTCAGATTGCCAAGGGCAATAAAAGCCCGTGATAATCCTTTGAAATCATTAACTGACGTCGCCATCCTGATCGACGAATCCAACAGGGTGATCGCTCCCTTATAATTGTAGGCTGCACTGTAAAGCATGGCCAGGTTATAAATAACGGGGATTTTCAGATTGAGCAGGTTGGCACTGTCTGCTATCCTGATAGCACTGGTAAAATAATAATAACTTGAATCCTTCGTGTCAGGAAAATAGGCGATACCAAGCAATTTATATGCTTCAGCCATGGCCGTGTCTGATTTCATACCCCTGGCAATGACCAATGCCCTTTTTGCAAATTGCTTTGCTAACATTGTATTCCGGATTTTATTCTTGGTGACCAGGGAATCAAGAATTGCCAGGGAGTCCCTGGAAAATGTTTTTTGTTTGGTTTTGGACATTACATCCCCCATAACGGATGTTAGGGCGAAGAAATTGGAACAAAATATTAAACTAATATATATTAACAACTTACATCGTGCCATTTTTCTGAGACTTTATCAAAATCCATCAAACAGGATTATGGTAGTTAAGAATTCTCAAAGGTAGACATTTTAATATTTATGTCAAACATCTTGACACCCTCGCCGGTAAAATATTAAGGGGATTGAATTTAACAGGATCGGTGCAACCGGGATCTTAACCGGTGGCGGTTTCTGGTTGCCCGCCTCTTTCCAGAAATTATCCACGGCCAACAGGGTATTCAATCAGGCTTCAGGATCCTTCCCTGGTCATTGTCCTGTTCCGCTTTTTTTTCTCCTGCCGGAGCCTGGCCCGGTTCAACCGCACAGGCGTTCAATATGGATGAAGGTACAGGATTGGCCCTGAGTTCAAAATCAAGTCCCTGGACCTGGTCTCCGTCGCGGTTCATTGCTATAACGAAGGGTATTGAAACCGGAGAAACAGAAAAATTCAGTTTGCTTAACTGCTCTGCATTTACCATGACCCGATAGGACCCGGGACCTAGGCCAAGAAAACTAAAATATCCGTCCGGCTCGGTAACCGTTCGCCCGTCGAGTGAGGAATCACTCCTGAAGAAAGAGACGATAATGCGTCCCTGCCCCGTTTTGCCGATTGCATTCGCAAGGTATACGGTTCCTGAAGCTTCACCAAGTACAGAAACCGGGACTTCCACCAGCTTAAACTGATTCGGGTCGACGGTAACACTGATGACTGGTTTTCGCACCTGCCATGCCACATTATCGAAACTGGAGCGGTCCGTTTCGATAAAATAACCTGTAAATGGTTCAAGATCAAATATACGAATGGAACTGTCCCTTTTGTCCTGTTCGATCCTGCCACCCGACATATGGATCGACAGCCCCGAAACCCTTTCTTCACCAGGGTCCCGCTTTCCATTATTGTTCAGGTCAAGAAACGGCCGGATCACGATTCCTCCCTTACCAACCCCTGTGAGGTTACTGGCAACATAAAGTTTCGTTTTGCCATCGTACTGCAAACTGCCTCTCGCCGTCTCGACGAATGACGCATTCGTGTTACCGAGGTTTGCCGATGCACTCGTCTGCGCAAATGGAAACACATACCTCAGGCCTACCTGGATATTCCGCAGGTTGATATCAAAATTGTTTTCATAGGATAATTTTAATGCCCCGTGATCAAAGATCTGCTTCTCGCACTCAACCTTAACAGAAACTATCCTTGAACTGCGGTAATCAAACTGGGCCTGGGGAGTTATGATTATCCTGGCAGGCAGCCTGAAGCCAAAGGAGAGGGCACTGTAAACATAAGGACGAACAGGGTTGTAAATCATGGCAATGGTGGTAAAATTTGCGCTTACACCGTAGGCGCAACCTGATATCAGCAATTCGGAAGTGAGGTATTTCGACTGCTGCAGCGACATCTGGTCTATGGTAAACCTTACCAGGGAAGTAAACATGTTTTTATGTAACGGCATCGATATCACTAATTTACGATCCTCAATCACACTGGTTAATATCGCCTTCTGATCCTGTTGAAATCTTGTATAATTAAAATCAAAATGCAGGTTGCAGGGCAAACTGTAACTCAGTATGGACTTGAAGCGGATCCCTGGTGCATATTCACTGGTGACCAGCAATCCCGGGCCTATCCTGAGCGAAAAATTCAGGAATGGCATGATGCTATGATGCGTAACCGACGAAAGGTATTCTGTTCCGATGCTGGCCGTCATATGATTGTTCAGCCCGTAATTCAGGATTGCCCTGGCGAAAGCACTATGACGGCTGTCTTCCACCATTGCGGCAGAGACCAGGTACTCCAGCTTCTTTGACGGAAGGAAGTTAAAGGGGATACTGATATTCTGCTGGCGGGAGCGTTCTTCCCCCCAGGGGCCGTAAAACCGCAGCATGACCACTGAATTTCCGTAAACCAGGGGGACATCGAACGTGTAAAAACCCGATGCATCCGCTTTAAGGTAATCGACCAGGACATTATTCACATAAAGTTCCACGCCCCATCCCGGCTGGGTATAGTCACTGATGGTGTAGCTGCCAAATGAACGCCGGTAGGTGGTTGGTGAATTTGTAAACTGCACCCCTGCCAGTGATGAAACGATGGTAGAGGTGGCCTGAACGGGAATTTTCCCCAGCAATACCTGTCGCAGGAGGTGATTATCATTGTTGGCATAGTGCCAGAGATAAAATTGCTGTTTTTCATTAAACGGGCTGGCATTGCTGTAGTTCAAGGTAACATTTGCTTCTCCGCCGGCAATGACAGCTCCAAGTACCGCGTTCAGAAAAATGTTCCGGTTTCCCGGTGCCTCCTGGGTGCTGACAAACGCCCAGTCGGCCATGCCAAAATGGAATAACGGATACCTGCGGCCGATATTGGTATCGGCCTTTATCTCGTCCCGGATTCGCCGCAGGTTATGCCGCATCATGCTAAGTCTCAGTTCCCTGATCACCGGGAGTTCAACATTGGTTACCAGGATCGCAGATAAGGAGGCGAAATCGAAGTCGAACTTTAATCCGAAGACTTTCCCGAAATACTCTGATCTCAGGTAAAGGTTGGTTTCTGTCCTGATCAGGTCACCCGGAGTCAATGCAAAAGTTTTCCCATTGAACTGGATCCGGTTAAGTACCCTGTCAATTACATACAAAGCCTCCTTCCTGATAAAGAAACCAGTTACCGAATCATATCCGGGTGAAGGAATATTGTCAATCTGTAAAAACGTGAAAAGTCCCGTAACTGGCAGGTATAATGCTTCGCCCTTCATATAAACGCCTACATCTGCTACCCCTATCTGTGAAATTCTTAGCGAAATCTCCGTTTGCTCATACCCGGGTAGATCCTGGGTAAAACCATATTCAGGCATGATCACCGCAAGAACCAGGCAAAAAGCAAGCACCAGCCTGATGAACCCTGTCACAAGCCTTGTTCCTGAAACGGATAGTGCTGCTTCCTCACCCGCCAGGGTGAGCCTTCCAATGGAGACCATTGAATTTGATTATTCCTGAATAAACATGATCGAAAATGAACCTGAATAGTGGCCGGGAGGGTTTGCAGGCAAATTGCCGATATTCAGGGTGCCTCCCACCATTATCTGCATATTCCCCGGGGGGGCCACGTTAATGATAATGGGGTCCCTGGGATACGAATCTTCCAGGTGCAGCGTCATGGACCCCCCGTTGCTTCCGGTCAAAACAGCATCTGGACCAAATAAAACATGAACGATGGTACCCGGATTGCCCTGTAGCCCGAAAATCGCCGGAAAATAAAGTTCTCCCTGGTTTACCAGGATAACGCCGCCGGTGGCAAAACGGGCACCCTGGGTCGAAACCGTCACCGTCCCACCTGAAAGTGTAAGGGCAAACGCCCCGAATGCCATATTCTGAAGAAAAAAAGCAGCCGTCGGCCGGGGAGGCATTTCCTGCGCCACTCCTTCAAACTGAATCATTAACAGCAGGACAACTACCAATCGATAACCAACCATCCTGCCCCACCGGGTTCGTGCTTTCTGCTTAGCCATCATTGGTTGTTTATAAATACCTTTTTTGAATAGGTCCCATTCACCGAGTATAAGGTTACAACATAGATCCCCGTAGGTACAGTCATTTCCAACTCATGATACCCGGTACCCGAAAGCGGTTTTTCCAGCATCTTCTTTCCCAGTATATTATACACCTTAAGATCGGCATTATGGCCAGCCGGAAGGTTAACATAGGCAGATAGGTGGTTCCTGAAGCTGTAAACAAAAAATGACTTATCCTGCCCGGGTTGATACCTGATATCATATTTGCTGAATACCACCGTAAACCGGTGTTCATATGTTCCCGGTTCCAAACGGATACGGTAGTCGGGATACAACGCCAGGTTCTGATGAATCCCGGTTTCAGAATCAAAAAGATATACATAGATCCCGGAAGGCATGCGCAGCAGGTCATGCACACCAATATCCACCAGCCCCGTTTTCCTGATGATTACACCCAGTCGAACGGTAGTGATACTGTCGGACGGATAGGGCAACCCTTTAATTGAAAAATTTTCAGAATCATCAGAAACCATAAATAAATTCGGAACATCTGGGTCAGTGTTCATCAGCTTTAGCGCATCAAGATTTTTATGGAAGGTCGTAGTTGCGTCAGGGTCAAAATAGATGACGACCGGATCCTCTGCGGCCGCCTCCTCCTCGAATTTCGCCGTTAACCGCAGCAACGGGCAGGTTATGACCGGGACATCCTTGTGAAAACCCGGAGACAGGTTGTTGATCCGGACTCCGTTGGTGAATATCAGCGTAGCCGCTACCGGGTACTGACCTCCCGAAACGTGGGTGAAAAAACCCTGCATGGCAGGAATGATATTATTTGCAACACCATCGCTTGATATTCCGTTTATATAGGTACTGTAGGTTCCGGAATACTGATCGGACACCCCCGCATTGAAATAATACAGTGCATCATCAACGTTATCCCGGATCCAACCTGCCTGGGCATTCCAGTCGATGGGTGAAGGGTAAGGATTCCCGACCAGGTTGAATCCCTGGGTGAATGGTTTGTTACCGTTAAACATGGTGACGGGAATCAGGTTGCCGTTATTGACCTCCCCCGATAATGCCAGGGTCACCGGTGACGACGCCGGGCCGAAGTTGGCGGCATAACCCTGCATCGGAACCAGAAGGCCTGCCGGGTTGGTATAGGTGACCCAACCGGTGAACATGCGGTTTTCATCATACATGTAAAAAGATGGAAAACCCGCCCCCAGGTTGATATAACTGCCGAACTGACTGACCGTGGCAGCCTTGAATGCAGAGGTGAAATATTTATATCCGAAACCACGGGGCAGGTACCGTTGAATATTCAGATTTCCAATGACTTCACCCGCACCGGCACCGTCGATGAGGGCTGTGCGGGATGATCCCGAAAGCAAAGTCAGGTTCCCGTTGGCCTGGAAACTACCATTACACAAAAGGATCCCGTTCAGCGTTTGATCTGCGGATGAAACGGTAGTGATGCTGCCGTTGTTCACCGTTATGTTCTCGAATTGGGTCTTCGAAGATCCCCAAAGGGATTGCACCGTTCCTGAAAAAACAACAGTTCCTCCATTGTTGTTAAAGTAGCCGTTATTGATAAAATCCCTGGCAACGCTAAGCGTTCCGGCAGCAGGGGCTGTAAGTGTACGGCCATTGTTAACGGTTACCTTTCCAAACAAGGTGGCGGATGTCCCTCCTGCCAGTGTCGTGCCGTTGAATACGACCCCGCCGTCATTATGATGGAAAAGCCCGTTATTCATCCAATTCCCTGTTAAAACGAAATTATCATTCTGCATTCCCGTCAGAATCCCGCCGCCCCCGATGGTAAGATTGTTGAAGGTGGTCACATCAGCCCCGCTTATCGTGGTAGTGCCATTAAAACTGACTGTTCCTGAATTATGGTTAAAGACCCCGTTGTTCACCCAGTTTCCGGTTACACCCAGGGTGACAAGTGCCGGAGCTGTAAAAATTTTGGTTGAATTAATAACCAGGTTGTTGAGAACTGGTTGTACGATTCCGGAAAGAGTGGTGTTTCCATCGAATATAACGGTTCCGCCATTGTTGATAAAAACCCCGTCGTTTATCCAGTTGGCCGCAAGGATTAGTTTTGCGAACCCTGATGCCATAAGGGTTCCGGAGACCTGGTTGTAAAGGAGCCCGTTCACGGTAATGTCTGCGTCGGTCATCTGCTTGATGCCGGCACCCTTGACCGTCAAATTGTTATAGGTATTGAGATAGGGAAAAACTGCGGTTCCTGTGGCACAGTTCAGTTCAACAGTTCCCCCGCCGGTTGCAGTAAAACCGTTGTAAAAACCTGCAGGAAATACAAAAGAACCGGCTGCTGATGGGATGAGCCTGATGGTTCCCGTCCCGGTAACTGTTCCCAAATCATGACCGACGGTATTTGTCAGGTCAAGCACCGAAGTTCCGTTGAGCGTGAGGCTGATTGATTTACGCGCGTTGCCGTTGGTGCTGACCATGTGATTCGAAGCAATTACGACGGGCTCGCCCGTAGGGTACGATGATGCAGCCAGCCCGGCATGTTTGTTCACTGCATCGGTCGACCATGTCGCATTTACATCCCAGTTCCCCGCCATAGGAACAGTACAGGTGGCATTCCTGCTATAGTAGGTCAGGACTGTGCCAAACTCTGTCGGCTGGCCTGCCGTGTAATCACCATCAATGACTGCAAGATTTCCGAAGGTGATAAGGTTGGTGGTGGTATTGATTGCAGTTCCGGAAGCCGGGCTGTCCCAGGCACCTGATGAATAGTTATACCGGTTACCGGCAAAGAGGCTTTCGGTGCCCTTTACATCCGATTGCACGTAGGTGTAATACTGGCTGATGGTGGTCCCCGAGAATCCGGCTTTGATGACATGCCAGTAAAAGGTCAGGATGTTGGTGCCGGTGCCGGTATTACAGGGATGTTGCGAATTGACCGGTATCATGGTGATCGTGCCGGGCAGCGTGGTAGCGGTAACATTCATCCTGGCCGGTGTATATTTCCCGGGCACGCCAACCGGAAAAGTAAAGTTCGTATTGGTCAACGCGGCATAGGATTTGCGGATGCCCGCATCACTGATCAACCCGTTGGTCCTGATGCAGCAGGTTACGGCAAAAACAGCAGGAACCAGCGCAACCACCGAAGTCGCCGGGGTAGCTGATAATATCAGGAGTTTGTTCCCGATATCCAGTAATTTCCCCTGAAATGTGAGAACACCGGTAACTTCGGTGACCGTGGTCATCCTTGTATCAAATAATGAACTAAGGTATAGGTTGCCGAATTTACCGGCACCGTTTCCCGACAGGTACTGCACGGCAGGGCCGGCAAGCAGGATACGGCCATTGCCCGTGCTGGTATGGGTGGCTGAATTGTAAATGTCTCCCAAAACGGAAATCACAAAGCCCCCGTCGGACAATGTCCCGCCGGCAAGTGTAAGGTCACCGTTTACCACCACGGTTGTCGTTGCGGCTGTTCCTCCCTGCAGGGTAACTGTCCCTCCCGGGAATATATTGTTGATCGCCAGCATGGCGAAATTAGTATGGTTTGCCGGGGTTCCTGTGATTACCTGATTGCCTGATGTTCCGTTGAAGGTGGTCAGTTGCATCAGCGACCCGGGCTGGAAGCCACCGGTATTTATGCCGGTTCCGCCATCGGTATTCAGGTTGGTTAGATTTCCTTTGATATATACATCAAGACTGTCAGCATTAAATACCGATGTCGCGCTGATGGTCAGATCGCCCTGGAGGGTAAGTTTGTTGACTGCCAGTGTGAGCTTTTTCGGGTAGGTCGTGCCATTGATTGTGATGCTGTAAAGCGGGATATTTGAATCGATTGTAAATCCGGTCACCAGCGTATTTTCGGTAGCTGCATCCCCAAAAATGATCATGCCTCCGGTCACGGAAGCACTTCCGGGTCGTAAATAGAGGTCCCTGTAGGTGCTGCCTCCTCCCCTTACCAGGGTCAGGGTGCCCCCCGCCATATTAAAAATGCTGCCCGGATTCAGGATTTCCAGTTTGGCCCGGGTAGGTTGTCCGTTTCTTCCGTTAATGATCACACTTCCATCCGACTGTGAAAATGCCAGGGATCCCAACCCGTTACTCATGCTGCGGCGTATCTGCCCGTTCACGAAGAGTGTCCCGCCCGTGACGCTGATGGCCGGGAAGCCTGCACCGGAATATTCAATATCATTATTCACATTGTTTGCAGCACTCCCGACATAAATTCCGCCAGCCTTGACTTCAAGTACCCCCGACAGTAAAACATCAGCATCATCACTGGCAGATGTACCGACAAGGATAATACCGCCGCCGGCCGACAGGCAGGCCGTTGAAGGGATTTCCAGCGCCATGGCAGCCACCGTGACCGTTAGAGCACTGGCCAGCCTGAAAGTTCCGTTGACAAGTGTCAGAGGCGCCGTGTTATTGCTGAAGGTAAAGGCGGTGGAACTGACTGTCAACAAACGGAGTGGGCTGGAACCCTTATTAACGGTAATGGAATAAAAATCAGTAAGCAACCCGGCACCAGAGATGGTGGCATCCGCATTGCCGGTAAAAACAGCATCACATTTTACAGTTGCATTCACGCTCAGGTCCAAGGCGCCGTTGTTGGTAATGCTTCCTCCTATCGACAGCACATTACTCACGGTGGCTCCTGAACTGCTCAGATTAAAAACGGCACCGCCCGCAATCGTCAGATTCCTGCCGACGGAGACCACCTGTGCCATATTATTCTGATAGAGCAGGTTGCCCGAATTTACCAACAGGTCGTTGTTCACCGTCAGGATATGCTCGCCGGCTGCATTTAATTTCACAAGGGCAGTGGATGAAACACCAGCGACCGTCATATTCCCCGATATTACCAGGTCGGCATTAGGCATGACAATAGAATACCCCGTGCCCGGCGATAAGATCAGGGAACAGTAATTTGAAACAAGTTGTGGATTTGACCCCTCTGAAAATACCGGCAATGTAAAATTCAATGCAACGGAATAATATTCGACAATGCCCCCGTTCAGGCCAAGGAAATTGCCGAAGTCTCCGGCTGGAAATACGCATGCAGCCAACCTGGAGGAAATTCGCAGTTTACCGGTACTTCCCGGCAGGACATTGCCGAAATTGTTGCCGGTTGTGGTTCCAAGATCAAGGGCTGACCCCTGTTTCAATGATAAACTGCCTGAAAACGCACTGCCACTGGCAATGGTCACCACATGGTTATAGGTATTGCCATCCCCGATAAATACGGGATTGGCGGTACCCGGCACCTGGGTGGCGGCAATGCCGCCATATCCGGCATTAGACCATGTTGCAGCACTCCCCCAGAAACCGCTGGCCCGGCTATAAAAGGCTAACACTGTTCCGAAAGCGTCCGGCTTACCGGCTGTATAATCTCCATAAAAATTATTTGTTGTTGGAAAGGTTATCTCATGGCTTGCTTCATTTACCAGGCTGACATCATTAATCTGGTACCATGATGCCGGGTTATATACACCGGGAACATAAAGGATATTACCGGGCATTGTGCCATAATTAAAAACAAGTTTTACCGACCCGGGCTTTATGCCCGTGAAACCTGATTCTTCAACTTTCCAGTAATATTGCAGGCAAACAGTTCCTGTAACAAAAGGCTGTTGAAACGGGACCGGTTTGACTGTGACCATGCCGTAGGTTACAGGGATCTTCCGCACCTGGATCGTTGCCGGTGTATAATATATTCCACTGCCTACAGGAAATACAAAGGCGGCCGTATCGGAATAAACCCTTCTGACACCACCGTCGGATGCTGCTCCTGAAGTGGTAATAAAACGGGATGGCCCCATTGTCCCGGCAACAGTTGCCAGTGTTTTCAGAGTCAACTGATACTTCGACAGGCTGAAAAGCCGGTCGTTTGCCAGGGTCAGCACACCGGTTACCGTAATATCGGCCCCTAGTGAAACCTGCATCGAAGCCGGGATGCCGCTGGTGTTGTTGAGTTCGATGTTCTGAAAGATGCCCGACCCGTTGCCTGTTATGGTTTGGCTCCCGGTCGACCTGTTCAGTGAGATTTTCCCGGCTCCTGCATATTCACCATTATTGATGACATTCCCGTTTACATATATGGTCTTACCGCCGTCGGCAAGGGTTCCGGCACTGATTGACAAATCGCTGCGAACCGTATATGAATCAAATGCAGAAACAAGGATCAGGCTCCCGGCAGGTTTATTAACCTGCAATTTGTACAACCCGTTTGTTATGGTTCCTTCATTCCATAAAAAATGGTTGCCTGCCCCGGTAAAGGAGGTTGTATTGTCATTTGGCGCATAGGTTCCTCCCTGGTTTATTTTGAAATCACCATTTACCGTGACAGGAAAATTCCCGGCTCCCGACAACAGGGTCGCACCTGCCAGCACCGACAGGTTATTCATAACAACCAGGGGATATAACATGTTGACATGTGCATTACCCGTAACCCCCAGCCGTTTAACATTAAGATTCCATAAGCTGACCCGTGAATAAACATCGATGGACGGAGTATTGACCGGGTTTACTTCAAAGGTAACCGTACCCCCTGTTACCGAAAAATTCCCCGGAGCGCAATTCAGGTAGAGACCATTGCCATTAAGCAGGGTCCCGTTGTTACAGTCACGTAAAATGATATCCCCCCCGGTCATAACAAAGGTTGAACTCGGGCTGGGAATGTTAAAGACAGGCACATCCGACATTTCGCTCACTTCGGTTTCATCCCCCCGCAGGATGACCGTGCCGCCTGTCTGAACATAGGAACTTTTACCGGGGACACTCCAGGAGCTGCGCAACACACTTGCATCAATGGTCCCCCCCTCAACAAGGATGACCGACGAAGAATTGGCGGTATTCCAGAAGATGATCCCTGCACTGTGTCGCGTACTGAAGTAGCCGTCAGAGATCCTGAAGGTTCCATAAACCGATAAAGCCTGCTCTGCCGCAGGAAAAGCAGTAACACCCAGCGAACCTGCCGGAGCTTCGGGTAATCCTGAATTGTCGGATGCAGTAACGTAAACGGCGACGTTCGGCCCTGCAATCCACATCTGTCCAGAAGAGCCGATCGCATAATCACCGTTTCCCGTCCCTACCGGCCCTTCCGCCAGTGTTGGGATCGTTATGCTGCCCGTAAGTTTCAGCGTCCCGTTTTTTATCCACACGGCCTTCCTCACCTCCGGATTATCGGGTGAAAACGGCGCATTTTCATTCCTCCGGCAGGCGTTTGCCCCAAAAAGTGTGAAGCAGGCAACAGATGCGGAATTAACCGTAAGAATGTATGTTTGGTCGCTTCCTTTATCCACGATCAGATTGTAAAAATCTGTTTGGCCGTTTAACGTTAAAGTTTTATCAGACTCCCCGGTGAATCTTACTGTTACGGCACCATTCGTGGCGAATTCGCCGTAATTGGGCACAATTTGATTTGTAAAACGTACGATCCCATTATTGATAAAGTTACCACCAATGGTCAGTTCATGGAACACCGTATGGAACTGTCCCCCGGGGGGAAGATTCAATGGATTGATGGTATATCCGGCTGTATTGGGGTTCCCGGTACCCGTAGTCACCTTCCCTGTTCCGTAAACAATAAAATCGGCGTTGACAACAATGGCGCGTTTTGCATTGGTCGCATCATTCACCTGGAAAGTACCCGTTTTAATAGTCAGTGATCCAAAAATGGTCAGGTTCCTTCTGACTGTCATAACCTGGTTTACAGAACCGAGGTTTATAACCAGGTTGTTATATGCCGGCCTGTTGTCATCTATATAAAAACTGCCGGTGGCCGGGTAATACTCAACAGTGCCTCCCTTCAAAGATAAAAAATTCCCCGAGGCTATGGTTGGAAAAACAGCAATGCCCCCTGTCACCCTGCCTGATCTTATCAATCCATTCCCATTGAGCACGATCGACTGCGTAAAGGTGTTGAGTCCCAAGTCGAGTACTGCACCAACGACAATGGTAACCACATGACCGGTGGTTGTAACACTGGCGTTGAGGGTAATCGTCCGTCCCGTCAGAATGCAGATAATATCATTGTTCACAAAAACAGGACTCGACGGGCCTGCAAGCGTTGATCCCGTGGAATCCGTGGTCCATACATTTGCCATGCCGCTCCAGTTGCCCGACTGATAACTATAGTATTTTGAAGCCGACAGGTTTGAATGGATGAACAGCACCACTGATAACAGCAGTAAGGAATGGCCTATGGCTTGACCCGGCTTCCCCTTCATGTTAAAATTGTTCCCTGACGGAATCTGCTGATTCAAATGGTGAAAAATCATACCATGGTTAATTTAGCATCACCTCGGCTTCGGCTAGTTTTGAGGATTTTAAATCTTCAGGGGTTGAATACAGGACATTCAACTTCCCCTTATGGTAATCAACGCCGGAAATCCTGTCAAGGTCGCACTCGAACGTACGGAAGGATTTGGGCGTATAGACGGCAATGCCCTTGATGGCCGCAACCCGGGTAACTTTTCCCTCCTGTGAGGTATAGTCGATCATCATGTTGCCATAGACCGAAATATTGCCCGTACGGATCAGCTTCATCTTAACCCTTGTCACCGTGTCGTTGACCTTGCCAACAGTAACATCCTTAATATCAACCCTTCCCTCACATTCCCCTACCCGTATGATTGCCGGGATCGTTATTCCAAAAACGGGAACCAGGTGAACATTAACGGCGGCAGTATCCAGCTGCGTTGTTGCCTCACCAAGCGGTTTTTCCCTTGGGACCGACCTGAAATAAAGGTGTGACCTGTATTCACCGGGAATCATCTTCGCCTTCTTGATCAGTTGCATTTTCACCACTTGCGACTTCTTGGGAGCCAGCACGACTGTACGCGGAAAAATCCTGAAATACTGGTCAGAAAAATATTGCCCTGAATCGGGTACGGTGATCTCATCAAAGGTTCCCTCTTCGGTCATCCTTACCTGGATGAAAGAGACCACATAGACTGCAGTATCCTTGCCCGTATTGGCCAGGGTAAGTTCCTGCGATTTTTTAGCCCCTTCAAAAACAACTCTTCTGGGCATAATAAACAGATTTCCCTGGGATCTCCCTGTAACAGGAAATACCGAAACCGCAATCACACCGGCAAGAAAGGTCACGGAAAGAAGAGAGCGGAACAAATGACTGCTTTGTAACATTTTTTCAGATTTTCTCATCGGATTCTGTTCTTTTTAACGGGAACCATTTCACCTGCCTTGCCCCGGACTGCCCGGGAATTACCACCGAAAAAAATTGACAGTTTTATTGAAATACTCCCTTGATTTTTGTATATTTATCATTCATTTTCAAAATACCTTCATGCCCTTTCCCTTTCCCCGCTTCATTCCGGTTTTTCCCTTCGTTTGACCGATCCTCCCCTACCCCTCCTCCAAGGCTTCTCTAACCATTCTCTAACTTTCCGTTCTGCCGGTATCTTGCGCGGACCATGCGGGTACCTGTCCGCCGGATATTTAGGATATTACATGTTTTTTTTCGCCGCATGGGAATTCTGGTTGAGGTCGGTTTGAAAAGGTAACCAGCCGTGAAAGCCACTTAATAAAAATTTACCGTAATATAGGTTGGTGTAATTGAAATATGGTAACCGGCAAGGAGGTCGGTACCCAAGGCGAGGATAAGATCACGCTGACGGTAAGCAATTTTCCCCGCATCCGGACCGCTTTTAATGACCACCGGTGTGAGGGGGATTGAGAAGGTACAGGAATCTCCTGTGCTTCTCAGAATATTCCCGGTATCCGGGTTACCCTCCTCATGGTGAAATTGAAAAACAGCACCAGCCTGGTTTCCGGCCTCCGACATCCGGCCCGTTTGAACAACCCCGCAAATGCTGATCGTGATATTGGTATAACCGGTTATTAATGATTCTG
The DNA here is from genome assembly GCA_037133475.1 of Bacteroidota bacterium. GTDB lineage: Bacteria > Bacteroidota > Bacteroidia > Bacteroidales > FEN-979 > CAIVAT01. The sequence continues at coordinate 52,040 of JBAXOB010000019.1, forward strand.
CACTGCCAACAGGGTCAACAATGGAGACCGTCACGATTGCACGGTCGGCCATCGTAACCTGGGCCCATCCACTGAAGGATATGATCAAAAAGACGAACAGTATGAAATATAAGCTCGGGGGAATATTCACCTGGAAGTTTTTTTCTGGTTAAAAAACTCCCCTGGTTCAGGGGGAAAATTCGATGAAACACGATCAGTAATTCTTCAAGGGTTTCCTTTTTTAACCTGTACAGGGTCGGACTGAGCATTCTATAAAATTTATCCGAAAAAAAAACGCTGCCTGGGCAACGTTTTTTCTTCCGACAGATTTTGGTTATTGATAACTTACGGTAACGGTAAAGGCGGTGGGCGAAACATAAAGTCCCACGGGCTGACCGGCAGCGGTATTTAATGTTGCACCAACCAGTAAGGTTGCTGTGCCGCCTGTCGGGAAAATAAAGGAGGGAGTGGCCGGGTTGCTGACAAAATTATTCACCAGCATACTGTTTGCGCCGCTGGTGACGTTGCAGGTCGCCGGCAGGGCGATAAGGGTAACATAACCGTCTGACCCGGTAAGGTCAAAAGCAGCAGCCTTTACAACACCCGGGGCAGTATAGACCGGCGATGCACCGCCGGTGGAAGTCCGCGTGTTGTCGGTTGCCAGCATTACAACACCGGTTGTGGCATTTTGTACGGCCACATTCCCGAAATTCATATCCTCCACCTTGTCAATGGTAAGAGGTGCAATGATGTTGGCTGTGGCGGTTGCGGTTGTTGAAACTGTAACAATTTGCGCGATTACGTTCAATGACAGCGTTAGCAAAACCAAGGCAATACCGGTAAATCTGATTAAATTTTTCATGGTTTGTTTTTTAAATTTGTAAATACTGGGTTTCTGAAAGGTAAATTTCTGTATGCGTACTGATTAGGGTTCATCTTCAATAAAGTTATCTATCAAATCACAGGATATGTTCATGGCAGGTTGCAGAAACCATTTTACGGTCACCACCAGCCAACACAATATATTTTTTTACATTATCCGTAATTATTATTAACATGTGATATATTTATTTACTTTTATGTATACTTTTTATCCATATCATCAAATACAAAATTAAGTTGACTGACGACACTATGCAATAGATGAAATCAATAAATACCGGTAGTGTGAAGCCATAAAGAAACGGGGTATTAATAATATTATACTACTATATATGTGATACATATATAAATTCATGGTGTGTTCATGCCACACCATGGATTTTTTCCGCAAGCAAGGTTTTATGAAAAAACGGGTACGGGGATCACGCTTTTTGTAAGGTTAAAATTATTTTACAGAATAATTTTACCAGGAGCATGAATACATGAAGCAACCCCTGCGACGGGATATGACAAAAAAACAAAAGTTTACTGCTGATTCCCAGTATTTTGGCAGAATAACCAGGATTCAGTAAAACCTTGCAGAAATAAAATCAGGGGAAGAATAGATCAATAGATTTCAAAACCAGCCCGTTGGAGATCTTTCCAGAAATGCGGGTAGGATTTTACCACCACATCGGGATTCAGGATTTTAACGCTTCCGGATTTCAGTGCGAGCGGAGCCAATGCCATGGCCATCCGGTGATCGCCATAGGTTTCAAAGGTGAGCCCACCCGGTAACGACGATTTTGAGGATTTAATTTCAAGGGCCGACAAAATATCGGCATGGGTAGAAAGTTCAACTGAAATTCCCAGTTTCGAGATTTCATTTTTCAGGGCGAGGAGCCTGTCTGTTTCCTTAATCTGCAAACTTTTCAGTCCTTCAAAACGCCCGCGTATACCCATTCCGGCACAGGCGGCGATCACCGCCTGGGCGATATCGGGATAATCGGTGAAATCGAAATAAAAACCATCACTCATTTTCCGAACCTTGGTCAACCGCAGACCATCCGGGGTGAATTCCGAAATGATCCCAAAATTCAGGAAGACCCCCGGCAAAATGGCATCTCCCTGAATACTATTCTCCAGCAAACCAATCAATTCGATATCAACAACATCGGCTAATACACACGCTTCATACCAAAAAGCAGCCGCCGACCAGTCAGATTCAACCTGGAACTCATGTGGCCTGTATAACCCCGGCTTGACATGGATCCGTGTTTTTCCCTCCTTGATCACCGCCCCGTACGATTGCATCAGTTTAATGGTCATCTTCACATAAGGGGATGATACACCGGAGCCTTTCAACGTCAGGATAAGCCCCTGCGGCAGATAGGGAGCAATCAGCAGCAAGGCCGTGGTAAACTGGCTGCTGACTCCCGGATCAATCACCAGTTCATTGTGCGTGAGCTGTCTGCCCCTGATCAGCAGAGGCGGATAACCTGGTTTTGCAAGATAATCGATGGATGCCCCAAGATGGTTCAACGCATCAACAAGGATTCCGATGGGACGCTGCTTCATACGGTCCGACCCTGTAAGCAGCCATTTGCCTGGGACCATGGCCAGCCAGGCTGTCAGAAAACGCATCACAGTTCCGGCATTCCCGGTATCCAGTTCTACAACTTTACTCCGGTCGGCAACGGCTAAAATAAGGGTGATCAGCTTTTGCAGAAGAATGGTGTCATCGGCCTCAGATAAATTACCTATCGGGAAATTTTTTCCGCACAGGGCACCGATCATCAGTAAACGGTTGCTGATGCTTTTTGAAGCCGGGAGCCGGATCCTTCCCTTGAGGATGGCATCCGGTTTGGCAACCACGATCGATTTAATATTTTTGCCCTGCATAGTTTGCAATTGGAACGGGCCTGTCAACCCGTCAAAAATTTTGATAAAATGCCAACGCTTCCAGAATTTCAGCCTGGTCACACACGATGTCAACAGTTGGGATGCCCGGTTGTGAAATCAGGGTAAACCTGGGTTGTCCGTTGAAGCTCTTTTTGTCATGGACCATGATTCTCATTATTTCCGGGATTTTTGAAGATTCAAGCGGAAAAGGCGGAAATCCTTCTGCCAGGTACGATGTTATCTCCTGCATACCGGGGGCAGCCAGGCCGCTTTTGTGATGCGAAAGGAACGCTGCGCATATCATACCGGCTGCAACGGCGTCGCCATGCAGCAACGGCAGTTTTCCCTCCGCCACCGAGCAGGATTCGAGCGCATGGCCAACAGTATGCCCGAAATTCAGGATCTTGCGGTATTTTTGTTCGCGGAAATCCTTCATTACCACCGCGTTCTTTAATTTAACAGTACTGTTAACCAGTTCTTTCCATAACACATGGTCGTGGGGCAATGCCAGGATTTCAGGGATCGGATGGCGGAGTAATTTCCGCCATAACCTTTTATTGCCGACCAAAGCACACTTGATGATTTCCGCCAGGCCCGACCTGGCATGATCAGGCGGTAGGGTCCTGAGAAATTCTGGAAAGATAAAAACCCCTTTTGAAGGATGGAAGAAGCCAACCTGGTTTTTCACACCCCCCATGTTTACTGAGGTTTTTCCGCCAATGGCAGCATCGCATTGTCCCATCAGGGAGGTTGGAATATTAATATAGCGGATTCCACGTTTAAATCCGGCGGCGACAAACCCGCCCAGGTCGCTTACCACTCCCCCGCCCAGGTTGACCAGCAGGCTTTGCCGGCCGGCACTGCAAACCAGCAATTCGTTCCATAGTCTTTCAGCGGTTAACAGGGTCTTTGACCCTTCTCCCCCGTCAATCTCAAGTAATTGCGCATCTTCCAGGCTGACCGTATTATCAAGCAGCAGGGGAAGGCAATGCTGCTTTGTGTTTTTATCAACCAGGATAAAGATCTCCCCCTTCGCGACATGTAACGAACGAACGAGCTTGTCAACAGCTGAAAGCGCATTTTTTCCTGTACAAACCGGGGTCCTGTCAACGCTGATTATCCTGTTGGAAAGGTTCATAGGGCGGCTGGCTTATTTAATGAAATGCTGCCATCAGCAGGCTGATATCCTGGAAAGGAAGGTTGTATGACTTGCTGATGAACTGGTTGGTGAGAATGCCGTTATAAATATAGACTCCCTGGCGAACCCCGTAATCACGCTTAAGCAGGTTTTCGATTCCACCTTGTGTCCCGATATCCAGGATGATCGGGACAATGATATTATTGAGGGCCTGGGAAGCAGTATGCGGCACCTTTGAAGGGATATTGGGAACCGCATAATGGGTTATACCGTGCAGCTTATAAACCGGTGATTTGTGGGTGGTAACCCTGGAAGTTTCAAAACAGCCGCCCTGGTCGATACTGACATCTATGGCAACCGCACCATCCTTCATCTGCATAATCATCTCCTCGCTGATGATGCAGGGCGTTTTTCCCTCATGGGCATGGACGGCGCCGATCAGCACATCAGCCGTTCGCAGCGACTCGATCAGGACTTTAGGGTGGAGAATGGAGGTAAACACGCGCATTCCCAGGTTATTCTGGATCCGCCGCAGGCGATAAACCGAGTTATCAAATACCTTGACGAGGGCACCCAGCCCTATCGCAGAACGGGCGGCAAATTCGCCCACTGTTCCTGCCCCAATTATCACGACTTCGGATGGGATAATCCCGGTAAACCCGCCAAACATCTTGCCCCTGCCAAAATCGGGATTGGCCAGGTACTCGGCTGCAATAAAAATTGAGGTACTCCCTGCAATTTCGCTCATCGCCCGGATAATGGCCAACTGGTTTGTCTTATCGCGGATTGTTTCAAAGGCAAGCGCAGTAACCCTCCTAGATAACAGGGCCCGGAAATACTCTTCACACTGCATGGCCACCTGGATGGCAGAGATCAGCGTCTGTTTGGGTCTGAGCCATTCCATCTCCGAACGGGTCACAGGACCAACTTTGAGGATGATATCCGCCTTGTAAACCTCACCGGGTTCATTGACAATCTGGGCGCCGGCTTCGCTGTACTCATGATCGCTAAAATGCGCCGTGATCCCGGCATCGGCCTCCACCATTACCTGGTGACCGTTGCGACATAACAGAGCAACACCGTCGGGAACGAGTGATACCCTGTTTTCCTGGGTAGAGACCTCTTTCGGAACACCGATCAGCAAGTTACGGCGGGGATGGGTAACTTCAAGCATCTCCTCCTGCGGCATCAGTCGGTCGACAGGCGACATGCGCATAAAATCCGGGCGGGGTTCATCCATGAACGTAAAATTTAGACGAAGATACAAAAAATATTTCCAAAAAAGGTAAACGCAACCCAATTGCGTCCGGTACCCGGGTTTGCCGGTGGCTTTGCCGTTATCCGGGATTACCCGATCTGGCTTATCTTACGAAGGGACTCAATATCGAGAACCTCCAGTTCATGATCCGATATGCGGATGAGCCCCTCTTTTTGAAAATCACGGAGCAATTTTACCGCGCTTTCCCTCGACATTGCCGATAATTCCGACAGTTCAAACCGCGACAGGATCATGGGGAACCTGGGTTGATTGAAAATTTCATCATGCAGGTATAAGAGGGCATCCGCCATCCTTCCCGGCATCTGCTTCTGGGTCAGATAGATCAACCTGTTATAGACTGTTAATACATCCCTGCTGAAATCCTTGAGAAATTCTTCGGCAAAGAGTGAATTCACGGAAAGTATCTTTTTAAAAACCTGGAGATCAATGAAACATACCGATGAATCGAGTAAGGCCGTAATGGAAAAATGATGCCGCTGGTCATGGTAAATGCCGGGTCCCCCAATAAAGTTGGAGGGTTTCACGATCCTCAGGATGGCCGAACGGCCTTCGATTCCCTCCAGGTAGAGCTTCGCAAGTCCGCTGTTGATCGAGAGAACATGCGACATATAGGTTCCCTGTTTTTTGATGGTCTCCCCGGCTTTGAACCGGACATGAATCTTATTAGCATCAACCATTTGCAACTCGTCCTTATTTAAGAAGGAAAACAAATGCGACATGCACTGGCAATCGTAACAATGTTTAGATGTTTTATCAAAATACTCTGACATAAAGATTATCTTTCATTGATATCAGTGCATAAAAGTAATAGAAATATTGATATATATCAACTTGTATTAAAGTTTATGCCTGCTTTAAATGCAAAAAAATTCCTTTTTCAACAGGCATTATTCACAGGTTATAATTCAGGTAGTGACTGGATATCCAAGTAGTTTTGGCAATCTGAAACCACCAACCCCTACACACCATGAAAAGTCGACCATCAAACCGCAGAAATTTCCTGAAACTGGGAATCGCAGCCGGGGCTACTGCCCTGATTGCCAGCGGCGGCAATGTTTTATCTGCCATTTCAAACCCGGGAAATGGTGAAACCGGTGAAAAAATGAAAGTCCTCACACCAGAGGGCAAACTTGTGGAGGTCGACAAAGGACATACCTGTTGTCAGCCAGCCTCCAATATTGAAGCACGACAGGGGTTACCCGACAAGAAGATGGTGATGGTGATCGACCTGGCAAAATGCAGGAATGCAAAAAAATGTCTTGAAGGCTGCCAGAAAATGCATTTTCTCCCCCCCCATATGGACTGGATCAAGTTTTACCTGTTACGCGACAGCCCTGAAATGTCGCCCTACTGGTTCCCGAAGCCCTGCCTGCACTGCAACAACCCGCCCTGTGTAAAGGTCTGCCCGGTCGGCGCAACGTTTAAACGGAACGACGGCATTGTGCTGATTGACAATGAGCGGTGTATCGGCTGCAAATTCTGTATGGCCGCTTGTCCCTATTCTTCCAGGGTTTTCAACTGGGAAGAACCGCAAATGGCAAAAAGGACCAACCCTGCCCGCTATTCGCCCGAAACCGGCTCCCCGCCCAGGATCGGCACCGTGAGCAAATGTGACTTCTGTCCCGATATGGTAAGGAAGGGAGAACTTCCCTCCTGCGTGACCTCCTGTCCGAATGGAGTCTATTATTATGGCGACCGGAATGAGGATGCGGTGACCAACGGCACGGAGACTGTCAGGTTCAGTGAATTGCTTGAAACCCGGGCTGCATACCGGTTTATGGAGGAGCTTGGAACAGAGCCCAGTGTTTATTATCTGCCTGCAGTTGACCGCGCCTTTGAATACCAGGTGGGATTTGAAGGACTCAGCGACGAAGAGGTCGCATTGTATAAACAAGAAGCCAGGATCACCGAATAATATTGACTATATGAACGAAGAAGAAAAATCGATCCAAAACCTGGAGGCCTACAAGCCCCACCTGGAAACCATCAGCAAAAAAGGGATCGGCCTGATTTTATTCCTGCTGATGTTCATCCTTTTCGGAGTGGTATGCCTTTATACCCAGGTATCAAAAGGTCATGTCGTCACCGGGATGCGGGATAACGTTGTCTGGGGATTGTATATCGTAAATTTTATATTTTTCATCGGGATCAGTTATGCGGGGGCCCTTATCTCCGGGATTCTTCACCTGTTAAGGGTGCCATGGAGAACACCCATCATCCGGATGGCTGAGATGATAACCGTGATCTCCACCATGATCGGCCCCTCCTATATCCTGCTGTGTATAGGGCGCCTTGACCGTTTACCGAACCTGATGCTTTTCGGCAGGATCCAGTCGCCGATCATCTGGGACGTAATCGCGATCACCACTTACCTGTCGGGGAGCATCATCTTCCTCTACCTGGCCATGATCAGGGATATGGCCCTGTTGCGCGACAACCCCGTGAAAACTGCAAAATGGAGAAATCCAATATACAGGTTCCTTTCGGTCCGTTATAAAGACACCACCAAGCAGAAAGAGCTGCTCAACGTTTCCACCGACCTGCTGTCGATTGTCATCATCCCGCTGGCGATCCTGGTCCACTCCGTTCTGGCCTGGATCTTCGGCATGACCCTCCGTCCGGGCTGGCACAGCACCATTTTCGCCCCCTACTTTGTGGTTGCCGCAGTCTATTCCGGCACCGGCGTGCTGATCGTGGTGATGTGGGTGTTCCGGAAAGTATACCACCTCGAATCACAGATCACCAAGATCCACTTCAACTACCTTGGCATTATCATGATTATCCTGGGTGCTCTCTATGGCTACTTTACCTTCAGCGAGTATCTTACCAGCTGGTATGGCTCCATCAAATGGGACATGGAGGTACTCTTCCGCCTGTTCAGTCCCAGTGAATACCTGCTGGAATTTATTTTTGCAGTCTTTGTAGGCGTGCTTTTACCCATCATTATTGTAACGGTTCCAAGGTTCCGCAATATCAATTCGATCGCCTTTGCGGCCTTCATAGCGGTATTTGCCCTTTGGGTCAAACGTTACCTGATCATCATCCCCACCCTGGAATCCCCCCTGCTGCCCATCCATGACCTGCGCCCCGAGTATGTACATTATTCGGCAACCTGGGTGGAATGGGGACTGACCTGTGCCGGCGTTGCCATGTTCATCCTGCTCTTCTATCTCTTTTCCAAGTTTGTGCCGATCATTCCCGTGGTCCGCACAGGGGAGGAAAAAGACTATTCAAGGCTGAGAAAGGTCGTCTTTGAAAAACAGATGAAAAAGGCCATCAAGGAAAACAAAAAAGGGGATGTCATTGCATCCGTAATCCTCATCTTCCTGATGCTGGCCGCTGCACCGAATGCCAAAGCCCAGGATGAACCGGCCATCCAGACGGTGCTTAAACTTGAGTATTTCCATGTGGATTCTGCCCAAAATCTCACGGGTACGCTGCTTTCGCGGCAGGAGGGCCGTTATGCTCCCATGGAGGGCATGGAGGTGGTTTTCAGGTTCCGCCAGGGCAGTACCGAAAAGACGATCGGAACAGCCGTCACCAACGACAAGGGTAAGGCAGCCGTGGCCATCCCCGACGATATCATGACTACCGGCGGGGATAAAGGAGTCTATTCATTCACCGCCAGTTTCCAGGGTAAAGATAAATACAGTAAATCAGCTGGGAACGTTTCGGTCAAACCCCTTAAACTGGAGATGTCCTTTTTCCAGAAGGACCAGGATAAAATGGCCGACCTGAAGGCATTCGAGCAGGATAAGGACAACAAATGGGTTCCCGTTGAAAACCTCGATATCCAGTTTTATGTACCCAGGACCTTCAGCCTGCTTAAGGTCGGGAAGGCCACCATTGCCAACGGCAATGCCAGTCTTGAATTCCCGACCTCTATCCCCGGCAATACACTGGGATATCTTACGTTGCTGGCAAAAGTTGAGGAAAACGAACTCTATGGCAATGTGGAAGTTAGCGGAACCATCAACTGGGGAAAGCCACTCCCCCCGATGAAGATCATCAAACGGGGGTTAGGCGATACCGATGCCCCGCTGTGGATGGTTTACACCCTCATCGTGCTGCTTTCGCTGGTATGGTTCCACTATATGTACGTGATTTATACGGTAATAAGGATAAGACATTTAGGCAAATAACAATTATTAACCATAACTAAAAAAGGAGGATTTATGAAATCATTTCAGATCAGATTGATGGCCATTACACTGGGGATGTTCCTCGTGTTTTCATTTTCGCACCATGCCTCGGCACAAACAACCGGGTGGACGATTGCCCCAAAATTCAAAACCATGAAAAACCCTGTTGCTTCAGGGAAGGAGAGTATCTCCGATGGCAAGGAACTGTTTGCCAAACATTGCAAATCATGCCATGGCAGCGCCGGTTTGGGCGACGGCCCAAAGGCCGCAACACTTGATGTTTCCTGTGGTGATTTTTCCTCGAAAAAATTCCAGTCAACCTCCGATGGCGAGATCTTCTTCCAGATGACCGAGGGCAAGGGAAAAATGCCATCCTTCAAGAAACTGATACCCGAAGACAACAGCAGGTGGGCGATCGTAAACTACCTGAGGACATTGGCTGCCAAATAAGCTGGTTGTTATGTCAACAGAAAACAATGACCCATCGGCCAGTATCCGTGAATTGATTGAAAAGGTCAATTCGCTTGAACTACGGCTTGGTAAAATTGAAGAAAAAATTGAGGTTTCTGTTCAGGGGCTGGCATCGGTTCATCGTAACCGGTACCAGCCTGAACAGGCAGACACTGCCGGCGATGATGAACTCATCATGGATAAGAGTCTGATAGAATCCAATATCTTTGAGTATGGCCTGGCCTGGTTTGGAAGCCTGGTTTTGTTATTCGGCATTGCCTTTCTGTCGAACTTTGCCAGGAACTATCTCAATGGTCCGCTGGCCAGTCTGGTTGGTTACGGAGCCGTAGCCGGCATCTTTTTCCTGGCCTGGAATCTCCGCAATTCGTTCACGCATCTTTCGTTCATGCTGAACCTTAGCGCACACCTGCTGGTGTATTATATCACCCTGCGGCTGTTTTTCTTTATCGACCACCCTGTAATTCCTGCCAGGGGGGTGGTTCTCTTCCTGTTGATCTCAGTAATCTGCGTACAGTATTTTTTCGCGATCCGGCAGAATTCCGAACTGCTTGCCGTAATCGCCATGCTGCTGACCCTGTCCACGGCCCTGTTTGCCGATGTTACCTTGGTCACCCTGCCCCTGATCATTCTTTCCGCCATGGTATCGGTGTTCCTGTTAGTCCGGTTTGGCTGGTGGAAACTGATGATGGTGTCGCTTATCTTTTCCTACATTTCACAAGGCACCTGGTTGCTCAACAACCCGGTGATGGGCAACCCGATAGGAACGTTTGCAACACATCCCTTTAACCTGTTAACCCTGTTCATCATTGGAACTATCTTTTCCGTGATTCCCATGATCAGGCAGGAGGGAAAGTTCCCGGGCGGAATTTACCCGGCTACCATTGTGGTCAACGGGCTTCTCTTTTCGTTCGTTCTGCTGGTCACCGTGATTTCCTATTATTCAGGGGGCTATGTCTGGATCTTTTCGCTGATAGCCGCCCTGTGCCTGGTCTATTCCGTCTTCCTGAAATACAGGACCGGCAGGGTGTTCGACCCGGCATTTTTTGCCATTTATAGTTTCATGGCCCTGAGTTTTGCCGTTTACGGCTATTCCAAACTTCCGGATGCCTTATGGCTGCTTTCCCTGCAAAGCCTGCTGGTTGTCTCCTGGGCATTATGGTTCCGGTCGAAAATCATCCTGGTAATGAATACATTCCTGTTTACAGGGATCCTGGCCTTTTATATGGCATTTTACCCTCCGGTGGATAAGGTGAATTTTGCCTTTGTCATCACCGCCTTTATCAGTGCCAGGATCATCAACTGGAAAAAGGAGCGGTTGACCCTTAAGACAGAGATGCTTCGGAACACCTACCTTATACTGCTTTTTTTCACCATGTTGTTTGCGCTTTATCATGCGGTGCCGAAACAATATGTTACCCTTTCGTGGACCGGGGCTGCCGTATTTTATTTTACGATGAGCCTGATCCTGAAAAACATCAAATATCGCTGGATGGCCATCGCCACAGTGCTTTTCACAGGGTTTTACCTGTTTTTTGTTGACCTTTCACACTTGGAAACAGGGTACAGGGTACTGGCATTCCTGTTCCTGGCAGTTATTTCCCTGGGGGCATCCCTCTATTTCACAAAAAAGGTACGTAAACGATTGCATACTGATCAGGAACAACAAACATGAAACCTGGTGTTTTCATTACCCTTTCACCTTACTTAAGTTCAGAGACTGGTTAATTTAATAGCCGAATCGATTTAACCACCATGACACAAAGAAGGCACAATGAACACAAAGAACCCTTTGTGATCTTTGTGTAAGTCATTGTGAACTTAGTGGTTAAATTAAATATATTGGTTATCCGATAGGATCCATATAAAAAACTCAACAAATCAAACATGCTCTAAATTCAGTGAGCCATTCTTTGCAGATCACCTTTCACCCTTGTTTATCATTTTTCTTCCCATAAACAAAGCTTTAATATGCCAAAGAAAACCAAAAACGAATCATCACGCAGGAATTTCCTGAAACAAGGCCTGACCCTTGCCGCCGGATCGTTACTGGGAGGCGGGCTCATTGCTGCCTGCACCAAAGAGCAGGGCCCGGTTGAAACCGGCGAAAAAGTTAAAGTTCTTACGGCCGACGGCAAACTGATGGAGGTTGACAGGGGACACGCCATGTGTTGCAATGTCCCCTCATCGGCCGATGTGAGAAAAGGAATTCCCGGAAGGCATTTCGTCATGGTTGTTGACCTTACGCGTTGCCGGAATGCAAGGGCGTGCGTAAAGGCATGCAGTAAGATGCATTTCCTGGCTCCCGGCCAGGAATGGATCAAGGTTTTCCTGATGCAGGATTCGGAAGATACCACCCCCTACTGGATGCCAAAGCCCTGTTTCCATTGCGATACGCCGGCCTGCGTGAATGTATGCCCGGTCGGAGCCTCCTTCAAACGTGACGACGGCCTCGTCCTTGTTGACAATGAACGCTGCATCGGGTGCAAATTCTGCATGGCCGCCTGCCCCTACTCTTCCCGCGTGTTCAACTGGAAGGCACCCGACAATAAAGTTGAGGCAAAATATTCTCCCGCCTCGGGAGTCCCGCAACGGGTCGGTACCGTCGGAAAATGTGATTTCTGCCCCGACTCCTTTGTCACCGGCGTCCTTCCCGACTGTGTCACCGCCTGCCCAAACGGCGTCTATTTCTTTGGCGATAAAAATGAAGATGTGGTCACCAATGGCGTTGAATCGCTGCGGTTCAGCGACCTGGTGAGGGACAAGGCAGCCTACCGCTATATGGAAGAACTCGGCACGCGTCCCAACGTATATTACCTGCCCCCTGTCGACCGCAGGTTCCCTGTCGAGGAGGGGTTTGAAAGTGTTCCTGACAGCATTAAAGAGGCCTACCAGGTTAAGAGAGCTCATCTGAAAAAGTATAAAATTTAAATTTTTCTGATTATGAATCAACCGGAACTTGCACAGAAAACACTTGTTGAGATTGTTTCCCGTTTCAAAAAACCCTCCCTATTAAGCAAAGGCTTGTTTGTTTTTTTCGCCCTTGTGATCCTCTGGGCGGCATACGCCTTCATAACACAGCTGATGCGGGGCCAGATCGTCACGGGCATGCGGGATTACGTGGTATGGGGTATCTATGATGTGAATTTTATCTTTTTCATCGGGATCAGTTACGCCGGGGCGATGATATCCGGGATTCTCCACCTGCTCCATGCCGAATGGAGAAAACCCATCATCCGCATTGCCGAGATGATCACGGTAATATCGGTCATTATAGGTCCTGTTTTCATCCTGGTTGAGATGGGACGACTGGACCGTATTTTCAATATCTTCCTCCACGGAAGGATCCAGTCGCCGATTCTCTGGGATGTGGTGGCTATAACCACTTACCTGTCGTGCAGCATCCTGTTCCTGTATCTCGCCCTGATAAAGGATTATGCCCTGTTGCGTGACAACACCGAACTGAGGATGCCCAGGCTGCAACGGTACTTCTACAGGAAACTCGGCGCAACCTATATTGGGCTGCCTGAACAGAAGAAACTTCTCGAGCGGGCGCTTACCATCATGTCGGCCATTATTATCCCGCTTGCCGTGCTGGTTCACTCGGTGCTGGCCTGGATTTTCGGGATGACCATCAGGCCGGGATGGCACAGTACGATTTTCGCACCCTATTTCGTTATTGCAGCAGTTTTTTCAGGCACTGCCGTGCTGATCATTGCCATGTGGATCTTCAGGAAATTCTACCATCTTGAAGCCTATATCACCGAGATGCATTTTAAATACATCGGTACTATTCTCCTGGTCCTGGCTGCCCTTTACGGCTATTTCACCTTCAGTGAATACCTTACGGTTTGGTACGGTTCGCAAAGCTGGGAACTGGAGGTTATCTACAAACTCTTTAACCTCCATGATTACGGATTCTGGTTTTACCTGGCCGCATTCGGGGGAGTACTGATTCCCATGATCCTGGTTGGGTTTCCCTTTCTGAGGAGCATCAATTCCATCACGATCGGTTCGGTTATCGCCGTTGTCTGTATGTGGATCAAACGCTACCTGATCATCATCCCCACCCTGGAAACCCCCTTGCTTCCATTGCAGGATGCCCGTCACGAATATGCGCATTATTCAGCCTCCTGGGTCGAATGGTCGCTGACGGCAGGCGGTATGGCAACCTTCTGCCTGTTTTTCATGATCTTCATGAGGTTTATGCCGATCATTCCCGTTGCCGATATTTCAGAAGCACCTGAACACAAAGACTTCATTTCCGAAAAACTTTAATGTCATGATAATAAAGAAGATCTGCAACATCATCCTGCTGTCGGCCCTGGTTTCAGGCTTCGGCTACAACGCGCTGGCCGACGAACCTGTTCATCCCCAGCTGGGGGCCTCCTATGTAAAGCTGACCGATGGCACCAAAAGTTTCACCCTCTCCCTTTCCGCCCGGATTGACGATAAAAGGGTGAATATTGAGAATGCCCCGCTAACGGTTTTCGCCGTGAATGAATCAGGCAGGAAACAACTTGGCAGCGTTAACACCAACCGCTCCGGGAAGGCTGTTTTGAATGTCAGCCACGACCAGGTGCTGCCTACCGACAAGGATGGTTGCTATAATTTCGAGGTTCAGTACGCAGGAAATGCAAAGATCGGCACTGCAACCAGGACGATCCGTGTCCTGGATGCCTTCCTTGAAATGTCGTTTTCAGAAAAGGATTCCACCAAAAACATCCTCGTTAAGGTAATGGCAATCAACAATAAGGGAGAAAAAGTTGTTGTAAAGGAGGTCCCTGTTGATTTCTATATTAAAAGACTGTTTTGCCTCTATCGTTTCGGGGGTGAAAAAACAGATTCAGCCGGTGTCGCCAGTGCTGATTTTCCAAAGAACATGCCCGGCGATACCACAGGAAAGGTGGTCATCGTTGCCAAAATTCTTGAAAGCGACACCTATGGAACCGTTGAACTGGCAAGGGATTACAAAGGCGGGAGCCCGCTGGTCATTGAGCACAAAGCGAAAAGAGGTCTCGGCGATACCGACGCCCCGCTGTGGATGGTTTACACCCTGCTGGTGCTCCTTTCGGGCGTGTGGTGCCACGTGATTTATGTCATCTCGCTGGTGATACGCATCAATCTTGCCGGGAAGAGGGCCAGGCGTAACCCCGAACCTGTTCAAAACTAAGTTTCAGAAGGATTCTATCAGCCGCTGATCCTCCCCCGTGATCCGGATCCGGACCGTCTCCGCCGGAAGCAGCGTTTCTATCATTTCGGGCCATTCCATAAAGCAATAGTTGCCTGAATAGAGGTAATCTTCATAACCGATATCAAATGCCTCCTCGGTTTTCCTGATCCGGTAAAAATCAAAGTGATAAATTGAATCACCGGCAACCGTTTTGTATTCATTGACAATGGAAAAGGTAGGACTCTGTACGATGTCGGCAACACCCAGCACGGCACAGAGCGCCTTGATAAAGGTGGTCTTTCCCGCCCCCATGCTTCCGTAAAGGGCAAAGATCCTGGCGCCGGGAAATGACTCCAACAACTGCTTTGCAGCAGGGAAAAGGTCAACTTCGGTGGAACAGGTCAGTTTCATTTTACATCAAGATGAAAAGAGGCAACAGGCAACAGGCAACAGGCAACAGACAGTAGGCAACAGGCAGCAGTTTGAAAAGATCATGCCGGCTCAAGGGATTGGAGTTTTGGTTGTTTGGATCAGTGAACATAAACCGATTTTTTACCGAGGGTGTATTCAATAACTTTTACCTTCGTCAGGTCTTCCTTGCTGTTTAACGGCGAGGCGGTGACCAGTTCCATCTCCTTTCCCAACCTCACTTTTCCTTTTTCCCCCGATACGGCTGTCAAGGTCCTGGTCCGCCTGTTATAGACGATTCTGTCAACACTGTCAATGTCAACCCGGGCGTCATGAAACTTCACACGATCCAGGAAGATCACCGTGTCGCTTTTCTCTGAAAACAAGATCCTTCCAAAAAGAAACGAAGAATTCTGATCAACGGCCCATTCCGAAACCGCCTGATTTTGTGCGAATCCTGCCCCTATAAACAGGACAGAACCAAAAACGACTGTCAGAAAAATCCTTGTCTTCATATTTCCACTCTTATTGTAATAAAATCCACCCCCAGAAAACTAATCTTCAACTTCCCCTTCCCGGTAATTTCTGCCTTTCTGCATTGCCTGCATTGTCTGCATTGCCTGCATTGCCTGCATTGCCTGCATTGCCTGCATTGTTTTCAATTATTGCATTCCCGCATTCCTGCATTCCAACATTCCTGCATTCCAACATTCCAACATTCCTGCATTCCTGCATTCCTGCATTCCTGCATAGTTTGCATTGTTTGCATTGTTTGCATTGTTTGCATTGCCTGCATTATTTTCATTTATTGCATTCCTGCATTCCTGCATTCCCGCATTCCTTCATTCCCGCATTCCCGCATTCCCGCATTCCCGCATTCCCGCATTATTTCGGTTTCAGCACCACAAACGGTATCATCACCTCCTCCATCGAAATTCCCCCATGCTGGAAGGTATTCTTGTAGTAGTTCACATAATAGTTGTAGTTGTTGGGATAGGCAAAGAAATCGTTGCTGCGGCAGAATACGAACGAAGAGTTGACATTGGCCTTGGGCAGGAAGATATCCGCCGGGTTGCGCACCTCAAACACCTCGTTCTGTTCATATTTCAATGCCCTGCCCGTCTTGTACCTCAGGTTGGTATTGGTATTCCTGTCGCCTAATATCTTCACAGGGTTGTCCACCCTGATCGAGCCATGGTCGGTGGTAATGGCCACGTTGACATCCTTCTCGGCCAGATATTTTAAAATTTCAATCAGCGGGGAATGCTGGAACCAGCTGACCGTAAGTGAACGGTAGGCCTTCTCATCGTCGGCCAGTTCACGGATGATCTCCATCTCGGTACGGGCATGCGACAACATATCCACAAAGTTGTATACGATAAAATTGAGTTTGTTTACCATCAGGTTGGGCATCAGCTCAACCAGCTTTTTCCCGTAGGTTTGGTTCAGAACCTTGTAGTAGGAGTATTTTACATCGCGGCCATACCGTTTGAGCAGTTCTCCCAGGAGTTCGCTTTCAAAATTGTTCTTGGGTCCCTCTTCCTCTTCGTTGACCCAGTATTTCGGGTACTTCTTTTCGATCTCCGTGGGAAGAAGTCCGCTGAACATCGAATTCCGGGCGTACTGGGTAACGGAAGGCAGGATACTGTAATAGATCTCCTCCTTTTCCACCCTGAAGTAATCTTCAAGGATCGGCTGTAAAACCTTCCATTGGTCAAACCTCAGGTTATCGATCAGGATAACGAACGTTGGTTTGTTATCATCCATCAGCGGGAAGACCTTTTCCTTGATGAGGTTGTGCGACTGCACCGGCCTCTCCTTGCTTTTCCCGGTCATCCAGTCGAGGTAGTTGCGTTCGATGAATTTGCAGAAAACCTGGTTTGCCTCATCCTTCTGCATCTTCAGCACCTGGTTCATACCGTCATCCATCAACTGGCCCAATTTTAGCTCCCAATAGGTCAGTTTTTTATAAACCTCCGGCCATTCTTCGAAGGTCAGCCGGTTTGAAATCTCCATCCCGATATTCCGGAATTCCTGCTGGTACTGGTGCGTGGTTTTTTCACTGACCAGTTTCCTGTTTTCCAGGTTTTTCTTAAGACAAAGAAGGATCTGGTTCGGTTTCACAGGTTTGATCAGGTAATCAGCGATATTGGAACCAATGGCATCTTCCATGATGCTCTCCTCTTCGCTCTTGGTGATCATCACCACCGGCAGCGTGGGATGGATCTCCTTGATGCGCAGCAGGGTTTCAATGCCCGAAAGGCCCGGCATCTGTTCATCAAGGAAAACAATATCGAACGGCCTGGTTTTTATAATGTCAATGGCATCATGGCCATTGTTTTGCGTAACAACATCGTATCCCTTTTCCTTTAAAAAAATTATGTGTGGTTTCAGCAGGTCAATCTCGTCATCCACCCATAATATTGTGACCTTTTCCATAGTATCTGTTTGCTTTAATAAATGTCGTAAGTTTGCTTTTATTGTGCCCGGGCGGCCTGTTTTATATTTCTTTAACAAAATTACCCGATTTTGGCGACAACCAACAAGCAAAAGATCATCAACGACCCAGTTTACGGATTGATCACCATTCCCGACGCCCTTGTTTTTGATGTCATTGAGCACCCATGGTTTCAACGGCTGCGGAGGATCAAGCAGCTTGGGCTGACCCATTACACCTACCCGTCGGCCCAGCATACACGTTTCCAGCATGCCCTGGGGGCCATGCACCTCATGGGACAGGCTGTGACTGTATTGCGGGCAAAAGGAATCGAGATCACTGACAAGGAGGCACAGGGAGTCAATATTGCCATTCTGCTCCACGACATCGGTCATGGTCCTTTTTCCCACACGCTGGAGCAGACCATTGTCCGCGACCTGGCGCATGAGGAGCTTTCCAGGCTGTTTATGGCAGGATTAAACCGTGAATTCGGCGACGAGCTTACGCTGGCCAATGCGATCTTCAATGACATCTACCCGAAAAAATTCCTGCACCAGCTGGTGTCGAGCCAGCTTGATATGGACCGCCTCGATTACCTTGCCCGCGACAGCTTTTTTACAGGCGTTGCCGAGGGGGTGATCAGCTACGACCGCATCATCAAAATGCTTACGGTGATGAACGATGAGCTCGTCGTGGAGGGGAAGGGTATCTATTCGATTGAAAAATTCCTGATTTCACGAAGGTTAATGTACTGGCAGGTTTATCTGCACAAAACTGTTATCGCGGCCGACCAGCTGCTGGTGAACCTGCTGAAACGGGCCAAGTATCTGGGCGAAAGCGGTGTGTCACTCTTTGCCACCCCGGCATTTGACATGTTCCTGCGAAACAATCCGACCCGGGTTGATTTTGAAACGGATCCGCAGTGGCTCGGCCATTTTGCGCAGCTGGACGATTTTGATGTCTTTACCTCCGTTAAGGTTTGGGCTGATCATCATGACCCTATCCTTTCCGATTTATGCTCAAACCTGGTCAACCGAAATTTGTTCAGGGTCGAAATGCAGACAAACCCGTTTGAACCTGAATATGTTGACCTGGTGCGCCGTAAAACCGTTGCGATGCTCAACCTTGCACCGGATGAGGTGGAATACTATTTCACCTTTGGCAAGGTCGAAAACAAGGCCTACAACCCGCGCCATGAACGGATCATGATCAAAGGCAGGTCGAATGAGCTTACCGACATCTCAGAGGCTTCAGAGCAGCTTAACAACGCGGTTATGCCTACCACCGTAAGCAAGTACCTGCTTTGTTACCCGAAAGAGATTCAATAACATTCTTCAATCTCCAGTTCCTGAATTTCCTACTGAATTTAATTTCCTGAGGGTGTGAATGTTAAAAAATTTACTGATCAGCTTATGGAAATTATTGGTAAATTGCGCCGATTTATAAGTCTGCAATTATTCACGAAGAACGCCTGATGGAATTTACAGCCGCCCAGATTGCCGGATTTCTTAAAGGGACTGTTGAAGGGAATCCTGATGAAAAGGTTTCCAACCTTTCTAAAATCGATGAAGGGGAGCCCGGAACCCTTACCTTTCTTGCCAATCCGAAATACACTCCCTATATTTATTCCACCCGGGCATCTGTGATTGTTGTCAATGCCGATTTTACAGCCTCGCAGGCGGTTGCAGGAACCCTGATCCGGGTTGCCGATGCTTACTCCGCCTTTGCAACACTGCTCGAAATGTTCGACCAGTCAAAATCAGGAAACACAGGGATATCAAGCCAGTCGTCGATTGCGCCAACAGCTGCCCTTGGAAAAAATGTTTCGGTTGGCGAATTTTCTGTCATCGGGAAAAACGTGGTTATTGGTGACAATGCAGTCATCCATCCCCAGGTATTTATCGGGAACAATGTCACCATCGGGGCTGATTGCCTCCTTTACCCGGGTGTAAAGGTTTACCACGACTGCATCGTTGGAGATCACTGCACGCTGCATGCCGGCGTAGTCGTCGGGTCCGACGGATTCGGATTTGCCCCGCTTGCCGGCAGCAACTATCAGAAAATCCCCCAGTTGGGAAATGTGATCCTGGAAGATTATGTAGAGATCGGCTCGAACACCACGGTTGACCGTGCGACCCTGGGGTCGACCATTATCAGGAAAGGGGTGAAACTCGACAACCTTATCCAGATCGGCCACAATGCCGAGATTGGCGAAAATACCGTGATCGCAGCCCAGACAGGGATCAGCGGATCGACCAAGATAGGAAAAAATTGTATGATCGGCGGCCAGGTAGGCATCATCGGTCATATCACCATTGCCGATAATGTAAAAATCGGCGCCGGTTCGGGTGTTGAAGCAAGCATCACCCGCGACGGGGCCATGATGCTGGGCGCACCTGCCATTGAAATCGGCAAGGCCAGGCGTAACTTTATCCATTGGCGCAACCTTGACGAAATCGTCAGAAAAGTATATAACCTCGAAAAGCAACTGAATAAAAAGCATGAGTGAAAAACAGAGGACCATCAAGGCGCCGGTAAGCATTTCAGGAGTCGGACTGCATACCGGGAACGAAGTTGTCATTACCTTTAAGCCTGCCCCGGAAAATTATGGTTATAAATTTCGCAGGACCGACCTCAACACCGGTACCCTGGTCGATGTAGATGTTGACCATGTGGTTGACACCTCCCGGGGAACCAGCATTGAACAGGATGGCGTGCGCATCGATACCGTTGAACACGTACTTGCGGCCCTTGCCGGACTTCAGATCGACAATGCCCTCATCGAGATGAACCAGTCGGAAACACCGATCCTCGACGGCAGTTCGAGGCTTTACGTCGAAGCGCTTCTTTCGGTTGGTATTGTGGAGCAAAAAGCCTTGCGTACCTATTATGAACTTACCACCAACGTCACCTATGTGAACCCTGAAAAAAAGGTGGAGATGATCGCCATTCCATCCAGCGATTTCAGGGTTTCGGTGATGATCGATTATGAATCCAAGGTGCTGCAGTCGCAGAATGCAGCGCTGACCAACATTGAGCAGTTCAAGGATGAATTCTCGATGTGCCGTACCTTCGTATTTCTTCATGAACTTGAATACCTGCTCAATAACAACCTGATCAAAGGGGGCGACCTGAGCAATGCCATCGTATTTGTTGACAGGGAGATGTCGCGCGCCGAACTTGACCGGCTGGCCCATCTTTTCAACAAGCCCAAAGTAGAGGTTCTCAAAGAGGGGATCCTCAACAACCTCGAATTGCGCTTCCCCAATGAACCGGCGCGGCATAAGTTGCTCGATATCATCGGCGACCTGGCCCTGGTGGGAATGCCCATCAAGGCTCATATCATTGCCACGCGACCGGGCCATTACTCCAATGTGCAGTTTGCCAAACTGATCAAAAAACAGTTAAAAAAGGAGCGGCATGCCGATACCGGTCACACCTTCGACCCGAACACGCCTCCCCTTTACAATGTCAACCAGATTAAAAACCTGCTGCCCCATCGTCCGCCGTTCCTCTTTCTCGACAAGATCATCGAAATGGGCACCGATTATGTGGTAGGTGTGAAAAATGTCACCATCAACGAGGCCTTTTTTGTTGGCCATTTTCCCGATGAACCGGTCATGCCCGGTGTACTGATGATCGAGGCCCTGGCCCAGAACGGCGGGATTCTTGCCTTAAGCACCCTGGAGGACCCCCAGAATTACATTACCCTTTTTGTCAAGATCGACAATGTCAAATTCCGGCATAAAGTTGTCCCGGGCGATACCCTGGTATTTTTCTGCCAGTTCAACGGCCCGATACGGCGTGGCTTAATCAGCATGAAAGGGGTTGCCTATGTTGGCAACAAGATCGTCATGGAAGCCGAGATGATGGCGCAACTTCAACGTAAATAAATCAGTCATGAATCAACCGTTAGCATATGTAAACCCGCAGGCGAAAGTTGCTGCGAATGTAGTTATCGAGCCCTTTGTCTCCATCGATAAGAATGTTGTTATTGAAGAGGGCACGTGGATTGGTTCCAATGTAACCATCATGGAGGGGGCCAGGATCGGGAAGAATTGCAAGATTTTCCCGGGAGCGGTCATTTCGGCCATCCCGCAGGATTTGAAATTCGCCGGCGAGGATACCATCGTGAAGATCGGGAATAATGTCATCATCCGCGAGTTTGCCACGATCAACCGCGGCACGAAAGCCAGTTATGAAACGGTAGTGGGCGATAACACCCTGCTGATGGCCTATGTTCACGTAGCCCACGACTGTATTGTCGGAAACAACGTGATCATGGCGAATGCAGCCATGCTTGCCGGCCATGTGATTGTCGACGACTGGGCAATCATTGGCGGCATGGTGCCTGTTCACCAGTTCTGTCATATCGGTGCCCACTCGATTATTGCGGGCGGCACAGGTGTTGGAAAGGATGTTCCGCCCTACACAAAAGCAGCCCGCGATCCCCTGTCGTATGTTGGCGTTAACTCGATCGGGCTTCGCAGGCGCGGATTTACCCCTGAGGTGATCAATAAAATCCAGGAGATTTACAGGATTATCTTCCTGAAAAACTATAATGTTTCGCAGGCAGTTGACTTTATTGAAGCCAAGGTTGAAGCCACTCCCGAACGCGACGAGATCCTCTCCTTTATTGCCAATTCGCAGCGTGGCCTGATGAAGGGCTATTCCAAGATCAGGGATAAATAGCATGATGGCTCATGATGCGCATTGAACTGAACGATATTGGAAAAAAATTCAATACGGAGTGGATCTTCCGTAAGGTCTCCTTTAGTTTCCCCGAAAATTCCATTTCAGCGATCCTGGGCCGCAATGGTTCAGGCAAGTCTACCCTGCTGCAGGTTGTGGCCGGGAATCTGCATCCCAATGCCGGGCAGGTGACCTATACCATGAAGGGAACGGAGGTTTCAGGGAATGATATTTTCCGTCACCTCAGCATGGTGGCTCCCTATATGGAACTGATCGAGGATTTCACCCTTGCTGAGATGTTTCAGTTTCATTTTTCGTTTAAAAAGTATCTTCCCGGGTTTGATATGGTTTCCGCCACTGAATTGCTGGGTTTCACAAACGTGAAACACAAACAGATCAGGCAATTCTCGTCGGGCATGAAACAACGCGTAAAACTCATCACGGCTATTCTCAGCGACGTCCCCCTGCTGCTGCTGGATGAACCCACCATGAACCTGGATAAAGCGGGGATCGACTGGTACCTGGAGCTTATTCAGCGGTTTGCCGTAAACCGCACCATCATCATCTGTTCAAACCTGCACCAGACCGAATCGGCCTTTGCCGGTAAAAGCCTGCTGATTGAGGATTATAAGCAATAATTAACTTTCCTTCCGGCAGGAAGCGGGAAGGGACCATGTTTTATCAAAATTTCCAGGGAATAATCAGGGGTGCCCCACGAAGTAGTATTCGCTGCCCTTTTCAAATGCGTCGCAGAACTGGGTCTTTGTCATGCAGGCAGCCTTGTCAAGATACCCTTTCAGGGTTGAGATCTTCATACCGCACTCTGCCGTTAAAAAGGTAAAGAGCTGGTTAGGCTCAGAATCATAAAAATCGGCTGCACCCAGGCCGAATTCGAAGATAATCACAGGTTTGCAGCGTTTCAGGGTTTCCACGCCCCCTTTCATCACCTTGAATTCAGCCCCCTCAACATCTATTTTCACGAGGTCGATTTGCAGGTCGGCAGGGATGTATTGATCAAGAAGTCCGCATGCAACACTTATCTGGGCGATTTCAACATTTTTCCCGTCGTATTTGCGTTTCTTGATGCCGCTGTAGGCCGGGGCATTCAGCACATGCTGGAAGGTCGTGGTGCCGGTCTTGTCATAAAGGGCAATGGGATGAATGGTTACGGTCGGATCTGCTTTATACTTTTCATAGAGGAAATCACATAACCCAGGGATTGGCTCAAACCCGAACTTTTTCCCGTTTGGAGCATCCTTAATCATCAGGTCGAGGATTTCACCTTTATGACAGCCAATATCGATGCAATTCGATCCTGGTTTCAGACTTCGCTTGATTATTCTTTTGGAATAGGCATCATATTTCTGATTGCGGGTAACCGAAATATGCAACAGGGAAAGGAGTTTCTTCAGGAGTTTTTTCATCAGCAGGTCTAAGTCCTCATTTTCAAAACAGCCGCAAAATTAACACATTTAATTCAAGATTTTTAACTAATTTTG
>JBAXOB010000020.1:0-71290 GCA_037133475.1 Bacteroidota bacterium
TGCATTCCTGCATTCCTGCATTCCTGCATTCCTGCATTCCTGCATTCCTGCATTATTTGCATTGCCTGCATTCCTGCATTAAATGGACTTAATCAGCTTCTCAAACTCATTCTTGAAATTGGTCCCTATGGGAATCTGCCGCTCACGGATCTTAACATGGTTGCCCTCGATCAGGTCGATACGCGACAAGGCGATGATAAACGATTTATGGATCCGGGGAAAGGAGGCGGCCGGCAGCAGCGCTTCGATATTCTTCAGCGACTGGTAGCTGATGATCATCTTCTCGTTCGTATAGATCTTAACATAGTCGCCCAGCGCCTCAATATAGAGTATTTCGTCAAGGTTTACCTTGTAGGTTTTCTTGCTTGACTTCACGAAAATAAAGGTCTCCTCCTGCCGGTGGGGCTCCTTCGGTTCGGCATGGGGCAATTCCCTCCCCTTTATCAGCTCCTCGGCCTTCTGGATGGCTTTGTAAAAGCGGTCGAAGGGAAAAGGTTTCATCAGGTAATCGACCACATCCAGTTCGTAACCCTGGATGGCATATTCGGCATAGGCGGTGGTAATAATGACGAGGGGCGCGTTTTTCAGGGTTTTTAAAAAATCCATCCCGCTCAGCCTGGGCATGTTGATGTCGAGGAACAACAGGTCAACCTCCCGGTTGTGCAATACCTCGATCGCCTCCACGGCATTGTTGCATTTCTGCACGATCTCCAGGAAGGGGATGTTTTCGGCATATTTTTCGATGACGCGCTGTGCCAGCGGTTCATCATCAATGATCAGGCAGCGGATGTTCATGCGACTAAAATAGTTAATTCAACCCGATAAACGGATGCCGAATCCTTAATTTTCATCTCGTATTTGCCGGGATAGAGCAATTCGAGGCGTTTCGTCACATTGGCCAGTCCAAAACCGCCTGATTTCTTTTGATCGCGGAAGGGGTCAACGCGGTTCTCGATGAAAAACCCCACCCGGTCTTCACGTTCAAGGTCGAAGGCGATATGGATATAAGGATCGTCGCCTTTCGTCTTTGCCCCGTGTTTAAAGGCATTTTCAATAAAAGCGATGTAGAGCAGGGGGGCAATTTTCAGATCGAGGTTTTTACCCTTCACATCGAAATCAACCTGCAGGTCTTCGCCTGCGCGCAATCGTTCGAGATAGACATAGCTCTGGAGGAACTCCAGCTGTTTTCCAACCGGTACCAGGTCGTCGTTCGACTCATAAATGACATAGCGCATCAGGTCGGAGAGTTTCAGGATCAGCTCCGGCGCCATGTCCGACTTGTCGAGACTCAGGGAATAGAGGCTGTTCAGCGTGTTGAAGAAGAAATGGGGATTGACCTGTGCCTTGAGCGCCCGGAGTTCTGATTCGACCTTTTGCCTCTGCACCTCCTTCATCCGCAGTTCGACATCCTGCAGGGTAATCGAATCACGCATCACCTTCAGCAGCGTGGAGAGGATCAGGAACATCAGGACCAGGATGAACTCAGCGATGAATTCCGTTAAAAAACTCGGATGTTTTCCCCCCTCAAAAAAATAGGTCATGAAATAATTCAGGAGGATAAACAGGAGGATGTTGGCGATTTCAAGCAGAAAAAAAAGGAAGAACTTCCGTTTGTTGAAAAATGCCGGAATGAGCCATAACAGGTTGATATAAACGGAGATGGCCAGGAAGCCGATGGTCATCAGGATGTTGACGGCCATGCGGAGGCTGATGCTGTAAAAGTTAAAATCCCCCCGCGTGTAGATGAGCACCACGGTAAACAATATCACGCTGATCAGCCAGAAGATCAGGTGCTGCCCTAAAAAATGAAGATTGCGCTTTTGAAAAAGATCTTTGATCACCATGGTCGATTTTTGGCAAAAATGGGCATTGATTTCGGGATTGTCAATTTTTTTTGATGTCTTCAGGAAAAAACCGGTTGAAATCATTTAATTTATCCTGTAACCCGGCGATCATTTTCCCGTCACACGCTACCCGTGACCAGGGTATTGCTCAAGTTTTACCGCGGAACAGGGCCATCGGGCTATGTGGGTTTGGCTGATAAAAATATGGGATGGTCGAGAATTTCACCTGTTTATCAAAAAAAAGCCGGTATCGCTGAAAATGTAATTAATATTGCAATCTGTTTTAAATCATCACCTGCACCATCACCATCGAAACCAATAAGCAACTTAATCAAACAATCTTAACTCATGAAAACAGTCACACAAAAATTAAAACTTGCCCTGATCGCGCTTGTCCTTTTCGTGGCAACCGCATCGTCGGGTTTTGCCCAGAACCCGCCCGATGAAGGCATGTGGTTACCGCTGCTGCTCGAGCGGCTGAATTACGTCGATATGCAAAAGATGGGGCTTCATCTCACGGCCGACGAACTTTACAGTATCAATCACAACAGCCTGAAGGATGCCATCGTAGGCCTCTCCAATGGCGGCGGCGGCGGCGGTTTCTTCTGCACGGCCGAACTGGTATCGGGCCAGGGGTTGCTCTTCACCAACCATCATTGCGGTTATGGCGCCGTTCAGAGCCACAGTTCGACCGACCATGACTATCTTACCGATGGTTTCTGGGCGAAAACCAACAGCGAGGAGCTTTCAAACGAGAACATGTGCGCCTCCTTCCTGCAGCGTATCGAGAATGTGACCGATTCCATCATCCCCCTGCTTACCGACGACATGAAGGAGACCGACCGCGGCACCAAGATCAGGGATATTTCGGCCCGCATCAGGAAAAGAGCCGAAGAGGGCGGGAAATTCGAAGCCTCGGTTAAAGCCTTTTACGGCGGTAACGAGTATTACCTGTTTGTTTTCAAAACCTACAAGGATGTCCGCCTCGTCGGAGCCCCCCCCTCCTCTATCGGGAAATTCGGAGGCGATACCGACAACTGGATGTGGCCGCGTCATACCGGCGACTTTTCCATCCTGCGCGTTTATACCGATGCAGATGGCAACCCTGCCAAATATTCTGAAAAGAATATCCCTCTCAAAGCCACCTATCACCTGCCCATCAGCCTGAAGGGGATCAAGAAGAACGACTTTGCCATGATCTGGGGCTACCCGGGATCCACCACCCGTTATCTTACCTCCTATGGCATTGATTATAACCTCAGCACCTTTTATCCTACCCTGATAAAACTCTTCGGGAAAGAGCTGGATGTCATGAAAGAGCGGATGGATGCCGACAAAGCCGTCAAAATCGCCTATGCCGCCAATTATGCAGGGATTGCCAATACCTGGAAAAATTTCATCGGTCAGGAGAGAATGCTTGTCCGTAACAAAGTCGAAGGCAAGAAAAAGGTCATCGAACAGGATTTCGTTGCCTGGTGCGGTAAAGATCCTGCAAGGGAGAAAAAATACGGCAAGGTGCTTGACAACCTGAAGTCGGGCTATGCCGACATGCAGAAAATCGCCATCCCCTTCTTTTATGCCAACCTGGCCGGGATGGGTCTCGACGTGGTGCAGATCGCCAACCAGTTCGGCGGTCTCCAGGGCGCCCTTGAAAAGAAGAGCAAAGATGGCATCAAGCAGGCCCAGGAGGGCTGCAGGGCTGCCGTTAAGGAACACTTCAAACAATTCGACCTGGGTATTGCCAAAAAAACCCTTGCCGAGATGCTTCGCATGTATGCAACCGATGTTGCTCCTGCCGAATTGCCATCGATCTTTGCCACCATTGCAAAAGACTATAAAAACGACTACACTGCTTTTGCCAATGCAGTATATGAAAAATCGGTGTTTGCCACCGCTGCCAATGCCAACAAATTCATCGACAAGCCAAGCCTGAAGGTTTACAAGAAAGACCTGGGATGGATGCTTGCCAAATCAATGGAGGAGTCGATGGGCAAATACATGGCTGCCTATCAGGGTGCCAGGAGCAATGTCAGCGCCGCCAACCGCATGTTCATCGGTGGATTGCGCGAGATGAACCCCGGCCTGGTGAAGTATCCCGATGCAAACTCTACCATGCGTATGACCTATGGCAGCGTGCTTGACTATTATCCTGCCGATGCGGTTCATTACGATTATCTCACCACCCTCAAAGGGGTGATGCAGAAGGAAGATCCTACCAACGATGAATTCATCGTGGAAAAGAAACTGAAAGAGCTGTTCAAGGCAAAGGATTATGGCCAGTATGGCGAAAACGGCGAAATGGTGGTCTGTTTCCTCACCACCAACGACATCACCGGCGGCAACTCGGGAAGCCCTGTCATCAATGCCGACGGCCAGCTGATCGGCCTTGCCTTCGACGGCAACTGGGAAGCCATGAGCGGCGACATCATGTTCGAACCCGAGATGCAGCGCACCATCTGCGTGGATGCCCGCTACGTCCTCTTTATCATCGACAAGTATGCCGGCGCCGCCAACATTATCAACGAACTGACGCTGATAAAATAGACCAGCCGGTCCTTTTATTCCATGGTTATAGCAGGGGTACGATGATCGTGCCCCTGCTTTTTTTAAGGGTTAGTCCATAAATCATTTCTGGATTCAGCCCTGCTGAACCGGTTCTTTCGCTTTGACGGAAACAACATGGTAAATGCATGCAAACGCCAGGCTGATCCAGATTATGGCGGGGAAAATACCCACAACAAAACAGATAAGCCCGCCGATCCCGACGAAAAAAGCGGTTAATCCCATCAGGAAAATGGTTCCGGCATGGCCGTTGGTCATATTCCAGCTTTTCCTGATGGCCTCGGCCGCCTCCATCTTCTCATCCATCACCAGGAAGGGGACAAAGGCAAGCTTACAGGCGAAGATGATACCCGGGACGATCAGCATGATGATACCGGCCATGACGATCAGCGAGACCAGGATCTGCGATAACAGGACATTCCCGAACGACTGGTAGGCGAAGAAGATGTCCTGTACTTTGAACGTTTCACCCCTGACCGCCTTCAGGAATACCCACGAGGAGCCATAGCTCACCGGCGCCAGCACCAGCAGGCCATAGACAATCTGGAAAAACCCTGTCGTCATCAGGCTCCCAAACAGCAATCCCCGTGTAAACCCTACCGGGAGCGAAAGGAGCACCTGGATAAGCATGACCAGCAGGAGCTCCGGAAAATTCTTTTTCATAATTTCCCAGCCGTGGCCGTATGTTCCCGAAACAGTGGGTTCCGGCAATTGCATTTGATTTTGATTTTCGTTGTTTTGGTTGATTTCCATGATGTTTTTGGTTTGGAGAATGTTTTATGAATTGATGCTTTTCATACGAATCCTTTTCCCGGAAGTACAGCAGTTAATTCAACCACAATGGCACAATGATTTACACAATGTTCACAATGGTTTTCATTGTGTGCTTTGTGCCTTCATTGTGCCATGGTGGTTCCTTTCCTGTCTGACCTCCTTCTCAGGAGATTTTCAACAAGCCCGGCGGTATATATTATCACCGACAAACCTTCTCCCTCTCCTTCAAGGAGAGGGTCAGGGGTGAGGTCATTTACAATACAATACATATCTGGTTATATGAATCCTATCAATCAAATTAATTTTCAAGCAGCTTCATGAAATTCTAAAACTTCTGCCGGTAAAGCATTTTATTGTCCGATTCACCGGGTATGTTGTAAAGATAATAAACCCAGTCGTTGTAAACCCGCACCTTTTCAGGGTAGTCATGCAACAGGGAGATCCGTTTCCTGACATTGCCCGAATTCAGATCGATCTTATACAAACTGCAGGTTCCGTTCCTGATAAAGGTGGTATAAACCGTACCCGTAATCCCGTCAACCAGGATGTCGTTGGTCCAGCGGCAATCCTTGATCTTATCCACATTCAGGGCAAGTTTGTAGGAGAAACTCCCGGTGCTGTCGTAAAACTCCATCTGCCGGTCGGGGGTGTTGAAAATACAGATAAAGCTCCCCACACGGTACAGCGAAGTTTTAACCGGCCTGTAAAGTATCTTGTGAACATAATTCCAGGTGACAAAATCCTCGCGCGAATCGGGCGGTTTGCTGATGCCCAGCATCATGGCGTCATCCTGGTTGCGGCGAAGCATCTTCATCTTTTTCTCATCCTTCACCTGTGTAATGGCATGTTTCAACAGGGTCTTCCGGTTGACGCCATAATATTCAACCCCCATCCCGCGATCGGTAACCCTTTGAAAAAAGAGGATCTCAGGGGTGGCGGCGACACAGTTCTTCAGCACATCGTCAAACTTCTTCAGGCTGACGGGATGGATGAGATGCAGCCTGCCGCCATCCCTGAATACCTGGAATCCCGAATCGTGGCTCAACACATGCAGGTTCCCCAGGCAATCCTTAAACAACCTGGTTGGCGTGAAGAGAAAGGGACCCGACTTTGCGGCCGTATCCCCGGTGAGGGTCTTGCAGATCAATTCAGCCCGCGATAACCGTTCCCTGTAAATCAGCAGGTAAACAAGGCTGCTGTCGGTTTCATAGTCCAGCACCGCGTAGTGGTCATCCCTGAAAAAGGGCTCATTTGCTTCGGCTTTGATTTCAACCTCCTGCAATTCTTTTGCCTGGCGGTTCAGGTAGAGCGTAAGCGAGTAGGAGGTTTCATCGAGCAGGAGGGTCTTTGTTTCAAAACCCACGTAACTCACCACCAGGGCGGCTGGCAGACTGTCGGTATAAAATGAAAAGGCGCCGTGTTTGTCGGTTGCGGTACCCATATGCGACCGTGCGATGGTGAGATTTACATCGGCAAGGGGTTTCCCGGTTCCCTGTTCCAGGATCTTCCCGTAGAAAAAATGGTATCGCTGCTGGCCATCCGCAACCGGGGCCTTGATGATCAACAACAGTAACCAAAACCAGAAAAACCGGGAGCCGGTCTTTCCGCGCCATTTCATCACTTTCATGAAACACGGGTATGACATCCTTCCCCGGCACCCCTTTGCTGCAGGAGGTAATACGGCGGTACCGGGTATCACAAACATACGAAACATTTTGAAATTTTCCATGCAAAGTAATCGACAGAAATGGCGCTATGGCCGGACAAAGAAGGGGCATGGTCGATTAGTGCCCGTTTCATTTGCTTTTAAGCCCCGGCTGTTGTTAATTTGTGACTGAATTTCAACCACCTGAGATGAAGACAAAGTACAAAATCCTGATCCACGTCGCCTTTTGGATTTACATGTTCAACCAGATCCTTCTTTCGGTGGCGATGATGTGGGAGAAGCAATATGACCCGTTCGAGGAGGTGACGATCTATCCGCTGACAAGTTTCATCACCTTTTACAGTTTTTATTTCATTTTTGGACTCTTCTTCACCCGGAAAAAGAAGCTCACCCCGATCCTGCTGCTGGCCGCCTGTTTCATCATCCTCATCCCGTTGCGTGTAGGGATGGAATACCTCTTCTGGAAACATATCGGGTACAGCCACCTGAAGCCGGCAAGCCTGCTGCATGTCGACCTCGGCTGGTGGGTGAACTCCCTGCGGCTGGTGATCATCTATACCATTTATGCCCTGCTGATCCAGCTTGCCATAGGCTGGGCAGAGACCCAGAAGCTGAAAACCGAGCTGCTGCTGGAAAAACAATCGGGCGAGCTGGCATTGCTCCGGTCGCAGATCAATCCCCATTTCCTCTTCAACACCCTGAACAACATCTACTCGCTGGTTTATCAGAAATCGGAGGATGCCCCCGAGGCGGTGATGAAAATGTCGTCGATCATGCGCTATATGCTCTATGATGCTACCACCGACAAGGTGCTGCTCGAAAAGGAGATCGAATACCTGAAGAGTTTCATCGAACTGGAAAAACTGAGGATCAGGCACAAGGATTTCGTCGAACTTGCAATAACCGGGAATATTGAAGGACGGACCATCGCACCCATGCTGCTGATCCCCTTTGTTGAAAACGCCTTTAAACATGGCAGTAAAAGCGTGGCGAATCCCGGGATCAGGATCAGCCTGACCGTCGGCGATCATCAAATCCGGTTTGAAGTGACCAACTACCTGCGGAAAAACGCAACCCTTACCAAAGACCAGGTCGGAGGCATCGGCCTGCACAATATCCGCCGCAGGCTGAACCTTCTCTACCCCGGGAAACACCAGCTTGAGATCCGTACGGATGAAGAAAATTATCATGTATTATTAATCATTTGGGTATGAATATCAACTGTATAGCGATTGATGACGAACCCCTTGCGCTCGACATCATCAGGGATTACTGTTCAAAAGTCGTTTTCCTGAATCTCCTGAAGACATTCGACAATGCCATTGAATCCATCGAGTTTATCAGGACCAACAAGGTCGACCTGATGTTCCTGGATATCCAGATGGAGGAACTCACCGGGATCCAGTTGCTGAATGCGCTGAAACACCGGCCATTCGTGATCTTCACGACTGCTTACGAGCGTTATGCCCTCCAGGGATTTGAACTCGACGTGGTGGATTATATGCTGAAGCCCGTATCCTTTGAGCGTTTCATCAAGGGGGTCAACAAGGTTTGTGAACGGATGCAGTTTGATACCGGAACTGTCAAATCTGAAAACGGCAAGCCCAGGTCGCCGGAAACCTCATTTTTCTTCGTGAAAACCGAAACCAGGATGGAACGCATTGAAAACCATGAGGTGCTCTATGTCGAGGGGATGGGCGACTACTGGCGCATCGTTACCAAAACGCGCAGGATCATGACCCTGATGAATGCCCGCAAACTGGAGGAGGTGCTGCGTGAACCGCAGTTCTGCCGCGTTCACAAATCCTTTTTCATCGCGCTTGACAAGATCGAATCGATCGAACGCAACCGCATCAAAATCGGCGACCAGTACATCCCCGTAAGCGAAACCTACCACAAGGCCTTTTTCGACCTGGTGGAAAGAAAAAAACTGGCCTGAAGCCCTTTAACTTTCCTTCCTGAAACGCTCCAGCAGCGACTGGTCATTGATCTCCTTTGAAAGCGATTCTATGATCTCAAAGGGAACGCCAAACACATCCACCACGATCAGGGCATCGAGACAGTTGTTGAACAGCGGATCGACATTGAACCCCAGCACCTCGGCGTTGACCGTGAGGTACTTCTTCAGCAGCACCGGCAATTTAAAGCCGGGATCCAGGTCATGGATGAACCTGTCGAGCCGGGCGACATCTTTTTTTACAAACTTCAAAAACAGGGCCGGGTCGGCATTCCTGGCTTTAACTTTCCTGAACGGGTTATGTGGCCTGATGCAGCCGCCATATTCTTCGTGATAGCAGTTGGTTTTAAGGTATTCCACAACCAGTGATTTGGAAATCCCGCTGAATTCGTTGGAAATACTGACGGGACCGATCAGGTAGCGGTATTCGGGCGCCTTCAGCAGCAGGTAAAGGATCCCTTTCCAAAGCAGGAAAAGCGACAGCGGTTTTTTCTGATACTCCTTCACAATGAACGACCGGCCCAGCTCCATCGAAAGCCGCAGTACCGGTTCCAACGACGGGTCAATATCAAACAGGCTGTTGATGTAATGGCCGGCAATGCCGTATTTCGCGATGATCCGGTCTCCCTTGCCGACGCGGTAACCGCCCATGATCCGACCGGCTTCATTGTCCCAGATGAAAAGCTGTTCAAAATATTCATCATAGGGATCCCTGTCAATCGCTTTGCCGGTCCCCTCGCCGACATCCCGGTAGGTGATCTCCCGCAAACGGCAGATTTCATTCAGGATGTTGGGGATTTTACCCGACGGGACACAGAAGATATAGTTTTCCCGGATATGGAACAACAGGTGCTGTTCCTTGATCTCCTCCACCTCCCGGCGGATAAGCCCGGCTGGGGTTTCAGCCTCCACCGGTGCGGGTTTGCAGTGTATGATCTCCCTTTTCCGCAGGCCGGGTTCAAGGGCAAGTCCCAGGGAATAGGTTTTCATCCGCAGCAGCTTTCCATACTCGCCAATCTCAGGGAATTCATCCTGTTCCTTAACGGTAAGCGGGGTCCCGATCCTGATGACGATCTCTTTTCCCTGCTTGTTGAAAAGCTCGGCTGGCAGCCTGAGCGTGCGCAACAGCGGATGAATGAATCCCAGCATATTGAACAACCCCGTATTGTGCCCGCTGAAATAAACAGGAACCACCGGCACCCTGGCCCGTTTG
Source organism: Bacteroidota bacterium (assembly GCA_037133475.1). Taxonomy (GTDB): domain Bacteria; phylum Bacteroidota; class Bacteroidia; order Bacteroidales; family FEN-979; genus CAIVAT01. Next base: position 10,017 of record JBAXOB010000020.1, read on the forward strand.
ACAAATTTCAGCATGGTGGGCTGCCATTCCCGGTCGGTCACTGCCTGCTGATTGAGCTTGTAGCTGCTCACCTCGCCCGCGGGAAAAATCCCCAGCGGGTTTCCCTTCTGCAGGTGCAGGTAAGCCTCTTTCAGTCCGCCGTAGCTCGACATGGCCTCTTTCCTCGATTCAAACGGGTTTACCCCCAGGAACCAGGGCTGCAGCGGTTTTATCCGTGTCAGTAAAAAATTGACCAGCAGTTTGTATCCCGGGTTGATCGCCGAGATGATCCTGGCCAGCAGGATGCCATCAATGCCGCCATAGGCGTGGTTCGACACCGTGATGAAATTGCCGTTTTTCGGGATTTTTTCAAGATCCTCCGCCGACAGGATTATCCTGACGCCTGTCGCCTCGATCAGCCTGTCAAGGAATTCGCCTCCCGGCAGATGGCCATGGTGATCATAAAAATCGTTGATCCTGTCAAATTGCAGGAGCTTCAGTATGCCACGGGCAACCGGTTCCCCGCCGAATCTGCTGAGAAATTTGCTGGCGCCCAGTAAATCGCCGGTTGAAATCAGCTTCATGATGGTACAGAAAAATCAGGAGACCCACTCATAATCCATCTGCTTGCGGGCAAGGTCGATCCGTTTGACGCGGATCTTCAGCTTATCGCCCAGCTTAAACCGGTATCCGTGCCGCTGACCGATGATCTGGTAATTTTCCTCGTCAAGATAATAGTAGTCATCCTCCAGGTCGCGAAGCCGGATCATACCTTCGCACTTTGTCCCGACAATCTCGGCAAAAATACCCCATTTGCTTACTCCCGAAATAAGGGCCTCAAATTCCTGGCCGATCTTGTCAAGCATGTATTCCGCCTGCTTGTATTTTACCGACATTCTTTCGGCATCAACCGCGCGGCGTTCCATTTCCGAGGCATGCTCGCACATCGGCTCATATACCTCTTTCGACACCGACGGCCCGTTGTTCATATACTCAAACAGCAGCCGGTGAACCATCAGGTCGGGATAACGGCGGATGGGAGAGGTGAAATGCGAATAATACTGGAAGGCAAGTCCGTAGTGACCTATATTGTTGGTGGAATAATAGGCCTTCGACATGGTGCGGATGGCAATGGTCTCGATCATGGTCTCGGTACCGGTGCCTTTGATATCATTGAACAGCTTGTTAAATGAATCGGCCAGCGACTTCTTGGAGCTGAGTTTCATCTTATACCCGAGCCGCTCGACAAAAAGGGAGAAGTTTTCGAGCTTTTCCTCGTTGGGCGTGTCGTGTACGCGGTAGACGAAGGTTTTCACCGCCTGGTTTTCGCGTTTCTTCCCGATAAATTCGGCAACCTTGCGGTTTGCCAGCAGCATAAAATCCTCGATCAGCTTATTGGCGTCTTTCATCTCGCGCAGGTAGATGCTGAGCGGCCGGCCCAGGTTATCAAGCTTGAACCTGACCTCCTGCGTTTCGAAATTAAAAGAACCCTTATGAAAACGCTCTTCCCTCAACTTCAGGGCTATGTTGTTGAAAACAGTGATCTCTGCCGAATATTCCCCCTTCCCCGACTCAATGATCTCCTGCACCTCCTCGTAGGCAAAGCGGCGGTTGGAGTTGATCACCGTTTTGCCAAACCATTCGCCATAGATTTTTCCCTTTTCATCCATTTCGAAAACGGCCGAAAAACACAACCTGTCTTCGCCCTGCCGCAAGGAACACAACCCGTTCGACAAACGCTCGGGCAGCATGGGGATGGTGCGTCCCACCATGTAAACCGAAGTTCCGCGTTCGACAGCCTCCTCATCGATGGCCGTTCCGGGTCTTACATAATAGGAAACGTCGGCAATGTGCACGCCGACTTCCCAACGGCCGTTCCCGAGCGGTTTCAGCGAAATGGCATCATCAAAATCCTTGGCATCCTCCGGGTCGATGGTAATGGTCAGCACCTGCCTGAAATCCCGGCGTTTGCCGATCTCCTCCGCCGGGATTAGATCGGGAAAGGAGGCGGCCTCCTTTTCGGCTTTCGCGGAAAATGAAAGCGGGAAATCGATCTCCGCCAGGATCGACTGCATCTCTACACGGTTGTCGCCCGGTTTTCCCAGCACCTCTTTGACCTCCCCGAACGGGTTGGCCGACTGGGCAGGCCATTCGGTGATCACCACCACGACCTTCTGCCCGTTTTTTGCCCCGTTCAGTTTTGTATTGGGAATAAAGATGTCGACAGGCATGGTTGCATTATCGGGCCTCAGGAAAGCGAAATTTTTAGAGGTCTCGATCGTACCGACAAATTGCTTTTTGTTCCTTTTGATGATCTCCGCGATCTCCCCTTCAAGCTTGTGCCCTTTCCTCCTTGGAAAAATAAAAACCTTTACCTTGTCGCCATGCAGGGCATGATTCGTGTTGGTTGCGGCGATAAACACATCCTCCGTTTTGTCTTCGGGGATCACATAGGCCTTGCCGGTCTGCTTCATATCGACCGTTCCCGTAACCGAGGTCTTTACCTCCTTCTCAAACCGGGGACTTTCCATGTTGATCTGGTATTTGCCCCGTTTGCTCATGGCAAGTTCCTGGTTTTTGAACAACTGCCCGATGATCAGGCTGATCAGGTCCTTGCTGGCCCGGTCCTGGATTCCCAGCCTGGCGGCAACCTGCTTGTAGTTAAAACTGCTGTACGGATTATCCTGGAATATATCCAGTACCGATTTTACGAAGGTGTTCTTGTCGCTTCCGCTCAGACTCTTTTTCTTGCCCATAATGACTACTATTTTAATTCTTTATTTTCATTTTCCAGGAGGGGCTGCAGGCCCGGCTATCCGCATCAATACGAATGAAATGCCGGAATTGCCGCCAGCAGTGTTTTTGTATATTCCGACCCGGGTGCGGCATACACCTGGTCGGCTTCGCCCATCTCCTCTATTTTACCGTTTTTCATCACGATCAACCGGTCGGACATGAATTTCACCACCGACAGGTCATGGGAGATGAAGATGTAGGTAAGGCCGTAATCCTTTTTCAGGTCATTCAGCAGGTTCAGCACCTGCGCCTGGATGGATACATCGAGGGCCGAAACCGATTCGTCGCAGATGACCAGGCGCGGTTCGACCGCCAGGGCCCTGGCAATGCAGATCCGTTGCCGCTGGCCGCCCGAGAATTCATGGGGATAGCGGTCGTAGTGTTCAGGTTTGAGCCCAACCCTGCCAAGCAGGTCCATCACCTTTGCCCTGCGCAAGGTATCATTCCCGTGCAGCCCGTGAACCTTCATCGGTTCAAGAATGGCCGGTCCGGCCGGTATCCTTGGATTCAGGGAAGAATAGGGATCCTGGAAAATGATCTGCAGATCCTTCCTGAGCTCTTTTAAGCTCCGGGCCGTCAGCCGGGTGATTTCCCGGTTCCTGTAATATATCTTGCCCTCCGACGATGGTATCAGGTCAAGCACCACCCTTGCCAGGGTGGTTTTCCCGCTGCCCGATTCCCCGACAATCCCAAGCGTTTCGCCCGGATAGACCTTGAAGGTCGCCTTTTCCAGCGCCCTGAAGGCTCCGAACTGTTTACTTAACTTTTCAACCGTCAGGATGGGTTCCTGCCCGTAGATGCGCGCATGGTCAGCCTTCCGTTGTGCGGGGGAGATTACCCCCTCGTCCGCGCTGAAGCCCTCCTTCAGGAAATCCCCGACTACAGGCAGCCGCGCGGGCCTTGCATCCAGCGGGGGCCTGCAGGCCAGCAGGCCGCGCGTATAGGGATGCTGCGGCGACCTGAAAATAGCGGCCACCTCCCCCTGTTCAACGATCCGGCCCCGGTACATTACCATCACCCTGTCGGCAAACCCGGCCACCAGGCCGAGATCATGGGTGATGAAGAGGATGCTCATGTTCCGGGTCCGCTGCAGGTTTTTCAGCAGGTCGAGGATGGTTTTCTGAACCGTTACATCCAAGGCGGTGGTGGGTTCATCGGCAACCAGGATGGCCGGGTTGCAGGAAATCGCCATGGCGATCATCACCCGCTGCTTTTGTCCGCCCGAAAGCTGGTGGGGATAGGCATCAAATATCATTTCAGGCCTGGGAAGGTCTACCTCGCGGAATAGTTCCAGAACCTTTTCCCTGCCCTCTTTTTTCTTCATTCCAAGATGTATCCTCAGGCTTTCGGAAACCTGGTTCCCACAGGTAAACACAGGGTTCAAAGAGGTCATCGGCTCCTGGAAAATCATGGAGATCCTGTTCCCCCTGATTTTTCTCATCTCAATTTCATCAAGCTGCAGCAGATCCCTCGACCGGTGTTGCAGGAAAAAAATCTCCCCGTCCATAATTTTCCCGGGCGGCGCCGGGATCAGCCCCAGGAGAGCCAGGGCGGTAACCGTTTTGCCGGAACCCGATTCCCCCACAACCGCAAGTGTTTCCGCCTCATTCATATGAAAAGATACATGGTCTGCAACAACCTGCTCCCTGCCATCAGAGGTGAAAGCAACAGTAAGGTCACGAATGTCAAGTAAAGGGGCGACAGACATCTTTCCGGTCAAATTTTACCCAAACCTACATGATTTTTCGCAATGTTGGGAGCATGGTTGAAAAATAACCGCTCTTCCCGTATTACCTTTTGCCATTAAAACCGATTAACCATAAACGGACGTATGACCTGGCTCGATGATTTTATTTCGCTTATTTTCCCGAGAATTTGCGCCTGTTGCGGAAACAGCCTGTGGAAGCATGAAGAGATAATCTGTCATTCCTGTGATTTCCGCCTTCCCAGGACAAATTTCCATCTCGATGCCGACAACCCTGTGGCCCGCCTTTTCTGGGGAAGGGCCCCCGTGGAGGCGGCGGGCGCCTACCTCTATTTCAACAAGGGAAACCGGGTTCAGCGGCTGGTCCACCAGCTGAAGTACAAAGGCAGAAAGGATATCGGCGCGTGGCTGGGTAACCAGTACGGCCATGAACTGTTGAAATCGTCCCTGTTCAGCAACCTTGATGCCATCATCCCCGTTCCTCTCCACAAGAAAAGATACATGCAGCGCGGATATAACCAAAGCGAACAATTTGCAATTGGTCTCGGCAAACCGATGAACCTGCCGGTGGTAAACCATTTGCTCACCAGGAGCCGGGCAACTGAAACACAGACGAGAAAATCACGTTTCAGCAGGTACCAGAATGTCCATGACATTTTTGAGGTTATCCATGCGGAAAAATACAAGGGAAAGCATCTTCTGCTTGTGGATGACGTGATCACAACGGGGGCGACCCTTGAATCCTCAGTTCTGGCCCTGGCAGCCATCCCGGGGGTGAAAATCAGTGTCGCCTGCATTGCCGCTGCCGTGCTTTAGCTTATCAAAAACATAGCATAATTTTCAAAGTTTTCCTCCCAGGATAGTGGTCCTCTTTAACCGCTTTACCGTTCCATCCGGGCTGACAATTTCTGCCAGGATGATATAAAACCCCATAGGCGCCCGGGTTTTCCCGGCCGTCATTCCATCCCAGATAAAAACCGATTCGGCGCCCAGCAATACGTGGTTGGCCAGTTGTACCACCAACCGTCCCTGTGCATCATAGATCTCAATGCCGGCTGTATTGTCGGGCTCTTTTTCCCGGATGGTAATGGTCAGCAGGTCGTCATGACCGTCGTTGTCGGGAGAAAAAATGACAGGTTCCGCGATCAGCTCCTGACCGGAATCTCCGGGCCCTGCAACGTGTGAGTTGAGATACCCGGGGGTGGCAAATCCCGCTGTTTCAGCCGCCGAATGCCAGTTGTCACGCTGCCCTGAAGGGATATCGGGGCAGCTTCGTTCAAGCGAAACCCCGCTGGTGGTGATCAGCAGGGGATAATGCATACCGGCATCGTAATTTTCTTTATCGATAACAAGGTTGTTATCCCTCCTGGCAAGGATCACAGTACCCTTTTCATCCCCGAGAACAGGGAACCCCGGCATCAGCACAACCGCCTCGGGCGCCGGCGTGTGATAGCGGGCGAGGATATCCGCCGGGTCGGCCGTCAGGGCGATATATTCGCCGGGAAACAGGATATACCCGGAAGAGAACAGCGGTTCCGCCCCGGGCAGCGTACCCCCTGCTGTGTCTTTCCCGGAGATGGCCACGCTTTGCAGATCGATGACCTTTTCCGACCTGTTGAAAAGTTCAGCAAACCGCGCCCCCCCGGCTGCGGGGTTTGACAGGATTTCGTTGATGACGATGTCGTTCCGGGCCACGGTATCCGGTATGGCAAACCTGGCAGAACGGTTGGTATCGGCAGGGTTTCCGGCGCAATCCGTTAAGGTGCCCGAAACACGCAGGATATAGGTGATCCCGGGTTCAAATGGCCGGTCAAAAACCAGGCCGGCAGCGGAATAAAGCGGAGCGACCGGCTCCACACCGGTGGGATGTAACACCCCGTCGGGGTAAACTGCCTCCCATCCCGAAGGGGCAAGCAGGCTGGTACTGTCCATTGCCTCCGAAAAAAAAGCCTCCACGGCCGATGGCCCGGTAACCACCGCCCTGCGCAAACAGGGTGCATCCACATCAGGATCTGACCGGTAGACCGAATTGACTTTTCCCGGAGTTCCACCCGCTGCATCTTCCGACGCACGCCAGTTTTCGCTGCAACCACAGGGGTTGGCGGGATCCTCCATTTCCAGCGACCACCCGCCTTCCCCCTTAAAAGAGCCCCTGAACCATGCCGGGGTGTACGACACCGCGTGAATGACCCTGTTCCACCGGTCTTTCAGCGCCAGTGTCGTTCCTTCGTTTGACAGGGAGGTTGAGGAGGTTAATATGACGGCACATTCACCAAATGCCGACAGCAGCGAATCCCTGGTGATCAGCAGGAACCCCTTCGCTGGAATTACGACCGCCGGAAAAACCTTTGCGTTTCCACCAATGATAAAGGTCCAGTTCCTCAGGTTTATCGCGAAGGCAGTCCTGTTGTACAATTCCACATACTCCTCATCGGGCAGCCCGACCGGCGGATCGGGATCGGCCATGATTTCATTGATCACCACGTCAAACGCCTTTGGCCGGTAATAGCTTACCGGGATCAGCGTATCGGCCATTTTGTTTCCCGCCAGGTCTTTCAAACCGGTGACAGTAAGGGAATTGGTGGCTCCGTCGGTCATGGGTTCATGAAAATAAAGCGAAACAGCGGGTTTCAGCAGGTTCATCACAGCCGAATCGGGTGTCTGGCCGCCGGGCGAGAGGTGATAGTTTGCCACGGTCCCGATGCTTTTTCCCTCCATGTGTTCAGAAAATCCCAGGGTGATCTCCCTGTCGGAAACCACCTCCTGGGCAGTAACCACCGGCGGAATCGAATCAATGACGACCGGCCCCGCGTAAAAGTCGTCGAACCAGAATTTTGCCGCATTGCTGGCGGTATACCGGCAATAAACGCCAAACCATCTTACAGGGAAAGAGGTAATGTCGTAAAAGCCGCCATCCCTGGTATAGTTGAGTCCCCCGGTCGTATCCACAAAAGCCTCCCATCTCCCGGCGTCGTCGCAGGTGATTTTAAACCGCAGGATATTGGTCGAATGGTTCGTGGTGCAGGAGCTGAACCGGTAGACCTTTTCCTGCAGTTTCCCGGTTTGCCTGACAATATAAATGCTGTCAGCCCCTCCGCCGGCCTGCAGGAAAAAACCATTCATTTCCGAAACCACACTGATCCTGTCGGCGGTGAGATAGACCCGCGCATAGTTGCCGGAGGAGGTGTTAAAGGATAATTTCATCCAGAAATTCCATTCATAATTGTGATATTCCTCACATTCAGTGAATAATACCGATGTATCGCTGCCGGTTGATTTAAGATGAAGCTGGAGGGCGGCATTCACTTCAAATTGCGAAGTATCCCCCGTCCAGACAGTGTTGCTGGTAAAATTTCCATCAGAGAAATCATCCAATACCTGTGCGGTTGTCACCAAAGGAAGCAGCAGGCAAACCAGGAAAATGTTTTTCATAACCGTTTGTTTCGGGTTAATCCATGATTTCCGAAAAGGTACCCGGTGTGTTCATAAATAAATCATGCTGTTTTGATAATTTTTATCTTTGCAAAAAAAAATAATGAAACTCGCAGTAGTCGGGGCTACCGGTTTGGTAGGCCGGGAAATCCTCAAGGTTCTGGATGAGCAAAAGCTCTACCCGGAGGTGTTCATTCCTGTTGCTTCTCCCCGATCGGCCGGGCTTCCGGTAGATTTCAACCATAAGCGTTATTTCATTCACAGCCACGAGGCTGCCATTGCCGCAAAGCCTGAGATAGCCATATTTTCGGCCGGGGGAGCTGTTTCAAGGGAATGGGCTCCGCGTTATGCCGAAGCCGGGATAACGGTTATCGACAATTCCTCTGCGTGGCGCATGGATCCTGCGATCCCGCTGATCGTTCCGGAAATCAACGCCTCGCAGCTGACCCGTCATCACAAGATCATCGCCAACCCCAATTGTTCCACGATCCAGCTGGTACTGGTGATGGCTCCGATTCACAGTCGTTATGGAATCAGGCGTGTTGTGGTATCAACCTATCAGTCGGTAACCGGGACCGGTGCCAAAGCCGTTAAACAGCTCGAAAATGAACGCCGCGGAGTTTCGGGCGAGATGGCCTATCCCCACCCAATCGATATGAACATTATCCCCCACGGGGGTGATTTCCTGGAAAGCGGCTATACTTCCGAGGAGGTGAAACTGGTCAATGAGACCCGGAAGATCCTGGATGACAATTCGATCGCAATTACCGGCACGGTGGTAAGAGTTCCCGTCGTGGGCGGCCATTCCGAATCGGTCAACCTTGAATTGTGCCGGGAATACGAACTTCCGGCCATTTTCGAGCTCCTCTCCTCCACATCCGGAATTACGGTCCAGGATGATGTGAAACACAACCTCTACCCGATGCCCCTCACCTCAAGGGGGAAAGATGATGTTTTTGTGGGGCGGATCCGCAGGGACGAATCTCTTCCAAATACGCTGAATCTCTTTATTGTGGCGGATAACCTGAGGAAAGGCGCCGCTACCAATGCCGTGCAGATTGCCCTCTGGTTATGGAAAAAAGGAATGGCCGGGGATTGATATATCTCAATTTATTCATTGATCAAAAGGCCCTAAAAAATTGTTTTATATCAATTTATTATTAAATTTGTCTGCTAATCAACAAAATGCTCCGAGCAGACAAACCTGATGGTAAATAAATTGCATCATTCTTCCAATTGTGCCGATTGCAACTGTAAGGTTTCCATCTTTAAAAACTTAAGCCCGCTTGAGCTGGCGCTGATCAACAGCAGCCGGTTCCAGGTCAGTTACAAGGCAGGCGAGATCATTTTCAAGCAGGGAACCCCCTCCCCCTATTTTGTTTGCGTGACCTCGGGACTGGCCAAGATCTACATTGAAGGTTATGGCAAAAACCTGATCCTGGCGCTGATCAAACCTGTTGATTATATTTTCGGCCCCGGCATTTATGTTGACAACCGTCATTACTATTCGGCATCGGCCGTCGAAGATTGCCAGGCGTGCCTGGTTGATGTCACCATATTTAAAAAACTGATCCGCGAAAACCCCGATTTTGCCGAAGAGTTCATCAAACGGGTTTCGCTGCAGTCGATTTTCAACTTCGACCAGGTCATCAGCCTTACCCAAAAACAGATGCATGGTCGTATTGCCGATGTGATCTTTTATCTCTCCGATAAGATCTATTGCCAGAACCCCTTTGAACTGACCATTTCCAGACAGGACCTGGCCGATCTCTCCGGGATGTCGAAAGAGAGCGCCATCAGGATCTTAAAGGAGTTTAAAGAGGAGGGAATCTTAACCCTGTCAGGCAATACCCTTGAAGTCCTGAACCCGAAGCAACTGCGCCAGATCAGCGAAACCGGTTGATAATAGAATAACAATCAGGGTTTTTCACCCCCTGGTTTCCCTTGATTTTTTCTTTGTAAACCTGCATTGACTGTGAATGATTCACACAATGTTGATATATGTCAATGAAGCGTTGAGATATATCAGTTATTATATTAACAAATCTCACCAACTTATTAACAGCTGCGTTGATAATCTTTGATATTTTTGTTCCCGAAACATTTTGCACAAGTTGTCTGCTGCGACACAAACGTATTTATTAACAAAAACTGTAAGAATATGAAAAATTTACACAAATTATTTTTTGCTGCCGGGATGATGATCATGGCGGCATGTTTAGTTTTCACTGCATGTACCAAAGAGGGCAAACAGGGTATCCAGGGTGTTGCCGGTACGAACGGAACAAACGGAACAAACGGAACAAACGGTAAGGATGCCAATGAAACCTGCAAACTTTGCCATGCAAGGTCAGTTGTTGACAGTGTCGCCATCCAGTTCGAACTTGCGAAACATAACTGGGGAACAACCGCTTTTTCAGAAGCCGGTGTTGTTGGCTGCGATCCCTGTCATACCGACAAGGGTTTTGTTTATGTAAGCAAAAACAACATTCCTGCAACCTTTACCCTTACAAATGGAGTATGGGTTAACAACTATGCAACCGTTAATTCCGATGCGATCGGGAACATCACCTGTTTCACCTGCCACAATAGTTTGCACACTACTTATGGCTATGGCGACATCACGGCTCTCACAACAATCGCCCCGGTTCCCATGACCATGTATGGCGGAGCGAAAACCATCGATCTTCAGCAGGATGGCGCAAAAAGCAATTTATGCGTAAAATGCCACCAGCCGCGTCCGTTAACCTGCGGTAATGATCCTGCAGGCAGATTGCTCAATTATGATTCATTAAAGTCCTCCCCCCTTACTGTTATGTATGACAGTGCCAAGGGAGCCAAAAACATCTACCTGAAACCCTCCTACCGCATGCACATTCACTACGGTGCTGTTGGTGCTGTATTTGCCGGTAAAGGCGCTATTGAATTCGCAGGCACCCTTGCCTATGCCAATTCAAAACATACCACGGTTGCTTCCTGCCCCGACTGCCATATGGCCCCGATGACAGGCATGGCCGGCGGACACTCCTTCAACGTAAGAAATGCAAAGGAATCGGCGTTAACTTCAGGTACAACTTTCAACTTCAATGGTTGTAATGTTGCCAATTGCCATGCAACCGACCCCATCACCTCAACTGCTGCAAAATGGACCAACACCAGGACCGAAATCAAAGGTCTGCTTGATGCACTTGCTACGAAAATCAATGCTGCCGGCGGCGGACACGATATCCTGCACAAGGATGCCTCCTCAACCAACTTATGGTGGGGTGTTTCCACTGGCAACTATGACGGATACCTGGATATCTATTCACCGGGCACCAACGATGCCGGATACTGGAGAGATCCCTACAGCACAAACGCTACCAATATGACCAAACCTAAATTCCCGAAATTACTGAATGTTCAGACTGGCGCTATTATCAACTTCCAGTTCTGCTTAAGGGAATACAGTTTAGGTATTCACAACACCTCTTATGTAAGAGCCCTGTTGACAAACACTGCCCAGGCCCTCACCGCAGCAGGTCTGTAAACCAATCCTGTTTTTGAAAGAAAGGCTTCAGCGAACCTGAAGCCTTTTTTTCAAATCAGAATCATTCGAGTATTTGAAATCATTTCCAACGAATCTTTAATCGTTCAATCCAAAAAAAAGTATTATGCAAAGCAAAAAGTTGAAAAAACTGATTATGATCATTTTCGTGCTTTCTATCTTTTCTGCCTGTACGAAGGATGTAATTGTCACGGATCCTCCCACCCTGGCAGCTCCCGTTCCTCCCAAGCCGGGCCAAACCAGTTACGCGGGGGTCATTCAACCCATCTTTACCGCCAAATGTGCCGGTTGTCATTATTTAGGAGGCGTTGCCCCCAACCTTGTTACAGGAAAATCTTACCAGGCATTGACGACCTCTCCGGGTATGATCGATACCAGCACCCCATCTAACAGTATCTTATACAAGAAAATGGCAACAGGCGGCAGCATGGCTTCAAAATGCACCCCGGCAGATGCCGATTCAGTGCTCAGATGGATCACCCAGGGCGCAATCAACAATTAATTGATTTATTCACGCTAAGATTCTAGAGAAATGCATACATATACAATTGGAAAAATGAAACGATTATTACTCGGTGCCATCTTTATGCTGTGTGGTCTTGGAATGGTTATCGCCCAGGACTCAATCCCCCAGTCAACGCAGAAACCATTGGTCAAAGCGCCATTTGAAAGCGGATACTTTATTGCAAACCGTACGGTTGCCCTTGCTCCTGCAAAAACCCTGGAGCTGGTAATCCAGCACGATTTCGGCACGATCCAGCAGCACTGGAAAGACATGTTCGGCATCTGGGGCGGCTCAAACATCAGGATAGGGTTCAGCTACACACTGAACAAAAACCTGCAGATCGGCTTCGGTACTTCGAAACTCAAGTTACAGCAGGACTTCAGCATTAAATATGTTGTTGCCCGCCAGCAAAAAGGTGGCTTTCCCCTTACCATCTCCGTTGCCGGCAATGTAGCCATCGACTGCCGCAACAAATCATTCCTCGGGAACAACAAATTATCCTCCGATCTTGATTACGCTTCCATCGTTAAGGACACTGCTTTCAGGTCGAGCCTGAACAAACAGGTTGCCCAGAATGAAAAGTCCTTTGGCTTGAATTACATCACCTATAACCAGGCAACCACGCTGAAAGGCTCCAATAAAACTGACCTGGCCTCCCTGTTTGACCACACCTTTAAAGCCTCCTACCGTTTCTCATATTTTGCTGAAGCGCTTTTTGCCCGCAGGTTCTGCAAGGAATTCTCAGCCCAGCTTGGAATTTCGTGGGTTCACTACAACCTGGTCGACCAGGCTGAAATGGCCGAAAACCATGTAAATGGCATGAGAAACGACAACATTGATATTTCAGGTCTTGGCCGTCTCAAACTTACCCCGCAGACCTCCATTATCGCCAGCTATTCCCAGCCGGTGTGGACCTACGTGAACACGGCACCCTGGCCAAATTTTGGTCTCGGCGTTGAAATTTCGACCAGCACCCATACATTCCAGGTTTTCCTCACCTCGGCAAACGGTCTCGTACCGCAGGAAACCACCATGTATAATCATAACAACCCTTATAACGGCGCCATTCTCCTCGGATTTAACATTTCAAGGCTTTGGACCTTTTAACACATGAATTTTTAACCATTTCTAATTAATAAAAACTACCATTATGAAAACAACAACAAAAATTATCACGTTACTCGTAACTGCAATGGTTGTCATGGTATTCCTCGTTGGCAACACCGTTCTTGCACAGCAGGCAAAAGCAAAAGCATGGCCCGTTGGCGACAAGGATAAAGCTATGAAGGCTCCTGCCAAGGCTGATGTGAATGCCGGCAAAGAACTGTGGGCAAAGCACTGCAAATCATGCCACGGAAGCAAAGGACTCGGCGACGGACCAAAAGCCGGCACCCTGAAAACCAACCCCGGTGATTTCTCAGCAGCTGCCTTCCAGGGTTCAACCGATGGCGAACTTTTCTTCCGTACCAGCAAGGGCCGCGATGAAATGCCCGCTTACGAAAAGAAAATTCCGGAAGCCAATGAGCGTTGGGCTTTGGTTGCCTTTATGCGCACTTTGAAAAAGTAATTGCATAAAATGATTCAACAATGATTCACAAAATGGGTGTTAACGGGGTTTTCCTGTTAGCACCCATTTTATTTCCAGGTTATTACTCACCACAATTAATATTATGGCTTACAAGACAAATATACGACCGGCTTGGGTGGTTTTAGTGCTGCTGATGATCTTCACCCTTGCGTTTACCCTGGTAAAGACGAATGATACCCCTGCCGAAAAACCAGTCCAGACCGAACAGATCACCCCTACCGTCATCGATCTCACGCAATTTAAAAATGCCAAGGAAAATGAAAACTGCCTGAAATGCCACGGCCAGTCAAAATATTCCTACGAAAATGCCGAATCAAAACAAACAGTTACCAAACGGATGTATGCAGAGCTGATCCTGAACCGTGATGTTTTCTATGTTTCAAACCATCGCCAGTTCAAATGCACCGACTGCCATTCCGAAGATTACGCCACCTTCCCGCATGCAGGCAACCTGCGTATGGAAGCCAAGGCCAATTGCATCGACTGCCATGGCGGCGATGAAAAATATGCGAAATACAAATTCGAACAAATTGAAACAGCCTTCGTGGCAAGTGTCCATTCCGAAACCCACAGCAAGGATTTTACCTGCTGGATGTGCCACAATGCCCATACCTATAAAATCAATGCCCGCACCAACAGCAACCTGAAAGAGACCATCACTTACGATAACCTCATCTGTTTGCATTGCCACGGCGACGTCAACAATTACCAGTTACTTACCAACAAGGCGAAGCCAAACCTGCTTCAAAAACACGAATGGCTGCCCAACCAGGCATCGCACTTCACCAACGTACGCTGTATCGAATGCCACGCCAAAAATGAAGATACCCTGGTTGTCGCCCACCATATCATGCCTAAAAAAATGGCTGTCCGCAAATGCGAATCCTGCCATTCAAAAAATTCCATCCTCTATGCCTCCCTTTACAAACACCAGGTAAGCGAGAATATCCAAAAAGAGGGTCTCCTGAAAGGTATGTTGATGGCGGATGCCACCACCATCGGCCCCGACAAAAGCAATACCCTGAATATCATCAGTATTATTATTTTCGGCCTGACCATCTTGGCTATCGTTATCCATGCCGTTCTTCGCATTAAAAAATCAGTCTAACCTATGAATCACCAAACCGAGCGTATTTATCTCTATCCAGTATGGATCAGGATCTGGCATATGATCAATGCCCTGCTTTGCCTTACCTTGATTGCCACCGGCCTGAGCATCCAGTTTTCAAATCCTGATACAGTAATTAAATTCAAAACTGCCGTCTCCGTTCATAATATTGCAGGAATAATCATGACCATCAGTTATACCTGTTTTTTCGTGGGAAATCTTTTTACGGCCAATGGCGCCCATTACGTGATCGCCGTAAAGGGTTATTTCCTGCGGATGCAAAAACAGTTCTACTATTATACCGTTGGCCTGTTTAAAAAGGAAGAGGCTCCCTTTCCCGTAAACGAGGAGAGCAAGTTCAATCCCCTGCAGCAATCCACCTATGTGGTGCTGATGTACGCCCTGGTTCCCTTTGTGATTCTTTCAGGATGGGGTCTACTCTATCCTGAAATCACCGTCAAGAGCTTCGTTGGCTTCAGCGGACTGGATCTTACCGACCTGTTTCACATTTTTGCAGGGTTTGCCATCAGCATCATCATGTGTGTTCACATTTATTTCTGTACCATCGGAAAAAGCCCCTGGAGCAATTTTAAAAGCATGCTCAACGGCTTTCATGAAAGCCACTAAAAATCGTCAGTCCTTCGCTAAACTGCGGAAACCCGTCGCTTCATTGCTCGGTAAGTCCGCAGTTTTTACGCTTAATCCCAGGTCCCTTTAGCATCAAGCGGAATTTCCGGGGGAAAGCAGCATTTCGGATAGCATATTCGCATTTTGCATCTCCATGCATGTTGGCAGAAAATGTGAAATCTGAAATTTGATTCGTGAGATGTGAAATTCAGTTCCCCCTTGAAATTTCTACTGATCCTTTTTTTACCCTGACTAACCTGAAGCGGCATGCCTGCTTCGCCAGGGTTATTCCATCCCCATTACCGGCCCATATCAGGCCATGCTGCGATCATGCCAGGAATCGCCTTTCAGGGCGTCCTGGGCGCCGATCCCGCCATTGCTGACCCATAACCCGGTCCGGCTGGCCAGGTGCGACGTGATGGCCCAATGCGGCTGCCACACATAAGAACTGGTCCCGGTTAAAAGGGCCGGAAAAAGGTTTAGGTTACCCTTTTTTTTAAACTATATTGGTTTTATTGGTAGCTTTGCCTCGTCATGAACCACGACCTGAATTCCCCGGAAGTCCTTGAAGCCCTGGCACAAGGCGATATGCGCAAGGCAAACGGTTTATTGGGATCGGTTTACCTGGTCCACGCCCGCGTCGTGCATGGTAACCATCTTGGCCGGACCCTCGGCTTCCCGACCGCCAACCTTGAGCTGTTACAAAATAAGCCATTTTTACCGGCTTTCGGGGTATATGCCGTTAAAGCCGAATTCAACCATACGGTCTACAACGGCATGGCAAACGCCGGGACCCGCCCTACCATCGATGGCAAAACCATGACCCTGGAGGTCAACCTGTTTGATTTCACCGGCGACCTGTATGGCAAAACCATGATCGTTTATTTTATTGACCGTATCAGGGATGAAAAAAAATTCAAGGACCTTGATGAGCTGGTAAGGCAGATCCATGAAGATAAAAAACGGGCCCTGGAATTACTTGCCTGATTGGACCATCCTGATTCCTACCCCCATTACGCCTTCGGTAATCAACCTGGGAGTGAGATTCTCAATTTCGATTTTCAGCACACCCGCTTTGGAAATATGGAGCTCCTTTTTAAGGATTATGGTTTGCTGGCACGAATCCTGGCAACTCTCCCCGAGAAAGGTTCCCGATTTTGACTTGACATTCATGTCATACTGGTTGATTCGCTCTTCTCCGTCGGGGGTGTTCATCACCATGTTAAACCCGAGTTTTTCGTAGGCGAACTGGGGCGTAAATCGCACAAACAGGATGACATCGTAAGGTTTTTCTATATTTTTCACGGGAATTTCAAAACTCAGCAGGTTAAACCTGGCCCAGGTTTTATCCGGAAATTTATGGTACAGTTCTATGGAATCAGGCTTCCGGCAGCCGGTTACAAAGAAAATAAGGATACCCAGAATAAGGATTTGAAGGAGGAGGCCGTTAACATGGCTCCTGTTACGCAGGATCGACATAGGCAGGAATTTTAATTACAAAAGTAGTCCCTTTTTGTTCTTCAGAGGTAAATGAAATTTTCCCGTTGATCCCTTCCACAATTCCCTTTACAATCGCCAGTCCCAGTCCCATTCCACCGGTCTTGGTCGTAAAATCAGGCTCAAAGATTTTATCCGCCCTGCCCGGGGAGATGCCGGTACCGTTATCTGAAACAGCCACCATGATGTCCTCGTTTTCCCTGGCCAGGCTGACCTTGATAATTCCCTCATGCTTGTCGCCAATAGCCTGCATGGCATTATTCAGCAGGTTGGTAAATACCCTGATAAGCTGCGACCGGTCGGCCAGCACGAATGCCGGGTCGACGCTGCTATGAAATTCGTAACGGATCTCGGATGCCTCCTGGTATAATGAGAGCGAGTATCTTGCGATTTCAGCCAGGTCAACAGGTTTAACAACTACTTCCGACATCTTGGCAAAATCGGAGAAATCGGTCGCGATGGCCGAGAGGGCATCAATCTGCTCAACCAGGGTACTGGTAAACCTGGCAAGCCGTTTATCCCAGTCAGGAGCTTTGTCATGCCAGGCCTTCTGCAGGTATTGGGCGCTGAGTTTCATTGGGGTAAGCGGATTTTTTATCTCGTGGGCCACCTGCCTGGCCATCCCACGCCAGGCAATCTCCCGTTCCGATTGTGCCAGCATTGCTGCGCTCCGGCCCAGCTCATCCACCATCCTGTTGTATTCGGTAACCAATTGCCCGATTTCATCGTGCGGATTCCAGGCAATCTTTTCATTGACCTTTCCCAGCCGCAACCTCGACATTTTTCCCGCCAGCAAGGCTAAGGGAGCTGTTATATAATTGGATATCAATATAGTAATAAATATTCCAAATAGGATAAGCAAAATATAAATATTGATAAAGGTAACCAGGAAGGAGGAGATCTCCTTTTTCAACTCATCCTGACGGGAAAAATAGGGCAGGTTTATATAGCCGAGCAGGTTGTTTTGATCATTGTACAAGGGCAGGTAGGCCGAATTGAACTGCATGGTTCCGATCGACTCATGATGGATCAGGATTGATTTCCGATCCAACACCAGGTTTTTATACGCTTCCGGATCCATCCGCTCCGATACCAGTCCTTCCTCGAAAATCTGGGGCCGGCTTGAAGAGATCATCGTTCCTGCCGGATTATAAAAATTGATATCGGTAAAGAAGATGTTGGATAACCTGATCAGGAAATCTTCCAGATCAGGGGATTCATTTCCCCGGATTTCCTGTTCAGCCCCATACTTATGCTGAATTTCAACCATCACCGACAACGCGCGTTCCCGTAAATTGTCGGCGTTTTTTTTCGAATTGATGCCCGTTATATTCAATACCTGCACCACGCCAATGGCAACCATGGCAACCACCAGGATCCCGATCAGGGAAATATGCAGCCGGGTTCGCAGGCTGCGTGGTATTACATGACAGGACCTTGGAAAATTGAGAATGCCGCCGGCCACCAGGGAAATCAATACAAAAAGGATAAAAAGATAGGAAAACGGCGTAATCATGGTCAGGAACGACTCCTCCCTTTTACTGATCAGCAGGGAGGTGGAAGCGTTGATCCGATACTGGTAATGCACCATCTGGTCATCCTGAAACAGGATCCCGGTTTTAGAATAATTTTTATATTGGCTTAACCCCATGCTGTAGTCATAGGAGCCCACCGAATGTACCAGCCTGCCGTACTCAAAAAGTCCATAGGAATAATCCGACAGGTTGGGAAGGTCAATCCTGCTGTTATCCATCAGTAATCCCGGGTATCCCGGATCGGGGTAATCATTTTTCGAATTAATTTCAATAAAAAGGGTAGGAACCGGGCCGCTGAGTCCAAAATCGCTCCCTGTAAGAATGGCCAGGTAATATTCCTTTCCCAGCCCGTTCTCAAGGAAAAACAGGTTGGGAAGCACGGTTTCCTCTCCGATCTTATTAATGATCCCCGTGAAATAGGAATTACAGTTAATACGCACATTCCGGGGCTGAACCAGCAGATTTTTAGAGGTGTCGCACAGGGTGATCTGGATGTTGTATTTACGCCAGTAGTCCCTGAAATATTGCGCTTTCAGGTATGCTATCAGGCTGTCGCTGCCGGGTTGTTTTCCTCCCACCGGCGGTTGCAGCGTTTTCAGCAATAATGAATCTGTCAGAATCCTCCGCTCAAGCTGGTCATACATCTCCTCGGTGACCGGGTTTCGCCGGCTGGCAAGTTTCACCGCAAGCAGGTTCAACTTTTCATTTTCCTTTTGCCGGGTTGCCTGGTTCAGGATCACCGTGGCAAAAACTGCATAAAACCCAAGAAAGAAGAGGAAAACCTGGATTGAAAAACCCATCTTTTTCCTGTTAAGCAGATAACCATACGCGAAAAAATATCCTGCAAAAAGAAAAAGTACCCAATATCCGGGGGGCCGGTGAAACAGGTAAAAAACCAGCAAATCAAGAATAATGACGATTCCAACAGAACCCGGTATCCAAAGCACTTTCAGTGACAATGAATAGAAATATTTTAAAGCTTCCTGAGATAATTTCCATAAAATAAACAATACCGCGCTAATGATAAAAAATCCGTACCCGCTTTCAGGTACGAGCGCTGAAATGTTTTTCAGGTTTAACGGAAGAGAAGAATTTATAACCAGGTCGGTAATAAAATAGCTTGCAACCTGGAAGTGGAGCAGGACAAAAGAGAGGATGGCCAGCCCCTGGAAAACAGGTGTTTTGTTTTTCCTCCTCTCCGGGATTCCCGGAATTGAATGATCCGGAAAAAAAGCCAAGACCATTGCAACAGCCATGACCGCGTTGATCGTAAAATCGCCCAGTGAAGGAAGCCAACCGGAAGAGGAATACCAGGAAGGATCAAACAAATCAGACTGATAAAGACCGGCGGGTACCCGAAATAAAATTTGTATCAAACGCAACATCACGATGATCGTAAAAAAGGAGAACAGCTGCAGCTTTCTTCTTTTACAAAACCAGTCACTAAGCGTATGAGCCAGATAAATGGCCCGGAACAGGCAAATCACCCCAAGCAGAAAAACCAGGAAGATGAGATTCAAAGGAACCCCCTGTCTTTTCTGTTCCTGGTGCGATACGGCCGGGTTCCTCTGACCGGCACCCGCCGAGGGAAAAACCAGGCTGCCCAAACAATGATGGCCGGGTGAATAAACAGGAAATTTACCCGGTGTCAAAGACAATGAAACATCCTGCGGAATATCGAACCTGCCGGCAAAGCCGTTAACCAGGTACTCGTTCTGCAGGAGATATTCATTTTTGATCAAGAAACCACCCGCAAACAGGTACGGTCCCACCTTCTGACAATGAAACCCGTACCACCCCGTTTTGAGTTTTAGAATAAAGTCCCCCCGCGGTGAACTTCGGAAAAAACCAGGTGGGAAGGTTACCTTATTGTCATTCCAGAACAACAGCGAATCTTTGGAAAACACAAAAAGGGCGATGTCGTTTTTATTCCGCGATTTAATCTTTTGCAACTCATCCGACCAAAGGGATACACCCGGTGCGCTTTTTAGGAATTTTTCCTGCAGGCCGTTTACCTCCCTTACCGACTCCTCAACAGATTCATTCAAACATGCCTGGAATCTGACATAGATTTTTCCAGGTTCCTCCTGACCTGAATGATATCGTTCGAGGAAAAAAACAGCCAGGAACAATAAAACAGCCAGCATGAACCATGCAACCACCCCGTTTTTTCCGAATTTGTTGAGAAAAACCACTATTTTCCTGATTTACAACACAATAAATCATTTTTTTTCACGTCCCGTATAAACGCACTTCAGCACAAGGGTGATACCATAGTTCCATTTAGCCCCTGCGTTTAACAGCGGGCTTAAAATTGCGGTTTTTCGGGTGAAAGGATAAAAATAAGACTTGAATGACCTTTCCCCGCGTTTTTTGCCATTAAATTTGACCAAAAACCATAAACCACCATTTTGAAATAGTTTGTACGTCCGGTAAGGTATTTTTCACTCAGCATGGTCACATAGTATGCATCGAGTTTCTGGGGGATAGTTTTCCGGATTGCAAACCCCTTTCGTTTTGCCAGGAGCTGCATCGTCTCCCTGGTGAAGTGGTACAGATGTCTTGGAACATCGTAGGCGGCCCAGAAATTTTTATACCGGGAGGCATCCCATGAATTACTGTTTGGAACTGCGGCAATAAAAACTCCTCCCGGGGCAAGGAGCGATTTGATGGTATCAAGGGTTTCATCAAGTTCGTGTACATGCTCCAACACATGCCACATGGTGATACAATCAAAGGTCCCGGGTTTGAGTATGGTGGTATCGAGTTTTTCAGATACGGAAATTCCGTTGGAGGTAATGGCAAATTCCCTGGCTTTCTCCGATGGTTCAACCCCCTGTACCGTGTAATTTCCGGAACGGCAATAGGCCAGGAACTCACCTGTACCGCAGCCGATATCCAGGATCTTCCCTGAAGGAACCATTTTCCTTACGATCCTGAATTTTTTCCTGATGGAAAAAACCCGAGCCTGCCTGTAAATTTTACTGACCAGGTCCTGTTTCTGTACCCCATGCGAAACATACTCATCCGACTGGTAATAACCTCCTATCTCATCCATGCCCGGTCTTGGGTTTATAAACCTGAAACCACAAGCGTCACAGCTTTGGATGATAAAATTCTCCCTTGATAAAAAATGATCCTTAACTTCGAGAAAATCGGAGAAGGAACTCTTTTTACAAACGGGGCAACTGGTAAGTCTTTCTTTCATTGCTTTTTTTGTTTCACGTGGAACATCACCGGCCAAGATATACGATTAAAACCGAAATATCGGAAGGTGAAACACCGCTGATCCGGGATGCCTGGCCAATCGTACCCGGTCTGATCTTATTAAGTTTTTCTCTTGCTTCGATCGTAATGGAATTAACATTTTTATAATCGAAGGAGGCCGGGATGGCAAGGTTTTCAAGATGCGCCATTTTATCGGCCAGCTCCTGTTCTTTGCCAATATAGTTTTCATATTTTATCACAATCTCCGCCTCCTCCACAGTTTCATCTTCCGCCAGGTTATTGGCCGAAGCATACGTGCTAAGCTGACTGATTGCAGCCAGCATCTCCTTCAAATAGAGCTGCGGCCGTAAAAGCAGGGTAGCCGCTTTTTGTTTTTGCGAGATCGGGTCTGTCATTTTCTCCTCAAGCAATCCATTTACCTGGTCCGGAAGGATAGGTTCAGCTTTTAAAAAGCCGATTAACTTGTCAATTTTAATGTACTTTTCATATACTTTTTCAAGTCTTTCAGCTGATGCCAGGCCGATCTGATGGGATAAACCTGTAAGCCGCCGGTCTGCATTATCCTGGCGGAGCAGTATCCTGTATTCCGCCCTGGAGGTAAACATCCGGTAAGGTTCCTCCGTTCCCTTGGTGATCAAGTCATCGATCAGAACACCGATATAGGCTTCTGAACGTTTCAGGATAAAACCGGGCTTATCTTTAAGCTTCAGGTGTGCATTGATACCGGCCATCAATCCCTGTGCCGCAGCTTCTTCATAACCAGTGGTTCCGTTGATCTGTCCTGCAAAATAGAGGCCCTCCACCAACTTGGTTTCCAGGGTGAATTTAAGCTGTTCCGGCGGGAAATAATCATATTCGATGGCATAGCCAGGCCTGAAAAATTTAGCTTTTTCGAATCCCTCCACCTTTCTCAAGGCTTTAAACTGGACATCCTCCGGAAGCGAAGAAGAAAAACCATTCACATAGTACTCAACCGTATCCCAGCCTTCAGGTTCAATGAACAACTGGTGCCTGTCCTTGGTTGCAAAACGATCAATTTTATCCTCAATGGAAGGGCAATACCTGGGCCCCTTGCCCTGTATCCTGCCCGAAAACATGGGCGACCTGTCAAAGCCTGTCCGCAGGATATCATGAACCTCAAGGTTGGTATAGGTAAGAAAGCAGCTCCTTTGTTTCGTTAGAGCCGGAGTATTGGTATAAGAAAATTTGCCCGGTATTTCATCCCCTGGCTGTTCCACCATTTTGCTAAAATCGAGTGATCTTCCATCAACTCTTACCGGTGTGCCTGTCTTCATCCGGCTGGATTCAAACCCGAAATCGACCAACTGTTCTGTCAAATTCCTGGCTGCGCCTTCTCCAATCCTGCCTCCGGAAAAATGTTTTTCTCCAATATGAATGATCCCGTTCAGGAAGGTTCCATTGGCAAGAACCAACGCTTTGCATTTAAATGTCATTCCCAGCACGGTTTCAACCCCCACAATTTTTCCATGTTTGGCCAGGATCCTGGTCACCGAATCCTGCCAGAAATCAATTTTCCGGGTCGATTCGAGCATTCTTCTCCATTCCATGGAGAATAAAAACCTGTCATTTTGAGCCCTTGGACTCCACATGGCAGGTCCTTTTGACCGGTTCAGCATCCTGAACTGAATCATAGTTCTGTCAGTCACAATGCCTGAATATCCACCCAGCGCATCAATTTCCCTGACGATCTGTCCCTTTGCGATACCCCCCATTGACGGGTTACACGACATCTGGGCCATGTTCATCATGTTCATGGTAATCAGCAGCACCCTCGATCCGAGGTTTGCTGCAGCAGCTGCCGCCTCACATCCCGCATGTCCTGCCCCTACTACAATTATATCGTAACTGCTCATTAATTTCGTTAATGTTCCACGTGAAACAATTTGCAAAATGCCTGTTTAAACCCAGCTTAAACTCCTCCGCCTTCCAAAAAAATTACCCCTATTGTATTTTGCACTTGGTCAGTAAGGTCGATTGGGAAAGTTATCCGATTTCAATCCGAATATACCGAAAACCAGAAAAAGGCAATCCTATTCAATTCCTAATTCAAGGATATAAAACTATTCAATAGTTCCGGAAAGAATTTGTTGGAGGATCATCAAACTGTCATCTTCCAGTTGCCGCATGTGAACCTTTTGCTCCTTTGATTTATCTTTAAAACCCATCAGGTGCAAAATACCATGAACCATTACCCGGTGTAATTCGGTTTCCGTTTCAATACCAAAATTTTCGGCATTCTCAAAAACCCGGGGAATACTGATATAAATTTCACCCTTGATTATTTGCGGTTCATCCTGCAACGGGAAGGTAATGATGTCGGTTAAGGTGTCATGTTTAAGATACCGGATATTTATGTCAAGAAGATACTCGTCATCGCAAAAAACATAGGTTACCTCTCCAACTTTCCATTCATGGGCAGCGGCCACCGTTATAATCCAGTCCCGTAATTTTTCCCTGTTCTTTAAATTAAACTTTATCTTCTCACAAAAAAAACTGATCTTCCTGCTCATTTCTTCTCTATTACGTTTTCCTTCTTCTCCCAATACTCTTTCAGCTGATTTATCCTGTATAATGATTTCTCAAAATTCATGCTCGAAACATAAAATACAAGGATGATGTTTTTTGCATTAACCGAAATGGTTATTTCATCCGCCAACGCCTTAACAATATAAATATCCCTCGACAACCTGTGGCGCCTGATCTCCCGGTCAAGAATATCTTCCTGCGCCTCCTCGATTTCTTCACCGCCCTTTAATTTTATGGTGAATACCATTCCTTTGCGTGACCTGTCAAATTTTATAAAGATTTTGCTTGAATCATCCTCTTCATTCAGTGAAAAAAGGATTTCGGCAGCTTCCGTAGTGGCCAGTAAGATGTTTCCGAAATAATCATTATGGATATTATAATATTCACAAACCTCTTCAACAAACCTTTCCAGTTTACCCAATTCCTTATGACCGGTAATAACCAATCCCTGATAATGCTTTTTCATATGTCAATATTTATTTTTTCGGGCCATATGAAATAGCCATAAAGTACCATTCACGGTTTGCATGAACGTTGTTATAATGGCTATTTAATGTCAATGTTCAATTTTAACAATATAACCGTTTACCTTTGTTTTGTAGAACGAATTAAGAACCGGCAACACAAGCTGGATGTTATCCAAACTCGCCCTTTTCTTCATGTTATACTGATAATTTAAACCAGGGTTACCTATTTGTTGATTTTTTGCCTCCGTTGATTCTCTTTTTTCCTCCTGCTCCCTCATCTGTTCAGCCTTTTCCGATTCAAGCAGTCTTGTCATAATTTTTTGCTGGCGTAACAATGTCTCCTGGGTAATCCGTTTATTGACCAGATCCTTCTCCATCTGTTCCATCTCCCTGGCAGCTTCGTTTAACGATCCCTGGTCTGTTACTCCTTTTGACCCCATTTCGTCCTGGTATTTTTGCATCTCGTTTCTCAAGGCCTCCTGCTGGGCAGCCAGTTTGGCAACTTCGCGGTTCAGCCCGCTTTGTCCCTGCTTGCTGTTCATTCCCTGCCTGGTTGCCCCTTCTAGTCCCGATTTAAGTTTCTCCAGTTGCTGACCTATTTTTTGCTGGAGATCCTTCATTCCCTTCGCCGACATTTTACCTCCTTTACTGGAAGGTTTATTGCATTGCTTGTTTCCTGCTTTGGACTTCATGCTCTGCGACATCTGCTCGTTCATTTTATCCAGCGCCTCATCGAGCAGGATAGCCAGGTTGTTAATCGCGGTCATGGTGAACTGCTGGTTGATGACTGCTTTGTTTATGTCGTGGTTATCCATCGCATCAAGCGCCTGAGCAAGGTTCCGGGTGATGGAGGCAATCTCCTTCGAAATAACCGGCTTAATCATTACCTGCCTCTTTGCAATCGCATTCAAAGAGTCCTCCACAACCTTGATCTTTTCGCTGAATTCCTTTTGCCTGAAAACAACCTGAGGATACCTTGGGTCGGCTCTTCCGATCACCCTGGTAATACCGATCATCTCCTCCTGGTCAAACGAAAGCCTAACCAGGTTTTCAAGAATCATCCTGATGTTGGAGGCATCTTCAGCCATCTGGTTATCTTCGCTTTCTTCCTCCGAATCCTCCATCTGCTTGGCCAGGTCCCTCATGGCTTTGGCAGCCTTTTTCTGCGACTCTGCCGCCTCTTTTCCCTGTTTCTTTTTCAATTTGTTCTGGCTATCGGCCATGTGTTTTGAAATACTGTCCCTTTTCGACTTGGTATCTCCTATATTAACCTGTGTTTCAAGCTCTTTACCCATTTTCTCCAACGATTCCGTATGCTTTGAAAGCGAATCAGCCTTCTCTTTAAGCTGTTGCTGTTCCTTCATCAGCTCTTCAGCGCTCTTTGAGTTTTTTTCGGAATCCTCTGCAAGTTTATCCTGCTTCTCAGCTGTATTTCTCAAATCCTTTACCATCTCCTCCAGTTTCCTGTCAAACTCAAGTTGCTTCATCAGTGAAAGATTTCTGTCCAGCTGGGTTTCAAGTTCCTTGTTCGACATCTTCATTTTTTCTAGGAGGCTGGCAAGCTTCGTTTTGTCAATCTGGTTCAGCAGGTTCTTCATCTCTTCGACCATTTTTTTCATCTCCTCTGAAAATAACTTGTCCATGAGTTCGTCAATCTGCTTCTGCTTTTCAACAATCCGTTCGTTCGTTTGAAGGAACTTTTCCTCATTCCTGATATTATCCCTGTTTTTCTTTTTGATCTCCTCAACTTTGCTTTCTATTGCCTTGGCTTCATTGATAAGATCCTCAACCTTTTTCTTTTCCTGCCACGAAACAGCGCTTTGATCAACCAGTTTCCTGTTCAAATCCTCCATGGTTTTCTGCATCATCTTCGAATCGGAGATACTTCGTTCCAAATCTGAATTAATTGCCTTCTCGTTTTTATCGGTATGGTTCGATATTTCATCCAACGAAGGTGTTGCGATTTTTTTCAATTCCGATTTCGAAGATTTTGGACCATGGATGCCGTCATTATCCCAAACCTCAAAAAAATAGTTCATCCCCTGGCCCGCCAAAGGCAACAGCTTCTGCAAATCAACCGCATAATAAAACACCTGGTTATTGACAGATTTGTCAATTATAATCGGTTCAACCTTAAATACCTTAACCGCTGAATCATCCTTTGAAAATACCTGGTAATTAAATGTCAGCTTCGTAAAGCCATAATCATCCTTGATGGTTCCCTTAAAAAACAGTGAGGCCGTCATCGAGGAATCGACAGATTCAGTAATGAAGATTGACGGGAATCCATCTCCAATGGCAACAATATGGTAATTCAGGGAATCGGGCTTGTAAGAATTATCGTTGAATGGCGTTACAGAATAGGCCTGTGATTTCATAGCCTTCAGCGAATAGGTGAACATACTGCCGCTTTTTTCACATAACAACGCCGGACCATTATCCATTCTCAGGTGAACAGCCGAAACATCCTTTGTCCTAAACTTCCAGGCAAGCTGCGTTCCTTCGGGAATATTGAAATCGCCGATGTTTTCAACAACCTCCTTCGGTTTATTGGTGTATTCAGGGTAAATCAGCAAAACCTCGAAATTCAGGATAATGGGCTTGGGAAAAACCTTAATTTCAAAATCCTCTGAACGAAAATCCCCGGCAACGAGGTTGAAACGAATGTTACCCTGCAGCGATTTGAACAGGTATTCATAGGTAAAATCCTTCGACCGGGCCATCCGGTATTTCAGCTTGCCTGACTGTATAAAAAACTCATTCGGGATCTCCTCCCCAGTGACCCTTATTTTAAAGGTAAAATCTTCCTGCTGCAGCGCAACCAGGTTCTTTGTTATTATCTCTACCCTGAAGGGAAGGGGTTTCACAAAATCCTGGTTAAACAAAACCATCCGCCGCGTTGGCTCCGAAATAGATTTAGGATTAATGACCATCAGCAATAGGATCAATCCTGCCGGGATCAGGGCATACCGCAGATACGGAAGGTTTTTCCTGAAATCGATCACGACATTGAACCTGAAGATCTTCAAAGCAGCCGTTTTCTGTTCAATACTGGCGTTCAGCAGATCCGAAGCAACGTTCCCCGTCTCCTGTTGCTTTATCAACTGTAACGTATTCAACAACTTATCCTGGATCTCTCCAAAATGTTTCCCGATTATTTCAGCAGCCTGTTCATGACTGATCAGCTTACCGATTTTAAGCAATTGGGCAGCCGGCACAACCACCAGCCTGGCAAAGGCAAAGAGGGCTCCGGAGGTATAGAAGAAAAACAAACAGGTCCTGATAACGTGGTTGAAATTAAACAGGTATTCAAGTCCGATCAATGCCAGGTAAAAAGCCGTCAGCAGCGTACTGAGCCACAGCACACCCCTGATCAGCCGGTTTTTATAATATTTCCGGATAAACTGGTCCAGTTTGTAAAGAAGCAGCGGTTCGTTGGCCATTTAAAAGAATCAGCAGGTAAAAAAAACAAATTTAAATTGAACAGGTGAAATGCAGACCCGACTGAACCTGCCTCACCGTTTGCAAAAGTACGAATAACCATCACACGATAAATTTACTCCCGGGAATAGCGTATTTTTGCAACAATTAAAATAACAGGATGAAAACAGAAAATATCAGGGTGAGATTTGCCCCCAGTCCAACCGGCCCGCTCCATATCGGGGGGGTTCGCACAGCGCTATACAATTACCTTTTTTCCAAAAAAAACGGCGGCACCCTGATCCTCCGCATCGAAGATACGGATCAGAACAGGTTCGTGCCGGGTGCCGAAAAATACATTGTCGATTCCCTTGCCTGGTGCGGTCTTGAATTCGACGAAAGCCCCGAAAAAGGAGGTCCCTATGCTCCCTACCGCCAGTCGGAACGCTCAGAAATTTACAAGGCCTATATAAAGCTTCTCCTTGAAAACGGCAGCGCATATTATGCTTTTGATACAGAACCCGAGCTTGAATCAATGAGAGAGCAGGCCAAAACCAACGGCGGAAAAACCTTTCAGTACGATTCACAAACAAGGAGACACCTTAAGAATTCGGTTTCTCTTCCGCCAGAAGAAACAGCGGCCCTCCTGGCATCCGGAATTCCCTATGTGATTCGTATCAGGATTCCCGAAAATGAAACTATTGTGGTCACCGACCTCATTCGCGGAGAGGTAGTGGTAAACTCTTCAAACCTCGACGACAAGGTCCTCTTTAAATCCGACGGGCTCCCCACCTATCATCTTGCCAACGTTGTAGACGACTACCTGATGAAGATCACCCATGTGATCAGGGGGGAAGAATGGCTGCCCTCGGCGCCGCTGCACGTTTTACTCTACCGCAGTTTCGGCTGGGAATCCGTTATGCCGCAATTTGCCCACCTTCCGCTGATCCTTAAACCCGATGGCAACGGTAAACTCAGCAAACGTGATGGCGACCGCCTTGGATTTCCTGTCTTCCCCACTGCGTGGACAGATCCCAAATCGGGTGAACTCTATTCAGGGTACAGGGAATCGGGCTACCTGCCTGAGGCGGTTATCAACATCCTGGCCCACCTGGGCTGGAATCCCGGCATTGAACAGGAATTGTTTTCAAAAAAGGAACTTATTGAACTTTTCACACTTGAACGTGTTGGCAAACACGGTTCCAAATTTGATCCAGAGAAGGCCAAATGGTTCAATCACCAGTATATTCAGAAAAAAAACGAGGAAGAACTTGCCCTTTACCTGGCGCCTTTATTAACCCAGCACGAAATAGCCCCGTCGCTTGACTACCAGTTGTCGGTAATCCGCCTGGTGAAGGACCGGGTCTCGCTTATTCCCGAATTATGGAGCAATTCATGGTATTTCTTTATCCGCCCTTCAGCCTATGACCAGCAGGTTTACCAGAAGATCTGGCAGCCCGGAACCACCGGCTGGATCACGGAACTTGCCGGGGAAATAGCATTGCTGCAGGAGTTCAACAAAGATACCTTTCACGACCTGGTGCAGCAATATACTGCCAGGACGGGCGTCAAAATGGGCCAGATCATGAATCCGCTTCGCCTGCTGATAATAGGGTCAAACCAGGGGCCCGGGATGATGGATATGGCTGGCGTTATCGGGAAAACCGAGTTCCTGGAGAGGATCGCCATTGGATTAAAAACGTTCACAGGAAAATAAACGCTCGGCAAAACTTTACAAAACAAAAATTGCCCATCTGATAGCGACAAAACCGGTTAACGAATGCCCCCCGGCCCAATAAATTTTAACTGATCCAGACAACCATTCATCACGATTTCATATCTTTATATGGTTAAATATACCCTGTATGTCCAGATACGGGACTATTCTCCTTTTTTTTATCTTGTCCATTGCCTCGCCGGCATCTGTTAATCCGGCTTTTGCCGGGAAACATCGCGCTTTCATTGAGAACAAAGGCCAGATCATCGACCAGAATAACAAACCCAATCCGGCCGTTCTTTACCTGCTGAACACCCCCGGGTTAAATGTGCAGTTGCGCAGAAGCGGGTTCAGCTATGATCTCTACCGGATATCGAATATTGAACATAGAATACAGAATGCCGAAATGCCGTGTGACCAGTCACACAACAAGGGTCATGATTCGTCAAGTGTTAACTTTCACAGGATCGACTTCGACCTGGTTGGTGCAAACCCAGCCTGCGAAATCCTTGCCTCCGCGACTTCATCCGATTACCTGAATTATTATACCACCGGGACATCTGTTAACGGAGCCACAAAGGTCAGGTCATACGAGAACGTTTCCTATAAAAACATCTATCCCGGCATTGATCTCGAGTTTCAGGCAGATTCCACCTCCGGAGTGAAGTACAATTTCATCGTTCATCCTGGCGGCGACCTCTCCGCTATAAGAATTAATATTGCAGGGGCTGAAGTTGACCTTACAGGTTCAGGGTACCTGATTCTGAAAACTTCTGTCGGGACTATCGAAGAGAAAATTCCTGAAAGTTATTATTTGATTGACAGTAAAAAATCAAAGGTCCATGCTTCTTTTACCCGGCTTGGGCAGAATATTTTCGGACTATCCGTAAACAGCCGCATCGGAGGAGCAACCACGCTGGTCATCGACCCGGTGCCCAACCGTCTCTGGTCGACCTATTATGGCGGGATGAATGCAAATCCAAGTTCGACGGAAGCCATTAACTGTATAAAGATCGACAAGGATGGAAACCTGGTGATTGTCGGCGAGACACCCTCTCCGGATAACATGGCAACGGCAGGTTCATTTCAAAGCACACTCGGCGGGGATGCCGATGCTTTTCTGGCCAAATTCACCCCCGATGGTGCACGCTTATGGGCAACCTATTACGGAGGCAGCGATAAAGACAGGGGCGTAGGATGCGCGGTGAATGCCCTCGGAGACATATTCATTACCGGAGAGACATACTCGACCAGCCAGATCGCAACCCCGGGCACCTACCAGACGACACTTGGCGGATTCAGCGACGGGTTTGCCGCCCGTTTCTTCCCCGATGGAACCCGCAGCTGGGGCACCTATTACGGGGGAAGCGAATCGGAACGAAATTGCGGATGCACACTTGACAAAGACGGAAATCTCTATACTGTCGGACAGAGTTATTCTGGCAACAACATCTCTACCCCCGGGGCCTACCAGGTTGGAAACAACGGCAACGGGGATGCATACCTGGCCAAATTTCATCCCGACGGGAAGCTGGCGTGGGGAACCTATTATGGCGGCAATCTCGCTGATCTCGCATTAGGCGTATGCGCCGACACCCTGGGCAACATCATTATGACGGGAAATACAAAGTCACATGGCGATATCGCTTCGCCAGGGGCACACCAGGAGACCTATGGCGGAACCGGTACCAACGGTGGTGGTGACGGGTTTATCATCAGGTTCAATACCGACGGGCAACGGCAGTGGGGAACCTATTACGGCGGTGCAGAGGGGGATGATGCAACTGCTTGTGTCTGCACGAACAGCGGGATGATCTACGTGACAGGCGATACCGGGTCGGATGACAACATCTCCACCCCCGGCAGTTACCAGCCAACGCGTTATTTTGGAACGGACGCCTTTTTCGTCAAATTCACCATGGCAGGCACGCGGATCTGGGGCACCTATTATGGCGGTGACATCGAGGACCACGGCATGGCCTGCGACTATGATCCCAGGGGAAATGTGTTTGTAAGCGGGTATACGGCCTCCTCCTTTAACATCTCGACCCCCAATGCCTACCAGGTCTATAACAATGGCTACTGGGATGTCTTTCTTGCAAAATTCGACACCAACGGCTCACGCACCTGGTGCACTTACTTTGGAGCTTCCTGGGCTGACTGGTGCTATACCCTTGCTGTCGATACCAACGACCGTCAATACATTGGCGGACAAACCGGTTCGACGACCGGCATGGCAAGCCCCGGGGCCTTCCAGACCGTTTTCGGCGGGCCCTATTCTGACGGCTTTATGGCCAAATTTACCGATTGCGTCAACCCTCATTCAGGTCCCATAACAGGTAAGGATATTGTTTGTAAAAACACAGTGGAAACTTACTCAATACCCCCAATTTACAAGGTGTTCACATACAACTGGGCAGTTCCGCCGGGGGCTTCGATCCTTTCGGGGCAGAACACCGCTACCATTACGGTTTCCTATTCCAATACAGCCATTGCGGGAAAACTTTCCGTATATGCCACGAACCTTTGCGGAACAGGCGATACGGCCATGATGATGATCACCGTCAATGCCAACCCGGAACCGGTTCTTACCGGGAGTAACACTGTATGCTGGAATACTGTTTCGACCTATTCAACCCAGGCAGGCAAGGTCAACTACGTATGGAACTATTCTCCCGGGGGATCGATCATGAGCGGGGGCGGGAATAACAACAATACCGCAGGAATTTCATGGAGCACGACAGGTTCGCACTGGGTAAGCGTAACCTTTGACAATGGGAACGGATGCCCCGTCCCGCCTGCCACGATCCTGCCCGTTACAGTCCAGGCCGGGCCGCCACTGAACAATGCGCCCCTGTCAAAAACCATTTGTTCGGGCGACTCAACAAGGATTCTTCTGACTTCCAGCCAGGCGGGAACCACCTTCACCTGGCTGGCCGCGGGTTCCTCCCCCGATGTCACCGGGTTCGCCGGCGGAAGCGGGGATTCCATCAACCAGAAACTTGTCAATTCGGGAAGTGCTACCACTACCGTAACTTATACCATTACCACGCATTTCAATGGTTGTGCCGGGCTTCCCGCTGACTATGTGGTGTCTGTGCTCCCCTTAGCGCCCGTGAGCGTTTCTGTTACGCCAACGCAAAACCCTGTTTGCAGCGGGATCCCCGTAACCTACACGGCAACCCCCTTCAATGGCGGGGCTTCCCCCTCCTATCAGTGGAAAATCAATGGAATTTCAGTCGGGGCTAACAGCAACACTTATTCCTATTTCCCGGTAACGGGTGATTGCATCACCGCTGAGTTAACTTCCAACACTGCCTGTCCCACCGGAAACCCTGCCTTGTCAAATTCCATCTGCATGACGGTCAACCCGGTCATGCCTGTCAGTGTTTCAATAACGTCATCGGGAAATTCCGTATGTGCCGGTGTGCCAGTTATCTTCACCGCATTCCCGGTCCACCAGGGCATTTCACCGGTATACCAGTGGAAAGTCAACGGGGTAAGCCAGGCAATGAATATCAATCCGTTTACCTATGTTCCGACAAATGGCGACTGTGTCATGTGCGAGCTGACATCCGACATCGCCTGTGCCACCGGGAACCCGGCCACCTCGAACACTATTTGTGTAACTGTTGATCCGGTATTGCCGGTCAGCGTTACTGTTACAACGCCGCTTATTACGGTCTGTGCAGGGACCTTGGTCACCTTTACTGCAAATCCCGCCCACGGAGGAACACTGCCCGGTTATCAATGGAAAGTGAATGCAAACAATGTGATCAATGCAAACAATGCAAGCTATGCATACAATGCGGTCGATGGAGATGTGGTGACCTGTGAACTGACCTCTTCTGAAAGTTGTGTCACCGGAAATCCTGCGCTAAGTCCGCCGGTAACCATGACTGTTAACCCCAATCTTGCGGTATCCGTTTCAATTACGGCTTCGGCAAATCCATCCTGTTCCGGCAACCAGGTGACATTTACGGCAACTCCCGGCCATGGCGGTCTGGTACCGGGATACCAATGGAAAGTCAATGCAGGTAATGTGATCAATGCAAACAATGCAAGCTATGCATACAATGCAGTGAACGGAGATGTTGTGACCTGTGAGCTGACCTCATCTGAAAACTGTGTTACGGGTAATCCCGCGCTTTCGAATGCGATCACGATGACCGTTAATACCAACCAGCCGGCAGGGGTGTCCATTTCAACCCTGACCAATCCATTCTGCCCTGGAACGGCGGTCACCATCACGGCTGCGCCAACCAATGGCGGACCTGCGCCAGTCTATCAATGGAAACTGAACGGTGCCAATGCAGGAACTAACCTATACTCCTTCACCTTTAACCCTTTAGCTGGCGACAGTGTGCGCTGTGTCATGACCTCGAACCTGAATTGTGTAACCGGCAACCCGGCCAGTTCAGCAAAGATCATCATGACAGGACGGGCAGCGCCGGATGTTACATTTACCACTTGTTTCGATACAGTAACCATCCTGGGTGCCCAACCCTTCAAGCTGCATGGAGGATTGCCCCTGGGCGGTCAGTACAGCGGTCCCGGGGTAAATCCGGTTACCGGGATTTTTACGCCTTCGTTTGCCGGAACCGGGCTGAAAACAATCACTTATGGTTACTCAAACGTTTATACCTGCCTTGCGACCAAAACAAAAACCATCCTGGTACAACCTAACCCGTCGTTCACCTGCGGCAACAACCTGACTGATATCCGGGATAACAAGATTTATCCAACCGTTCAAATCGGTTCCCAATGCTGGATGGCTGCAAATCTGGATTTCGGATTTCAGATTTCGCATTTAACTCCTCAAACCGACAACTGCACTCCCGAAAAGTACCAGCACCCTGCATCTTTTTACCAATGGGACGAACTGATGCAATACCACCACACAGAGGCCATCCAGGGCCTTTGTCCTCCCGGATGGCACATTCCCTCCTCCGCCGAGTGGAATGCCCTCCTGGCCCTCTGCAATGGCCCTGGCGAAGCCGCCGGCCCGCTGAAGGATACCCTGTTGGTAAATGGCTTCCATTCATACCAGCAGGGGTTTCTTTATTTGAACAACACCTGGGCCTTCACTGCGGGCCTATACGCCGGTGCGATGTACTGGACTTCGACCTCTTCGGGACCTGACCGTGCAGTTGCACGGGGGCTGAACGAGTACAACATGAGTGTCTCCCTGTACCCGTCGTCGAGGGGAAATGCTTTTTCGGTGAGGTGTATTAAAGATTAGCATCTTTGTTTCTCCATTTCGCCTTTCGCAATTCTGTTTACGCTGATGGGAAGATATACGAAAAAATAAATATTTCCACCATTCAAGCTGATGAAACTTTATCCTTGCCGGTTGATTGGTAAATCGAGAAATCCCCGTGAAAAACAAAGTTTCAACCAAAATTTTAACCGGTAAAGTCAAGAATACAACGGCTTATAAATGGTTTAGAGAAAGGAGAATTTGTACAATCCTGAAATCTCCAAAATATCTTCATCTTTACATCTAATTTGTTAAATCAACCTCTTTAGGTAAGGAAACACGATTTACTAAGCTTAAATTCAAATAAATAAGAAAATGAAAAAGAAAAACATTATTGCCTTAGAATTCATTCTAACCTAATGCTCAATGTTAACAGGATATTTCGCACCTTCAGTTTCTCATTTAGAAGCAAGAGTTCATAAAACTTCCGTGACAGGTGTTACCCCCGGTTTTCTTAAAAAAGGAAAGAGCAATCCTGAGGAGTTTAACATAGAAAAAATTAAGGTTTCAAATCGGACGAATATTTGCCAAGTTCTGAATTGAACACATTTTTAAATAACAAATCCATTAATACGCGTCAATCCTAAAATATATATTTATGAAAAAGCAAATATTCGTGGCCGCAGTAATATCAATGTGTTTACTTTCTGTCAACGTTTTGGCGCAAAGCGTTTTTAGTGATTTCTCAACCAGCTCAGATGGTTGGGTCATCATGGGACAAACCGGTCAACACAGTGTGCAATACGTATCAACGGGAGGTAACCCGGCAGGATATATTCGAGGAGATTTTAGTCTTGATAATAAATGGGTGTTCTCAGCGCCTGCAAAATTTACAGGAAACAAACTTAGCGCTTACAATCATTCCCTGAGTTTCGATCTTTTGCTTGACGGGTTAACCAACCCTCAGTTTGATGATGCCGATATCATCCTCACAGGCGGCGGCGAACAAATAGTTTACGATGTTCCAAAAGATATATACACAGGTTGGCAGAGTTACACTGTGATCCTGAATGAAAACGAGGGCTGGCACCTGACAAATTTGCTTGGAGCACCACCCACTGCCGATATAATGAAATTAATCCTTACCAACCTGACCCAACTTGAGATTCGGGGAAAATACAGTACTGGCAGCGGTACATGTTCATTAGACAATGTTTATCTTGGTATTTCCCAGGCATACAGCAATTTTGACATGAATTATGAAGGATGGCGCGTTGTAGGAGATGTTCAGGGTGGAACTGGTATGCCGAACTACCATTCAACCGGGGGGCATCCGGGCGGATATCTGTCAGCAAAAGACGATGCTACAGGAGGAACCTGGTACTGGAGAGCCCCGGGTAAGTTCCTGGGCAATATATCAGCTGCCTATAATCAAACCCTGAAGTACGACCTGAAGCAATCCGGTCTTAATAACCAGTTCGATGAAATTGATGTCATCCTGCAAGGATCAGCATTAAAACTAGTTTATAACACACCCAATAATCCAGATACAGCCTGGACTTCTTATTCCCTTAACTTGTCTGAAAACTCAGGATGGCATATTAATGATACACTAGGTATAGTTCCGACTAAATCAGAATTTCTTGATGTTCTATCAAACCTTCAGGAATTATGGATTCGCGGAGAGTTTATTAATGGACCAGATTCGGGCTGTCTTGATAATGTCAGTCTTGGGTTTGTGCAGGGAATCTCCGATTTCCAGCTTAGGACCCAGGAAGTACTGTCAATATTTCCCAATCCTGCCTCGGATTATACAACACTTCGTTTTACTGTGGCAGATCCGGGCTATTTCAACTTATTTCTTCTAAATATCAACGGTTTAAATTGTGTCCCATCCCGAATGGTTTATTGCACTGCCGGAGTACACGAAATTCAGCTGGTATTAAAGGATCTACCTTCCGGGATTTACTTTCCGAATTTACGTGGTGACAAGCAAACCATGATGGGAAAGGTCATTGTTAAATAATTGATTAACAACGTTGCATGCTAATTCCCGCAAAACTGTTCACCTTTTTCGGGCAAACCGTCCACGTCTGTTGAGCGACATTTTTGAATATTATTTTATAGCCCGGAGAATGGCTATGTGAGAAATTATTCAATTTTGCTGTTCATTCGCATCGCTGCACCGAATTACCCAATAACCGTTCGTCCTGCGCGCGTTCCTGC
The DNA here is from genome assembly GCA_037133475.1 of Bacteroidota bacterium. GTDB lineage: Bacteria > Bacteroidota > Bacteroidia > Bacteroidales > FEN-979 > CAIVAT01. The sequence goes on from JBAXOB010000020.1 coordinate 47,141, forward strand.
GGTTGTGACAAAAGGATTATTCAACGTGCAATAGAACGCGGGTACATTTCAGAAAAGGCACTGTATGTTAACCAAACCAACGGGCGGACAATGGTAATCAAAGAGATAGCCGATAAAGAATTTGGAGAATATTACAGGGTTAAACATAACGTTGAACCATATTAGAACCCACTCAAAAACAAAATAGTGTCCCCCCTAGTGTCCCCCAGGCCATAAAAAAACCCCGTAAATCATTGATTTACAGGGTTTCGATTGTTGTCCGACTAGGGGTCGAACCTAGACTCTAATGATCCAGAATCATTTGTGTTGCCAGTTACACCATCGGACAATCTGAGTGCAAAATTAATAAAATTTTCACTCCCTTGTCAAGTTTTATTTAACTTTTTCTGCTTTGGCCCACGAATCTTTTAAAGGAACAACGCGGTTAAAGACCAGTTTCCCGGGTGTTGAATCCTTATCCACAGAAAAATAGCCCGTCCGTTCGAACTGGTATTTCTCCAAAACCTGTGCATTTGCAACGGAGGGTTCAACCTTTGCCGTTAAAATTTTCAGCGAATCGGGGTTCAGGTAGTCCTTGTAGCTTTTGTCCTCCTCAATATCATCGGGGTTTTCCTTTACAAACAACCTGTCGTAAAGCCTCACTTCGACCTCCACGGCTGTTTTTTCCGAAACCCAGTGCAGGGTTCCCTTCACCTTGCGGTTGCTGTCGGGCATGCCGCTTTTGGTCAGTGGGTCGTAGGTGCAATGAATTTCGGTGATTTTGCCCGTTTCCGGCTCCTTCACGACACTTTCGCACCGGATGATGTAGGCAGCCTTCAACCGCACCTCGCGGCCCGGGGCGAGCCTGAAAAACTTACCGGGGGGATCTTCCATGAAATCGTCGCGTTCGATGAAAAGGGTCTTTGAAAAGGGAAGCATCCGTTTTCCCCTGGTTTCATCCTCCGGGTTGTTTACCGCTTCGAGCTCCTCGACCTGTCCGTCGGGATAATTATCCAGGATGATCTTAACGGGGTCGAGCACCGCCATCACGCGGTTGGCGCGCCTGTTGAGGTCCTCCCGGATACAGAACTCCAGCAGGCTTACGTCGATCACATTTTCGCGCTTGGCAACCCCGATGGTTTCGGCAAAAGTACGGATCGATTCCGGCGTAAATCCCCTGCGGCGCAACCCGCAGATGGTCGGCATCCGCGGATCATCCCAGCCGCTGACATGGCCCTGCTGCACCAGCTCCAGCAATTTGCGCTTGCTCATAACGGTATAGGTCACGTTGAGCCGCGCGAACTCGATCTGCCGGGGGGCATAGATGCCGATCTCCCGGATAAACCAGTCGTACAGCGGCCTGTGCACCTCGAATTCGAGGGTGCAGATGGAATGGGTGATCCGTTCGATGGAATCGGACTGCCCGTGGGCAAAATCATACATCGGGTAGATGCACCACTGGTCGCCCGTGCGGTGATGCCAGGCATGAAGAATGCGGTACAGCACGGGATCGCGCATGTGCATGTTGGGCGAGGCCATATCGATACGGGCCCTCAGAACCCTCGATCCATCGGGGAATTCGCCGTTGCGCATCCTGGTAAAAAGATCTGCGTTTTCATCGACAGTGCGGCTCCTGAAGGGACTCTCCTTTCCCGGGCTCGTAGGCGTGCCGCGGGTTTCGCTGATCTCCTCGGCGGTCATGTCGCATACGTAGGCCTTCTCCTTTTTGATCAGGATCATGGCATATTCAAAGAGCTGTTCAAAATAGTCGGAGGCATAGAAAAGACGGTCCTCCCAGTCGAAACCGAGCCACTTCACATCTTCCATGATCGAATCGACATATTCCACATCCTCCTTCACAGGGTTGGTATCGTCGAAGCGGAGGTTGGTCTTTCCCCTGTATTTATTGGCAAGGCCGAAGTTCAGGCAGATCGACTTGGCATGGCCGATATGCAGGTAACCGTTGGGCTCGGGCGGGAATCGCGTATGCACGCGCCCCTCGTTTACCCCTGTGCGGATATCTTCCTCGATGATCTCCTCAATGAAATTGAGTGACCGGGTTCCCTTCTCTTCCGGGAGTTTTACATCTTCCATAATGTCAGCGTATTTATTTCAGCCCCCCGGGGTATGAATGCAGGTCTTTGGGTTCTTTGACGCGTTATCTAACCACCATGACACAAAGAAGGCACAATGGGCACAATGGATAAAAAAGCGGTCATCCTGGAAACTTTCCATGCCCGGAGTAAGCAGATTAATCTGCAAACTTACTACAATTTAAAAAACTGCCGGCCTGGTGAACCGTAAATTGGTAATTTTGAACCCTGAAAAAATGAATTATGGGTACGATCCTGCTGGAAGGAATGGAGTTTTTTGCATTTCACGGCTGTTTTAAGGAAGAACAGATCATCGGCACGAAATTTATTGCCGATCTTACCGTTGAAGTCGATACGGAGGTTGCCGAGGGTTCCGACAGCCTGCACGACACGGCCGATTATGTCGGATTATACCGCTGCGTGAAAAGGGAGATGGAACAGAAGTCGCACCTGCTGGAGCATTTAGCCCGGCGGATCATGGATGCCATCCGGCAGGAATTCCCCGCTATCACGGCCATCGACCTGAAAATCGCCAAGCTGAACCCGCCGATGGGCGGCAAAATGCACCAGGTAAGCTTCATGACCCACTGGAAGAAATGATTTGCATGTAATTTCAAAAGTTTTTGTAATTTTGCACTCCCAATAAAATTGGTTTCGTGGCCGAGTGGCTAGGCAGCGGTCTGCAAAACCGTCCACAGCGGTTCGACTCCGCTCGAAACCTCTCCCGCCCGTTTCTTCAAAAGGAACGGGTTTTTTTATGAATTCCTGCCAAATAGCAGAAACCGTTGATAAAAGGGAAAGTCCTCATGATCCAAGAAAAGTCACACCCTGAAAACCAATGGGAATGCCTCCGGCCGGGAAAGCGCCTGGAGTTCAATATCAATGTCCGGCGACTCCCAGCGAAGTTGTGACGGCGGGATAAAAATGAAATTAAAAATCTGGTTTACTGGGGCCTCTGTGAAACCGGGATATTCCTTAAAAGGAATAAAAAACTACCTCTCCCCGGCAAGCACCCAGAAGCCAATACCGGAAATATTGGTAACGCTATATTCCGAAGTGCAAACTCCACTTTGCAATGAATCCATCTTTGTTTAATTCAAAAAGAAAAACCTGAACCTGCCGGATAATAATCGGGAAAACGGACAAAGAAGGTAAATCCTTGATTTACTTACCCTTCGGGTAGAGCAGGTACTCGCTGATGAGTACCAGGATGAGGGTAAAGGCGCTGCTGAGCAAAACCCTCACCAGGGTCGCTGCAAATTCGCTGAATCGGAATATTTCGAGATAGAAGAGGGCAAAGTGGTGGATCAGCACCAGGGTGATGGAATAGTAGAGGAACCATTTGATCCCCTGGTTCCGCAGGGTCGGGGTATCCCCTATCAGCGATTCGGGGCCGCTGGAGATGGCCGTTATCACGAAGGGACGAAAAAAGGCCATGATCAGGCAGGCGGAGGCGTTGAGTCCGATGGTATTGGTGAAGATGTCAATGCTGATCCCAAGGAAAAATGCGGCTAATAGCAGCATCCAGCGCGGGATGTCAAAGGGGAGCAGCAGGATGAAATAGATATAGAAATAGGGATTGATGTACCCCCCGAGGTTGATATGGTTCAGAATCAATACCTGGAGAAATACAAGGAAGAAAAACCGGATGACATTAAAAAAGACGGTTCTCGAGGTCACGGTGATATTTCTTAAATTTGATTAATGAGATTTGAATGAAGCCTTCAGGTCGTCCTTCTCCTGGCGCATCAGGTCAACCACCACCTCCACATAGCCCAGGCTGTTGAAATCGGTCGAAAAGAGGATCTCCCCGTTGTTGAAGTTTTCATCCTGTACATTGGTGAAATCACTGATGGTCCCGATGAGCAGCCCCTCCGGGAAGATATCGGAATTCCCGCTGGTGATGATGGTATCGCCCTTCATGATCTTCACATGTTTGGGGATCTCCTTCACCTGCCCTTTGCGGTAACTGCCGCCGTTCCATTCGACATTCACCAGCTGGTTGTTTTTCTTGAACTTGCCCGATATCCGGCTGTCCTTGTTCAGCATCGACATGATCCAGCTGAAGTGGGGAGAGACGCTAACCACCTGGCCGATGATCTTGTTGCCGATGATCACCCCCATGTGGTTGACGATGCCATGCAGCGCCCCCTTGTTGATCATCAGGTAGTTGTTCCGCTTGTTGGTGGAATTGCTGATCACCTTGGCGCTGATGTACTTGTATTCGAGGTTGACGACCGAATCCTTTTTATAGAAGATATTGCGGTCGGTCACATAAAAGGCCTCCGGGATCCGCGAATGGAGTTTGGCCATCTCTTCGATCAGCACCCCGTTGGTCTTGCGCAGGGAGAAATATTCGGAGATCCCGTTGAACATGCCGTTCACCGAGCCCGACAGGGTGTTTGAAACGGAGTAAAGGGAGCTTCCCTGGAATTCGTTGTAGTTGAACAGCAGAATCAGCGAAAAGGACTCCAGCAGCAGGAAAAGAAAATAGAAATAGTGCTCCCGGAGAAATAAAAAAAGATTCCGCATGGTACCTCTTACTTGATGAGGAAGGTGAACTTGTCAAAGTTCTTCAGGGCGATACCCGTGCCCCTGGCCACAGCCCTTAAAGGATCTTCGGCAACGTGCACCTTCAGTTTGGTTTTCAGGTGGAGCCGCTTGTCGAGTCCGCGCAGCAAAGCGCCCCCGCCGGTGAGGTAGATGCCGGTTTCAAAAATATCGGAAGCCAGCTCGGGCGGGGTCATCTCCAGCGCATTCAATACGGCTGCTTCGATCTTGGCGACCGATTTGTCGAGGCAATGGGCTATTTCGGCATGGTTCACGATGACCTCCTTGGGGATGCCCGTGAGCAGGTCGCGGCCGTGTACGGCGTAATCGGGAGGAGGATTGTCGATATCGGCAATCGCGGCGCCTACCTCGATCTTGATGCGCTCGGCAGTGCGCTCACCCACGTTGATGTTGTGCTGCTTGCGCATATACTCCTCGATGTCGGCGTTGAATTCATCGCCCGCGATGCGGATCGACTTGTTATTCACGATCCCGCCGAGGGCGATCACCGCGATTTCGCTGGTTCCGCCGCCGATGTCGATCACCATGTTGCCGACCGGCTCCAGTACGTCGATGCCGATACCGATGGCAGCCGCCATGGGTTCATGGATCAGGCGGACCTCCTTGGCCCCTGCCTGTTCCGCCGAATCCTTAACGGCCCTTTCTTCCACCTCGGTAATCCCGGAGGGGATGCAGATCACCATCTTCAGCGCGGGCGGGAACCACGATTTGCGCAGGTCGATCATCTTGATCATGGCGCGGATCATGTGTTCGGCAGCCTGGAAATCGGCGATAACCCCTCCCCTGAGCGGCCTGATGGTCTTTATGTTTTCATGTGTCTTGCCATGCATCATCTGGGCCTTCTTCCCAACGGCAATGATCTTTCCCGAACTCCGCTCGATGGCTACGATGGAGGGCTCATCCACCACGACCTTATCATTATAGATGATGATCGTGTTGGCGGTCCCCAAATCGATGGCTATTTCTTTCGTAAATAATCCCATGGAATGATTGGTTTAATGTTTAAAGTGTCGTATCCCGGTAAATACCATGGACATGTCGTGCTGGTCGCAATAATTCACCGAATCCACATCGCGGATGGAGCCTCCCGGCTGAATCACGGCGGTGATGCCCGCTTCATCAGCAATTTCAACACAATCGGCAAAGGGAAAAAAGGCATCCGATGCCATCACGCTTCCCGCCGGGTCAAACCCGAAGGCCCTGGCCTTGATAAGGGCCTGGCGGAGTGCATCCACACGGGAGGTTTGACCCATCCCGCAGCCGATCAGCTGGCGGTTTTTAATGAGAACGATGGTGTTGGATTTCAAATGTTTTACAATTTTATTTGCAAAAACCAGCGCATCCGTTTCCGGCTGTGTCGGCCTCCTTTTGCTTACGTATTGAAAATCAGATTCCTGTTCTGACTTAAGATCCTTTTCCTGCTCAAGTACACCATTCAGGATGGACTTAAATTGCCGGGATGAGAATGCAAACGAATTTTTTTGCAAAATTATTCTATTTTTCTTTGACTTCAGGCGATCCAGGGCATCAATTTCATACCCGTCGGCAATTAAAATTTCGAAAAACAGTTTATGGAGCTCTTCGGCAGTTTTGGCGGTAACGATGCCATTGGCAATGATAATCCCGCCATAGGCTGAGACCGGGTCGCAGGCGAGCGCATCCAGGTATGCCTCCGTAAGCGTGCTGCGGGTGGCAACCCCGCAAGGGTTTGTATGCTTGATGATGGCAACGGTCGGCCCGGTAAATTCACCGATCAGGTTAATGGCGGCATCCACATCGACCAGGTTGTTGTATGAAAGCTCCTTGCCGTGAAGTTTGATGAATACTTCATCCAGGTTCCCATAGAAGATCCCCTGCTGATGTGGATTTTCTCCGTATCGCATTGCTACCGGCTGAAGAATGCTTTGCTTAAAGGCCGGGATATTTTCCTGCCGGTTGAAATAGCTGAAGATCATCGTATCGTAATGCGACGACACATTAAAGGCCCTTGCTGCAAACAGACGTCGTTCAAGCAGCGTGGTAACCCCATTGCTGCGGGTGATCAGTTCTGTCAATTCCCCGTAAAAACCGGTTGAGGGAACAACCAGGACATGGTTGAAATTCTTGGCAGCCGCCCGGATCAGGGAGATACCCCCGATATCGATTTTTTCGATGATTTCCTCTTCACCGCTGGTGGAGGCGATGGTCTTTTCAAAAGGATAGAGGTCGACAATCACCAGGTCGAAGGAGGGGATCTCGTATTTTTCAACATCGCCCACGTCGGCCAGCTGGTCGCGCCGCCACAGGATGCCGCCGAACACCTTCGGGTGGAGGGTTTTTACCCGGCCGCCGAGAATGGAGGGATAGGAGGTGACGGATTCAACGGAGGTAACCTCCATGCCACAGGCCTGAAGGTAATCATAGGTCCCTCCTGTGGAATAGATCTGGATACCCAGGGAGATAAGTTTTTGTGCAATTTCTTTGATTCCATCCTTGTCATAAACGGAAATAAGGGCGGATTTAATCCTGATCTGGTCGGTCATGTCGCTGAAATTTGTAACAATAACTGAAGCGCTGCGTCTAATTCACGAATTCGGCAGCCCTTTGCAATGTTACCAAAAAATACCGGATCAAACAATGGAATCGTCCATACGGGATTAAATATTACCTTTACTGTTCATTAAATAAGGAAATCAATTCATCCATGATTTTAATATTGCGACTGGTTCGGGAAAGTTATTTATTTGCTTTTCAGGAAATTATAGTAAATAAAGTTCGTACGATTCTCTCCCTTCTCGGGATTACCATCGGCATCTTCTGTGTCATTTCGGTCTTTACCGTTTTTGATTCGATGGAAAATTCCATCCGGAAGAGCATCGCCTCCCTGGGAAGCAATGTGCTGTATATTCAAAAATGGCCCTGGGCCATGGGCGGCGATTATCCATGGTGGAAGTACTGGCAGCGCCCGGAAGCTTCGCTGGATGATATGCGCGAAGTGGAGAAGCGCTCCAACCTGGCCGATGCAATTGCCTTTATGGTACAGGTAAACAAGACAGTGAAATACCAGAACAGCTACGCTGAAAATATAGGCGTAATGGGTGTTTCGCAGGATTTCGACAAGGTCTGGAAGTTTGAGCTTGCCGATGGCCGATATTTTTCCCTGACCGAATCGGCCAGCGGCAACAACATCGCCATCATCGGCGCCGACCTGGCGACCGACCTCTTCAGGGAGGGAGATCCGATAGGCAAAAAAATCAAGATTTTCGGCCGGAATATCGAGGTAGTCGGCGTCATAGCCAAGGAGGGGGAGGATTTCTTCGGTAATTCGAACGACAAGGTGGTCTACCTTCCGATCAACTATTTCAAAACCCTGGTCGACCTGAGGGACATGGGTTCCACCATCGTGGTCAAGGCAAAGCCGCTGGTTTCCAACGCGGAGTTGCGTGATGAACTTACCGGGCTGATGCGCTCCATCAGGAAACAAAAACCTTCGGCCGAAGATAATTTCGCCATCAATGAAACCGATATCATCTCCAAGGGATTTGACAGCCTGTTCAGGGTGATCGCCATGGTAGGCTGGATCATCGGCGGATTTTCGCTGCTGGTGGGCGGCTTTGGCATCGCCAACATCATGTTCGTATCGGTAAAGGAGCGCACCAACATCATCGGTATCCAGAAGGCATTGGGAGCCAAGAACTACTTTGTATTGCTGCAGTTCCTGTTTGAGGCCGTTTTCCTCTCGCTCATCGGGGGTATCTTCGGGCTGCTGATCATCCTGATCCTGACACTCCTGGTTTCCAACCTGACAAGTTTTCACCTGATCCTCACCCAGGGGAATATTTTCCTCGGCATCGGCGTCTCAGGGATTATCGGTTTGATTTCAGGAATATTGCCGGCCTGGTCAGCCTCAAAACTGGATCCTGTTGAGGCGATGCGTACGGGCACGTAAATCAGAAGGGCCAGAACTGGTTGTCGTTCCAGATTTTCTCCTTCAACTCGTTATCCATGTCGCTGAGGATCTTCAGGTGACCGCCTTCCCACTCGGCAAGCCAGCGGTAAAGCGCCTTTTCATTAGGGTCTGTCGAATCCTCAGCCTGCTTTGAATAGACCGCAACCGCCTTTTTCTCAAAGTCGATGGCCGCTGAAATCGCTGCCGCCTCAAACCCGGCGGAAGAGATTTTATTTTTAAGGTCTTCCGTGAGGATCAGGGTCGCATAACCTTCATTTGAAAGATCAGGTAAATCAACCTTTTTGAAGGTGTTATTCTTTTCATAGCTGATATACTGTTCCGCCAGGAATTTGACATGCTGGGTCTCCTCATCGGCCATGGTCAGAAAGATATGTTTGACATCCTGATCGGGAGTTTGTTCTGCAACTTTTGCATAAAAGGCATGGCCTCTCTTTTCCATGAGAATCGCCATCTTAAGAATTTCGAGCGCTTTCTGTGTTTCCATATTGCTTATGATTTGGGATTTCAAACTTACGAATTTTTCGGGTGCAAATACAATGGGGGGATGGGAAAGATTATCCCGGGCTTGAAAGGAATTTCACCACAGCAGGCACATGAGGACACAGTAGAAAAAACGGGAATGAGATGTCAGAGTTTTTTTGATATTATTTTGTTTTCTATAAGAATCCTGGACCCAAAAACGAGGCTTTTAATTTAACCACAAAGAACACAATGATTTACACAATGGACACAATGGGATTCCTTGTGTCCATTGTGCCTTCATTGTGTCATTGTGGTTAGTTCTTTACCGGGATAGTATGACAGATAATCCAGGGTACTCAAAGTCCAGGCCCGGCGATCAGGCGAAGAGCCTCGTCAACAGTTTCAACAGGCGGAAAGCAGGATTTGTCGCGGCAGACATAAATCAGGGTTTTACCCGCAACATGCCTGCTGTCAGAACTTCCTGCAGGTGTTTTTACCGCTCCCCCGGCAAAAACAGTTCCGGGCAGGTAATGGCCCGAAAATTCCTGTAACAGGCTCCTGTAATGTTCCCCGATGATACATACCTCAACAGGTCCTGAAAGGTGATCCTGCAACAGCAGCGCCCAGTTGGCGTGGAATGCAGGGTTTTTCCTGATCTCGGGAACCATTTTTTGAACCATTTTCTCCGATCGTTCAATATAATTTGGGTTTCCTGTAAGGTAACCCAGGATCCACAGGTTGGTTGCCATGACGGAGTTCGATGCGGGGATCACATTGTCGGACAATTCAATGGTTTGAAGGATCAGCCGGGGCTCTTCATCCGACGACAGGTTGAAAAAGAGGCCGTCGCCTGCTTCAAAATGGGCCATCACCTCCCCTATGAGTAATTCCGCGGCAGTGAGCCACGAAGCGTCGAAGGTTGCCTGGTAAAGATCGAGGAAGGCCCTGCCCAGGCAGCCATAATCATCGAGAAACCCGGAAATGGTGAGTGAACCGGCACGGGTATTCCGCCAGAGCTTACCCTTTCGTAATATTACATGATCGCGGTAAAAGGAGGCAGCTGCGACCGCTTTTTCAAGCCAGGCCGGTTTAACGAAAACCAGAGAAGCCTTTACCAGTGCGCTGATCATCAACCCGTTCCAGCAGGTCAGGATCTTGTCGTCGGTGGCCGGCCGCTCCCGGTTGCCACGCACGGTAAACAGCTGCTTCCTGCCAACATCGATGATCGCCGATAACTGGTCGCAGGTAAGATCATGCTTACCGGCAAAATCCTCGTCATTCAGCGATTTCCGAAGCACGTTGAGGCCGTGTTCCCAGTTTCCCTGGTCCCGGCAGCTGTAATAGTCCAGGAAAATGCCGGCGCCATCTCCCAGGTACCTGGTGATCTCTTCGGCCCTCCAGGTATAAAAGGTCCCTTCGCGGCCTTCGCTGTCGGCGTCGAGCGAAGCATAAAACAAGCCTTCCGTGCCGGTCAGTTCAAGGAAGGTAAAGGCAATGGTCTCTTCAACCACCTGTTTATAACCGAATTTTTTTGTCACGGCAAATGCATCAGCATAGAGGGCTACCAGTTGGGCATTGTCATAGAGCATTTTCTCGAAGTGCGGCACATGCCAGGAGGCATCCACCGAATAACGGCTGAAGCCGCCTCCCAGGTGGTCGTAAATGCCTCCCATGGCCATTTTTTCAAGGGTCAGGTTCACATAGTCCACAACTTTCTCCTGTTTAATGCTGAATCCGAAACGCAGCAGGCATGCAAGGTTTGCCGGCATCGGGAATTTGGGTCCGCCCGGGGTTCCGCCATTGATAAAATCAAGGTCATCCCTCCAAGTCAGAAATATCTCCTTCATCACAGCGGTGGCGACCGGTAACGAATCCACATGGTAGCGCGGTCCGGATGCCCGTTTCATCCCCTGTTCCACCTCATCAGCCTGGTGTATCAGCTCCCGGGGGTTATCACGGTAAAGCCCTGTGAAATAGTTCAGGACATGGAGCCAGTCGTGCTTCGAAAAGTAGGTCCCGGCAAACAGGGGCCGCTGGTCGGGCAGGGCGATCACGTTCAGGGGCCACCCTCCCCTGCCGGTGGTGACATAGGCAGCATTCATGTATACCTGGTCCACGTCGGGCCGCTCCTCGCGGTCAACCTTGACGGAAACGAAACTACCGTTCATCACCCGGGCAACCTCATCATCTTCAAATGATTCATGTTCCATGACATGGCACCAGTGGCAGGCGGCATAGCCGATGCTGATGATCATCAGCCTGTTCTCATCACGGGCTTTGTCAAGGGAAAGGGTGCCCCATGGATACCAGTCCACGGGGTTTCGGGCATGCTGTAAAAGATAGGGACTATGTTCGCTGCGCAGGTGGTTGAACTTGTTTGCTGTCATCGGCATCACGGTTTATGTGCGTTTTAATGCGGGAGGAGAGCAGGTCGATGGCGACCTTGTTCTGTCCGCCCTGGGGCACAATGATGTCAGCATAACGCTTGGTAGGTTCAATAAATTGCAGGTGCATGGGTTTTACAAAACTCTCGTAATGTTCCAGGACCTGCTGGAAGGATCTCCCGCGCTCTTCGATATCGCGCCTGATAACGCGCATAAGCCTGTCGTCGCCATCGGCATCGACAAAGACCTTGATATCCATTTTCTTCCTGAGGCGCGGATTGGAAAGGATCAGGATCCCTTCAACGATGATGACTTTCGACGGGTTGACGGCGATGGTTTCCTTTGAACGTGCGCAGGTAACATAGGAGTACATGGGCATTTCGATGGGCATCCCCGATTTCAGGGTTTCAAGCTGGCTGATCAGCAGGCTCCATTCGATGGAACTGGGATGGTCAAAGTTGATCCGGGCCCGTTCTTCGGCCGACTTGTGTCCGTTATCCTTATAATAGGCATCCTGGGGAATAACCGTAACGGCCTCTTTCGGCAGGTGTTTGATCACCTGCTTGACAACTGTTGACTTTCCCGAACCGGATCCACCGGCAATTCCAATGATCAGCATCGATTTACAATAAGAAACCCAATAACAGGCCGGCGGTGATGGCACTGCCGATCAAACCGGCGATATTCGGCGCCATGGCATGACCGATGAGGTGGTTTGTCGGATCTTCCCTGAGTCCCATTTCATGCGCAATGCGCGCACTGTCGGGCACTGCGGCAACTCCTGCCGCACCCACGAGCGGGTTGATCCTGTTTTCCTTCTTCAGAAAAATGTTCATCACCTTTGCAAAGATGATCCCCCCTGCCGTTGCCACCATAAAGGCGATGGCGCCGAGCACAAAGATAAGAATTGACTGCCATTTTAAAAATACATCGGCCTGGGTGCTCGCCCCAACGGTTAACCCAATGAGGATCACCACGATGTCGATCAGTACCGTGCTGGCTGTTGCGGCGAGTTGCTTGGTCATCCCCGACTCCTTGAGGATATTTCCAAAGAAAAACATTCCCAGCAAAGGCAGGGATGCCGGCGCCACGAAGGCGCTTAACAGCAATCCCAGGAGCGGGAAGAGTATCTTTTCAAACTTGCTGACGGTTCTCGGCGGTTTCATGCGGATCAGCCGCTCTTTGCGGGTGGTCAGCAGTTTCATGATGGGAGGCTGGATAACCGGCACCAGCGACATGTAGATATAGGCTGCAATGGCAATAGGGCCGATGAGGTTTTGCACCTCAAGCCCTTTGCCGGTTGCATGAAGTCCGCCGGCAAGCTGCGAGGTGAGGAAAATGGCCGTGTTGCCGTCGGCACCGCCAATAATGGCAATTGCCGCAGCCTGTGCCATCGGGAAGCCGAAAACCATCGCCCCCAGGAAGCTGACAAATATCCCCACCTGGGCGGCAGCCCCCAGCAGCATCAGCTTGGGATTGGAAATAAGCGGGGAAAGGTCGGTCATGGCCCCGAGTCCAAGGAATATCAATGCCGGGTAGATCCCCTTTAATACGCCGAAAAAAAGATAGTTCAGCACACTGCCATCCTGGTAAATACCGGGATGATAGGCCGCTTCGTGAAGGAACGGGATGTTCCCCAGGATGATCCCCATCCCGAGCGGGATGAGCAGCAGGGGTTTGTAACTGTACCGTATTGCCAGTAAAACCAGCGCAATGCCGACCAGGATCATGATCAGGTTCCCTGAGGTTGCATTGTAAAAACCGGTATTTTCCCAAAGACCGAATAATGTTTGAGGTGTGTTCATGGTTATTCTATTTCAACTAAAACATCATTCTGGGCAACGGTTTGTCCGGGCTTTACCAGGACAACCCTTACCACGCCATCCTTTTCCGAAAGGACATTGTTCTCCATCTTCATCGCCTCCATGGTAAGCAGTTTCTGGCCCATGGCAACCTTGTCGCCCGGTTTTACCAGCACGGTGATGATGGTACCCGGCAACGGCGCCTTGATGGCCATGTTGGTCGTCTGGGTGACGGTTCGCGGGATCTTCGATTCCTTGCGCGTCGGTTTTGGCGGCTCGGCCCTGACAAGGGTCGGGGTTTTGGTTATTTTCAGTTCCTTCTGAACCTCCACATCATAGAGCGTTCCGTTAACTTCCATTTTGGCAATGTTATCTTCAAAACCAAGTACCTCTACTTCGTAGGAATTGCCGTTGATCACAAAATTGAATTTCTTCATGGTTTACCTTTGTTTAATCGTATTGAGGATTCCATAGATTTTTGAACTCCAGGGGGAGTATGTTTTTGAAACTTTCCGGATGGTCATCACATATTTTTCTTCATCGTGCAATTCGGAAAAAAAGAGGTAAAGGGCGGCTGCAATGGCGGCATTTTCCTCGCCGGTCATGACTACCTTTGATTTTACTTCAACTTCCGGTTTCGCTGAATTCCTTAGTTTACGTCTTTTGAGGAAATCCTGAAGGGTATGGAGCCTGGTGAAAAAATAGGCCATGATGGCCAGGGCCAGCAGTACGATGCAATATCCTGCAATGGTGATCACCAGGGCAAAATGATCGATCAGCGAAAGGTCGAATGTTATTTCTGAAAGTCTCATAATATCTCCGTTTTTGGATTACAGGGGAATATTGCTGTGTTTCTTGGGAGGCAGGCTGTCCTTCTTGGTCTGCAGCGTCTGCAAAGCCCGGATGATGCGGAAACGGGTGTTACGCGGTTCGATGACATCGTCGATATAGCCGTATTTGGCAGCATCGTAGGGGTTTGCAAACATGACCTTGTACTCGTTTTCCTTTTCGGCGATATATTTGTTCCGTTCAATGGGATCTTCAATTTCGCTGATCCTCTTGCCCTCCAGGATTTCAATGGCCCCTTTGGGTCCCATCACGGCAATTTCAGCGGAGGGCCAGGCGTAGTTGATATCGGCCCGGAGCTGCTTGCAGCCCATCACATCATGCGCCCCGCCGTACGATTTGCGAAGGGTGATGGTGATCTTCGGCACGGTGGCTTCACCGTATGCAAAGAGCAGTTTGGCGCCGTGAATGATGATCCCGCCATATTCCTGGGTGCTTCCGGGCAAAAAGCCGGGAACATCGACCAGGGTGATGATGGGAATATTGAAGGCATCGCAGAAGCGGACGAAACGGGCAGCCTTGCGCGAGGCTTCGATATCGAGCACACCGGCAAGGTAGTTGGGCTGGTTGGCCACCATACCGCAGGAAATACCATTGAACTTGGCAAATCCCACGACGATATTTTTGGCATAATGCTGGTGAACCTCGAGAAATTCGCGGTCGTCGACCATCAGGTAAATGACATCCTTCACATCGTAAGGCTGGTTTGGATTGGCAGGAACCACCTCGTTGAGAAGATCTTCCACGCGGTCGATCGGGTCGGTGCATTCCGACTGGGGGGGATCTTCCAGGTTGTTCTGCGGCAGGTAGGAGATCAGTTTGCGGATCATCATCAGCCCCTCATCCTCATTCACGACGCGGAAATGGGCGACCCCCGATTTTGTTGAATGCACGGTTGCTCCGCCCAGGTCCTCCGTGGTGATATCCTCACCGGTAACCGTCTTGGTAACTTTCGGACCGGTAACGAACATGTAGCTGGTCTTTTCGCTCATGACCACGAAATCGGTAAGGGCAGGGGAATAGACGGCTCCGCCGGCGCAGGGCCCGAAAATGGCTGAAATCTGGGGAACCACGCCCGAAGCGGCGATATTCCGCATAAAGATCTCGGCATAACCGGCCAGGGAGTTAACCCCCTCCTGGATCCTGGCACCACCGCTGTCGTTGATCCCGATCACGGGGGCGCCAACCTTCATCGCCTGGTCCATGATCTTGCAGATCTTACGGGCAAAGGTCTCTGACAGCGATCCGCCAAAAACAGTGAAATCCTGGGAAAAAACGAAAACCACGCGGCCATCGATGGTGCCGCGACCGGTAACCACACCATCGCCCAGGTAGGATTCATTCTCCAACCCGAAATTGGTACAGCGATGGCTTACAAACATATCATATTCCTCAAAACTTCCTTCGTCGAGAAGCTTTTCAACACGCTCACGGGCAGTGTATTTTCCCTTTTTATGTTGTGATTTGATCCGTTCTTCGCCGCCACCGAGCTTTGCCATCTCGCGTTTAGCAAGCAGTTCGGAGATTTTACTTTCATTAGCCATAGGAGAGGGTATTAGGTCTGTTTTTCTTTATTTACTGCAAAACTCTACAAGTACACCATGGGTCGATTTAGGATGGAGAAAGCCGATATTCATCCCTTCAGCTCCTTTGCGGGAAACCTTGTCGATCAGTACAAGTCCCTGTGATTCAGCATCCGCAAGGGCAGCGGTGGCATCCGCAACGGCAAAGGCGATATGATGGATCCCCTCCCCCTTCTTTTCCAGGAACTTCCCGATGGGTCCTTCCGGGTCTGTCGACTCAAGAAGTTCTATCTTGGTTTCGCCTATAAGGAAAAAAGCCGTTTTAACACGCTGATCCTTAACTTCTTCAACGTTATAACATTTTGTTCCCAGCAAATTTTCGTAATAGGGAATACTCTCCTCCAGGCTTTTCACTGCTATGCCAAGATGCTCAATATGTGTAGGTTTCATAAATTTATTGTTAATTAATTAACAGCACAAAGTTAAGTAGTTTAATTGACATTGCAAACACCAAACTTTCATGCCATTACAAAGAATTTAAAAAATATTTGATAAAAAATGTCGGGAACAATAAAATGTATTGTAATTTTGGACCGTTTTAGTCAATTAGTCGAATTTTATGGTTAAGAAAGATGAAACCCGCATGAAGATCCTTGCCGCTGCGCAGGATGTCTTTAACCGGTATGGTTACGGGAAAAGTACGGTGGATGACATTGCAAAGGAGATGGGGAAGGGAAAAAGTTCCATCTACTATTATTTCACCAGCAAGGAGGATATTTTTAAAGCGGTGATCGAAAAGGAGTTGCAGCTGATGAAAAGCAGGATTCTTGTTGCGGTTTCGCAGAAAAAGGATTCGAGGGAAAAACTTAAGGTTTACGTGGTCGAGCGCATGCAGGGGCTGAAAAGCCTCAAGAATCTCTATAATGTGCTGCGCACGGAGCACCCTACGCAGCGCGATTTTGTCGATCAGACCCGCCAGCAAACCGACCAGGAGGAGATCAACGTTGTTGCCGGGATCCTCGACCAGGGGGTTGAAACCGGGATATTTCACCTTGAAGATACCTATTTGACTTCGATTGCCATCGTAACCGCTCTGAAAGGAATGGAGATTCCCCTGCTGGTGGCAGATTCAGGCAGCGACCACCTGCTTGAACAGCGTCTCGACAGGCTCCTGGATGTGCTGTTTTTTGGGATTATCAAACGTGAGTCAGACCATTTAAAGAGCTAATATCAAACAGGATATGAAAATAAGAATCAACATAATCCCGGGACTGGCTATCCTGATACTCTTGTGCAACTTCAGCTCGCAGGGAGCCCACCCTTCAATTGTGAAAAAAGTAACATTCGACCAGGCCCGTGAGATTACCTGGGAAAACAGCCATGTGCTGAAACAGGTGAATTACCTTAAGCTTCAGAAGGACCAGGAGCGCCGCGCGGCAAAAGGGCTCTACTACCCGACGGTTGGGATCATGGCCAATGCAACGGTCATGTCCGATCCCATCACCCTTGACCTTACCCCCGTCAGGGATGCCATCGCTCCCTTGTATAAAACGTTAGGAAACTACGGTAAATTCGGCATTACCGGGGTTCCCGACGATATGGCCACCCAGATTATCCGGCAAAAGATGCTGGCGGGCCTCAATGAGATCGAATCGCAGCAATGGGACCAGATGATCCAGAAAAAGGAATTCGGCGTGGTGGCGGCCACCATGCAATGGCCGTTGTATGCCGGGGGCAAGATCAGGGCGGCCAACAAGGCGGCTTCGATAAACCAGCTGGAGGTAACAGAAATCTCGCGCCAGAAGCAGGGGGAACTGATGAGTGAACTGGCAGAACGTTACTACGGACTTTGCCTTGCCAGGCAGGTTGTGCTGGTCAGGCAGGAGGTTTTCAAGGGATTGCAGCAGCACCTCGACGAAGCCGTAAAGCTGGAAAAGGAGGGCATGATCTCCAACGCCGATGTGCTTCATGCAAAGGTCTACCACGCGCAGGCAAGCCGTGAACTCAGCAAGGCGCTGCAGCAAACCGAGATAGTGAACCAGGCGCTGACCGGCACGATGGCCATCGGCGACAGCACCCAGATTGAAACCGAATCAAACCTCTTTTACATCGATTCCATCGAACCGGAAAGCTTCTTCATTGATCTCTCCCTGACAAGGAACCCGCTGCTAAACCAGATTGAATCGAAAAAACAGCTGGCCGAACAGGGATATAAGGCTGAACGGGCCGATTTAATGCCTGCCGTGGCAGTCCAGGGAACCTACGATATCGTAAACAAGGACCTTTCACCCTATATGCCCGACTGGGAGGTCGGGATCGGGCTCAAATGGACCCTGTTCGACGGCGTGGCCCGCTTTGCCAGGGTAAAAGCTGCCTCGCTGAAAACCAGGGAGGCCGAAGAATACGGCCTGAAGGCCCAATCGGATGTGGCCTCCATGATCAACAAACTGTACCATGAGCTTGCCATGTACCACGACCAGCTTACCGAGCTTGCCACGGCCCGGCAGTATGCCGAGGAGTACCTGCGCGCAAGCGAGGCATCCTTCCACCAGGATATGACCAACTCAACCCAGGTGATCGACGCCAGCCTTGCCCTGGCCCAGATCAGGACCGAGCGCCTGCAGGCAATGTTCAACTATGACGTTACGTTGGCCCGTTTGCTGGAATATTCGGGTGTCTCCGCCGATTTTTCCTCCTATTCCACCCGCAACAACGCCAAATCAGAGCACTATCAATAATAAAACGAAACAACAGTAAATCATTATATTATGAATAAAAAAGCGATTATTTTGACCATCACCGGAATATGCATCCTGCTGGCTCTGGTTATATATTCAGCGATCGTGATCTGCATGCCCCGTCCCATTGAAGTACAGGGAGAGGTGGATGCGACACAGATCAGGGTGGCCTCCAAAATTGTGGGCCGTTTGGACAGCCTGCCGGTTCACAAGGGTGACGAGGTAAAAAAAGGCATGTTGCTCTTCGTTCTGAGCAGCCCGGAAATAAACGCAAAACTCGACCAGGCCAACGCAGCGCTGCACGGGGCCATGGCCCAGAACCTCAAGGCGGAAACGGGGGCCGAAAAAGAGGATATCGCCGCTGCCTTCAACATGTACCAGAAGGCACAGGCCGCCTATGACCTGGCCCTGAAGACCAATGCCAGGATCCAGAACCTGTATAAAGAGGGCGTTTTCCCGGCACAAAAAAAAGATGAGTCGGAAGCCCAGCTGAAGGTAGCTCTTGAAACCGCCAATGCTGCCCGGGAAACCTGGACAAAGGCTAAGAACGGTACCCGCAGCGAGGACAAGGAATCCGCCAAAGCCATGGTCGACCGTGCCGAGGGGGCCATCACCGAGGTGAAGAGTTACCTCGACGAAACCCGGATCTTCTCCCCTGCCGACGGCGAAATTTCAGACATCATCGCCGAACCCGGCGAACTTGTTTCGGCAGGATACCCGGTCGTCACCCTCATCGACCTGAGAGATTGCTGGATCACCTTTAACCTGCGCGAGGACCTGCTGGCCTCGGTCAGGATGGGTTCGGAATTCGACGCCCGTTTCCCCGCCCTTGGAAACAAAACGATCAGGCTCAAGATTACCTACATCCACCCCCTCGGTAATTTCGCAACCTGGAATGCCACCAAAACCTCTGGCGATTTCGACATGAAAACCTTTGAAGTCCACGCCAGGCCGGTGAATCCAGTAGAAGGACTCAGGCCGGGCATGAGCGCGCTGGTTAACTGGAGAAAAGTAGCCAAAGCAGCAGGAAAATAAACCGGCCGAAACGAAAAAGGCATCAGGAATAAAAGGAAAAAAAACAATGGAAAAAGAAAGATCCCGGCCGGTGTTATCCGTTCTCAGCAGGGAGATAAACCGTATCCTCCATGATAAGGTATATCTCTTTACAGGGATCATCGCCCCGCTGATTGGGTTCAGCCTCATCACGCTGATCTTCTCGGCCAATGTGCCGCGTAAACTTCCCGTGGCGATCGTTGACCAGGACCACACCGCCCTGTCGCGGAAGATCACCAGGATGATCGGAGCGACACCGATTGCCCTGCCCGACAACCATTTTACAGATCCAAACGAGGCAAGAAGCGCCATGATCGCCGGGAAAGCAGATGCCGTCGTGGTAATCCCGGCGGGTTCGGAAAAGCAGATCCTGCGCGGGGAACATGTCGACCTGGCCATCTATTTCAACAATGTATACCTTATTAAAGCAGGATTGCTGAAAAGCGGCATCCAAAAGGCCATTGCCACCCTTTCAGCCGGGATAAAACTGCAAACCCGCATGATGTGGGGCGAGTCGCCGACACAAGCCCTTGCTAAAATCCAGGCAGTTCAGCTGTCGCCGGTCCTGCTCTTTAACCCCTACACCAACTATGAATATTACCTCACCCTGCTGATCCTGCCGGTATTGCTGACCGTTTTCGTCCTTTTCGGCACCCTTTACGCCCTGGGTACCGAACTGCAATACGGTACCGGGCCCGAATGGCTGCAGGCGGCTGGAAACAGGATGCTGCCCGCCATTACCGGAAAACTGCTGATCCATACCTCCTGGTATTTCGGTATCGCGATGGCGATGAACCTTATTTTTTTCCAGGTACTGGGGCTCCCGCTCAGGGGCCATTTCCCGATGATCCTCCTTTCGGAATTCGTAATGATCCTGAGTTACCAGGGAATGGCCCTGTTCATGGTCACGCTTACCCGGAACCTTCGGCTGGCCCTGTCGCTTGCCAGCGCCTATACCATGCTGGCCATCACCTTTGCAGGGCTGACCTTTCCCGCCTTCGGGATGCCGGCCATGGCACAGGTTTTCAGCAAGGTATTTCCCCTCACCTACTGGCTAGAAATCTTTGTGGGTCAGACACTCCGGGGAGAACCGACAGCCAACGCGGT
The DNA here is from genome assembly GCA_037133475.1 of Bacteroidota bacterium. GTDB lineage: Bacteria > Bacteroidota > Bacteroidia > Bacteroidales > FEN-979 > CAIVAT01. The sequence goes on from JBAXOB010000020.1 coordinate 67,648, forward strand.
CGTCCTGCTGTGGAAAATGGTTATCTTCCTGGTAGCAGGGATTTGCCTGGTTCCCCGGCTGAAATACCTGTTGCAACACGAAAAATTCTGGGGTAAAATCTGATCGTACTATGTTAAAGGCAATAAAAAACAACGTGCAGAACATTTACGGGATTTTCCTGGCGGAGATCGGTGAATCGTTCAACGACGCCGGTGCCGTACTGATCTTCCTGGTGGCCGCCATCATCTATCCCATGCTATACTCTACGGGCTATATGAATGAATCTATCAGGGAGATACCGGTTGCGGTGGTCGACCTTGATCATACGGCGCTCAGCCGCCAGTACGGCAGGCTGCTGGATGCCACCGAACAGGTGAAGGTGACCGAAAAACCCGGGAGCCTGAAGGAGGCCGAAGCGCTCTTTTACGACGGTAAAATCCATGGCGTCGTTTTGATCCCGGCCGGATTTGAGAAAACCGTATTCCGCGCGGAACAGGCCAAAGTCACCGTTTACTGCGATGCCGGCAGGTTCTTCGTCTATAAGCAGGTATTTACGGCAGCTACCTATACAACCGGGATGATGAATGCAGGCGTGGAAATAAAATCGACCCTTTCCAAAGGAAAAATGGTTGATGAGGCGGTGAACCGCTATGAGGCCATCACCCCGCAAATGTTTGATGCATACAACCCTTCATCGGGTTACGCCACCTTTATTGTCCCGGGAATCCTGATGATCGTCATCCAGCAGACCCTGCTGATCGGTATCGGGCTGCTGTTCGGAAAACATTATGAAACAAAAAAACTTATCGCCACCGGATCGGTAAAAGGACGCATACACAGCATCCAGGTCATCCTCGGTAAATCTTCGGTTTACGTTGCGCTGTACCTGGCAACCACGCTGGTCACCCTGGTGATGTTTTACCACTGGATGGGATTCCCGGAAAAAGCGGGCTTTCTGCGTATTTACCCGCTGTTGCTCCTGTTTATCTACACCGTATCATTTATGGGGATCGCGATCAGTGTCTGGTTCAAAAAAAGGGTTCACTCCCTGATGTTTATCGTATTCATTTCGCCGGTAGTCTTTTTCCTTTGCGGAATCGCCTGGCCCACGGAATCCCTGCCGGGAGCGGTAAGATTACTGGGTTACCTGTTCCCGACAACCACCATGCTGCCGGCATTTTTAAAGCTGCGGATCATGGGAGGAGGGCTCGATTCGGTCAGGCACGAAATCACCGTTCTCTCGGTCCAGATGGTCGGCTATTTTATCGTAGCGCTGATATCAAACAAACTTGCCATGCAACGAAACAGCAGGAAAACCGGCATATCCCTGACCTTGCCGGAATTACCTGGTTAAAGTATGAAGGACACAGGATCATAAGGGTTTTGGTTAATACTATCTCGTTCTTTATGTTCCCGGTTCCTGTGTCTTTCTTTTCTCTTCCCTTGAGGTTGTCGGTTTATGTCGGTCGCGACATCGGCGACAACCTCTTTTTTTTGTATCTTTCATGGGTAAAAACAACCCCGATGAACAATGTTGAAATTGAACGCAAATTCCTGGTAAACAGGGAAAAATGGTCCCGACTCGACAAACCTCCCGGAATCCCATACATACAGGGGTATCTGAGCATCGACCAGGACAAGGTGGTCAGGGTAAGGGTGGCGGGAGACAAGGGATTCCTCACGATCAAGGGGAAATCGGATACCTTCGCGCGACCGGAATTTGAGTACAGTATCCCTGTTTCGGAAGCCCGGGAGATGCTAAGCCTCTTTACAACCGGACAGGTTGAAAAGCTGCGTACCCGGGTTCCGGCCGGAAATGGCCTGGTGTGGGAGGTTGATGAATTCCAGGGGGCAAACGATGGATTGATTGTCGCCGAGATTGAACTTGAAAACCTGGACGATCCATTTGAAATTCCAGGCTGGGTCGGAGAAGAGGTAACCATGGATAAACGGTACTACAATGCATTCCTGTCGCTTCATCCCTATAACAGCTGGTAAAGAGGCGGGAAATTGTTTAAATTTCCGAAACCACCGCAATATTTAACCACCATGATACAAGGAAGACACAATGAACACAGAGCATATCATTGTGACCATGGTGTAAATCATTGTGACCATTGCGGATAAATAAAGGACATTGATTGCGGGAAAGGATTGCGATGGACAACAGTAGCATTCTAAACTGACGCATACTGAAAATCAAAGAAGAATATCAAACATGGATTCGTCCGACGACCTTCCGGAAAGTGTTGCAAAGGGAATTCTCGCCATCGTCCTGCTTGTTGCCTCTGCGCTGGCCCTTGTTTTTATGTTTGCATTCAGTGTCATCCGGATAATTACCCTGTTGGCACAAAATTCAACCTGGGATTTTCATAAAAGGAGAAACAACCGGGGGGTGGCAATGCCCTTCCATCATATTCCCGGCACGCCGAGAAAGTTTCATACGACTACGCAGGAAGCAAACCCTGGCTACGACCGGGGCGATCACCAATAATCAAAAAAGCCCTGAAACACAATGTTTTCAAGGCTTTTTACTTACTTAGGGTGGAGAATAGGGGAGTCGAACCCCTGACCTTTAGACTGCCAGTCTAACGCTCTAGCCAACTGAGCTAATCCCCCAAAGCGGTTGCAAAATTAACAACTTTTTAATATGAAACGTCTATTTGCTGCATTAAAAATTTATCCGGATGCCGATTTCCTCTTATCCTACCGGAAATTGAAGAGCGGATTGCACCATGAACACATCAAATGGGTGGAGGAACACAATATTCATGTTACCCTGAAATTCTTCGGGGAAACCGAAGAGCTGAAAATTCCCGCAATCTGTTCATCGCTGCGGGGGCGGGCCGGAATGACTTCTGAAATCAACCTTCAGCTTTCGGGACTCGGAATTTTCGGCAGTGCCTATGCCCCCAAGGTGATCTGGGTGGGTATCTCACCTTTTGACCCGGTTTCATCCCTGATGAAAAATATCCAGCGTGACCTGGCAGCCCTTGGTTTTGAAGCCGACCGACAGAACCTGGTACCTCATCTGACCCTGGGAAGGATAAAGTTTCTGAAGGATAAGGTCCTCTTTAACCGGATGGTGGGCCAGTTCAAAACCATTGCATCGGCCCCCCTGCAAATCGGCGAAATCATCCTGTTTGAAAGCATCCTGCATCATGAAGGACCGGAATATATCGCCCTCGACAGGTTCCCGCTAAAAAAAGAACTCCCCTGATTTCCTTTCGGCCAATCAGGGGAGTTCACGGTGAAATACTATTCCTGTTCAGGAACCTGGTCAGCCAGGCTTCTCATACTTGCTGGCAATTAGATGATAGACGATAAGTCCTATCCCGCCAAACAGGCATATCATGGAGAAGAAGGCTGGTTCTTCACTCAGGGTGGTATAAACCGCCAGTACTTTTCCAAGCAGGATTCCAGTACCAATTCCTACCAGAAGCAATCCCCATTTCAACGAGGAGGGCTGGTTCTTTGAGGATTCGAAGATGGTTGCATCGGCGCCTTTTTCAATAAGCGCCTCGCGTTCTTTCCGTCTTACCAGCAGGTAAACAATTCCGTAAACCATGGCAAAAAACGCGATCGGGATCAAAAATTCAGTATTCATTTCCGTTTAATTTTGGTTTGTTTTCCGTTTTCGATCCGTTTGACGCAACATAACAA
>JBAXOB010000021.1:0-67511 GCA_037133475.1 Bacteroidota bacterium
GCGTTCAAGCATCCGGTCCACGGTCTTGAAATCGTTTTTCACTTCGGCTTTTCGCATTACCTCGATTGCCCATTCGGTGATCATGTGGCGCAGGGCCTGTTTATCCCTGCCACGGACAGGTCCGAAACACCGAAGACAGTCATGCACATCCCGGTATGCCTGGACCTCGGAGATGTTGTGCAGCTTCATCTGCATTTTTACCGCTTCCCGTTCGATCCCCCTCTGGTTGATCAGCATCGAATAGGCGGATTCCCAGCGTTGCCTGACGGTCTCTTCATGCGTCGTTAGTTGCACATTATCGGAAAGATAGTGCATGCGGACACGCTCCAGGGTTGTTTCACATGCCAGGCTTTTCACAGATCGTCGGCTTTAGCGTTTTCAATTAGTTTGATGGCCATTGTCTGGGCCGGCGAAGATCCATTCTGTGCCAGGTCAAAGATGCCTTTGCGTAGTTCGGCCTCCCGTTTCAGGCGGCCACGTTGGAATGCCCTGAAGGCAGGGCTTTGGGTTTCCCGGAGCAGTTCTGATAGCTCAGACGGGTCCACTTCCATGATTATGGCAATCTCATTACGGTTGAACATCAACGCGGAATAGGATTCCAGGTCGATGAGAAACGATTCATTCTGGTCGATCAAAGGCGCTTGTATTTGAGAGTTCGTTTAATATCCAGTTCCGGTGAAAGGCTGCAACAGTTTTATCGCAGCATAAAACACCCGCTTCGATACGGGGGTTTCTGGTATAGTTGGCTGATCCCACCACGCTGATCCCCCAGTGGTCGTTCTCGATCACAGTGACTTTTGCATGGCATTTGGCAGCCTTGATGTCAGTGGTAATCTTCTGCAGGAATTGCAGCTCGGCAGGCTTTCGGATGCCGTTCCGGTAATCAAAGATGCCCTTCAGTTCAATGATCAGGCCATGTTCTATAAACTGGTAAAGCTGCCGGATGGCATATTCAGAAATGGCCCAGGTGGTGAAATAGACCCGGGCAGGACCTGTCTGCTCCAGCAGGAAGAATAGCAGATCATGGGTTGACCAGTCGCCCAGAGAGGCATAGTGTATAGATTGACCCTGGATCACCGGTCCAAAGACTTCATGAAGCTTCTGGTTAGCCTTGCCAATGGTCAGCAGGGAAGTTCCATTGGAATCGACAGATCCGGATTTCGATCTGTCTGACTTCTTTCTTTTGAGGTCGTTGGTCGAAAACAGGCTCATCGTTGCAGTCGTTTGGTGATTTCTTCCAGTTCTCTCTGGTACTGCTCCAGAAGCTGCTGGTTTCGGGAAAGTGACTTGGGTGTTTTTGAACCGGCCACCAGTCTTTTATACCTGGCAACATAGGTTCGGAAGTTATTCTGCCACTGGATAAGTTCAACGTCGTTGAGTTCGGAGATTTTCTTTTTGTCATCCGTGACAGGTAATTCAGGAATCACGCCATGTTTCTCGTAATGAGCAATCCGCTCGTTCAGTTCTTTGAGCTGATCATCCAGGTCAAGAATCTGAAAAGCGATCTTTTTACGTTCCTGAACCGGCCTGAATTCAAGCACGGCATGGAGGTTATCCAGCATCTTGTAGAGCATCTTCTGCTCTGACTTCAGATCCCCGATGCGGGTAACCTCCGGCAGGGGTTCGTTTTCATGGGATAATTCCGGTGCTGCTGCAATTGCAGGTATTTGTGTTGCTGCCGGCAGGTCCTGGACAAGCTTACCAAGCTCATAGGCAAGGGTCAGCCGGTTTTTTCCGGTTGCTCCCCCTACACGCAGGATGCGGGCAAGGTTGAAATTTTTAACAAAGAAATCGAAAAGTTGAAGGCCGACCTGGTAGTCCTGATCGGAGTTTAGCCAATGATGTATCTTTTGATCCATGAGACGAAGGTATCGCTGCAATTGTAATGTTTAAAGGACAAAAAAGCCCGCCGAATTTCTCCGGCAGGCTTTAACCTCACGTTTATGAAAACACGCTACAAGAGCCTCTTTGTTATCCGCCGGCGGCATTGGGATCCATGACCAGGGCGCCTTCATAGAAGGCCATCGGCGATCCCTGCTTACACAGGAAGCCAAACTTGTGCCCCTTGTCTTTGTCGATCTCTTCCCCCCAGGTAGTTTCAATGGTCTCGAGATGCACCAGGTTGCAAGGTTCGCCTATCAGGTAACGCTTGGCTGAAGCACAGTTCTGGATGATCACCAGCCCTTTGAAGTCGATGCCGAAATTGGCGATCCATTTCTGCACTGCTTTTTCAATACCGGGATAAAATCCTTCGACCCCGATCTCGTATCCACCACAGTCCTGGTTAGAGCCCTTGAGCTTTTTCTGGGATGGCTTGATGGTCCCCTGGGTCATGTAAAAACTGTGCATGAATTTACCGGTCTTCAGGGGGATATCAGTTGTGATGGTATTTTCAGCATCCCTGTCCGGGAAGGTATCCCAGTCAATGTCGGATTCCATAATCAGGATGATCTCGGACTTTATACCACCGCCGCCCCCGGCGTTTTTTACGGTGGGTTTAAACAGGTCAAAAAGCGCTATTGCCATTATTTTACAGGTTTTTCAGGTTATACAGGAACACTGGCGAAGACAGCCTCTTCGATACCGAAGCCCACGGATTCGTACCAGTCGGCGAATACCTTGATCTGGCGGTCGATGCTCTCGACGGTAATGTTCGAGGCGCCGTTGTTGCGGTTGATCAGGCGGATGAAGTTCTCCTTTGGAGTGGTGAAAAGGATGTTCTCACCGGTCATCGAAGGCAACGGGACCAAGGTCAGGTTGGTCCCCTCGATTACGTCTTTCATACCGGTGTAGTTGGTGTCCATCCCATGCAGGTCACGGCGCTTGCGGTGGTAAGCGGCGTACCATTTGCGTGAAAGGAAGACATTCATCGAAAGGTTGATATAGAGATCATCGACACTTCTGCCGAAATGTTCAATCTGGTCGAAGATATTCTCCTCGGTCAGCACTTCCAAGTCAATGAAATTGATGCTGGAGGTGCCAGCCGTATGTTTGTCACGAAGGATAGTACAGAAACCGTCCATTGACAGCCCAACTGCTTGGGCGGTGCCGTCAACCGGCGCGGCATAATCCCCGGTGCCGATCAGCTTCAGTTCGCGGTTATCCAGAACTTTGGGCAGGATCAGTTGTTCAATGATGTACCGGGTGACCGGCCACACTTTCCGGTCGGTGGATTCATCAGCCAGGAACCCCAACCAGGTTTCCACGATTTCATCGGGATAAAACGAAAGGTCGATCTTGTGCCGGCGCTGCGGGATTTCGATCGGGGTGAATTTGGCTTTGCCTTTGGGCGTCCAGGTCTTCTGAAATCCCTGAACCAGGTCATCGATCACGGCTTTGGAAGCACGGTAGATCAAATCCTGCGAAGCCACGGTGGTCATGTATTTCTCAGAAACCGTCGGCTGGGTGAGAAGCCTCAGGATATCCTTCTGGTTGGTGCCAATGTAGGTACCGAACGCAGTTTTAAGGTCTTGCAACGAAATGGTTTCAGCCATTGTTTATCTGGGTTTTAATGGTTTGCAATGATTACGACAGGAAGGAATCGGCAATCCGGTCATGGGAAAAGACTACATCCTGCTCCCCGCCGGAGATTTTATCTGCTACCTTGCGGGCAATGGTCTCGGAGGCGGCATCCTCGTTTTTCAGGGCTTCAAAGTCAGCCAGCGTCTTGACATGTGCTGATTTTTCCGCTTCAAGCAGTGACTCCAGCTCCTCATTTCGGGCAGTGACGGCGGCCAGCTGATCATTGATCTGCTGTACCCTCTCATCGGTCAGCTCTTGGGAGTCGAGTGTGGCGGGATCCATCTTGAAAAAATTCTGGATGGCTTTCCATGAAATGTTAATTTTCATAGGTTCAGGATTAAGGGATTGATGATTTGACGATTTGATTTTCTTTTCTTCGGCCAGGGAAGTGGCAGTTGCAATGGCCTCGGTGAGTGATCCGATCTCATCGATCAAGCCAAGCGCAAGCGCTTCCCGGGCGAAATAGACTTTCCCGGAGAGGGTGGCTTCATCTAGTGTTGACCGGTTTGCCTTGACAGTGGAGAGGAACTTGCTGTTTATCACATCCAGCACGTTGCTACGGTAAGCCTCGTAATTTCCGCTGAGCACCTGGTTAAAGTCATTGTTCTTGTCGGTGGAGAGGCTGGCATAGACTTCATGGAACTTTACCCCAAGCTTTTCGAGCGCTGGTTGAAGGTCCTGTGCCATGAGCATCGTTCCGATGGAACCGATGCGGTCAAGGTCAGAACTGGCGATGATCTTATCGGCGCCGGAGATGATCCAGTAAGCTGCACTGGCTGCCATCCCTTCGATGTAAGCCACCACCGGTTTCTCCGCATCACGGACGGCATCAGCCAGCAGGTCGGTACCGGTGACCTGCCCGCCGGGGCTGTCAACGATCAGCAGGATGCTGCCGATATCCGGATGCTTGTCAGCCATTTTGATATCCTGAAGGATGGACTGCGATCCCCTGGGACCGCAGGGCTGATCGTACTTGAGGATTTCCGACCGGATCGGGATCACGGCAGTGGAACTGCCAGTAAAACTTTCATCGGATAATTTCTGAATCTGCGTTTGCCTGCCAGAACTACTGATCACAAAGGGGTTGTTGCGCTGGCGCACCAGGGAAGAATCCTCCTGCGAGATTCGTTCCCCTTTCAGGAGGGAAAGGATCATGGAAGCATAAGCAGCCGATCGTTCACCATCGATCAGCCATACTCCGGAAAAAATTTCAGTCAGGATAGGATTCACTGTACCCTTGGATTTGAGGATACAATATTATAGTGGGATACTCAGCAAATAAAGGACTTAAAAGATTACCCGCTTAATCCTGGTTTTCATCATCGGGGATCGGACCATTGGGATCGAGATAATAGGCAGCGGGAGTTGAAAACTCTCCGGTAAATAATAACTCATACCCGTTGAAACCTTCCAGGACTGCCGGTTTCATCAGTTTACTCGTCAACTTCATCGGACTGTCAAGCGTCCCGAAAATCCTGTTGGTGCCATTCTTGTCGCCAGATTTGAGGATAATTCGCCGGCCTGTCATGGCGTAAAGTTCGGTCTCCACCGGAGCACGGTCCTTGGGAACAAGGATCTTCAGTTTGTAAATGTACTTGATCCCTGCAGGAGTATCCTGCTGTTCAGATTCCAACTGAATCGTCTCCGGGGTGCCATAGATGGCATTCCAGGATTTGCCGGATCTCGGAGTGATCATACAACTGAGCGTGACCGGGTAGATTTTAAAAATACCGACATCTTCACTGTAAATCCAACTTATGGAATTCAGTCCGCCGATATTGATGCCGGTATGTCGTGAAATATTGCCCATATTATTCTTTGGTTAAAAAAACACAGTGACAAGCCGGGGACATCTCAGGGACAAAAAGTGAGCAACTTTTTTCGGACTTTTTGCGGTTCCGTTTTCGATAATAGTCTTTTTTCAGCATTTCGTAGTTCAGGTAAGAGAATGTGATATTGTGATCAAAGCAAAATTGAAGTATGCACTTCTTGAAGGATTTATAAAACCGGACCTTGTCGTTCATGTAATGAAAGAAAAGGTCTTTGAAGTGCCATTCCAGGTAACTTTCAAAGATGGCCTGGTTCCGCTCGTTAACCCAGAGGTTTGACTTAACCCAGAAGTCGTTGTAATAAGGAAGCACGAAGGTGATATACTCCGGGCCGGTTGGGAATTCAGGAACGACCTGCGGCGGACGAATCTCAAGAAGTGGTTTGAGAAGCTTTCCGATGATGTTTCCCTTCGAGGCCGTATTGGTACTCAACGAACAGATCAGGTATTCCTGAAGGTAGGGCTTCAGTTTGATGGTAATCGTAGGGCGTTCTTTTTCAATCATGGGCAAATGTATTTTTGTTGGTTGTGGATTCAAAGGCCATCAGCCTTTTACAAAGACCATCTGGTGGTCGAGAAACGGCTTGAGATTGATCGCCCTGGATTCAGGGCCGATCACGTGAACCTCAAAGTATTGCTGATCCCCGCGCTGGATCAGGTATTGCATCCCTACTTTCTTCTTGCCAAGGGTGTGAAAATCATCCATCACAGCCAGCCGGTAGCCCTGCGGAAGGTGGTCGTAATATTTCCAGCCATTTTGATCAGTTATGGGCTCGGGATGATTCATAAAAAAAATCAGTTTTTCTCAGACAGAGTATATATTTTGGCATCTACAGCAGCTACATCAGCTACATTCATTTATCAATCTGTAAATCAAATAGGTAATCATTTCAGGGAACGGTAAATCTCAGCTACATCTTAGTTTTTTGTAGGAGCTGTAGCTGAATGTAGCTGCATTTAGCTGCGCCATTTGAAGGATTGTTGCTTTTAACTTACACATTTATAATATTTTAAAAATTGTAGCTATTGTAGCTGGTGTAGCTGCCGTTTTTGGGTCAAACTTTTTGTGTTTTCATTTTTTCAGAAAGGAAGATTTTCGGGCGGTTCACCTGTATTTGGGTCAACCTCCTGTTTATCAACCATGTTGAGAATGGAGATATTCAGCATGTCGTAATCAAAAACCATCGCGGTGGTTATTCGACGGGTGATTTTCTTTATCTGGTTGCCGTCGATGGAAACATTTGTATCCTGATCTTCAACAATCCTGTGGTTCTCTTCAACTTTGAAACTGACAGAGTGTTTCCTTCCCAGGTACTCCTTGGAGTTCATCAGGTAATATTCAAGGGTTTTCAGCGGAAGGATGTTCTCCTTGGCTTTCTGTCCATGAACCCGGTAAAGCTGAAATATCCTGGAATGGTTCAGATAGAGTATGTTTTTGGGCTTCGTCCATTCGGCCTCGGTGGAAACAATGTCCGTTTTTAACCTGGTGACGAAGTCAACTTTGAAATCAACATCTTCCTTGATCAGGCCGTCGTTGGTCAGGAATTCAACGATTCCCCAGAAGATTGAAATTTCATTGCTGGTCTTGGTCTCCTTATTTTGCAGAATGATCTTGCCGGCAGCAATTCTGAGCAGGTCGTCATATTTCCAGGGAACATGGATCTCATCTTTTAAGGTCCGATAAGCAGCGATGATGACCAGCCAGTTGCGAAAAATACGGTCTTCAATCACCTGGCCGTTGAGCATTTTGGATAGTTCGTCAGATGCCAGATCGTAATTTTCGCGGTACTGATGTGTAAATTTCGACCGGTGCTGTAGTATCTGATGCGTGATGTGCGTCAGTCCATGTTTTTCGATCGCTTTCAGATTGTTGAAAGCTGCCTTTTCTCTTTCGTTGAACTCGACCTTGTTGAACCACAGGTAAATCATCCGGGAGAAAAGAGCAATGTCAGCGGTGGTCATCTCCTGCCCGGATACCATGTTCCCGACATAGACAGAGGTGGTTTCCTTTTTCTTGTCTTTGTCCATGTTCATACGGGTGCGACCGGTACCATCCCAAAGCCCCTTGAGGAATTCGATCTTTTCGTATTCCAAGTTGTTTTTATACTCGTCGATGTGGCAGAGTGCATTGGAGAACATGGCAACATGGTCTGCCAGCGCCGCCTTGGTGGTGTTGGTGATATTCGGCCCCTTGGCCTGGTTGCCGAAGAGCTGGAGCAGACTGATGGCCATCTCAGTCTTACCGGCCCCCTTGGGGCCGAAAAGATTGAGGATCGGATAAAAACCAAACCGGCCGGCGATATGGTCGCGGAACAGGGTGGCAAAATAGAAACAGAGTCCGAACATGGCGTTGTCACCATAGACCTGGAGAAGCTGGGAAGAATAATCGAACAGGGAAACCTTTCCCGGTGAATGCCGGAACCTGCGTTCCGAAACGAAGAGTGTTTCTTCGGACTTGTATATCCCGCTGGATGATGGCAGGTAGTAGTTTTTTCCTTGGTGGACCACGATCCCATTGATGTCGGTCTCTTTGAACTCTCCGTCGAAAATCCCGTTGCTCCAGGCCCAGAATCCCTCTTTTTGCCAGCCAAGCTGGGTGATCTCTATGCAGCTCTCCGTTTTCTCATAGAGGAACCGCTTGAGTTTGTTCAGATCGGCATCGGTGCCTTCAAACAGAAAATTCCCCAGGCTTTCAACCCGGAGCTTGAAGGCGCTGATGGAGATCAGGTCTTTTTGCAGCAGTTCGATCACCTGGCTGTAAGTATGTTCATTAGTGATCCGGTAAATCCGTTTGCTGTTCAGAACCGATGCAACATGAAACAAGGGCTCCATGATGAAATTGCAGCCACGCAACGGGCCGTTTTTAGTCCGGAAGTAGTAGCAGTTGTGGTCCTGGTAAAAACCATATTTCTCATAATCCGACAGGATGACATGAGAAGGAATGGCGCTCTCTGGTTCTTTCTTCTCCTGCCTGGGTTCATCAGCCAGAAAACGACGAATGCTGTCTTCCCAGGCCCTTTTAGGTTTTATCTTCGCGCTCAGCTGTTCAATGTAGAGCGTGTGGGAAGAAACCGGCAGCCGGGTGATCAGCCACGACAGCTCATCAATAACCTTTGACTTTTCATCGGGGCTTTTGCACTTTTCCCTTAGTGTTTCTGCCTGCCAGATAATAAAATCCTTTTGGAGTTCGCCGGCGTACTGGTCAAATTGCTCGCCGTCCTGAAAGAATGAATCCGGGTCCTGTTTTTCTGCTCCTTTGGGAAGCTCGATTACGTTGCAGAACATGCCGGACTCAATGATCAGTTTGCCGCTTTTTAAGACGGCCGTTTGACCGGCACCATCCGAATCCCCGATCAAGGTGACAGATGAAGAGCGGCTTTTCAGCTCTGCAATCTGTTCCCTGGTCAATGCGGTACCACCGGACCCGACCGTGTTGATCTTACCGATCTGATGTAACCTGATCACATCGGCGTTGCCTTCAACCATGTAAGCGAAACCTTTTTCCCTGATCGCTTTTGCTGCCATGTGAAGGCCATACAGGATTTTACCCTTGTTGTAGATCCCCGTTTGAGGGGTATTGAAGTATTTCGGTGCAGTTTCGGAACCGGAAAAGTTCCTACCGGTAAACCCGACCACACGGCCGGTGGCGGAAAGGATCGGGAACATGATCCGGCCCCGGAAGTAATCAAACCGTTTGCCTTTGCTCTCTGAGAGCAACCCTGTTTCGAGCAGGATATCCTCGGTGATACCTTTGGATGTTGCGAAATTCTTCAGACCATCCCAGCTTTCGGGAGCAAAGCCGATCCCAAAATCTGTTATGGTCTCCTGGTTCCAGCGACCAAGCACATATGCATGGGCGGGTTCATTTTCCTTTGATCTCAGGTTTTCCTGAAACCATTCCAGCGCTATTTTGTTTGCAGCATATAGCTGTTCGTTTCGAGTGAACTTTACGGTGGCCTCCTTTGAACGGGGTTCTTCCAGGAGGGTTATATTGTGATCGGCGGCAATGGCCTTCACCGCCGACAGAAAGTCGATTTTCTTGTAATCCATCACGAAACCGATGGCATTGCCATGTTTCCCACAGCCAAAACACTTGTAAATGCCTTTTGACGGGGAGACAGAAAAACTCGGGGTTTTCTCTTTGTGAAACGGGCAGTTTCCCTGGTGGTTATTGCCCTTGGGGGTCAGTTTTACATATTTGCCGATAACATCGGTGACATCGAGGCTCAGGACTTCATCTATGGAGGTTTGCAGAATCATTTTGGTTCCCTTCCATTATTCACTGAGCAGTTCAGCATCGAGCACGTCGAGAAGTACCTGAAGGCGGGCAGCCTCTGTTTGAAGTTTCGCCGACTTTTCAGGAGTGAGCGTATTATCCGACTGTAAACACTGGTTGATAAAGACCAGGTTTCTCAGGTAGGATGTTCTGGTGAGAATTTTATCCGGAACGGACATCGAGGAGAATGTTTTCATACGTTTTCAAGTTTGATTTTCGTAAGCCGTTTCTCCAGGCTTTTAACCTTTTTCGCATACTGTCTCACCAACATGATTGCCTCAGAGATAATAGATGGGTTGAAATCCGGTCTTTTGGGATTGAGACATCGATAGATGTATTGTAGTGTGAACATTTGATCTTTTTTCTCCAGGCGTAATTTGATCACCCTGGCGCTTCCGTGTGGCAGTTTCTTCTTCAGTTCTGCGACTGATTCTTTTGCGACTTTCATACATTCTTGTTTTCATAGTGGGTTATTGATTTTAACATTTGCGAAGGTCCTCCATGACCTCGCTTTCGAAGAAAAAAAGTTTGCCCCCGATTTTGTGGGATCGGATGGTTCCCGATTTGCTCCAACGATGGAGTGCCGGTCGGCTGACGCCAATCATCTTGCAGATGTATTTGGCCGTCACAGGCTTTTCTAAAATTGACTTTTCGATCATAATTTTTACGGATTAAATGAGGCGCAAAAATATGAAACCGGCCGCCAACGAGCCGATAATAAATATTAACAACGCACTGAAATATAGCTAAATAGTAACCTAAACTATACCTATATTATACCTGTGAAAAATTAACAACACCGGAAACTATTTAGCCGTAAATTGGTTACACGGGAAGAAAAAAACAGAGGGCGAAAAGAAGTGGTGAAAAAAAAAGATATTAACATTTCAGAGGCTGGCAGGGTCCCAAAAAGAGGGGTCGATGTTAATAGTCATGGACTGAATTTATTACCTAAAAAGGGGGTTTTGGGGCATGATTTTTTTGCCCGGGGAAATGGAAAATTGAATAAATTTGACATGGAAATACAGGCGGAAACAAAGGATTACCGGGAGAAACTTATGAACACACTGTTCTGGTTTTTGAAAACATTCCGCCTAAAAAATTGCCTAAATTTTCAAAACACCTTCGGAAACATTAGTAAAATATGGCGATCTGGGAAACGGTTCGAATCCCTCACATCCCACCAAAGAGCGCTGGTAATCAGCGCTCTTTTTTTTATTTCTCAAAATATTTGTCCTCCCCTGTTTTTACTTTCAATTTTCAGGGATCAATTCCCGGGGTGACCACATTTCACATTTCAGATTTCACGTTGGTTGTGAGATGCGAAATTTTTATTCCCAAATTTGTCGTCAAGCTGGATAATTGCATGGGTAATACAAGCCGGGGATCATCCATTCAAACCTGCGGGACTTTTTACATAAAGCGTTCTAATTGCCCGGGAAGATCCCCTGCAGCCACGATCAAAACAATCGGACCCGGATTACTTCACCGAGAATCTCAGTTTATTGGTGATCTGCTTTGCTGAATACATCTCGTCGTTACCGGTGGCGGGCACCCCGTTTTCCCGGTGTTCTCCACCGCGCGACCCGCTGCTGCTGTGCTGCCCGCCGGTACCGCCCTGATGTCCGCCGCTCATCCCTCCCGACATCGTGTTGCCCATTCCGCCTGTCATATTCACACCCTTACCCCGGCTACTGCCACCTCCGTTGCCACCGGCGCTTTCGTGTGCCGCGGGTGGCGCCATGGCGTTGATCGTGATCCCGTAGTTGAACACCCTGTTGCTGTCGGCCAGGGTCAGCTCCTCTTTAAAAAAAGTATTGAGTGGAATGACCGCCTCGTAGCAAAGCACATCCAGGCTGTCGATATTGAGGGCTGCCGAAATGCCGGAGGTGCTGTTGACCAGCGAAACGGTCCCGTTATATGCCGGCTTAAACCCGGTCAGTCGGGCCTCCGTGGCCGGGTTCACGATCTTCTGCCGCATCACGGGGGTGACCTGCCGTTCGCCCTGGATGTCGTTTTTATGCACGGCTGCATGCATCTCGCGGGTTACCGTCATATCCCCGGCAACAGGGAAGCCAAAGACCACAGGGAACACCTTTTTCCCCAGGGTGTCGATCCTGAACTCCATGCCGCCGTGGATGATCTGTTCTTTAATGGCGGGGTCGGTCACGTTCATGCACACATATAAATTATGAAGGTCATTCGAGATGCCATATGTGATCTTGGTCTTCGGATCGAGGAACCGCAGCTGGTCAGGCCATTCGATATCCCAGCCATCGGCCGTAACCTTCGTCCGCTGCCAGTCGAGCGACCGGTATATCTCGTGCGTACAGGAGGGAAAAAAGGACAACAGCATAAGGAAACTCAATATTCTTTTCATTATCGGGTTAAGATTTAATTATGACCGGTTTCAGGAAAAAACAGATGTAGCCGGAAAAAAGTATCTGGGAATAAAAATAAACAGCATTGACTGAACAAATTTTATTTTCATTATCTGTCATTTTCAGGTCCGACCTTATTTCCACCGAAAAAGCGTACCTTTACCTACCAGAAACTACAATTGCCTAAAACTTTCCCCCGATGAAAATCACCTTCTACGGCGCTGCCGGCGGTGTTACCGGTACAGCCTATTACTGCGAATCTGGCCAGGCCCGCATCCTGGTCGACTGCGGCATGTTCCAGGGCGGCCGGCGCGATGAGACCCGGAATAAAAAAGCACCGCCCGTCAACTACAAAAACCTCGATGCCATCGTGCTCACCCATGCCCACCTCGACCATTGCGGCCGTTTGCCGATGGCCGTGCGCGACGGCTACCTGGGCCCGATCTTTTGCACCCCCGCCACCATCGACCTGGTTGCCCTGGTTTTGCGCGACTCGCTCAAGGTGCAGACCAGCGACCTCGACAAGCTCAACCGAAGGATGTCGCGAACCGGGCGGTCAAAAATAAAACCCCTGTTCGACGAAGATGATGTCGAAGGAGCCATCAGCCGGATGAAACCGCTCCCTTACCACGAAGCCTTTACCGTGGCCCCCGGCATGGAGGTCATCGTCGATGAGGCGGGGCATATCATGGGCTCGGGCAGCCTGAAGCTGTTGCTGACAGAAGGTGGCCGCAACAAATCGGTCATCTTTTCGGGCGATCTCGGCCCGCACGGGATGCCCATCGTGAGAGATTCGGAAACCTTCAGGGAGGCCGACATGGTCATCATGGAATCGACCTATGGCGACCGCAACCACAAACCGCTGCAGGAGACCATCGATGAGATGACCGGTATCATCCGCCATGCCCTTGCCACCAAGGGGAAGATCCTGGTGCCCTCTTTTGCCATCGGCCGCACCCAGGATATCATCTACTACATCGAGCAGGCCTTCCGCAAGGGAGGACTGCCGCGCTTCCCGATCTATATCGACAGTCCCATGGCGGTAGAGGCCTCCCGGATCTATATGAGCCACCCCGAGCTGTTCGACGAGGAGATGGTTGAATTCCAGGGCAGCGGCGAGGCACAGCGCGACAAGGGTTTCATCCACCCCACGCCCACCGCCGAGGAGTCGAAACACCTGAACGAAGTTGCCGGCCCCTGCATGATCATCGCCGGTTCGGGCATGTGCAACGCAGGCCGCATCCAGCATCACCTCCGCCACAACCTCTGGCGTCCGGAGACCTCTGTGCTGATCGTCGGCTACCAGGCCGAGGGAACGCTGGGCCGCCGCCTGGTAAACGGAGACCCCTATGTTACCATCTATGGTGAGAAGATCGCCGTAAGGGCACAAATTCACAAACTCGGCGGCTTCAGCGCCCATGCGGGGCAGTCGGAACTGCTCGACTGGTTCAACGCCCTGGCACCCGACCGCCCGCGTGTGGTGCTCACCCACGGCGAAGATGCAGCCAGGAGCACCCTGGCCAACCTTATCATGCACCGGTATGGACTGCAGCCCTTCCTGCCGCAGTACGGGGAGAGCGTTGACCTCTGACCCGGCGGACATACTCCGTTAACTTTTCAACCATTATTCAACACCTCAACCCCATCAGTATCACCATGCAAAACAGCTATCGCCGCACCAAGATTGTAGCAACCATAGGCCCTGCCAGCAGCTCCCCGGAGATGATCCGCCAGCTGATACAGGCCGGGATGGATGTAGCCCGGTTAAACTTTTCCCATGGCAATTATGACGCCCATGCCGCGGTGATTACCGCACTAAGGGAGATCTCCGCCGAACTCGACAGGCCGGTGACCATCCTGCAGGACCTGCAGGGACCCAAGATCAGGGTGGGGCAGCTGCCCGGCGGCAGGATGGAGATCCGCAAAGGAGAGACTGTAAGTCTTATTCCTGTCGAAGAATTTATCGCGGGATCGGCGATGATCCCGATCGACTATCCCTATGTTGCCGAAGAGGCGAAGGCCGGCATGCAGGTACTGCTGGCCGACGGGCTGTTCGAACTGGAGGTCAAGGCCATCAAGGGCAACGAGGTACTGTGCCGGGTAGTGGAGGGCGGTACCCTTACCGACCACAAGGGGGTGAACTTCCCCAACCTGAACCTGAGGCTTCCCTCTCTCACCGACAAGGATCTCCGCGACCTGGATTTCGGCCTTGCGCACGGCATCGACTGGGTGTCGCTCAGCTTTGTCAGGTCGGCGCAGGATGTGATAACCCTGCGGGAATTGATCAACGGTAAAGGTTACCAGAAGCCCATCATTGCCAAGATCGAGAAGCCGCAGGCCATCGATCACCTGGAGGAGATCGTGGATGCCGTGAACGGTATCATGGTGGCCCGTGGCGATCTGGGCGTGGAGATGAGCCCCGACCGGGTGCCGATGCTCCAGAAAAGGATCATCGAGTTGTGCAACCGCACCGGGAAAACCGTCATCACCGCCACCCAGATGCTCGAGAGCATGATCCACGAGCCGCGACCCACCCGGGCCGAAGCCAGCGATGTGGCCAACGCCATCATCGACGGCACCGATGCCATCATGCTATCAGGCGAGACCGCCATGGGCGATTACCCCGTGAAGGCTGTGGAGATGATGGTGCGCATCGCACTGGACGTAGAGAGCAAAATTGAATTCAAAACCTATCCACCGGCAGGTCATGAGGCCATCAAGGCACTCAGCCGTGCCGCAAACCAGATGGAGAAGGTCATCAAACCCGCCTGCATGGTGGTGCTGACCACCACCGGCCGCAGTGCGCAGTTCATCGCTGCAGAGCGCCCGCAGACGCCGGTCTATGCCTTCACTACACATATTGGGGTATATCACGGGTTAAACCTGGTGTGGGGGGTCACCCCGATCCTGGTCGATGTTCATCCCGACACCTTCGAGGAGATGGTTGCCATCTCAGAGAAGATCCTGCAGGAGCGACACCTTGCTGTGGCCGGCGACCAGATCCTGCTGATCGGGGGTATCCCGGCCCACCAGGCGGGCGGCACCAACTTCATTAAGGTGCACCAGGTCAGGTAAAGTACAGTAAAGTGGACCTATTGTTTCGCGATCAGGTAGCTGTATGGCTGTAAAGTAAGCTGCGTGGTCATCGTGACGGTGTTGCCGGTCATGGCATCTGTCCACGTGGTATTTTGAAGCGGCAGCGGCAATGCAAAATTGATGACACTGTTTCTCAGGTTTGAAACGACCAGCACCTTCTCTCCCGCAAGTTCCCTGGTAAATGCGCAGACATCCGCGTCGCCGTAGGAAGTTAGCTGGCCCCGGCGCAACGCTGCACTGGCGCTTCTGAAAAGCAGGATCCTTTTATATTCGGCCATGATGCCGGGGTTCAGGGTCCAGTCAATTTTTCTCCCGGTAAACGGGAACACGATCCTGAAAGGAGTACCAACCTCCTGCCCGTTGTACACCATTGGCACCCCTTTCATGCAGGAGGTTACCACGAAAGCGGCCATGGAACCATTCCTTCCCCCGAACAGATCGAGCGGGGTTCCGTCGGAACCATTCACATCGTGGTTGGAGGTGTAACGCACGACCTGCTGGCCATTGGCTGCACTGGCAAATTCCGTGTTATTCATGTCGTTGATCTGCAAAGCGGAGGCATTGCTGCTGTAAATGGTTTTCAGCAGCCCGTAATAGCTGAACCCAAAGTTGTAATCAAACCCTGCGAGGAAGTTGGCACTGCGTTTGCCTTCGGCCAGGATCAGCAGCTTGTGGGTTGAGATATGCCGCAGGGTATCGATCGCCTGTGTCCAGAAATCGATCGGCGGACCGTCGGCATAGTCACAACGGAACCCATCCACATTGGCCGCAAAGACCCAGTATTTCATATCCCAGATCATCTTCAGGCGCATGGCGTTGTTCGAGAAATCAAGCTGTGCGACGTCGTTCCATCCCATTCCCGGCGGACTGACCACATTCCCCGAGCCATCCTGCAAGTACCAGTCCTTGTGACTGGTGATCCAGCCATTGTCCCAGGCTGTATGATTTGCAACCCAGTCGATGATGACACACATATTCCTGCTGTGGGCGCCATCGACCAGGCTTCGCAAGTCGGCCAGGGTGCCGAATTCGGCATTCACGGCAGTGTAATTTTTCACGCAGTAGGGTGAGTTTACCGATTTCACAGTTCCCACCGGGAAGATCGGCATGAGGTAGATTACATTCACCCCCAGCGCTTTGATCGAATCAAGCCGGGCAATGACCCCGTTAAAATTGGCCTGGGAGCTGAAAGCCCGCATGTTTACCTGGTAAATGACCGCGTCCTGGCGGTCGGGGACAGCCCCGAACGGGGTGCCATATTGCGAAGGGGTTGTATCGGTAACGGGCGGGGTGACCGGGGTAACGACTGTGGTTGCCGGCTCCTTGCTGCAGGCCAGCAACAGAGCCAGGAACAGGATCAAAAAAAGATTGTTTTTCAAAGAGGGGTTTTATTAGGACGACAAAGTTACGATTAAAACACCTCCTCCCCGGATAATACAATTTTCGTTCCTGCGGATTTTGCAACCGGGAAAACACCACTCCGCTAACGGAATGGCCTAACTTTTTCTTTTCTGCTTGTTATTTGGTTGTTTTGGTGCCGAGTTGCCGGCCTAATTTTTCGTAGGCAAGGTCATTGGGTTCCCAGAGTTCCACCTTGTTGCCTTCAAGGTCCATGATATGAACAAATTTCCCGTAATCAGCAGTTTCAATGGTATCGGTGACTGTAACACTCTCGTTTTTCAGTGCCTCTACCAGCGCCGGAAGATTCTCGACACGGTAGTTTATCATAAAATCCCTTTCAGAAGGTTCAAAATATTTCGTCTTTTCCGAAAACGGGCTCCATTGCGTAAATCCTTTTTTTGTTGAATCAGCGCCCTGCCGCCATTCAAAAACCGCCCCGTACTGGCTGGTATTCAGTCCCAGGTGCTTCTGGTACCAATCCCGCATGCCTGCAGGGTTTTTGCATTTGAAAAAGATGCCGCCGATACCGGTCACTCTTTTCATCTTTACAGGGTCGTCCGATTGCTTGGTCAGGATTGTCTTGGATGTAAAACCCAGGCAGAATGCCGACACAATGGCTAATATGAATAAACTCGTTTTCTTCATGTTGTATATTTATTGAATGTTTTTCAAACTGTTACATGTTACTTCCCCTATTCCATTACCTCGCCCTTCAATCCCGCTTCTATCATCCCCTTCAGCACATCAAGATCAATATCGGCCAGCTTATTGATATAGAGGCAGCCCATACCCGCTTTATATTTACCCAGCTTTTCAAGTGCGGCTGCCTGTGCATCGATGTATGTGCCAAAGTACAGCGAAAGATTCGTTTTGCGCGGTGCGAAGCCAATCCGCATCCAGTCGGCTTCGCGGCTGGTTGATGGGCTCTTGTATCTTTTGATGCCAAAACCGACGAAGGAATTGCTCCACAGCACCGGCTCTTCCTTACTGGCCTTCTTCATCATTTCCAGCAGCACAAAGCTGTCCGCGCGTTTTTGTTCAGGCGTAATGGTGTTGAGGAATTCCTCCACGCTTGCATTGGTTGGTTTTATCTTGTTATCAGCCAGTTTTGATTTCTTTTCAACCATTTTTTTGTATTTGATTTGTTCCCTGGTCTTTAGGTGAGTTTCTGGTTTTCCAATTTTGATCAAGCACAATTGTACCAGCAAACACCTGCGTTCAACTAAACCCTACATAAACCTTTTGATCCATCCCGCTCTTCGAGCCCGGTCACAGATGCAACAAATACATTTCGGATATAACGATTACCATTCCATAAAAATGGCCGTGATATCGCTTCGTAAAAAGGAATTTCCGCATTACTGGTTTGGGCTGTTTTGAAGATGACCAGACCAGTCCCTTCGGTCCGCCTCCATTCCCTGGGGTAAATACTATTACGATGCAGTCCGCCGCCGCACATACAATCTTTCCCGATCGTCTTTGCCTGGGCTAATTCCTATCAACTGTTATAGAAACGTTATATCGGCCTAAATTATCAGAGTAAAATAATAAAGGAAAATTAGACTCATTAAGAATATGCAAATCAGACTTTAATTTGGTAGTCACCATTTGCAAAGCTTCATATAATTCATATGAACGAGGTCTTTGTTCCGGAAAAACCTTGGAAACAACTGCATCATTGACACAAAAAACCAACCAACCATTTTCATTAATATCTATGCAAGTATTATCTTTAATTTCAAATAATTTTGAAAATTCCATATGATAATCTTTCATTACAAGAAATGGATCTTCTTTATCAATAGTATTTGAAATTGTCTTTTCAGATTCAGGTATAATACCCATCAGTAAAGTTCCGTAGTTTGAATTATCCTTTAATAAGGATGGATTCAAAACATGATCCGAAACACAATCACCTTCCGGCCCGGTCCAATTTCTTCTGAAAAATATATTTTTGTTTAAAGCCACCGTGTCAAATTCATTTTTATAGAAATTTAAACTGCTATTTTTTGGACAGTATTGAATCATAAGTCTTTTTGCATATAATATCAGGTTGTTAATATGAGTAGAGCCACAATGAACGCGTCCTTCCACATTGATAGTAATCTTATCATTTCTTCTAACAAATATGCCGCAGTTTTGCCAACCAAATGTTGGTTCAATAACTATTACATTTTTTTGAAAATATTTGGGATATGAGGAGCCAAAAATGATTTTATTGTTTTTAATTTTAATATCTAATTTATTTGAAAACAAATAAAGAGCAAATAATGTTGCAAAAGTTGACAATAAAACTGATAATGGTAATAATACAAAAAAAATATTTCGGCGCTCCTTTGGAATTTTTTTTAAATAGGTTGTTATAAAACTTAATATTTGTTTAGATATTTCTATAAAATAGGGTACTTCACTTTTCATAATATTATCGTTAATATTTTAATACTAATTTTAAGCAGGATCCTATCGTACCTGGTAATCAAATCCTCTTTATCGGACAAAATAAACAACCGCAAATCGGTTCAGGCAGGGGAGTTTCACAACGGTGTTCCCATGGAACCTGATGTGAAACTCCCAAGTCAACTGAGTGCTCCTGTTCAATCACAAATATAATAAAACATTGTGGTGATTATCCTTATCAACACGGAAAATTGGCTATGAATTGGTTTCCGCATATTCAACCTTCCCATTGGTGGTTGTCTTTTATGGGGAATCTTTACCGACCAGACCCTTTGTTCCGCGTCAATTATAGAGGGATTAACACAATTCGCCTCAATCAGCCGGCGTTGTCACAATCCTGCAAGAACATGTCTGCTTTATTAATCCGGTTTGCAGACTGATCTTGTATATCGTCTGCAGGTGTCCATTCTTCATTCCCTTTGGCATGGCCGTATAGTCGGTTTGCCGGACCTCCGCACACAAAATTAATTTCCAGAGAGCCTTCCATCAATTATACAATAATCATCCGTGTGTTTAGTGGATGTTTCAATGCACCCAAGCATCGCTAGCAATGACATTGAACTGACCCGCCAATTTGATTATCTGCTTTCAGGTGGCGTTTTTCATTTTTTCCTCTATTGCATTTATGAAGTTCCGTTGCTCTTCTGAGTCCCTGAAAAATCTCTTTGGAATGATGTATGCTGCAATGTTGTCAACGACAATAAATACTGAGTTGTCATTTGTTTCCACCCCTTTAATCCCTTTCCATTTTTGAAGATTCCTGTTGTTTTCCGATTCTTCAATAAGTCCTTCGTCAGTAATCATAAATTTTTTCTTTCCTAAAACAGAGCCATTGTCTGAGGGTAAGTTTTTTGTCCGGTTCACCGCAATCATCATTCCGCCAAGATATATGAGCCCGAAAAGTAATCCCGTCAATACGACCGTCATAAGATATGTCACTATTTCAAATGGTCGTCCAAGGTTAACGACAAAGGGCAGTCCAAACGCCACAATGATTACTAAATAAATCCTCTTCTTTAGTCCTCTTTTAAGAAACCAGTATTTATTGAAGTCTGCAAAGTCATTCCTTGTCAATTCAATGTTTATCTCCATGGTTTCCGTGTTTTAAAATGCCACCTAACGCTTTATGCATTACCGCAGAAACAGGATATTCCTCATAAACAGCGATACCATCTGCATTTTCAGAGCAGACGGTTCGCCAGGCTACCTGGCAGTCAGGCACTGGCTGTTATACATTTTATGCAAGATCGGTACAGTTTTCTGCAATACCTTCAAATTAAATGTTTCTGTTTCTGATTAAGGGATAATATAATTTATTGCAACATTGACCGGGACATTCGCACTCGGGGATACTGTCAACGATTGCGAAACATTCGAGTTCATATAATCCCCCTGGTCGTAGGTGCCATTCTGGTTTTTATCAACCAAGGCATAAACGTAATACTGCCCCGGATGGACATTGTTTAGGGTGTAGTTATTTATCGCCGATGAAAGCAGCACATATTTGGAAGTATATTTAATGTTTTCAGGGAGATAGGCAATTCCGGAGAAAAGCGGCTCGACCGTGAATAACAGAAATATCTTATCTGAAGGTGTTAGCGTCAACCCATTCTGAACCGTGATATTACATGTTATACTACCCATGTAGGGCGGGTTCAGCAAGGTATAAGGGTCATTCTGGATCGTATAGAAAATGCTTTCATTCATATTTTTAAATGCATTCGTTAAATCGAGGGTCATGACTTGCTGAGGGTAACTAAAATGACGGATGGCTTGCGTGGCATTGTTTCTTGTGGCAAGTTTGGCTTTCCAGGTTGAATGCCACAACAGGGAATCTGACTGGTTGAACTTGTTGGTATATACCGTCACCGTCATGCTATCACCCGTAAATTTAATAATAGACACTGCTCGCTTTTTGCCCCGGACAAAATCGCTGAACCGGTAATAGCCATTTTGCTCAGATGCAGAATCCAGTACTTCGTAAGTTGCACAGCATTTGGTAGCAGAGCATCCTTCGGTACGCATGGCCAATTTCAGTTCACCATTAAATTTCACCACGAAGAAGCTGATATTTTCACTGGTTCCCGGATCCCATAAGGAATACTGGCATATTTGATTGGAGGAGACCGGCCTGAAATCAACATACCACATTGGTGAGTTTCCTGCAGTTGTTGAGGTGTAACTTGGTCCACTCCACATCCCCGGGATACGGTTCATAAATCCGAAACCTGTTATATCAGCATTTTTATCCGATCTTTTACAGCAAACTGTTAAACAAATGCAACCAATCAACAAAAAGCTTAAAAGTCTCATATTTCGTCATTTTTAATGATTACACGGTTTGTTGCCACAAATTTATTTGAAGTGCAATTCGGTAATAAAAATAAAACAAGTATTATCAGAATTATTTGTTTATTTTTTTTGTTTTATTTAAAACACCAAAAATTAGTACTATAGCATAAACCCACATCAACCAGGCCCCAAATGACGATGCAGCATTTTCGGGTAAATTAGGGAAAATATGTTTAAAAAATTGTGTACAAAAAGCGTCAAATAACATTCCCGGCAATACCATATGAACTGCTGCAACAATACTTTCTTGATTGCTTAGCTTATATTTCCTGAAAATCCAAATTGCAAGTGTACCAAGGGCCGGTATCACTGCAATATACAATCCAATCATTATAATCAGATTGTCAGTCAAAAAGAAATATTCTCCAACTGTTCTAAACAAAATGGTTGCTGCCATCCAAACCAAAAAACCTGCCAGTAAACTAAATGCTTTATAATTCATAATTTTTGATGTTAATTAAAAAAATGAAATTTCGGGCAAAAATATCTTTGTTTTTCGATTTTTCACTGGTAGGTTTTCGCCAATTTGAGTATCTTGTTTAGAATTTGTAAATGTTTGACCTGTATATTTTTCAAATTCTTTTGAAAAATTAGCATAATCACAAAAGCCAAATTATAGAACAGTGTAAAATTAAACATTTTTGCAGCTTTGCCTGGCCAACAGCCAACAGTTCGGATTTAACCTGTTATATCTTTCCTTTTCACTATTTTTTGGCAGGTCTGGTGAATGCTGGCCTCCGGAAACCGCACGCATTAACAGCTGCCGGTTCGTTACCAGTAGTTTTCATCTATTTTTTCATTAAATTCTTTCCGTCCCTGATAAAAGATTGCAATTCCCAGGAATATTCATTATTAAATTCAAGTTTAACATATCCAAATACTTTACTCCAGTGAATACATCTTAAATTAAAGGGTTGGCCTTTCAAATTATCATAATATTCTTTCGCTTTTATGACAATAATTTCATTATTATCAAATTTCTTCTGATCTATTTCTTTAACACTTTCAACCACATTTGGATACTTTAAATATCTATTGCCTAATTTTAACGTAAAATGAATAAAACTACCCTTCTTTCCAGCTTGTAGCTCTAAAATATTTTGCTTTCCATTAACGAATAAGGATTGTATACTATTAGGAAAAACAGCCAAATGGTCATCTGAATTAGTAAGCGTTTCAACACTCCTGACCATAATACTATCGGTTTCCAAGTTATTTGATTTGAAAATTAATAAATCACTTTTTCTATATGGTTGCCAACCCAAATCACTTTCTGACAACTTATAAGAACTGCAAGAAAGAGCCAAAGTTGAGAAAACAACAAGAATGGAAACAGAAATATTAGATGTCGATAGTTGCATTGCAATTTTTCAAAGATTACTGGTAACGCATCGATTGAAACCGCCCCAAAGCTATCCCTTTGAAAAGCTTCACTGAAGCTGGTTTTGTGGCGGGTGCAAGCTCGTTAGGCAACGTGGCTTTTCTGTATTCCGTGTAGGAGTCCATTAATTGATATATCCTCATTAATACTGGGCCAATGAATTCCATAACCGGAAGGTGAGATTTTAAAATTATTTCTTTCCATTTCATCAGCGTTGGCTAACTTACCCGATATTTCACTGATTTTGAAGAAATATTGCTGCTCGTTGAGCATCAACACAAGATTGTCGTTATCGAAATAAATATTTGATATTTTGTATGTTTCCATCCTTTTATAATGCTTTAAAATATTTATTCCATTCTGAAACGATATATTCAAAATGTTCGTAAATAATTTTTTTTAATTCTCTTTTTGCTTGCGGTGTGAAATTGAAGGAGAATGCTTCATCAATTTCAAAATTCTCAACACCAATCCAAAATTTTATTTCCATTTCCGCTTTCTCCGCGTGATCATGGATTGGCTAATGACTTTCGTTGGAGTAGAAGAAAATTCTCCAGCCTGCGATTACGAGAATGGTTGGCATTTTTTATTTCAAAGATACAAAGGAAATGATAATCAGACAAATTTTCAAATTCCATTTTGATTATGCCCGTGCCTTTTTATGCCATGTTGCCTAACGCCCCGCCGGCAGCCGCAGTGCGGGTTTTACTTGTTGAATGTTTTCTTTTCCTTTGTCGTTTATAGGTTTGGTGACTGCACGCCTCCGGAAACCACCCGCATTGCTCGGCTGACGGCTTCGTTATGCCCAGTTATTTATTCTGACCTTATAATAGTTTATTAAATTTAATGAAAATTTTTACAAATAATCCAACTGTTATAGAAAATATGAAAACAATTATTAACCCAATTATAATTTTAGCAAATTCATTTTCAACATACTGAAAGTCTATGGTCTCAAAAAAAATCAACCATATAACAAATCCAAAGAATATTGAAAAGAAAAAGAGTAGAATTAATAGTAAAAATGTCCAAAATTTAAATTTAAAAATTCGATTTTCATTTATTACGTTAGAATTAATTATAGCAATTAATCCAAGGGCAAAAACTAATGCTATTAACATGATGACATATATAGGAATACCATAATTTCCATTGTAACCATGATGTTTAATTCTTAAATTCATAAATTGAATAAGAAAGGGGAATACTAGAACACTAACTATTCCTAAAATTGTATATAATAATATTTTAAATCGCTGCTCTTGTTTTCTTTTTCTTAAATAAAGGGGCTTTACCAATGTTTCTATCTCTTCTTTTAAATCAATTGTTACTGAAATCCCCTTACTTTGCTTTTTTAGTTGCTCAATTTCATTAAGAAAATCTTCACGATGTTTATAAGAATCAATCATATTTTGATTGATGGCATATAATTGTTCAGTTAAAAAAACCTCTTTTGCTTTTAGAGGCACATCTCTTCTAATTGTATTAACCTGATTCTGTAGTTTTATTAACTCTGACTTTAACAATTGCACTTGTTCTTCTGTGTATTTCCCTTCCCACTCGTTTTTTGCTTTTGTTAATATTTCCTCATAACCTTTTTCTGAATTTCTTTGTTTATTATAGCTCCGTATTTGTATTATAGCACTATATATCCCAATTATCCATCCTGTTATACCAGTAAAGAAAATCAGAATTTTAATTATTGAACTTTGAAGAAAATCATTCATAAAATTTCAAATATGGTTAAGGTCAATTTTATAAATAATTGGGCATAACGCATTGACTAACGCAATCTGGCGCTTATTCAAATAACCGCCAAAATTTTTATCGATTGAATGGTAAAAATAATGCAAAATATTATTCTAAACTAAATTTGCATTAAAATATTCCTGAGCCCTGGTATTTATAGTAAAACCATTCCACTTTGATACATGAAAGAATTAAACCCGTTTACCCGGACCTATATTTAACCTTACAATTTTGTGTTGAAAAGGATTAAGCCTGTACATTGACTGATGATGTGATCCGGGGATGCATTAAAAGAAACATCCTCAGTTTCATTGCTCTTTTTGGCGAGATTGAACCGCCTTCACATGCGCATGATGTGCCGGGGAAGGGTCGGTTTAAGTCCGACTTGCCCCATCTGCAAAAAGAAAAGTTATTATTTTGTCTCCACCAGCATCCCATGATTTCTCCCTGCACCGCCGTAAACCAGCCTCAGCAGCGAGGGGAATACGAACAGGAGCAGGGGCATGGCGGCGATAAAGCCACCGATCACGGCGATGGCAAGTGGCTGCTGCATCTGGGCCCCGATGCCGAACCCCATGGCCAGGGGCATCAGGGCCAGGATGGCCCCTACGGCGGTCATCAGCTTGGGACGGATACGCAGGGAGATGGCATAGTCGACCGACTTGTCGACATCGCCGGTCGCCTTCAGGGTGGTCACAAACTGGTTTACGGTGAAGATGGCGTTTTCGGCGATGATCCCAACGATCATGATGATGCCCGTATAGCTGCCCACGTTGAGCTGGATCCCGGTGAGGTAAAGGGCCCAGATGCATCCCCCGATGCCCAGGATCGAGATCAGGATCACCAGGAAGGCCATCCTCAGGTCGCGGAAAAGGAACAACAATACGGCAAATACCAGAAATATCGCGGCAATAAGGATAAAGAGCAGCTCCCTGAAGGAGGTCTGCTGCTCGGCATAGGTTCCGCCATAGGTGATGTAACACCCGGCAGGAAGCACCAGCCTGGTGCCCAGCACTCTCCTGATCTCGGTGATGGCGCTGCCGATATCGCGTTTGTCGAGGCGCGCGGTGACCACCACGTCCGATTTCAAATCCTCGCGGGTGATGTCGGGGTCGCCCTGCGACAGTTCAACCCTGGCAAAGTATTCCATCGGGCGGAAGGCGCCGTCGGCCGAAAATACGGGCTGTTTGCGGATGACCTCCAGGCTGTTCTCCCTGAAGTTGCGGAACCGCATCAGGATGCGCAGCATCTGTTCGCCCTCCTGCACCTGCCCTACCTGCACCCCTTCGTTACTGGCCTGCAGCTGTGCCTGGAATGCGGCGGGGGTGATGCTGAACCGGGCCAGCTTCGCGGCGTCGGGGATGATGGCAATGGTGGGGCCGTCGACGATGATGCCGCTCTGCACATCGGCCACGCCGTTGATCTTCTGAAGCAGCTCCCTGGTATGACCGGCCACCTGGCGAAGCTGGCCGAGGTCGTCGCCGAAGATCCTGATCTCGATGGGCTGGGGCCGGCCGATGAGGTCGCCCAGCAGGTCGGCGATGCGCTGGCCGAATTCGACATTCAGGGCCGGTACGCGCGAAGCCACGGCATCCCTGATCTCAGAGATGACCTCCTCTGTGGTTTTTTTCGTTCCCGCCTTCAGCTGGATGAGGTAATCGCCCTCGTTGGGGGGGATCACCCCGCTGGCCATGCTGATGCTGGAGGCCATGTTGGTGCCGGTGCGTCGCATATAGGTCGCCACGTCGGGATGCTTCATCACGATGGTGTCGACCTGGCTGAGAATGGCATCCGAGGCATCGAGCGAGGTGCCGGGAGGGGAAAGATAGTCGAGCACGATGGATCCCTCGTCGAGGGTGGGCAAAAACCCCGTTTTGAGCTGGTTGATCAGCAGTGCGGCCGAAACAGCCAGCGCTAAGATAAATACCAGGGCAAAGAGGGGGCGCCTGAAAAACCAGGTGAGCCACTGCAATTTGGGCTCCTGGTCAGCCGTATTGCGGCCCGACAGAAATTTCAGCTTCGTATGGGGTTTGTAGCCGATTAGCAGGTGCAACGCAGGCAACCCGATCCAGGTGGAGAAAAAGGAACAAACCAGGGTGATCTCCATGGTCAGGGTCAGCTCGCGGAAAAAGCTGCCTGCCACGCCGCCCATAAAGACAAAGGGGAGGAATATCACGATGGTGCTCAGCGAGGAACCTACCATGGCGGGGAAGAGCATCTTTACGGTCTCTTTGGCAACCTCTTTCTTGTCGCTCTCAGGCCGCTCCTCGTGGAGCCTGTGGATCTGCTCGATGATCACGATGGCATCGTCGATGATCAGCCCGATGGAGGCGGCGATGGCGCCCAGCGACATGATATTGAGGGTGATGCCGGCAACGTAAAGTACTGTAAAGGTCATCGCCAGGGTGATGGGGATGATCAGGATCACGTTCAGGCTCGCGCGGAACGACCTGAGGAAGAGGATCACCACCATGATGGCCAGGAAAAGCCCTTCGTAAATGCATTCCAGTACGCTGTCGATCGAGCCGGAGACGAAGACCGACTGGTCATAATAGGGTTTCAGCACCATCCCCTTCGGCAGCTGGTTTTGAATGGAGGCCGCCCTGGCCTTGACATCCGCGGCAAAGTCGATGAGGTTGACCCCCTGTTGTTTCACCAGGTCGATGATCACGGCATCGCTGCCGTTGGCGTTGATCCTGATGAATTCCTGCTGTTCGCCGAATCCGACGGAAGCGATGTCGGAAAGCCTTACCAGGCGGTGGCCGTCGTCGCGTATCACCACGTTTTTCAGGTCGTCGAGGGTGGTGATGCGGGTATCGGTGAGCGAAAGGTAAAGCCGCCGGTAATCGGAAAGCAGCCCCGACGACTGGATAAAATTGGTGTTTCCGATGGCATCGATGATCATCTGCGGCGAGATCCCCAGCGGGATCATCCGGCCGATTTCGGGCACAATGACATATTCCTTGGTTTTGCCCCCCCTGACCACTACGTTGGAGATGCCCGGCACCATGGAGAACTGGGGCCTGACAAGGTACAGGGCGCTGTTGCGCAGTTCGATCTGCCCCCGGTTCCTGCTTTCGAGGGTGTAGCCCACCACGGGGTAGATGCTCTGGCCCATCGCCTCAATGACGATGTTGACATTGGCAGGAAGCAGGTTTTTTATTTCGTTGATCCGCTCATCCAGCTGGGTCCGCGCAAGGCTGATATCGGTCTTCCAGTCGAAAAAGGCCTCGATGGTGCAGCTCCCCCGGTTGGTGCTGCTCCTTACCGTCTGGATGCCGTTCACGCGTTTGATGGCGATCTCCAGCGGCTTGGTCACCGTGACCATCATCTTGTCGACAGGCTGCTCGCCGTTGTCGGCAATGATGGTCACCTTGGGAAAGACCACGTCGGGAAAAAGAGATGTCTGCATGCGGTGATAGGACCATAGTCCTGCCACCAGCAGCATCAGCAACACGAACAGTATCGGCTTGTGAAAGAAATGATAGTGGTTGCGGGCGGCAGTCATAGGATTAATGCTCTTTATAGGTTCCCTGTACCACGACTTTGGCTGTATCTCCCAGTCCGTAGTTTCCTGTAGCCAGGAAGCGGTCGTCCGCAGCAAAGGCGGGGGCGGTGATCTCGATACGGTCGGGTGTGCGCAGCCCCTGGCTCACAGCCACCTTGACCGCCGTTGAATCGTTGATCATCTTCATGACCCAGAACTGCTGCTGGACCTCGTCGCTGAGGATGCAGCCCCTGGGAAGCGAGATTGCCTTCGGGCTGACCTGTTTGATAATGCGTACATGGGCGATCAGGTTTTCGGGCTGATGGCAGGGGGCTGAAGGCTGGATGATATACCGCTGCGTCTGGGCGGCATTGTTCATCGAGGGCAGCACCGATTTGACGTGGCCCGCGATGCGGCTGCTGTCGGGAAGGATCACCTCGCAGGAGGCGTCGGTTTTTATGAACCCGGCCGATTCAAAAGGAACGTCGAGGATGAATACGAGGCTCTCGGGTACCGAAATCACGGCCAGCTGGTCGCCCTCCTGTACATAGTCGCCTTTGGGGTGATCGATCGAGATGACCATTCCTCCCAGTGATGCCCTGACGGGGATCAGCCCTGTAAAACCCAGGGTATTGGCCGTATCTGCTTTCAGCGAAGCCGACTCCTTGGTCCTGATCCTGAACAGTTCGCGCGTTTTTGCAACGGCGTCGCCCGTGTTGACCAGTTGTTCCTCGACATACCCGCCGGCAGTGGCCCGTACGATCGATTTCTCCTGGAACAGCGATGTGGCGGTAAAGTAAATGTATTCGCTCATCTCCCCCGCGCTGACCAAGGCAACCGTAACGGGTACCCTTGCCGTCACCGTGGTTTCACCGGGATCGCCCGACGGCCGCCTACACGCCAGGACAACCAGTAACAGAAATATCAGTTTCTTGTTCATCACGGAATTAATCTTTCCAATAGTTTATTTCATTCATGATTTGTAACGACCTGATCCTGTATTGGTTCAGGTTTGACTGTATCGCGATGTAATTTTTCAGGGCGATGACGTAATCGGTAACAGAGATACCTCCTGTGGCCAGCAGTTGTTTATCCTGGCGCACAATCGAACCGGCCAGTTCAAGCTGGCTGTAGAGCCTGGGGATCAGTTCGCCGGTTTGCTTCAGTGCCTGGTTCAGCTGCCGCCGCTGCTGCAGGTACTGGACCAGGAAAAAGTCGCGGTAATTGCTGCGGGTGGCCTCGGCAGTCTTCAGCTTTTCGACATTGAGTTTCCGCTGGTTGCCGTCAAACACGGGAAGGTTGAAGGTAAAGCCAAGACTGAAACCTAAATTTTTATAGATCAGGGCAGGGTCGTTGTTGATCAGTCCGGCATCGCTGTACCATGCAACCCTGGGTTTATAACCGCGTTCATTGAGCAGCATGTCGTTGCGAATCCGGAGGCTGTCGACGGTAAATCGTTCGAAGAAGAGGGAGCCCGCAGTTCCCCCGGTTTTACTGCCCGACAGGTCGGGAAGTTCGGGTTCATAGGTGGTGGTGTCGCTGATCCCGCATAGCAGGTTCAGGTCGGAGAGCGCACGCTGGTACTGGGTTTGCAGGTCGTTCTGCTGGAATTCGAGCGTTTCGAGCTCCAGCAGGAAGGAGAGGTAATCGGTTTGTTTATAGAGCCCGCTTTTGACCAGGCTGCTGAGCAGCTTCTCCTCCTCCCTGGCCTGTTTGATCAGGATGAGGTTGAAGGAGATATCGCTGAATACCGAGCAGATAGTAAGGTACTGCGCGGTAATGGTCTTTTTCAGATCGCGGATTGAAATGCCGGCGGTGTTGGTCAGTGAGCGGTTCTGCAACCTTATCTTCGAATACTGCGCCTCAGCCGTTTTCCTGTTGAACAGCGGCTGGGTGACATTGACCACCGATGCAAAATTCCCGATATTGGTGACAGCTTCACTGTATCCATACCCATTAATGACCGGTGCATACGACATCAGCCCGTTGAAATTCACCTGGGGCATGCGGGTGGCATGAATGATCAGGCTATCGAAAGTGTTGGAGTGAATCTGGTTGGCGAGATCCTTCATCAGCGGGCTATTGGCCAGCCCCTGCTGAAGATAAAAGTCGAGCCTGCGAACCTGTGCAAAACAGGTTACCGAGAGGCAACAAATAAGGAGAGTGTAAAACCAGTGGCGAATCATAGCAGAAAATCACCACTAAATTACACAATTTTCGGATACCGGAAATTGTTCAGAGATTATCTCCGAATTTATAGCTGATGCCCGCACTGAGGATCGAGCTGGTGCCGATGCCGAACTCGCCGAAAAAGCTGAAGGCGCTGCCAATGCGGAACCCCAGGAGCGTGAGTTGGGCTGCCGGGAGCAACTGCTGACCCTTTTTGACAACACCATAGGTATCGGTAAATGAATAGCTGTTCATGGTCACCCCCATCCCAAAACCTGAGTACATACAAAATGCTTTCCTGTTCAGGTACTGGAACCTCAGGCTGGCCAGCCCCTGCCATAAATGGTCGGTTGCCGTTTCCTGGGAATAGGAGCTGGGGTAGTACAGGTCGGACTGTGTTCCCGCCCTGTCGACCTGGCTGTAAAGCGCCTGGAAACCAACGGCCACTACCTTGTTAAGCGACCTGCTGTAGCCAAGCAGAATGTTGCCCGACGTGCTGTTGGCCGTCAGCCCGTGGTTATCGATATAATAAAAGAGGGATCCGATGCCGTACGAGAGATAAAAGTTGTTGTACAACTCCGACTGGTCGGTTTTTCCCGTTGCGGAAGCTGCGGGGTTATTCTGTGAAAACGACAGTGAAATTCCTAAACCAAGGAAAATCATCAAGATTATCAGCTTTTTCATAGGACATGTTTTTTGGGGTGGAAGGAAATGACTACCGTCTGGGATCACGTTATGCAGGAACTTTGTTCATATGGTCATCTCATTTGCAACTTACTGTCTGATCGGACAGAAACTCAGAGTTTGTTCAATATTTGATTGTTGCTTAAAAGAGTGTTGTTTCCATAATCGACATAATTAACACAACCACAAAGTTCACAAAGATTTACACAATGTTCACAAAGGGGTTCTTTGTGTGCATTGTGCCTTTGTGGTCAGAAATTCATCAGGTTTTAAAATTCAAACAGTCTCCCGGTCTGTTGAATCTACCGGTAGAGACACAGGTAAGCCGCATCGGCAGCGATGCGCAGGTTGAATTTACAATCCTTTGCCACGATAAAGGTATCAAAAGGCTTATAGTCCTTCCAATCCTGTTCGCCGGGCAGTTTAACCGTCATGGAACCCGAGATGACTGTCATGTACTCGGTTGTGGAGGTTCCGAATTCATATTCTCCTGCGGCCATGACGCCCATGGTCGCCGGGCCTTCAGGTGTGGAAAAGGCAATGGATTTCACCTTGCCGTCAAAGTATTCGTTCGTTTTAAACATAGTTTGATTTTTAGGATATCAAAAATAGTGAAATAATCAACCGGTTCACCTGCCAGGTGGTAATTTCCTGCCGGGCTCCCCTGTTAACAGGCCATTTCCCCTGCATTTTTCCAGGCTGCCAGCAATGAATAGGCCCCTTTAACAACCAGCCTGTTTTTCTGAAAGTCAAACCCGGGAGCCATTCTGATTTCACAAAATCCCTGGTTCGTGATCCCTTTTACCACTTCAGTGGCGGTAAAATCATGGACAATTTTCCCATTTTCAGTCCGGGCCCCCTTATAAACAAATACATAAGCCTTTTCGTTAAACTGTACCACTGCCTCCTCCGGAACCGCAAATGCTACCAGGCGATCCGTTTCAATACTGGCATTAACCGAAACCCCGGCCATTAAAGAAGGTGCCGGCTGATTTATCCGCGCATAAGCGATCATGGTTTTGTCGTCGCTCAGGGCATGACCGGCCTGGCTGATCACGGCCGAATATTCAGTTGCCGGATCATCAGGGGTGGAAAACCTTACAGATTGTCCTTTGGCGACCTTCCTGACATCTTTTTCAAACACAACCAATTCCAGCACCACCTCTTCAGGATTCACAATCTCACAGATAACATCGGTAGGACTCACATATTTCCCGATATTGATATTTGCCTTCCTGATAAAACCACTGATGGGGGCGACCACCGGCAGAACGCTTGTAATTTTATCCTCGCTGAGCTGATGCGGGTTTATACCGAGCCCGGTGAGTTTCTGTTCGAGCCCCATCATCTGGATCTTCAGCGTTTTATATTCCACTTCCGTTTGCTGGAGGTTTTTTTCAGAATATACATTATCCTTATAAAGTTCCGAGTGACGTTTGTATTCAATCTCTGCATAGGTGAACTTTGCGCGGGTTTCAAGGTAGTTCTGCTGCAGTTCGATGAACATGAAATTTTCGATAATGGCGATAACCTGTCCCTTCGTCACCTCCGACCCCTGCACGATTTCTGTCTGCCTGACAAATCCCCCCAATGGGGCGCTTACCGAGGCAAGATTCCGGGGGGTGGTGCTGACAGTGCCGCTGACCTTCAGCACCGGGTTTAGCTGCCGCTGTTCAGCCATGCCCATTATCACGCCCGCGGCTGCATACTGGGCGGCATTGAGTTCTACCGTGTTCGGCCCCTGGACTTCATGTGATTCTTTTTTAGGTTCTGCCGCCTGCCTGCATCCGCTGATGAGGGTGGCGAGGGGAATGAGAAAAATTATGAAACTGATCTGTCGTGTTGTCATATTCTGTAAGGTTTTAGTTTATGCGGTTTGTCAGCAATTCAAGCGCAATTACTGATTGATTGTAGGCGTTGAGCGTTTCCAGGTAATTTTCCCTGATTTCGATGCCAAGCCGGAGATTCTGAACATATTCCATGTAGTCGATGGCTCCCGCGCGATAGCTGATCCCTGCCTGGTCAAGCAGAAGCTGTGCCTGGCGGAGTGCCTGGGTTTCATAATAATCGACACTCCTGCTGTATTTTTCATATTCCTGCAGGAGGATGTGCAGGGAATGGCTTAACGAATTGGATTGAAACTGGAACTCCTCCCTGGCCATCTTCTCCTGGATGCCGGCCGATTCTATTTTTCCTTTCCGTCCTGAGTAAAGGATCGGCAAAGACAAGCCACCCTGGAACCCTGTAAACCGGGCCGTGGGAGATATTTCCCTGTTTGATTGGGTGAAATAACCCAGGGTTATGCCAGGTAAAATCCGGGAAACCTCAGCGTTTTTCTCAAGTTTTGCCAGCTTTACCTGGCTTTTTAGCAGGAGCAGGGAGGGATTCATGACGACGGTATTACTATCCGGAGGAATTGCGAACTTAAGCCTTACCAGGATGGTATCTGCAATCCTGATTTCGTTCGATTCATTGATAAGTGTCTGGAGCCGGCATTCCCTGATCCTGATATCGGCTGTTGCCTGGCCGATCCGGTTTTTCACCGCCAGCAGCTGTGATTCAGCGGTCATCCGCTCGAGCAGGCTGGTTTCACCCTTCTGGTAACGCGACAGGGCTGCATGGAGGAAATTGCCAAAGATGCTGTCCTGGAACTTCAATAAGGTTAACCTTGCATGGCACCAGGCAAGCTCGTAGTAGGTAGATTTTACCCTGGCAGATACCTCGTTTTTGGCAAGTCCGGCCATCAGTCCGGCCTGTTCGACCATCTCCCTGCCAACCCGGCTTTGCATCACATAGGTGGAGGGGAAGAGAAACCTCTGTGAAACGGTGAGTTCATCATCCTGCCTTGCACTGTTCATCCGGCCATAGGAAAACCCGAACTCCATGTTCTCGAAATCCAGGTCGGTTTGGCGCAATATCTTCCTATTTTCCACCTCCATAACTGCCCTTTTTACCATCCCGTTCCGGGTCATGGCCTGGTCAAGGGCCTGCTGAAGGGTATACACGCTTACATGGCCTGGATTTCCCGCTCCGGCAACCTGGGCCCCGGCGGGAAAGGATGAAACCAGGCACAACGCAGCCGCCATCATAAAAACAAGCAACGGCCCGGGAAGTAACTTCTTCCGCGCCTGCCACCATGTCCCCGACAGCAGGATATACAATACCGGCATGACGATGATGGTCAGCAACGTAGATGAAACCAGGCCGCCGATTACCACGGTGGCAAGGGGTTTCTGGACTTCGGCGCCTGCCGAGGTTGAAACTGCCATCGGCAGAAATCCAAGGGAGGCTACCGATGCCGTCATCAGAATGGGTCGCAGCCGGCTCTTCAATCCTTCGATCACCCGCTGGTACAGGTCGGTCATCCCCTCTCTTTCCAGCCTGTTGAATTCGGTGACCAGCACGATCCCGTTTAGCACGGCAACGCCAAAGAGGGCAATAAAACCTACCCCGGCCGATATACTGAAATTCATCCCCCTCAGGTAAAGGGCAAAAACCCCGCCAATGGCCGCCAGTGGGACCGCTGAAAAGATCAGCAGGGTTTGCTTCACCGAATGGAAGGTGAAGAAAAGCAGGATAAAGATCAGCACCAGGGCCAGGGGAACAACGATCAATAGCCGGTTCCGGGCCTCAACAAGATTTTCAAACTGCCCGCCGTAGGTAATGAAGTAACCCGGCGGAAGCTTTACACCCGCCGATGCCAGTTGCCGTACCTCGCCTATGATCGACTGTACATCTCGCCCCCTGACATTGAAGCTCACGGTGACCCTTCGCTTCCCGTTCTCGCGTGAGACCTGGGCCGTGCCGTTTTTCAACCCTATCTCCGCCACCTCCGCCAGGGGGATCTGCCTTCCATCATCCAGCGGAAGGTAGAGCTGCCTGACGTTTTCAATATCATGACGGAAGTCGTCAGTGAATCTTACGACCAGGTCAAACCTCTTTTCATTTTCATAAATCACCCCGGCCCTGTTTCCGGCAAAGGCGGTTCTCAGGATCTCGTTTACATCCGAGATGCGAAGGCCATAACGTGCCATTTTGGTGCGGTTATAGACGACCGAGATCTGGGGAGCGCCGGTCACCTTTTCTACCTGGATATCCTGTACCCCGTTTACCTTCTCAATGATCGCAGCCAGCTCCTCCCCTTTGCCTGCCAGTATGTCAAGATCGTCGCCAAAGATTTTCACTGCAACATCCTGCTTTGACCCGGTCATCAGTTCATTAAACCGCATGGAGATGGGTTGCTGGAAACTAAAGGCCACCCCCGGAAGGGCACCCACCTTCTCTTTCATCTTTTCAACCATCTCCTCCCTTGTCGAGACACTGGTCCACAACGACTTGTCCCTCATGGTGATGATGTAATCTCCTGTTTCGACGGGAGTGGGATCGGTGGGTATCTCCCCGGCACCCACCTTGCAAACTGCATATTTCACCTCCGGGAAGTTTTCCTTCAGGATTTTGTTTGCCTTTTTAACCGTTTCAACCGTATGGGTCAGCGAACCTCCCTGCAAGGTCATGATGCCGGAGGCAAGATCACCCTCCTCAAGGGTGGGGATAAATTCCCCGCCAAGATCCAGGAACATCCAAAGGGCAGCGACCGACAGGATAAAGGTAACCACCAGTATCCGGACCTTATGACCCAAAGCATAGCCAAAGACCGGTTCAAACAGCCTGTGCAGGAGTTGCATCAGTTTCTCCGAAAGTGGTATGCCGCGTTCCTGTTTCCTGTTCATCACCAGTGAAGAAATAACCGGCACATAGGTAAGTGAAAGGATAATGGCCCCGATGATCGCCAGGCCAACGGTCTGGGCCATTGGACGGAACATTTTCCCTTCGATACCCACCAGGCTTAAAATCGGCAGGTATACCACCAGGATGATGATTTGCCCGAAAGTGGCGGAACTCATCATATTCTTTGAAGACTCCAGCACGTAATGATCCATCTGCTTTCGTGACAATTGCGAAAAACCGGGATTCCCCGACTTCGCCAGCGACAGGCGATGAACCACGTTTTCGACGATGATCACGGCCCCGTCGACGATCAGGCCGAAATCGATGGCCCCCAGGCTCATCAGGTTTCCTGAAATGCCAAACAGCTTCATCATGGAGATGGCAAAAAGCATCGAAAGCGGAATCACCGATGCCACCACCAGACCGGCCCTGATGCTGCCCAGCATCAATACCAGGACTAAGATCACGATCAGTCCGCCCTCCACGAGGTTACGGGTAACCGTTCCAACAGCCCGTCTGACCAGGTCGGTACGATCGAGGTAAGGTTCGATAAATAAACCTTCCGGCAGGGAGGAGGCGATCATCTCCATCCGTTTCTTCACCTGGGTCACCACCTCGGTTGCATTGGCCCCCCGGAGCATCATCACCACGCCTCCGACGACTTCCGAAGTATCACAAATGAGCGCCCCGTAACGGATGGCATGGCCAAACCTGACCTCCGCCAGGTCACGGATCAGCACCGGGGTCCTCCCCGAACCTCCCCGGACCACGATATTGCCAATATCTTCCAGGGTGCCTGCCAAACCGACGCCCCTGATAAAATATGAATTCTGACCCTTTTCAATATAGGCGCTTCCCGTATTTTCATTATTTTCTTCCAGCGCGGTAAAAATTTCAGGCACCGAGATCTTCATGCTTTTAAGACGATCGGGATTTATGGCAACCTCGTATTCTTTCACATAACCGCCATAACTGTTGACCTCCGCCACACCGGGTGTTCCGAGCAATTCCCGTTTGACGATCCAGTCCTGGATGGTTCTGAGATCGGTCAGGGAATACTTGCCCTCGTACCCTTTTCCGACCCTGAGCAGGTACTGGTAAACCTCACCTAACCCCGTGGTTACCGGGGCCATCTCAGGGTGGGTGACTCCCTGGGGAATTTGCGTCTCCGCCTCCTTTAATCTTTCGCTGATCTGCTGCCGGGCCCTGAAAATATCGGCAGCATCCTTAAATACGATGGTCACCACCGACAACCCCAGTCTCGAAATGGAGCGAAGTTCCACGATGTCGGACACCGTAGCCACTGCAACCTCGATGGGTGCGGTAATATATTTTTCAACCTCCTGGGTGGCCAGCGTGGGGGCGATAGAGATCACCTGGACCTGGTTGTTGGTGATGTCCGGCACCGCATCCAGGGGCAGGTGGATCACCGACCAGATGCCCCAAACGAGCAGTACAACAACAAATAACCCGGTATAAATTTTATGCTGAATGGAAAAGGTAATGATGCTGCGTATCATATAGCCTGGATTTATGGTAATACGATGAATTAACCGGCAGCCACGCAAATGCAGATATGATTATCGCATGGCAGCATGACCTGCCGGGAGAAAAAAGTAAAAAAGGAATGAAATAGGGTCGGTGGGAAAATTACACTTTGGGGGGCTCCCAGGCAACCATCGAATAATCAGAGAGACGGTGCCGGTTATCCGGAAAAACAAGTTTTTGCGATAAAAAGGCAATTCCGCTGATGACACAGCCCTGCGTCACCTCCATCGCCACATTGCAACAGGAACAGGAACAAAACGGGGAACAGCAGCCGGGATGGTCAGCATGACCGGGAACGGATATACCAGTGCCGGGAAGAGGGGTAGTGTTTACCTGGCTTATGACATCATCCATGCATGGCATGAGCGCGAGCAGGAGCACATAGCCGGCCAGAAATACGCAAATCACCCTGGTGCCGATATTTTTCTTCACCCTGCAAAATTATGAAATTTTCTCAAGGAACAATTTCCTGCAAACCCTCTTTGATCATTATGAATTTGATTGGTCGTTAAGATACCATAGAAATTGTTTGACGGAATTTTCATGTTCAAAGACCCCATACGTCGGATTCCTTTTATGCCAAAACAGTTCCAGGATCTTTCCTGGCCCAATTATGATCTGTCAACAAGCAGAATATCAAGGTATAATTGTCATCCGTCAGGTGAAATTTCTTTCAATCCCGTTTGCAGGTTTAAGAGGAACCCGAAAAAATTGAGAATTCAATTTTGTGCCGGGGCTGAAACATTTTTGTTTAATTTGGCTTTTGATTTGGAAATGGGAATATTATGAACCGAAAAATTGTTGTCCTTCTCCTGGTCAGCCTCTTATGGTTTACCCGGGCATTACCTGCCGTTGCCGCACCTGATACGACGCAGGCCAGGGATTCATTATCCCATCCTAAAAAGGAGATGAAGGGGGCTGTTGTAGCGCCTTTTGGCATGTCCGTCTTTAACATATACACCAGGCTGGGCCCATTTTCGCCGGAAGAGCGGGCGAAGGCCATAGAGAAAAAACTGAAGGTCATTGCCGATGATCCCTTTTACCGAAGCGACTCCATCCGCCTGATCGAAGGCGAGACAACCTGCGACATCATGTACAGGGAAACGGTGATCACCACGGTCAACGATGGCGATGCCAGGGCGGAAGGAGCCACCAGGGCGCTTGTCGCAGGTGCAAGGCAGGCAAAGATCATCTATGCCATCCAGAACTTCAGGACCATCAACAGTTTCGGGGAGATCCTAAGGAAGGTGGCAATTTCTGCAGGTATCCTGCTGCTGCTGATTGTGCTGATCACCCTGATCAACAAGCTGTTCAGGTATCTGAAAGGAAAAACAACCTTCGGGCAGAATAAGATCATGAAAACGCTGCACCTGCAGGATTACGCATTTTTTAACAGGCAGCGGCAGCTGGCGATTCTCCACGGGTTCCTCAAGGTGGTTCAGTGGCTGCTGATCCTGATCCTA
Organism: Bacteroidota bacterium; assembly: GCA_037133475.1. Taxonomy (GTDB): domain Bacteria; phylum Bacteroidota; class Bacteroidia; order Bacteroidales; family FEN-979; genus CAIVAT01. The sequence continues at coordinate 38,523 of JBAXOB010000021.1, forward strand.
CTGATCGTGACACTGCTGACCATTTTTTTCCTGTTACCCTGGACGAAAGCCATCAGTATCGGCATCCTGGGTTTCGTGATCAACCCTCTCAAGGATATCATTTTTAGTTTCTGGAAGTATATCCCGAACCTGATCACCATCCTGGTCATAATATTTGTGGCAAGGCTTATCATCAAGTTGTTCCGGTTTCTGAAAGTTGAAGTCGAGAAAGAGACGCTGCGGTTCCCCGGGTTTTATGCCGACTGGGCCCTTCCAACCTTTAATATCCTAAGGGTGCTGATCATCATTTTCACCATCGTGGCCATCTGGCCCTACCTGCCGGGTTCGGGATCACAGATTTTCCAGGGGGTCTCGGTATTCGCCGGGCTGGTTTTTTCCTTAACCTCTGCAAGCGCCCTGTCGAACTTCATGGCGGGGCTCACCATCACCTATACGCGCGCCTTCAAGCTGGGCGACCGCGTAAAGATCGGCGAGGTTACCGGCGATATCATTGAGAAATCGATGCTGGTGACCAAGATCAGGACCATCAAGAACGAGGAGATCACCGTTCCGAACACCAAGATCATGAATTCGGAGGTCATCAACTACAGCACCTGTGCGCACGGCCACGGGCTGATCGTTCATACCACCGTCACCATCGGGTATGACGCCCCCTGGCGGCAGGTCCACCAGTTGCTTATTGATGCGGCGCTGCAGACCAGCCTGATCCTGGAAACACCGGCACCCTTTGTACTGCAGACAGCCCTGAATGATTTTTATATCAGTTACCAGCTGAACGCCTATACACGGTCGCCCAACCAGATGGCCCAAATTTTTTCAGACCTGCATCAGCATATCCAGGATTCATTCAATAATGCCGGGGTCGAGATCATGTCGCCGCATTACAAGGCTGTCCGCGATGGGAATACCATTGCCATCCCGGAGGAAAACCGGGAAACAGAATATACGCCACCCTCCTTCAGGGTCGACAGCCATTAATTCTGATCGGCAAGCACCTTATGGGCCCTGCGGTGCCGGTGCGACCGTTTGGTAAAATCGTTCGACAGGACGCTGATGTTGCCATCCACCTCGAGTACCGCAAGGTCGACCTCCCCTACCGAAGCCACGCCGTGTTCGCGGATAGCCTGCATCACCTCCGCCTCTGAAATCCCGGCCATCTGCAGGTGGGACGGGATCACTTTCCCATGGTAGACCAGCATGATGGCATCGCCCTGGACCAGCCTGCCGAATTTTGGAAATTTGAGCTGCAGCTTCTTCAGGATAAAATTCACCGAAAACAGCGCCAGCGCCGCGGCAAACCCGCCAAAAAGGGTGTTGTCGCCCAGCACCATGGCATTTTGCACGGCATTGCTGATCAGCAGGATAAAGACCAGGTCAAAGACCGACAACTGCGACAGCTCCTTCTTGCCGAACAACCTTATGGCAAGGATAATGAAAAGATAGACTGCGACTGAACTGAATACAATGCGCAGGTAGGGATTCTGTATGATCGATTCCATAGGTGAAATTTTCGCTAAAGATAGTAAAAACGTCAGTTCCCGATATGGCGTAAACGGCAGGCAGGCCTGATCCGAAAGGTTATGGATTGATAAAATGAAAATTTTTGCAATTATTTCTCCAATCCAGTCGAAACTGTCATCTGATATATTGAAAAAATGATTTGGAAATAAAATATACATTAAATTTGGATAACAGGAATCAGGCAATTATCAATATATAATCATAAGAATGCAAATCAATAATTAATTAACCTTAAATCAACTGTATTATGAAAACAAACCTGTTTCTGATTACACTTTTCCTCACGTTAACCACATCTTTATTCTCTCAGGAAATCCCGCCTGCACCCTCCAACAAGGCTGTTGTTTATTTCGTCAGGCCAAGTTCCACCGGTTTTGCCATCAACTTCAGTTATTTTGACAGTACCAAATTAATCGGAATATTTGCAGGAAAAGGGTATTTCAGGTATGAATGCGAACCCGGCACCCATCTTTTCTGGGCACGGTCGGAAAACAAAGACTTTGTTGAATCGCATGTTGAGGCTGGAAAGATCTACTTTCTTGAAGCCGTTGTGCAGATGGGGTGGGTGAAGGCCCAGGTTGCCTTAGAACCCGTCGATCCTAATAACGCCAAAAAGATGAAGGGTATTTTAAAAGTTCTTGCAAAAAAACCCCGGAAACATTCACGGAGGATGAGCTAAAAAGCAGGTCAGAAGAATTTACCGACGTCGTTGCACGCGGCATGGCAAAGCACAAGGAGGATATAGCAAAGGGAAATTCAATAAAACAGCTTGAAGCATCCATGTTTTATGCCAAATAGCCGGCATGATCAAACCAGCAGGTTATACATAGGAAACCTCTCCACAGCTTTTTCCCATCCTGAAAAGCAGTGGAGAGGTTTCATTAAATACCAGCAACCGGAGAATAACAGGGGGATCAGCATTTTTCGAAATCCTGCGAAGGAATATATTTGGATTTTATCTGCCATTTTTATGGGAAACAAGGAAATGATTGCTGCAATTTACAACCCCGGGGGACCGGTTGCTTTGCAACTGTATTTACTCACAATAAAAGCAATATATCCGATCTGCCTGACGGAATTTATTTCCTGCAGGTTGGTATAGGCAAAGTGACTGTGTTTACTGCGTTTGCAGAGGAACAACATTAATAATCAGGCAGCCCTGCAATGATGAATAAAAATTATTATGACAATATTATCAGTTTTGTAATGCCGTTTGTATTATTTTTGGTAATATTGTTCCATTGCGACAACCTATCACCAATTGAACTTAATAACTTCCTGGATGAAAAATATTTTATGCCTTTTTATTCTTTTCCGGGATCTCAGTTTATGATCAAATAAACGAGCCTGCAGTCCGGAACTATTTTGAAGATGGCCTGGCTCAATTTAATCCAGCCCAATACAACACGATTCCCATGTTTACCATCCAGCCCGATTCGACCGTTTCACATGCTGCATATTATTCCCGGACTCTCCTAAAACTGTTGTTCCGGGTAAAAACAGGTGGAGTCCAGACACCACACTAAAAACGGGGCGGGACTGAAAAGCCATATGAGTAAGAAAATTTATAATCGCCTTTTATGAAAACAAAAACCGTCATCGCCCTGCTTACCCTGTTTTTCACGGCCGCTTTACCGGCTGTAAATACGCTAGCCCAGACTCCCGACTGGCAATGGGCAAAAAGCATCTCGGGCAATGCCAATGAAACCTGCCGCCACATGGCAACGGATCCAAGCGGGAATGTTTATATTGTCGGGGATTTCAAGAGTGCTTCCATAACCATAGGGACGACTATTTTATTCAATACAAATGCAGGATCCGAAGATGTTTTTATTGCCAAATATGACCGGTCGGGAAATGTATTATGGGCGAAATGCGCCGGAGGCAGTAGTACAGATTACGGTTTTGGAATTTGTACGGATGCGGGTGGCAATGTTTATATAACCGGAAGTTTTGAAAGCACCTCGATCACCTTTGATGCCTTTACCCTGTCAAATGCAGGATCTTCCGAATTTGACGGTTTCATTGTCAAATACAGTCCTTCAGGTACTGTTTTATGGGCTAAGCGCATGGGGGGAAGTTCCTGGGATGACGGGTATAGTATAACGTCAGATTTGAATGGTAATATTTTTGTTACCGGTGATTTCGACAGCGATATCATTGATTTTGGAGGCAAATCCTTAACAAGGACCGGAACCGGGATAAATTTTTATCTCGTAAAATATGATCCGGCCGGAACCGTCTTGTGGGCGAAAAATGCCAATGGCAGTGGTACGAATATAGATGGTTGTATTGCTGCAGACGCAAATGGAAATGTGGTTGTATCAGGACCATACCAGGGCAGTACCATGACATTCGGTTCGGTTGTTTTGCCTTCCGGGTTTTACGGAGCCGTGTTCATCGTCAAATATAGTGCATCGGGTAATGTACTATGGGCAAAAAGTGCTGATGGTTGTGGCTATGAAACAAGTTATGGGATAGCCACTGACCCCTCAAACAACATTTATATAACAGGCACTTTTCAAAGTGCCAGCATCAGTTTCGATAATATCAAATTGATTAATTCAGAGTTGAATGCCATATGTACCGGGAATTTTGACATGTTTTTCGTCAAATATAATTCCTCCGGCAGCGCAGTCTGGGCTAAATGCTACGGCAGTAATGATCCTTATGGAGATGGTTACGTTCTTTCAAATAGTATCGTTTCTGACGGAAGTGCCAGTATTTATGCTATTGGAACTTTCAACAGTGATTCTCTCGTATTTGACACTCCCCCGTTAAAAAACAGCCTTTCAGGAACCAACGATATCTTTATTGCGAAATTTGATTATTCGGGGAATGCCGTTTGGTCGAAAAATGCAGGGAGCAGCGGTTCCGATTGGGGAACCGGCATTGTTACCGGTAGTAATGGCGATGTTTTTGTTTCGGGGGATTTTTGGAGTCAATCTGTTAATTTTGGCAATAATTACCTGACCAACACAGGGGGTTCTGATATTTATACAGGTCTGCTTTCGGGAATTTGCTCTGCTGCCACAATAGCTGTTCAACCTCAGAACCAGACTGTGTCAGAAGGCACACCGGCAACATTCAGCGTTACAGCGTCGGGCACACCTCCCTTCGCATATCAGTGGTATGTTAATGGCCAGATTCCCCATTATGGCGAGGTTTCGACAAATTCCACATACCTTGCAAACATTCCCCCAACAGAAGGGAACGGATTTTCTTATTACTGTCTGGTCTTCAATTGCAGCGGCAGTAATGCTGTTAAAAGCAATACAGCCATCCTGGCAACCAACCTGGGGATTGGGGAACCTGGAAAAAATGAATTTATCACCCTTTATCCCAATCCTGCTTCAGGCAAATTTACCGTCAGCATGGGTATCGGCAGGATTCAACGTATCGAGATTTACAATGTGTTCGGGGAGAAAATTTATGCAACTTCCAGTGTCGGACAGCAGGCATCGTCAGAAGTTGAAATTTCCGGTATTCCTAAAGGAGTTTATTTTGTAAATATTTATGATGCGACAACCGTTTATGTCAGAAAAATCGTGGTGCAATAATACTTTTTGCGGTTAGGACAGCAACACAATGACCTCGGGTCTGATCGAACTGACGCATAACAAAATGAGCCATGGGCTGGCAATCGTATCCTTAAAAACGGCTTTCAGACCCGCCAAAAAACTACATATTCAGCGCCTGCTTGAGGATCTTGTACCCGGCTGTGCTGGCGCGCAGCTTGGCGCCGGTTTTTGTCAGTACGGCATAATTTTCCTTGTCGTAATATTCGATCCTGTCGATAAACCGGGCATTGACGATATATGACCTGTGGATGCGGATAAACTGTGCGGGGTCGAGATGGGTTTCAAAATACTTCATGGTCTTCTCCTTCAGATGTTTGGCATCTTTGGTGAAGATCATCACGTAGTCGCCCTCCGCCTCCAGGTACACCACCTCGTCGATCGGAATTACACTCACCTTATGCCTTGATTTCACCGCGATGCGTTGCAGGAACTCGGGATTTTCCTCCAGGGTTTTCACCAGGTTCTGCACAGGTGCAGCAGCCCTTTCGCCGCTCCCGGCCTGGGCCAGCGCCTTTTGCACCGCCTGGGTGAACCGCTCCTTCGAATAGGGTTTTAACAGGTAGTCGATGGCATTCATCTCAAAGGCCTTGATGGCGTACTGGTCGTATGCCGTGCTGAAGATGATCAGGGGCGGCTGTTCGAGCAGGTCGAGCAATTCCAGTCCCGTCAGCTTGGGCATCTGGACATCGAGAAATACCAGGTCGGGCTTCAGCTCCTGGATGGCTTTCAGGCCGCTGAAGCCATCGGCAAATTCGCCCAGGATCTCTATCTCTGGAAAATCCTTCAGGTAAAACCTGACAACATCCCTGGCGGGCTGTTCATCGTCGATAAGAATGGTGCGGAGGGCCATAGATTTTTACTTATTACGGTTATGAAGGTAACAGGATAAAATATTTCATGCGACCCCCGGCAGTTTCCGGGCGATCAGACTGTTTTGATTTCGGTGTTTGGCAAACTCAAAAATACTGAGAATCTGGTTCCCTCGACCACGGTCCGCAGCAATTTATCGTTTTTATACAGCAGGCGCAGCCGTTCACGGATGTTCTTCAGCCCGATGCCGGTTCCCTTGCGCGCATGGGCGTTGGGGTCGAAATCGTTCACGATGCTGATCTCCAGGTAACCCTCCTTATATGCGCAGTCCATGACGATGCTGACCTGTTCGGTACTTTCGTAAACCCCGTGCTTGATGGCATTCTCAAAAAGAGGCTGCAGCAGCATCACCGGGATCTGGTGCGCGGCGCAGTCGCCCGTGAGGTTGAAGCTGAACAGCAGTTTATCGCCAAACCTCACCTTTTCGATCTCGAGGTAATGTCGGATATTGACCATCTCCTTTTCAAGCGTGGTGAAGCTGGTGGCATTATGCGAAACAGAATAGCGCAAAAAATCGGATAACTTGATGACCATGTCGCGCGCCTTCTCGGGATTGGTGATGGTAAGCGAACTGATCGAGTTTAGACTGTTGAACAGGAAATGAGGGTTGATCTGAGATTTCAGCATATTCAGCTCGGTCTCCTTGAGCACCTCCCGCAGACGAGATTCAACCTTCACCTTTTCCTGCAGGTTGATATAATATATGAACAGGTAATAGGTCAGGGCAATGACCGTATAAAATATAATCCCGAGGATGACCTCGTAGGGAATGGAGACCACCAGCAGGTCCATAAAGACCTTGTTATGGGCGAAGCCCGTACTCAGGATGGTGTAGGAGAGCCCGATCCAGACAGCCAGTGTCAGGGTTAAAAAAGAGATGTGGTTGAAAATCACGTTCCAGATATTCTTCTGGTCGGGGATGGAGTACCGCACGATGTACCACATGGAGATCCCGGCGCAGCAGAACAGGCTGTTGAACACCAGGCTGTCGGCAATGGAGACCTCTAAAGGGAGAAACCAGATAAAATAAAAAACAGAAAAGTGGACCCCCGCAATGAGGGCCCACAAACCAAAATAAACGGAAACGGATCTTTTATTCAGAAAAACCGGGTGCTGCATAGGGCTTGGTTTTCCGGTTAGTAGCTCTTCAATTCTCCACCACCAAATATGGTACTTCCTTTGATGATCAGTACCCTTGACTGGTCGGGATTTTCCTTGACATAGGATCTCTTGTCGGAGAAGCCGCCCATGATGGAGGTCATTTTAAGTTGAACTTTCCAGTCGGCAGGAACGATCAGCGTTACCCCGCCGAAGATGGTGTTTACCTCAAGTTCGCTGACTCCTTCGGCGAGGGTGGCCTGGGTAAGATCCACTTCAGAACCGCCAAAGATGCAGTTGATATGCCCTCCGCGGAACACCTGGTGCATTACCCGCTGCTTGCCTCCGCTGAAGATATTTTCCTCATGGATATAGCCGTCATCAAGATTTTGATTATTCAGGTGCTGGACACGCATCTGCCAAAGCTGTCCGGGCGACTTTCTTACCAGGAGGAGTACGCCGATCGCGATGAGCATCACCGGCCAGAACATATGGGTTATGTTAAAGGATACTTCGAAAATCCGGGGGATGATGAAAACAGTGCCGATCAGGATGAGAATGGTTCCCGGGGTGCGGCTTTCGCTGCTGAAAAAACTGACAATCCCGATGGCGATGAGAAGCATCTGCCAGGAAAAGATGATATGATGAATTTCAAACGGTAAAATTCCCGTCTTTTCAATAAGTAACAGGAGGCCTGCAATAATGATGATGATGCCGAGCGCATATTTCTTCCTTTGCTGACCATCGTAGTTTTTAACTTCGTTCGGTTCCATGGCGGTGAGATTTTAGGGTGTTAATTTCTGATGAAGCAAAAGTATCCCGATTTAACAGCGCACCAAACAACAAATCGACAGAGCACGGGAAAATCCCGACGAATGAACGATTGTGATCAGCTGGCAATGAACGGTTACTGCAAGGTAAGCAGGATTGACCTGTAATAGCCGGGCAATATTCTTTTGCAGCAGCAGAAACCTCAGTATAATTCAATATAATCAAAGGTATTGCCTGTAAAAATAAGGAATTTTTCAAAACCGGCAAATGAAACCACCAGGGAGGCTGTATTCAGGCAGGGGTGGAAACTTAATTTTGCTGAATTTTTAAGATTCCTGTCGATAAACAGGTGGATATGCCGGCCGGTATCGTGAATCAGTCCGAAGGGGGAGACCGATCCGGGGGAGAGTCCCAGGTACCGCTGCATCCTGTCGCCTGAGGCGAAGGAGAGTTTCCCCTGTTTCAGGCGTTGTTCCAGGTCGCGGATCACCAGGTCGTGCGAATGTTCGAGGATAACAAGGTAATGGCGGTTTCCCTTATGGTTCCTGAAAAACAGGTTCTTGCAATGCGTCGCATCGATATCTTTCCAGTATTTCCGGGCCTCCTCAATCGTCGGCGCCGGCGGATGGGCAAAATATTCATACCCGATGCCCAGTTTTTCCAGAACCTCATAAACCCGCGGATCACCATTTAACATCTTTCCATATATTTTCCAGTCAGCCAAACCCATCTCCATCCCCGCCAGCCACCTCCCGACCAATCCTCCTACCCCATGCGCAAACCCTGTATTTAACCTACCCGCCCCCCCTTTGTTTGCATTTTTTTCCTTGCCCGCATTCCTGCATTATTTGAATTCCTGCATTATTTGAATTCCTGCATTCCTGCATTCCTGCATTCTTTGCATTGTCTGCATTCCCGCATTCCCGCATTCCCGCATTCCTGCATTCCCGCATTCCTGCATTAAAAAATCTCCTGCGCCTGCAGGTAGAATCCCTGTGAAAACTGGCCGAGGCCAAAATCGATAAGGATATTGGTGCGGTCGTGTTTTCCCACCATGATGCGGAAGCCGAAGCCGGCCCCGGGTTTAAAATAGCCAAACAGGGGAACGTGTGCGTCGTGGCTCGACGCGGTGGCGACATTGGCAAAGAGCACCCCTCCGACGATACGGCTGCAGGTGGAAATCGGGAAGCGGTATTCCATCTCTCCATACATAAAATCCTCCCCGCGCCACCGTCCCTGTGCATAGCCTCTTCCCGAGGAGTTCATCTGGTCAAATCCGTTCGACATCAGGTTCAGGTAGGGCAGGTCACCCGACACCTTGTAACAACCGTAAACCCAGAAAGCCAGCACGTGCCGGGGAACCTGGGGTGATAGTCCGATATAGGTGCGGAATTCAGTCCACAGGCGGGATCCGTTGCTGTTGCTGCCGAGGAATGTGAAGTTTGACAGGTAGTTAACATTGATATAGATGCCCTTGTAGGCATTGATGATGTTGTCGCGCGAATCGTAGGCAAAGTTAAGGCTGATCCCCGAGGTGGTATAGTGTGCCGGGTTGAATTTATGCAGCAGCGAATAGGCGTAGTGGGGGGTCATGACATAATGGGCAGGGTCGAGATTGAGAAAATCATCATGGATATCATAATAATGGTCAAAATGGTAACCGGCCCCTGCAAAGAAATGAGTTGCCACCTCCCTGAAGAGGATGTTGTGCAGCCGGATCCAGTTATAGCGCATCGGGTAGCGGCCATTGTTGTCGTAACTCTCCTCATTCGCAGGATCAACGGGCGTTTCCGGATTATACGCCTTTGGCCCGGTACCCAACCCGTATGTGGGCAGCCTGAAAATGTACCAGCGCCAGTCGGTCTGGATGAACCATTTATTCCTGTCGAGGAACATGTTGCTTCGGACCAGGAAGATAAGCTGCTTGTTGGTGGTCCAGAGCAATTGCGTGGCTCCTGCCGAAAGTTTGGTGGCCGGGTTGTGGCCTATCGGCCAGGATAGGGAGGCCCCCGCCCCGAACTGGAACCTTGTCGTAGGGGAAAACCCGATCAGGGGAAGAACGATCGCCCGCACCTTCTGCGAAGGGATTTCAGGATCGATGACCTTCTTTTTGGAAATTACGTCGAAAATATCTTTCTGGGGACAATCGCTGATCGTAGTAAGCGAATCATGGACCAACCGCTCCGGCCTTTCCTGGGCTATGGAAAAACTTCCACACCCTAACAATATGATAATGAAAATATATCGGGAAATCGCAGGTATCATCGGCCTGCAAAATTAGTAAATTAATTGCTTTTCCTTAACTTTGTATGCGTAAGAAATATGAAAATCCAGTTTTTTAAATATCAGGGAACCGGCAATGATTTTATCATCATTGACAACCGTACGATCCAATGGGAACCTGCTGAAAGCGAGATCTCCGGGCTTTGTGACCGACATACCGGGATCGGGGCCGACGGGCTGATGCTGCTCGGGGATATGGCCGGTTTTGATTTTGCCATGCGCTATTTCAACTCCGACGGGAAGGAAAGTACCATGTGCGGTAATGGCGGCCGGTGCATGACAGCCTTTGCAAGGCATCTCGCGCTTATCGATACGAGGGCCCGGTTTTGGGCCGTTGACGGAAGTCATGAAGCTGAATTCACAGATCCGGTATACCGGCTGAAAATGAAGGATACCCGGCTGGAGATCCTCTTTGAAGATGGTTACCTGTTGAATACCGGGTCTCCCCATTTTGTGGTTTTCACCCATGATGTTGCCGGGATTGACGTATCCAGCGCAGGCCGCGCCTTACGGAATGACGACCGGTTTGCCCCGGATGGGGTTAATGTTGATTTTGTTGAATCCGGGGAGGATGGTTTATTTGTCAGGACCTACGAACGGGGTGTCGAAGGCGAGACCCTATCCTGTGGAACGGGGGTAACCGCGGCAGCCATTATTGCAGCATACCTGACCCCCGGAAACCGCGAATTTTATCAGATTAAAACGTTGGGAGGGAATCTCCGGGTCAGTTTCAGACAGTCCGGATTAAGTTTTTCGGATGTATGGCTGGAGGGGCCGGCCCTGCAGGTTTTCCAGGGGGAATTCCTGCGTTAGATTGCAAAATCCAGCTCCCGGAAGTCACCGGCAGCGCAAAGTTGAAACAATGATGAAGGATTTGCTGACAGGACCTAATATCAGGTTGCGTGCCCTTGAGCCGGGAGATGTCGGGGTGCTGTATGAATGGGAAAATGACACCTCCATATGGGATGTCAGCAACACCCTCACCCCCTTTTCAAAATTCCAGCTGGAGGAATATATATTAAATGCGCAAAATGACCTGTTTGCTGCAAGGCAGTTGCGGCTGATGATCGTTATTCCCGGTGCTGATGCTGCTGAGCAGGCGGTGGGAACCATCGACCTTTTTGATTTCGATCCGTTTCACCTGCGGGTGGGAGCCGGGATCCTGGTCCGTGAGCCTTTCCGCCAGAGGGGCTTCGCCGCTGAAGCGTTGCAGATCCTGATCCGTTATGTGTTTTCGGCCCTGCACCTGCACCAGATCTATTGCAACATCGCCCCCGACAACCTGCACAGCCTGCATCTTTTTCAAAACGCCGGTTTTGAGCGGTGCGGCATCAAAAAGGAGTGGATCGGGGAGGGTGGAAAATGGAAAGATGAGTGGATGTTTCAACTGATCAATCATGATGCATAAGTTTCTTGCCCCATACCGCAACAACCCCGGACGTTCCCTTTGGGGCGACCTGATGCCCTTTATCCTGGCCGGGGCAATGCTGCTGATCCTGGCTGCATCCCTCCTGCGGCTTTACATCTCAACGACAAGGCCGGTGATAGACTTGCATGGCCGGCATAAATGTTATTTCTATGTCCACACGGGTTCAGGATTTAACGCGGTCAGGGATTCACTGGTAAAGTCGGGATACCTGGTTCATCCCCGCGAATTCGAATGGCTGGCCCGGAGGAAACATTACCCTGATAAGATCAGGCCCGGCCGTTACCTGCTGGAAGATGGCATGCACAACAACGCGCTCCTGAACATGTTACGGTCAGGGAAACAGGAATCGCTGAGAATCACCATCCAGGGGGTGAGAAATAGCGGGGAGCTTGCCGGGTCGCTTGGACGGCGTCTGGAGGTGGATTCTGCCCACCTGATGCATTTGTTCAGCGACCCTGCCATGCTGACAAGGTTCGGGGCGACTCCCGCAACCCTGCTGATGTTGTTCGTTCCCAACACCTATGAGTTTTTCTGGAATACTTCAGGAGATCAGCTGTTAACCCGCATGGAAAGCGAGTTTAAGCGGTTCTGGACATCCGGCAGAAGGCACAAGGCCGATTCGCTGCAGATGACCATTGCCCAGGTTGTCACCATGGCGTCGATCGTTGAAAAGGAGAGCAATAAAAACGATGAGAAGCCCGTCATTGCCGGGGTTTACATCAACCGGCTGAAGCACAACATCCCGTTGCAGGCCGACCCCACGGTCGTTTATGCCTGGCATGATTTCACCATCAGGCGGGTGCTGAAGGTTCACACACAGTTGAACTCACCCTATAATACCTACATGCACACCGGCCTGCCTCCCGGGCCTATCTGCCTGCCCTCCGTCGCCTCGGTTGATGCGGTTCTTCACGCAACCAGCCATTCCTATCTCTATTTTTGCGCAAAGGAGGATTTCTCGGGTTCGCATAATTTCGCGTCCACGCTGGATGAGCACAACCGGAATGCCCGGCGGTATCAGAAGGCCCTGGATAAGATGAAGATCAAATGAAAAACATAACCGCCCTTCCGGCAGCCTGGCTGGTAGCCCTGTTAATTATTTTCTGCCTTGGCTGGGCAGGGGCAATTTCCGCCCAGGCACCAATACAGGCGAATCCCGACACTACGGTTATTCATAAAGGACGGCTCACGGGAGTTATAATAGCTGAGGGAACCCTTTATACAGCATCTCTTTCGGGACTGTATTTCGCCTGGTACAAAGATTATCCCCAATCGGGTTTCCACTTTTTTAATGATAACGGCGAATGGATGCAGGTTGATAAATGCGGGCATGCCATTACCGCCTACTATATCACCAGCATCGGATACTCCTCCTACCGTTGGGCCGGGGTGGGTGAAAAGGGTGCAGCCTGGTTCGGAGGACTGCTTGGCTTTGCTTACATGCTCAATATCGAGATCCTGGACGGGTTTTCGTCGGAATGGGGATTCTCATTGGGCGACTTCACCGCCAACACCCTTGGCTGTGCCGCATTTATCGGGCAGCAGCTGGCATGGCATGAACAACGGTTCACCCTGAAATACTCATTTCACCAGACCCAATACGCCCAATACCGCCCCGACCTGCTGGGGGATAACCTGATCCAGAACATGATCAAGGATTACAACGGCCATTCTTACTGGATTTCGGGGAACATCGCCTCCTTCCTCCATAAGGGGGCCAGGTTCCCGAAATGGCTGAATATAGCCGTTGGATATGGCGCCGAAGGAATGACCGGCGCCTTCAGCAACAGCGATTCAAAGAACGGGAAACCCATCCCCGAATTTCCCCGGTACCGGAAGTTCTTCCTGTCGGCCGATGTGGACCTGAGCAGGATTCCTACAAAGTCAAAACTGCTGAAGGGAATTTTCAGTGTCCTCGGTTTTATCAAAATCCCTGCCCCTGCCCTGGAATACAATACGCTCGGGCAATTCAAGGTTCACCCGGTTTATTACTGACATCATCGGCACAACAATTGCCGCCAGGTGTCGGCCGGCGCGATGCCGGAAGAGACTGCCCCGCTTTTGGCCGGTCACCTTCCCGGTTTTGTAATTCCGGTTAATTCACGTACCTTTACCTCTTTGTTCAGAAGAGGTTTCACGCCTATGAAGATCCTTTCAACATCCCTGGTCCGGGAGGCCGATGCCTACACCATCAGGCACGAACCCATCGCCGATATTGACCTGATGGAACGGGCTTCAGGCCGCTGTTTTGAGTGGCTGCAAACAAACATCTCAATAAACCGGAAGATCGCGGTATTTTGCGGCCCGGGCAACAATGGCGGCGACGGGCTGGCCATCGCCAGGATGATGTCAGGCGCAGGATACCGTGTGAAGGTATTTACCTTTGCCCTGCCAGGGAAGATGTCGGAGAGCTGCCGGATCAATTTTGAGCGTTTACAGATACCCGCCAGCACGCCGATTCACGGATGCACCCTGGTGCAACAGGCCGATGAATTACCATCCCTGTCGGAGGATGATGTCATCCTCGACGCCCTTTTCGGCAGTGGCCTGGCCCGGCCGGTTGAGGGACTGATGGCAGATGTGATAGGTCATATCAACGCCAGCGGTGCGCTGGTGGTGGCCATTGATGTCCCCTCAGGGCTCTTCTGCGACACCACTACCCTGCCGGGAAGCAACAGGGCGGTAATCCGTGCCGACTACACCCTCACCTTTTCACCGCCCAAACTGGCCTTTTTCTTTCCCGAAAACGATCCCTTTGCCGGCGACTGGCAGCTTTTGGATATCGGGCTGATGCAGGAGTTTATCGATTCGGCGGCGGTGAGGAACTTCATGGTGGAGAAAAGCGACGTGATGCCGTTGCTGAAAAAACGAAACAAATATGCTCACAAAGGCATCTTCGGACATACCCTGCTGATTTGCGGCGCAACCGGGAAAATGGGGGCTGCCGTCCTGGCAGCGCGGTCATGCCTGCGTTCAGGGCCCGGACTGGTTACCGTTTGCGTTCCTAAGTCGGGTACGGCTATTTTACAGACCGCCGTTCCCGAAGCCATGCTTGTGATTGGCGAAAATCCTGATGTTTTTACGGCAGTTCCGCCATTGGGTAATTACAGTTCCATCGCCATCGGCCCCGGGATCGGCACCTCCGATGCGACTGCCCAGGCGCTGAAAATATTGATACAGGAGTCGACGCTCCCGCTGATCTTCGACGCGGATGCCATCAACCTGATAGCTGAAAACAGGACCTGGATGGGGTTTATCCCGAAAAACTCGGTTTTCACCCCTCATCCCAAAGAATTTGAACGGCTGGCAGGGAAGAGCAGCGATGACTTTGACCGGAACCAGCGGCAACGCGACTTTTCCTATAAATTCGGGTGTTATGTGGTTTTAAAAGGAGCCCATACCGCCATTACCACCCCCGACGGCCGCTGTTTCTTCAATACTACAGGTAATCCCGGCATGGCAACAGGCGGCAGCGGCGACGTGCTGACAGGGATCATTGCAGGGCTCATGGCCCAGGGATATTCTTCGCTGGAAAGCTGCCTGCTCGGCGTATATTTACATGGCCTTGCGGGCGATATCGCCGTCTCCGCCAAAGGATTTGAGGCACTGGTTGCCAGCGATATCACTGATAACCTGGGAAATTCATTTCAAACACTATATGGAAAATTTTGAGAAAGACCTGCTGGCCAATATGGTCATTGCACCTTACCTGCAGAAGGCTACGGCCCTGCGAGGCGTAAAACGGTATGTGGGTGGCAACCAGTTTCGCCATGCATTTGCCACCTTTGCGATCCTGATCGATTATCATTATACCGATGCGGTGCTGCTCAAGGCTTCGGTCATTCATGATTTGATAGAAGATGTAAAGAACACCACCCATGAGGATATCAGGGGGATCGACCACGACGGGCCCGGTGTACTGGCGCTGGTGCTGGAGGTTACGCGCCAGAAACCGGAAACGAAGGAGGCCTTTCTGAAAAGGATACTGACGCAGGGCTCAACGCTGGCCAAAGTGCTCAAATGCGCCGACCGCATCAGCAACCTCACTGATCTCCATCCCGACATCTTTGACAAGGAATACATTAAAAATATGATCGCCGACACAAAGAAATGGGTGGTTCCGATGGCGGAACAGGTCAACCCCGACATGCTTTTTGAATTGCAGGACCTGATCAAACGCCGCGAAACGAATATGAAGTTTTCCTCGACGCTCTGGCCGCTGAAACGACGCGATTAAGCAGGCACAGCCTCGGGTTCCTCCACGATGTCGGCTTCAACCCTCAGGTTGTCGATGATAAAATTCTGCCGTTCCAGCGTGTTTTTGCCCATATAGAAGGTAAGCACATCCAGCACGGCCGATTCGCGGGTAAGGATGACAGGGTCGAGACGGATATCCTTGGCAATAAAATATTTGAATTCATCGGGAGAGATTTCTCCAAGTCCCTTAAAGCGGGTGATCTCGGGATTGACACCGCACTTTTCCATGGCCGAGAGCTTCTCCTGCTGCGAATAGCAGTAAAAGGTCTTCTGCTTGTTTCGGACCCTGAACAGCGGGGTTTGGAGAATATAGAGATGCCCGTTGCGCACCAGGTCGGGATAGAACTGCAGGAAGAAGGTAAGCAGCAACAGCCTGATATGCATGCCATCCACATCGGCATCGGTGGCCACCACCACATAATTATAGCGCAGGTTTTCGAGCCCCTCCTCCAAATTCAGGGCCGCCTGCAGGAGGTTGAACTCCTCGTTTTCATAGACAACCCGCTTGCTCAGCCCAAAACAGTTAAGGGGCTTTCCCTTCAGGCTGAATACCGCCTGGGTGTTGACATCCCTGGCCTTGGTGATCGAGCCGCTGGCAGAGTCGCCCTCGGTGATGAAGATGGTCGATTCGTAACGGCGGTCGTCGGTATTGTTATAATGGATGCGGCAATCGCGCAGTTTCTTGTTGTGCAGGCTGACCTTTTTAACGCTCTCCTTGGCGATCTTCTTGATGTTGGCCCACTCCTTCCGCTCTTTCTCGCTCTGCATGATCTTGCGCAGCAGGGCTTCGGCCGTATCGGGATTCATATGCAGGAAATTGTCAAGCTGTTTTTTGACAATGTCCATGACATAGTTCCTGATGGTGATCCCGTCGGGTTCGACATGCACCGACCCGAGTTTGGTCTTGGTCTGCGATTCAAACACGGGATCCTGAACCTTGATGCTGAGGGCGGCGATTAGCGAAGCCTTGATATCGTTGGTATCAAAATCCTTCTTGTAAAACTCGCGGATGGTCTTTACCAGCGCTTCGCGGAAGGCGGCCTGGTGGGTCCCCCCCTGCGTGGTATGCTGACCGTTGACAAAAGTGTAATACTCCTCTCCATAAACCTCGCAGTGGGTGAAGGCGCACTCAAAATCGCCGTCGCGAAGATGGATGATGGGATAAATTACCGGTGTGTCGATATAGCTGTTGAGCAGGTCGAGCAGTCCGTTCTGGGCATGAAACCGCTCGCCGTTGAAGATGATGGTCAGCCCGTTGTTGAGGAAAACGTAGTTCCACAACATCTTCTGCACATATTCGGGGATGTAGTGGTATTTGCCAAAGATATCCTCGTCGGGAACAAAGGTGATGATGGTGCCTGACCTCATCTCCACGGGCTTTTCGGGCTCATCGGTCACCACATCGCCCCGGTGGAACTCCACGATGCGGGTCCTGCCTTCGCGGATGGCCTGTACCTTGAAAAAGGAGGAGAGGGCATTGACCGCTTTTGAGCCCACCCCGTTCAGCCCGACAGCCTTTTTAAAGACCTTGGAATCGTACTTGGCCCCGGTGTTGATCTTGGAGACGCATTCAACCAGTTTTCCCAGCGGGATTCCGCGCCCGTAATCACGAACGCATACCTGCTGATCCTTGATGGTGACCTCGATGGTTTTCCCGTAATTCATCACGAATTCATCGATTGAATTGTCAAGGATCTCCTTGATCAGCACATAAATACCGTCGTCGGGAGAGGAGCCGTCGCCCAGTTTTCCGATGTACATCCCGGGTCGCAGTCGTATATGTTCACTCCACTCCAGCGAGCGGATACTGTCTTCGGTATATGTTTCCACGTTACTCATTATTCCATCCCGTATTACCCGGCAAAGATAGAGGAAAGGCCTGTAAACACTGTATGATTCCCTGAAAATTTACAATTAAGTTATCCACAGGTCGCAGGAAATGACTTACTTTGCAAACTGCTAAAATATTAACAGACAAAATCATATGACACTGGTATTAAAGGAACTAAAGGATCAGATCGGGTGGATCACCCTGAATCACGATGCAAAAAAGAACGCGCTGAGCATCGACCTGCTGACGGAATTGCTGCAGGCGCTCAAGTCGCTGAAGGAAGAAAAGGCGAGGGTTGTGATCATCCGTGCCAACAGGGGGATGAAGGTGTGGTCGTCGGGATTCTTTATCGACGAACTCCCCCGCGACGGCAGTGACCCGCTGGCCTACGACAACCCGCTGCAGAAGGTGATCCGTGCCATCCAGGGCATCCCGGTACCGGTCATCGCCATGGCCGAGGGAAGCATCTGGGGAGGGGCCTGCAACGTCGCCTTTGTATGCGACATGGTGATCGGCACCAAAGACACCTGCCTGGCCATCACCCCTGCCAAGATCGGCGTGCCCTACAACACCTCCGGGATCTTACAGTTCCAGGACATCATCGGCTCCCATATCGTGAAGGAGATGTTTTTCACCGCCGAACCGATCAGCGCGGAAAAGGCCCTGGCGCTGGGGATCATCAACCACCTTGTCGACGCCGGCGACCTTGAAAACTTCACCATCCGCCTGGCCAACAAGATCATCGCCAACTCACCGCTGAGCATCCAGGTGATCAAGGAGCAACTCAACATTTTAGGGAATGCCCTGCCGATGACGCCCCAGACCTTCGAACATATCGACATGCTCCGCCGCATCGCCGGTACCAGCAACGACTACCTGGAGGGCATCAAGGCCTTCTACGAGAAGCGCAAACCTGTTTTCATAGGAGAATAGGCGCGCCGGGTTATCGGCTGCGCTTTGCGATTTTCTTCAACTCCCCCGCCAGCAGGCTGATCTCCGCCTTCGTGAGCAGGAAATCGCGCAAACCGATCTTCGTCATCCGTGAGAAGATGACGAATTGATACAGGGTCAGGGCAGTGTAGGAAAAGGTTGCGGCAATACCGGCCCCCATGATCCCGTACGCGGGGATCAGGATCAACCCCAGCCCGATGGTAAATACCAGCCCGATGGCGGAACTGATGGTGTTGTGAAAGGGCTTGTTGATAGCTGAAAAGAAACCGCTGAAGATCATCGACACGCTCAGCGCCACGATGCCGAACGACAGGGAGGCGATGACCAGCTTTACATCGCCGAAACGGGGCGAGAAGATCATCGTGAAGACAAACCTGGGGATCAGCAGCATCAGCGCCATGGCAATGGCCGTGACGGCCCAGGCAATCTTGGCGAAAGTCAGGGTCAGTCGCGCCGAATAATCAAAATTCATCTCGTTCGAAAGCCGTGAATACTGCACGGTGCCCAGGCTCCGGCTGATCAGCCATAGCCCTTCTGCCAGCTGCATCCCCAGCGACAGGATGCCGACCGCCGCCCTGCCTGAAAAATAATCCACGAACTTCAGGCTGAGCCTGTAGTTCATCGTCTGGAACAGGTTTGCAAACTGGACGTAGGTCCCGAAGCGGAATATCTCTCCCAGCAACTCCTTCATGTTGGTCAATGGCACCTTTTTAAAGGAGGGAAACAGCTTTGCAAGGCTGAATAGGAGTGCCACCCCATAGGAAATAAGGATGGGCCAGTAATAGCTCATTACATCGAACCTGCGTATGCCAAACAGGATCAGCAGCAGGATGAGAAACAGCAGGATGCTTTGCACCAGGCTGATGAGATTGAAGGTATTGACCTTTTCAAGGCCCAGCAGGAGCATGTAGTGAACCGAGGTAAAGGACATGACCAGGGCCAGGACGATCACGGGAATGAAATAGCCCGAGGGTATCATCTCGATGATGGGAAAGGCCTTGCCGATGGCCAGCATCAGGAAAGCGCTGGCCAGGGTGATGAAAAGGGTCCAGATATAGGCCGGGATGAAGAGTTTGTAAATCCCCGTCCGGGGGGTCATATAGATCAGCGCCGCACCGGCCACGAAATTGGTAAAGAGCTGGATGATGGCCACGGAGAAGATGATCAGGCTGATCGTTCCCAGGTTCTCAGGACCCAGGTAATGGGCATTGAGTATCCAGGTGCCAACAGCGATTACCGCCGTCAGCAGCTTCGTACCGATGGTTCCCATGACCTTTTTAAACATCCTGAGGTCTCCTTGTAATCAGCTTGCTGCGCAACTGGCTTATGAAAAAATGGCGGTTAAACCTGTATCGTTTGCCATCCAGGACTGTAAACGTGCCGACGGCCGACAAAGTATGCAGCCCCTTGTTCCAGGCGGTATCGGGGACCGGCTCTACCACGTTTACCTGCTCCTCGAGAAACTGGCCGGCTGTCAAAACGACGATCTTGTTGATGACGGTGCGGCCACCGTAGGTTTCCGAACAATCCTGCGCGGGACGGTAGAGCATACCTTTGTGCATAAAGGGAGTACCGGCGGGACGGGCCGACCTTACATCGATCTTCACAGGGTTGCATGCATGGGGCTGGTACGGGCCCTTTATATCCGTTGCATAGTAAAGGCAAAGATGTGAATTTGAGTGCTCTTTCATGGTAAAGGAGAGCCACCAGAGGCCTTCATGAAAGAAAAGTGTCGGGTCGACGGCCTGTACGTTGCCGAGGAGGACACTGTCAACGGGAAAGCTTCCTGTCGCCCTGTCACGGCGATACAGCGCGATGATCCCCGACTGGTACGATTCCGGCACGCAGTAAACTTCACCGTCATGTTCGACGACAAAGGGATAGGAAAGGTGAAAACCGTTGTCGATCGCACAAGTGGGTGAGGAATGTATCGGTAGACCAGGCTGGAATAAGTTGGATTCACCCGCGTTGGGCGGGGCAGCTATTTCATTGCCACCTGATATGACAAACTCTGAGATGATGGCTTTACCCCCGGCATAGCTGAAGTTCTCCGCGAGGATATGAAGGTTGTCACGATTGGTGAAGCCCGAGGGGTCGGCCAGGTAGGTGCCTTTTGGAATGCCCCGGAACCAGCGGATGTCGCCACTTTTAAGGATCACATTGCCAAGGGCGATATCAGGCAAGGGATGATCAACAATACCGATATTCCAGTCCTCCGACCGGAAGAGACCGGCATAATGAAAGGCAACCTTGTTCCGGAAAAGTTTTAACAGGAACAAAACCATATTCCCGTTCCCGGGAAGTTTATAAACCGGAGCGCTGGTTTCACTTTTCAGGAAGGGGGTCGCGGTTTTGGCGGCGATCATATCGGCTACCATTGCCGGCCAGGATGAGCTGACGGAAAGAAGCTGCTCAAGATTACCCTTGTAAGAATGGCCAATGGTTTTCAGGTATCCCTTTTTCAGGATGATCCCCCCGTCGAGTTTACCGGTAAGCTGCTGCAGGATCGCGCCATTGACAGGATCGCCGTTGAAGATCTCCCAGAAACCGGCGGGTCCGCCGCGGTATTTGACTTCGTCGCCGTGATGAAAAGACCAGACGCCACAACGGGCAGCAGTTAAAATATCCCCGCGGATGATGTTGAATCCGAACCGAAGGATAAAATCAAGTTTATAGTTCCTGATGATATCAATATCCTGCTCTTCGAAATATTCGGAAAATCCCTGCAGCCTCACACGGCATTCCAGCCGTTGTATCCCCGGCATCTCACTGCTTAGGTCAGCCGGCTTGCGGGCGGCGGGTTTAAACAACCTGTTTTCGAGAAAGGTAAAGAGGAACACCCTCCAGTCCCGTTTCAGCAGGCTTTTAATCCTGGAGCCCCGGGGAGGCCTCCGCGGATCGGTTATCAGCAATACGGGCCGGTGCCCTTTGGCCATCAGTTCGAGCAGCGCATCGGCCTGCCAGCGCTGGAAAACAGCCCCGCTGCACATGACCCCAAAACGCAGGGAGGATGACTTTACTATTTCTTGGCTCGGCTGCATGCGGGAGAGGGCTGTTTCAATTTTTTTTATTCAGGACCTTGCGGTAAACCTCCAGCAGCCGGGTGCCAACTGACTCAGGATCGTATTTACCCTCCACGGCCGACCGGATCAACCTGCGATCATACGCACGGCAACGGTCAACCATGATATTGAGCGCTGTTGTCATGGCCGGCTCATCGCCGGGAGGAACGAGCAATCCGTTATCTTCATTGATGATGGCAGCGGCAACACCCACGGAGGTGGCGACCACCGGGACCCCGCAGGCAAGGCTTTCGATCACCACGGTGCCAAAGGTTTCATACCGGCTCGAAAGGACCGAGAAATCGGCCCCGCCCAGGATACCGGCCAGCTCCTCGCCGGATTTAACGCCGGTAAAAAAGACCACGGAATCGTAAAGCTCCAGGTGCCCTGCGTATTCCATCATCGCCATCCATTCGGGGCCCTCGCCCACCATCATGCACCGGAAATCCTGGCGTAACAGGGAGAGCGCCTTTACCGAACGAAGAAATCCCGAAATATTTTTCGACTTATCCTCGAAGCAGGAGATATGAACGATGGTTTTGACATGATCGTCCTGAATTGTGTACACCGGCTGAAAGATCGCCGTGTCAACCACGTTGGGAATTACATAAAACTCGGGATTGACAAGGTTGCACCGCTTCATGGCATCCCTTAATTCGGCGGAGACGGCCACCATGGCGCCTGCCCGCTTCGCGACGAACGTGGTAAGCAGTTTCCGGAGCCATCCCTGGTAGGAATTGTTCGCAGGGAAATACCGCGACCAGTGTTCCGAGATGACCAGCGGGATATGCTGCCTGCGGCTTACCTTCCAGCCTATCAGCCCCATCCGCGTAAGCACGTGGGCATGGATCAGGTCGGGTTCAAACTGGCGTATGCTGTGGATCGCCTTTAAATTCGCCCTGTAGAACCTCCACAGGTTAATCGCCTTGCCAAAAAATCCAGGATTACCACCTTTCGTCTTATAATAGACCCTCAGCACCCGCACCTGGTTCTCCTCGCTGAACTCAGCCTCATACTGGTTCGGGCAGTCGGGATCGGGATGAACATAGATCACCGCCACATCGCAAAATGGGGTTATGGCCTCCGCCTGCCGGCAGATAAAGAGTCCCGGCATCGGGTCGTAACGGTGGGGATACCATTTTGGCAAAAAAAGCACCCTGATCTTTCTCTCCATTTCAGGCATGTTTGGGTTAAGGTTAATGGAACTTAACGTCCATTTATTTTCCTGCAAAGTTAAACTGTTCAATAATCTCCACCGCATTTTTCAACCGGGCCTCCCCGGTCCCGCGAACCACGGCGAAGGGGAACTTTCGCGCGGAGAGTTCATGGTAATAGAGGTCAAAAAGGAACTGCCGCTGGCCGGGATGTTCGCGCAGGGGGTCGTATTGCCAGGGAAGATCGATGTCGCACAGCAGGTACAGGTCATACCGGTGGTTTTCAACGGCATCCAGTATCCAGGGATCACACCACTTGTACTTCACCTCGCTCCATATCTTGGTCACCAGTACTTCCGTATCGCAAAACAGGTAGGTGCTGGCCTTTTCCATTTGGATGGCCTCCAGGGCAAGCTGTCCGCGTGCAATCAGGGCAATATCATCCTTTCCATAGGGATGTCCGAGCCTGTCGAGGTATTCGCGGGCATACTCGGGGACCCACACCGTGTGGTAACGCGCGGCCAGCAGTTCGGCGAGCACTGATTTCCCCGTGGATTCGGGGCCGGTAACCGCAATCCTGGGGATCATTGTATCAGTTTTGTTTTCCATTCACGGTATCCAAGAAGGGCAATCACGGTAAAAACGAGGTACTGGAAACTGCTGAAGTAGAGCCCCTCCCATGCACAAATCCCGATCATTGCCGAATCGGCCGCGATCCAGAGGATCCAGTTTTCGATCTTCTTCCGCGACAGCAGCCACTGGGCCACCATGTAAACGGCTGTGGTCAGCGCATCCCAGGTGGGGATCGGGCTGGTGGTGTACCGTACCAGGACGATCCTGATAATGACAAAAAAGAGCAGGATGGCAAGGCTGTTCCAAGCCATTTCGGCCGGGGAACACCTCGAAATTTTTATGGTCTTGTCATGGCTGTCCCTGCGGGTCCAGGTGTACCAGCCATAGGCGCTCATCACGAAGAAGAAACCATTGATCGCCGCGTTTGCGTAGAGTTTTGAGGCAAAGAAAATATAGACATAGATCAGCACATTGACAATACCGAGGGGGAATGCCAGCACGCTCTCCTTTTTCATGCACCAGACGCAGACCAGGCCGAATGCGACCGCGATCAGTTCGATACAGCTTGTCTGGAAGGGGCCGATTTGTAAGACAGATGTAAGATCCATTGTTGCAAAGGTAATATTTAATGGACAAAGCCCCTGGTGGTTGCAACCTTTTTCCGGGCGTATTGTAAAAGACATTACATTTGCATCAGCATCAAGGAATTCAGGCAAATATGTCCCATTTAGTACACTACCAGCTTCCTTTCATTGTTAACCTGCTGATCTTGTTGCTGTCCGCCAAACTGATGGGGGAACTGGCAGAACGGTTCCGGATGCCATCGATGATCGGCGAGGTCATTGCCGGCGTCATCCTGGGCCCCTCCCTGCTGAACATCATTCCCGCCCCGGGAGAGATAAAAGTCATTGCCGAGCTGGGGGTGTTCATGCTGATCGTGCTGGCAGGGATGGAGATCGAGGTGGAAGAGATCCGGAACGCTATCAGGGGCAGGAACCTGTGGATTGCCCTGCTCGGGTTCCTGGTGCCGATGGCCAGCGGTATCGCCATCGGGTTGATCTATCATTTCTCCAACACCTTTACCATTTTCCTGGGATTATGTATCGCCATCACGGCCCTGCCGGTGAGTATCCGCATCCTGATGGACCTTGGCAGGCTCAACACCGATGTCGGGCAGCGCATCATATCGGCCGCCATCTTCAACGACATCGTGGCGCTGCTGGTGCTGGGGGTCATCCTCGACTTTAACGATTCGACCAAGAATATCGAGGATCTGACCCTGTCGGTCCTGTTTACCATCCTGAAACTGTGCGTGTTCACGGCAATCCTGACAATTGCCTACAAATTTTTCAAACTTGCCAAGCGCAAGGTAAACGTGGTCAACCCTCGGGTCCATAAATTTTTCAGGTACCTCCGGGGGAAAGAGTCGCTGTTTGCCTTTGTGATCCTTTTCGTACTGATATTTTCGAGTATTGCCGAGCTGCTTGGGCTGCACTTTGTGGTCGGGGCCTTTTTCGGTGCGATCCTCATTCCCCGCAGCATGTTTGCCAACCGTGATTTTGAGCGGGTTCAGCGCAGCATCTCAGGCATCACCATGGGTTTCCTTGCCCCGATATTTTTTGCCACCATGGGGATTGCCTTTAATATCCAGTCGCTGAACAACTGGAGTTTGCTCCTGGTCGTCCTGGTTGCCTCGTTTTTCAGCAAGATCTTCGGGGGTTACATTGGCGGGCGGCTCGCCGGGTTAAACCGCAGCAAATCGGTAACCCTGGGTTTGGGGCTGAATGCCAGGGGGATCATGGAACTGGTCATTGCCAATATTGCGCTGGCAAAGGGGTTCATTGATGTCCCCGTATTTTCCATCCTGGTGCTGATGGCCCTGCTGACCACGATCACCACCCCGTTTTTACTGGAAAAGGGGTTCCGGCTGATCGACAAGAGCAGGGGGATCAACCACAATACTTATACATAATTTTTAACAATCTCTTGCCGGTCGGGATTTTCTTGCTAATTTTCCGCCTTCGATCCCGTTGATCGGCTATAGCATCCACTAACGTTTTTACCATGTTTGGTCTCGACACCTCCTATACCCTACTGCTGCTGATATGTCTTCTTGCTGCTGCTGCGTTTGAGTTCATCAACGGGTTTCATGATACGGCAAATGCCGTGGCAACGGTCATCTACACCCATTCATTAAAGCCAACCACGGCGGTGATCTGGTCGGGATTATGGAATTTCATCGGTGTCAATGTGGGTGGTATTGCAGTAGCCATGGGGATTGTCAACCTTCTGCCGATGGAAGTATTAATCGACCAGAATTTGCTTCACAACATCTCCATGATTGCCTCCCTGATCATTACGGCAATTATATGGAACCTGGCAACCTGGTATATTGGGATTCCCTGTAGCAGTTCCCATACGCTTCTCGGTTCCATCTTCGGGGTTGGACTGGCATTCATGCTGTTGCCCGGCAGCCATGCCGTGGCGTTAAACTGGCAGAAGGTCATAGATGTCGGGCTCTCCCTGCTTATTTCTCCGCTATTTGGCTTCGGGCTTGCCTTACTGCTGATGTTTATCCTGCGAAAGGCAGTAAAGAACAAAACCATATTCAAAGAGCCACCTGCCAAGAAGGCGCCACCTGCCTGGATACGAGGCATCCTTATCCTGACCTGCACCAGTGTGAGTTATGCCCATGGATCGAACGACGGTCAAAAGGGAGTTGGACTTATAATGCTGATCCTTATCGGCTTTGCTCCATCGTTTTTCGCCATCGACAGGAGCAAAAAAACTGAAGACCTGTTATTGGAAACAAAAAAAATTGAATGGACCATCAAAAAAATGGACACCAATTTTCTGAATACGGAAAACCGGAAAAACTATCATCTGGTTCTTAAGGATTTGTCGTATATCAAGCAAGAGATCACAGGAGTGACCACCTTTAACAAACTTGACAAATCTGTTAATTTTCAAATAAGAAAAGCAATCCTGTCAGTGGCAAAAAAGTCAGAAAGCATTGTCAAGAACCTGGCAGAGTCGCCTAAATCCAAAATTAAACCCGTTGTCCTGGCCGTTCTGACATCAAACCTGAAAAACTTCAAGGCGAATACCGAATATTCTCCCCGCTGGGTTATTTTGTTGGTTTCACTCTCCCTGGGTTTTGGCACCATGATCGGGTGGAAAAGGATCGTGGTTACCATTGGTGAAAAAATCGGCAAGACGCATCTCACTTATGCCCAGGGGGCGACTGCAGAAATCATTGCGGCCAGCACCATCGGGGTTTCGACGATGTTCGGCCTGCCGGTAAGTACCACGCATGTACTGTCATCAGGTATAGCAGGGTCCATGGTGGCCGGTGGCGGCAGGCAAAACCTGAGAATGGGAACGGTAAAAAACATACTCATGGCCTGGCTGATCACCCTCCCGGTAACGATCCTCCTTTCGGGACTGCTCTTTTTCATCTTCCGCATGATCTTTAAATAAACATTTATGGTTGAATTGATTAAAAGTTTCATAGATATCATCCTGCATATTGATGTCCATCTTCAGCACTGGGTAACCGATTACCAAAACCTTACCTACCTCTTCCTTTTTGTCATCATCTTCATGGAGACCGGGCTGGTGGTAACACCCTTCCTCCCCGGCGATTCCCTCCTGTTCTCGGCAGGCATGGTGGCTGCACTTTCAGGGAACCCGCTGAATATCGCCATCCTGATCCCCCTGCTCATCTTCGCCGCCTTCGGCGGCGACAACACCAACTATTTCGTTGGCAGGCTGCTCGGGAAGACGGTATATGAAAAAAACTACCGCCTGATCCGGCGCGAATACCTCGACAAAACCCATGCCTTCTATGAAAAACACGGCGGCAAGACCCTGATCATCGCCCGGTTCATGCCGATCATCCGCACCTTTGCCCCCTTTGTGGCAGGGGTGGGAACGATGCGTTATTTCCGTTTTATCTCCTTCAGCGTTGTCGGGAATATCCTCTGGGTGGTCTCCTTCAGCCTGGCAGGCTATTTTTTCGGGAACATCCCCCTGGTGAAGAAGAATTTCACCCTGGTGGTGCTCTGCATTATCTTTGTTTCACTTCTGCCGATGATCATCGCCGTGGTGAAGAAGATGCTGGCGAAGAAAGAAGAATAAATTTTCCCATAGCGGCAATGATCCTGTTTTGATTAACGCTGCCGAACCAACAGGCGAAACATCAGGCTGACAGGCTTTAACACTGCCCGGAACCGAATGGACCCGGAATATCTGAAAAAAGTTTACCTTTGCAAATCCGTTAAAAAAGGTTAATCCGTTTCCCCTATGCCGACATCCAACCATAAATCCCACAGCCAGGCAATATCGGCAGCCGGTTTGCTGATAACCCTGGGGATCATCTACGGGGATATCGGAACCTCTCCCCTTTATGTCATGAAGGCCATCGTAGGCGGGGCAAACTCCATCACAGCCCCCTTTATCATGGGCGGATTATCCTGCGTTTTCTGGACCCTGACACTTCAGACCACCGTAAAATATATCATCATCACCCTTCGGGCCGACAACAACGGGGAGGGCGGTATATTCTCACTCTTTGCGCTGATCCGCAAGCGGGCGAAATGGGCCTTTTTCTTTGCCATCATCGGGGGTTCCACCCTGCTTGCCGACGGGGTCATTACCCCCTCGATCACCATTGTTTCTGCCGTGGAGGGATTGACCAATGTCAACCCGAGGATCCCGATCATTCCGATCGTTATTGTCATCATCACCGGGCTCTTTTTTGTGCAGAAATTCGGCACCAAGGCGGTGGGCGAATCCTTTGGTCCCATTATGTTCATCTGGTTCGCCATGCTGGGGGTCCTCGGTTTTTCACAGATCATCAAAAGCCCGATGATCCTCAAGGCAATCGATCCGCATTATGCCTATAATTTCCTGACAAAATACCCCCAGGGATTCATGCTGCTCGGTGCTGTCTTTCTCTGTACCACCGGCGCGGAGGCCCTCTATTCCGACCTGGGCCATTGCGGGCTGAAGAACATACGGATCACATGGGCCTATGTGAAGATCGCCCTGCTGCTCAACTACTTCGGGCAGGGATCGTGGATCCTGCTGAACTCCGACAGCGTTACCGAATGGACCAACCCCTTCTTCGCCATCATGCCCCACTGGTTCCTCATTTTCGGGATCATCGTATCGACCGCCGCCGCCATTATTGCCAGCCAGGCGCTGATCAGCGGTTCCTTCACCCTCATCAGCGAAGCGATCTCCCTGAATTTCTGGCCCAAGATAAAGATCAACTACCCGACCAACATCAAAGGGCAGATGTATATCTCCAGCATCAACTGGATGCTCTACTTCTCCTGCCTCTTCGTGGTGCTGTGGTTCCAGCATTCATCGAACATGGAGGCAGCCTACGGCCTCTCCATCACCATCACGATGCTGATGACTACGTGCTTGCTGAGCATTTATCTCTATTACAAGAAAATCCCCATCTACATAATCATAGTGTTTCTCCTGGTTTACCTCTCCATCGAAGGATCCTTCCTGATCGCCAACCTGAACAAGTTCATGCACGGCGGTTGGTTTACCCTGATGCTCGGCGGCATCCTGCTGATGATCATGTACGTAT
>JBAXOB010000022.1:0-64897 GCA_037133475.1 Bacteroidota bacterium
TCGTAAATCCTGAAGAACTGCTGGAACTACTTTCCCATAAATAGGTGTAGGAGCCACTCCCTCCCGATACCGTCCCCCCGGTCAGGGTGGTGGAGGTGCCGGTACAGATCGAGACGGCCGATCCGCTCGTGTTGCCCGTTATGACAGGGTTTACCGTAACCAGAACTGCAGTGGCCACATTGGTGCATGCACCGGAGGTAACCGTCCTTCGGAAATAGACCTGCGTGCTGGAAGTGGCCAGGGTCGGCGTGGTATAGCTGGCGTTGGTGCTGGCGCCAGTGGCGGTTGTAAATCCCGATGAACTGCTGGCGCTGCTTTCCCACAAATAGGTGTAAGAGCCGCTCCCCCCCGATACCGTCCCGCCGGTCAGGGTGGTGGCGGTGCCGGTACAGATCGAGACGGCCGATCCGCTCGTGTTCCCTGTAATTACAGGGTTTACTGTCAGGGTGGACGAACCGGAAGTTCCCCCGCCTGGCGTTGGGTTGAATACCGTGATGGCGGGGGTTCCTGACGAGGCGATATCGCTGGCATTTATAGTCGCCGTAAGTTGCCCCGAATTCACAAAGGTAGTCGTCCTGTCTGACCCGCCAATCCTTACGACAGACGAAGCAATGAAGTTTGACCCGTTGACTGTGAGGGTAAAGCCGGCATCACCCGCACATTTGGTGGTTGGCGATATGCTGGTGATGGCGGGAACCGGGTTACTGAGAGGCTTCAGTGCGAGCAGAATGGCGCCCCATTTTTTACTTGCATCTATTGTTACCGTGCCATTTCCGGTCGTTCCTGTACTCCCGTCCGTCGCCCATGCGGCACCGATCGATTCCGCCCCGCCATTATAGTCATAGAGTTCTGTCAGGGCGCCCGGAGTAGTAGTGCTCCAGGAACTGTAAGCGGCACCGGCAGTGCCATCCATCATACCGGCCAGCATAATGACAGCGGCATTGGCGTGTGCTGTGGATATCGCGTTGGCTGTTGCAGTCGTGGTGGCTGTCTGGGGTGCATTGATCGCGCCCGGGGCAACGTCAAACGGCCCTCCGGCAGATCCGCCGACAAGAAATCCACCTGCCTGATCCACTCCGGAAAAGGCGATCATGGCGGCGCTTCCTTCACTCACTCCCGATCCCAGGGTAAATGTATAATATGTGGGTTCTGAGGCATCTGCAATTTTGTACAAAACTGCCATCCGGCGTGACTTGCCTCCGGCGTCAACTACTGCTCCGCTAATAAGGTGCCAGTTTGTGCAGGTCGGATCGGTCGTCGTATTACCTCCCTGTTCGATGTTGATGATCATCACATCGTTTTGTTGTATATTGGAAGGAACATTTACATTCACAGAAGTTCCTGTAATGCTGGCCGTTGTTGCCGAGCCACGCTGGGCAATGGCAGCTTCAGCAGTATTTGTAAAAATCAGATTTACAAGGACACACAGGATTGCCAATATTCCTGTCCGGAATGAAAACCCCTTCCCGGGGCATCCGGTCTCTTTGCAGCCTGTTTGGTATAATGCAGCCTTGCTGCCGTTGAATAACCGGGGGAGTAAGTATGTTTTTTTCATATCCCAAATATTTTGAAAAAATGGCTGGTGCATGATCTTAATTATTAATGTGAGTAGGTGGCACAGGGTTACCGTGCAGGGTGGTGATGGTGGCGGTGGTGGTGGCTGTGCAGTTGTTGCCGTCGGTCACCGTTACCGTGTAGCTTCCTGCCGCCAGCCCGCTCCGGTTCTGGCTGTTGTTGGTGCCGGAAACATCGGCCCAGTCATAGTTGAAGGGGCTCGTCCCGCCGTTCACCGTGAGGGTGATGGCGCCGTTCGGGGCAGCCGGGGAGGGACAGGTATTGTTGGTTATTCCTGTGCCCAGGGTCATGCTGCCTGCCTGGGTTATGGTTTTTGACAGGCTCGAGGTACATCCTTTTGTATCGGTAGCGGTGACGGTGTAATTCCCTGCCGTGAGGCCGCTGATATCCTGGGTGGTGGCGCCGTTCGACCATGCATAGGTGTAGCCTGGCGAACCGCCTGAAACGGACAGGTCGATGCTGCCCGTGGAGCCGCCGTTGCACACCACGTTGACAGAGGTTGCGCTGGTGGAGATGGCGGTTGATGGCTGCGAAACCGAGCTGGAGGCTGTTTGTTTGCAGCCGTTCTGGTCGGTCACCGTGACCGTATAGGTGCCCACGGCGAGGTTCGAGCGGTTGGCCGTGGAGGCACCGTCGTTCCAGAGATAGGTTTTTGTGCCGGTTCCGCCCGAAACGGCCAGGGTGATGGTCCCTGTATTTTGCCCGTAGCAGTTAATATTGCCAGGCGTTGGCGTAACCACCAGGGAGGCAGGCTGCGTAACAACCGGCGATGCAGTGCCTGTACATCCTTTGCTGTCGGTAACGGTCACCTGATAGGTTCCCGCGGTGAGACCATTCAGGTTCTGGGTGGTGGCTCCACCTGCCCATAAATAGGAATAGCCTGGTGTGCCTCCCGATACCGTAACGTTGACGCCACCGGTAGCGCTCCCGTTGCAAAGGGCCGGGCTGGGTGTTGCCGTTACCGCTACAGCAGGGCTCTGCGTGAGGGTGGCGGTGAAGGTTTTGGAGCATCCGGCCCCGCCATTGGCCGTTACGGTCACCGAATAGGCGCCCGCAGCAAGCCCTGTGATTGAGGTGCCGCTGCCGCTGCCCGTTCCTCCCCCGGCCAGGGCCCAGTTCCAGTTGTAAACGGGCGATCCGCCTGTGATGCCCATGGAGATGACCCCGTTGCTGGATCCATAGCAGGGATTGGTCAGGGTGGTGGTCACGGTCAGCGAGCAGGCGATCTGTACGCTCTGGTTATCGGTGAATACCTTGGCCGGGCATGTTTTATCGGTGAGGGTCACGGAGATAATGCAGGTGGTGGGGCCCGAAACGACCGGCGGGGTATAGGTAACCGTCTGCGAGGTTGCATTGGGCGTGAAGGTGCCGCCACAGGCCGATTGCCATAAAATATTATAATTGGACACGGTGCCCGAAAAGGTAAAGGATACCGTCTGCCCTACCCCGGCATAGAGGGGTGAGGGGATGGTGCCGATACTTAATGCGGCGGCGGCGGCCTTTTCGTTGGTGGCATAAAAGGAGAAGTTGAAAAAGGCGCGCTGTGCGGCAACATTGGCGGTGCCTGTGCCGTTGGCGATGTTGTGCGCGGCCTCCATCATCACCCTTCCCCTGTTGGAATCATCGAAAGCAAACCCCGAAACCAGCGTTGCTGCAGGGCCGGCCGACAATGCCGGGACATTTGACTGGGTGGGATCCCATACATATATTTTTGCGCCGCTGTTCCAGCCACCGCCGATCACCGGCAGGTAAACCTGTTCCGAGCCATTCTGCTGGGCGGCATCTATGGTGCCCATAAACTGCATGATCGGGTCGGCGGGATAATTATAGCTGTAGGGTATGGAGCCAGCGGCATGGTTACTCCACAACACCAGCGAATTCTGGCAATAGGAGGTCCCGGAGCAAACCGGCGTACCGGTTTTGGCCGAGAGGAAATTGGTTTGCACGGAGGTATTCGACGGGTTGAACATATCCGAAAGGGCGCTTCCCGCATGGCATCCCAGCCAGATTCCTCCTTTACAGATCTGGTTCCAGGTAAGCAGGTTTGAATGGGTGGCCCAGGTCGGGTCGGCATGGGGCATGACAAACAGGTCGTCGCAGCAGGTAAGTTGGGCCGGGGTCTTCCAGCCGCTTTTATCACTGCCGCCATAGGCTGAGCCTGGAATCCCGGCATTGACCAGGAAGGCTTCGGCAATGGCGCCGTTCTGGTAGTCAAGCGTCCAGTTGGGCATGCTTTTCAACGTGGCAAATAACGGGACGGTAATCGGCGCGGTGGTGGTCACGCCAACCACCCCTACTCCCGAAGCGGTCCAGCTTGAAATGGTGCTATTGACAGCAATCGTGCGGTAGTCGGCCGGGACGATAAAGGTACCGCCCTTGTAATCAACGCCTCCGTATGAAAAATCGATGCCGTCTTTTGCCTTGGCGGGATTGATCGACCACACGACGGCACCATGGTCGGTTTTCACGATCTCATAGATCATACCGTAGGGTTTAAGCCCGTTGGCAACGGTCTGGGGCGTAACCCCCATGTTGATGATAAATGATCCCGCCGGAATGGTGACGGTTTGCGACTGTCCGGGCAGGATAAAAAAGGCCAGGAACAACATCGCCAGGCAAGCGGTCAACATAGGGCCGGCAGGCTTGCCACAAGCCCTCCTGAAGTCATGTTCTGAAGTTCCGAAAAGGGCACCAGGGTTGCCGGGTCTGCGATGGCTGGGAAAATTCTGGAATGTGTAAAATTCTGGATCCATGTTTTTTATTTTTACAGGTTATACTGTATATTTGTTATTGCCTAATTGTTAAAGTCAAAAACCCTTTTTCTTTATTAAAGATGCAAATGGTCAATCCGTCTCCATCTTCTTTTTTTTCCGAAGCGACAACGGACTGTCCCATCCGGATAATTAAATGTTACAAAACACTCCTTACGACAACACCGCACAATCCACGGCAAACAACAACTTCAAGCACCGGCTTTCAAGACTGTCATTTATTATTGAAGCAAGCAGTAACTTACAAAGTAATACAAATCCATTTTAATCCTAAATAACTGATAAGCAATATATTGTTTAGAAGAATTAACTTTTATATATTATATTTTTTATAGTAGAAAAACAGGAAAGATGAATAATTCCGATTATTGGCATAACCTAGCAGGAATACAGAATATTTCTGGAAGAGAGTGGTTTGGGCTGATTAGCAACCTGTAAGAAGTCAGGTAGTTTGGAGGGATTTCCGGTGTTATTTTCAGGTAATATATATTTATTTAACTTAAACAAGGTATATAATATTTAGAAGTTACATCTTTTATAGTATTTCAGGATGTTGACCAAAGGCGTTATTTTGTTTATGATCTTTGATGGCAAAGAGGAAGAAACCGGAGTCCTCGTTAACAATCCTGTGCCTTTGCTCAGGCCTGGCTGCACGGCGAACCGTTCATTCACGGTTTGCATGCATGCTGTGATTATGGCAATTTCATGGTTTTAACGAAAGGTAAAACAGGGCGTCACCCATGAAAAAAACCAAAGAACAACTCCTGCAGGAAATCGAGGCTCTTACGGCGGAGGTCAAGAAGCTAAGATCAGGGAGTCATGATGCCATGGACATGTATTTCCCTGGGCCCGGGGGCCAGGTCCCGGCATGGTCGGGTGGCGGCGGGAATGAAAGCTGCCTGATGAGTCATCCCCTGTTTGAAAACCTGAAGGAGGAGGTATCCATATTTAAAATAGTACGCGACCCGTCAGGCAAGATCATCGACTGGATTGTACAGGAGGCAAACGGGCAGGTAGAAAAAAACCTGGGAATGACCGGCAAGGAGCTCATTGGCAGGAGCGCCTGCGAATTGTTCGGCCACGGTTTCATGTCGCCATACCTGGAGCGGTCGGAAAGAATCCATCAGACCGGCGGCACAGCAACTTTTGAAGACTATTTCCCGTTAACAAAAAAATATTACGTTTCAACCCTCTATTTCCTGTCCGACGATCTTTATGTCGTTGTTTCGACCGATATCACGGAAAAAAAAGCCGCGGATGAAGTTATCCGTCAGACCAATGAAAGATTTGCCATGCTTTTCGGGAATGTTGCCCAGGGGATCATCTTCCAGAACAGGGAAAGAGAGATCGTCTCGGCCAATCCCGCTGCTGAAAGGATTCTGGGACTCAGCTTCGCACAGATGACCGGACGGGAGCCGGTGCCCGAAGGCTGGCGCCTGGTTTTCGAAGACGGCACCCCCTGTCCCGTGGAGGCCATCCCCTCCATGATTTCCTTCCGTACCGGGAAGAAATCCGAAGGAATCATCGGCATTCATGAACCCGAAAAGAACAAACTCACGTGGGTAAGCCTGCATGCCACACCCGAATTCGGGCCGGGAGAGGAAGAACCTTACCAGGTCTTTACCAGCCTTGAAAATATCACCCCCCTCAAGGAACACAACCGGGAGCTTTCCCGGCTCAACCTGCGGCTTGAAACGATGCGTAAAATTGATTTTGCCATCAGTGATTCTTCAATGGATGAATCCTATGTCAATGAAATTACCCTCAGGCTGATCATGAACCTGATCGGTTGCGATGAAATCGATATTGTGATTTTTGATTACAACCATAATGCCGGGGTGATTGAAGCACGGATCCACGGCGAAACCTACGAGCGTTTTACCGGTATAACCTTCCCCCTTGACATGTTAGACCTTACCGCCTTCAGGGAGGGTGTGGGCAGGCTTAGGTCAATCCCGGCAAAACACCATAAGAATAAAGCGGAAAGGATGCTGTTTGATCATGGCATGGCCAGTTGCATTGCCGTTCCCCTGATGTCGGACAGTGTCCTGACCGGTTTGTTCGTCCTGTTATCCCGAAAAACCGGTTTTTTCACCGACGAGCATGTCGAGATTTCGGAAGATATTGCCAAACACATCTCACTCGCTATCAACAACCGTAAACTTCACCACCAGCTTGGAGAATATGCCGCAGACCTCGAAAATGTCGTGGAGCAGCGGACCAGGGATCTCATTGAGTTGGCAAATCAATACCAGGCGATCCTTGACAATGCGGGGTTGGCCGTCATTGTAACTTCCGCCCGGGGGGTTATCCAGATCTTCAACCAGGCCGCGGAAAGGATGCTGGGATACCCGGCAGCGGAGGTGATCGGCCATTTGACAGCCGACTGTTTCCACGACCCCGTCGAACTGGCACAGTATGCCGCCGAACTTTCGGCAATTGCCAGAAAAACAGTACGTGCCGGGTTTGATGTATTCATCACAGAGACAAAGCTGAAACTGCCAAACACCCGTGAATGGACCTACATCAGGAGGGACGGATCCAGGTTCCCGGTAAAACTGACCATCTCCCCCTTTGAAAATGCTGACGGAATTATCCAGGGCTATATCGGCATTGCCATTGATTTCACCCAGGAAAAGCTTGCCCTGGAGAAGATCCGCCTGAGTGAGGAACAGTTTCACAACATGTTCCGAAACCATGCGGCAATCATGCTCCTTGTCAATCCGGAAACGGGAAATATTGTCGATGCGAACAATGCCGCCGATACATTTTTCGGGTTTGACCCCGGATATCTCAAGCAGGCCAACCTTTCCGACATCAACATCCTGAAACAGGAATTTCTGGTGAAAAACATGCAGCAGGCGCTCAGGGGCGAAATGAACTATTTCATCTCTCCTTATAAACTTGCCAGCGGCAGGGTAAGGACGGTGGAGGTGAGAACCTCGCCTGTTGAAGGAAAAAGCGGGACGCTGCTCTTCTCGGTTATTAATGATATCACCGAACGGATCGAGGCCGAGGAGGCTTTGCTGAAATCGGAGGAAAAATACAGGATCGTGGCCGACAACACCTATGACTGGGAATTCTGGCAGGCGCCCGATGAGCGGTTTATCTACCAGTCTCCCTCCTGCCGCAGGATTACGGGATACGATGCCAACGAGTTTTACCGGAACAACCAGCTGTTTGTCTCGATGATCCATCCGGAAGACCTGGACAGGTTCCTGGAACATCAGCAGAAGGTAATGACCAGTTCTGAGCCGGAGTCCATGGAATTCAGGATTATCACAAGCGACGGAACGCTGAAATGGATCGACCACGGATGCCTCCCGGTGTTTGACGACCATGGCAATTTCCTCGGTATTCGCGGGAGCATCAGGGATATCACAGAACGAAAACTGGCAGTGGAACGTTTGCAGGTTAGAGAGGCAGAGAACAGGGCGATCGTCAATGCGGTTCCCGACCTGTTGTTCAGGCTGGACAGGAACGGTGTTTTTCTCGACTACAAGAGCAGTGAACCAGAATACCTCAATGTTCCCCAGGATGCGATAATCGGGGGATCCGTCACGGAACTCCTCCCTGAGAATATGACAGGAATGATGCTGCAGGCACTGGAACAAAGTTTCAACAGCCCGGGGCCTGTCACGTTTGAATATACGCTGCTGATGGGAAATAAATCCCGTTACTTCGAAAACCGGGTTGCCAGGATAACGGATAATGAGGCTTTGGTCATCATCAGGGATGTCACCGATCAGAAAATCGTATTGAATGAATTGAAAATGCACAATGCAGCATTTGAATCTTTTGCACTGGCCATCATCATCACCGATATTGACGGAATTATAACCTGGGCCAACAAAAGTTTCACCACCCTGTCGGGTTACCGCATGGATGAGATCATCGGGCATTCCACGAGGGAGCTGATGAAATCGGGTAAAATGGAGATGCCGTTTTACGATGACATGTGGAATACGATCCTCGACAACAAAGTCTGGAGCGGGGAGCTGATCAACAGGAAAAAGGACGACACTGTTTATTGGGAAGAGATGACAATTTCACCGCTGCACAATCCTTCCGGCATTATAACAGGTTTTATTGCCATTAAAATCGATATCACGGGGCGTAAGCATATGGAGCAGGCGCTGCGCGAAAGCGAGGCCCGGTGGGGTTTTGCGCTGGAGGGCTCAGGCGACGGCGTTTGGGATTTGAACCTGGTGACGAACGAGGTGTTTTATTCCGACTCCTGGATCAGGATGCTGGGTTATGAACCCGGTGAATTCCCTTTCACTGTCGATGAATGGGATAAACATATCCACCCCGACGACCATGACCGGGTGTATTCCTCCCTGAATGAATACATAAACGGGAAACTTCCGAATTACAACCTGGAATACAGGCTTTTATGCAAGAACGGGGTCTACAAGTGGATCCTCACCCGCGGCAAACTGATCGCGGAGCAGCCGGGCCATAAACCCGTACGGATGATCGGGACCCACACCGACATCACCGAGCGGATCAACCTGGAACAAACCCTCCGGGAGTCGGTCGCCAAGGAAAAGGAGCTTAACAGCCTGAAATCAAAATTCATATCGGTTGCATCCCATGAATTCAAAACCCCTCTTGCCACGATCATGGCAACAAACGAGACCCTGAAATATTACAGGGACCGGATGACCCGGGAGGAACAGGATCAAAGGATCTCCAACATCAATACCCAGGTCGAATACCTGAACACCATCATTGAAGAGCTGTTGCAGTTGTCGAGAATCCAGACAAAGGAGTTGGTCATTGAACCGCAGCCATTCGACCTCGTCGCCCTGCTGGCCGAAATGACCGCCGAATTCAACGACCATCCCGGCGAAGAAACCAGGCTGCAGTTCCATTGCGATGAACAGTCCCTCGAGGTGTTACTGGATAAAAAAATGATCCGGCAGGCGTTGACAAACCTGGTTTCAAATGCGTTCAAATATTCCGATCCCCTCACAAAAGTCACGATGCGGCTCCATCTTAACCAGGATTTCTTTGAACTCCGCATTGCCGACAAAGGGATCGGGATTCCACCAGAAGATATAAAACACCTCTTTAAACCTTTCTACCGTGCTTCGAATGTAGGCATGGTTTCCGGCACCGGGCTTGGCCTTAACATCGTGCAGGAGATCATCGGGAAACATGGCGGGAAAATCGAACTTACCAGCAAACTGAACGAAGGGACCGAAATTATCATTCATCTTCCCGTTACCGCAGAACAACCATGAACAAACCTGGTCCGGAACACGAAATCCCGTCCATGGAGGCGGCAGCGACTTATCCTCCCCGGCCGGACCAGATAATCCAAAGTTTTTTAACTTTATCCCCCTTTTAACCCTCAATTTTTTCCTGCTATGACTAAAATACTGGTAATTGAAGACGAAACTATGCTGAGAGAGTCGATCCGGGATATATTGGGATATGAAGGGTTTACCGTACTGGAGGCCGGGGATGGAAAAGCCGGGATAGACATGGCCCTGCTCCATACGCCCGACCTTATCTTATGCGATATCCTGCTGCCGGTAATGGATGGCTACGAGGTATTAAAAAAAATCCAATCGCATGAACACCTGAAACTTACTCCCTTCATCTATATCACGGCACTCACCAAGAAATCGAACATCAGGTCGGGAATGGAGCTGGGAGCCGATGATTACATCACGAAACCGTTTAACAGGGCCGATTTGCTGAAATCCATATCGGCCCGGCTCGAGAAAGCGACCATCGTCAGGGAAAAGGATGCACATCTTGCCACCCTCGAAACGATTAACCGCGAGCTGAGTGATTATGCCTCCTTTGTTTCACACGACCTGAAAATGCCATTGCGGTTGATCGACATGTACGCCCAGATCCTGGCGAACGAATATGGGACCCTGCTGGGGAAGGATGGCATGAAATACCTGCTCGTCATCCGGGAGAATACAGGAAAGATGGTTACCCTGATCGACGGGATGCTTACCTTTGCCCGCCAGCGGAAAACGGGGTTACGCCGGTCGGTCGTCAACATGAAAAAACTGGTACAATCCATCATTGATGCAGGCAGCCAGCCTGATCAGGCGCAACGGGTTGCCTTTACCCTGTCAGAACTGCACAATTGCTCCTGCGACAGGACCATGATGCGGCAGGTGCTGTCAAACCTGATCTCCAATGCCATCAAGTTCAGCAGCAAAAGGGATCACCCGGCCGTCGAAATCGGTTCCTTTGTGAAAGATGAAGAGATCGTCTATTTTGTCAGGGATAACGGGGTCGGGATGGATATGAGAGACGAAAAAAAATTGTTCGGACTATTCAACAGGCTCCATCCTGAAAGCGAATTCGACGGGATCGGCGTCGGCCTGGCCATCGTAAAGGATATTATAGAAAAACACCAGGGCCGCGTCTGGGCTGAAAGCGCCGTAAACGAAGGGGCTACCTTTTACTTCACCGTGCCGCCAAAGCAGGCGATCAGGTGACTTTCGTCAGGTTGTTGCGGATGGCATATCGGACCAGTTCCGTGTTGTTATGGATATACAGCTTTTTATAGATATTCGATTTATGCACCTGGATAGTCTGAATGCTCAGGCTGAGGATCTTACTGATCTCGGTGGCCGTATGACCATCGGCAAACAGGGAAACAATCTGTTTCTGCCGTTGCGTGAGCGCCTCCTTTTCCCGGTGTTTGTTCTGCCCGTTGACATTGTCAACCACGTAGGAACTGATCTTTTCCGCGATCTCCCCTTTAAACCAGGTGCCCCCGTTGTATAAGGCCTTTACCGCCTGGATCATCTCCTGCGATTTGGCCATCTTGTTGAGGTAACACCTCACGCCGGCATTGATCGCTTCAAAGATATGCTCCTTGTCGTTGAACATGCTTAACAACATCACGGGCATGGTGGGGAACTGCTTCAGGATCTCCTTGGTTCCATAAATACCATTGTAAATCGGCATGTCATAATCCATGATCACCACATCGGGATCATATACACCCGCTTTGATGGCGGCAGCAAGGCCATTGTCAGCCTCCTCGACAAATTCAATTTCCGGATCTTCCAGGATTAATTTTTTCAATCCTTCCCGAAACATGGTATGATCATCAACCAGTAGAACTTTAATCATATAGGCCAGATTTTAAATTCTATTTCAAACATACGACATAATACCAATAAAACATAAAACATGAGAATATTTTTCCTGAATATTGCTTTTTTCCTTACATGATCATGAGGGGACCGGTCGGCAGGTCTGCTGCATGCCAAAGCCGTCAACGCTCGGTAAGGTCCGGACCGGCATAAGAAAAAACCGTATCCCCCCCGCCCTGCCCTGAAGAGCATGTACCACGGAACAAAGGTTCGTCCTCAATCTGTCGCCATTGCTTGCCCTGTATTCAAATTTGTTTATTTTTGCAATAC
The DNA here is from genome assembly GCA_037133475.1 of Bacteroidota bacterium. Classification (GTDB taxonomy): domain Bacteria; phylum Bacteroidota; class Bacteroidia; order Bacteroidales; family FEN-979; genus CAIVAT01. The sequence goes on from JBAXOB010000022.1 coordinate 11,756, forward strand.
ACATCGCTACAATCCATCGATTATTCACGAACAACCTACCAATCATGTTTAAAGGACATCCAAAAGGGCTCTATGTGGCATTTTTTGCCAACATGGGCGAACGCTTCGGTTATTACACCATGCTGGCGATTTTCGTATTGTATCTGCAATCGAAGTTTGGCTGGTCGACCACCCAGACTGGCCATGTTTATGGCTTTTTCCTGTTTGGCATCTATTTCCTGCCCCTGCTGGGCGGTATCATTGCCGACAATGTGCTGGGATACGGCAAGACGATCCTGCTCGGGATCATCGTCATGTTTTCGGGATACGCCCTGCTGGCCTGGCCGGGTACGGGCGAAACGTTCATTTATGTCGCACTGGGGGTCATTTCGCTGGGGACCGGGCTTTTTAAGGGCAATCTGCAGGCCCTGGTCGGGAACATGTATGACGATGCGAAATACAGCAAACTCAGGGATTCGGCCTTCAGCCTGTTCTACATGGGGATCAACATCGGCGCCTTTTTCGCCCCGAGCGCTGCCGGCGGGATGCGGAACTTCATCCTTGGCAGGAGCGGATTTACCTACGATTCGGCCATTCCCGACCTCGCCCATAAGTTTTTAAACAAGACCCTTGAAAACACCGCCCAGCTGGAACAGTTCGCCCACACCCAGGCCGGCGGAAGGTACACCGACCTGCATGAATTCTGCACCCAGTACATTGCCAGTATCAGCCAGGCCTACAATGCAGGCTTTGCCGTGGCTGCCCTGAGTATGGTCGCTTCGCTGGTGATTTTCATCGGGTTCAGGAAATATTACAAATCGGCCGACGTAACCCATAAACAGCAAAAGGCCGCCCACTCGCCTAACCTCATTGAGCTGACCCCGAAACAGACGAAGGACAGGCTCGTCGCCCTTGGCCTGGTGTTCGTGGTGGTGATGTTCTTCTGGATGGCCTTCCACCAGAATGGCTTCACCCTGACCATTTTTGCAAGAGACTATACCGTTTCATCGGTTTCACAGGGATCGGCCGTTATCTTTAACCTGGCGACCTTCCTGCCATTGCTGATCGGCATCCTGGGCCTCGTCTTATTACTGGGAAAAGGCAATTCAACAAAGACAAAATTCATCGGCGGCTTCGTAGCCCTGGGTTCCATCATCGTGGCATTTTTCACCATCCGCATGCTGCAGCCCGAAGGAAACAAGATCTCCCCCGAGATCTTCCAGCAATTCAACCCGATCTTCATCGTATTTATCACGCCTGTCATCCTGGGCTTCTTCGCATACCTGCAAAAACACGGCAAAGAGCCCTCCTCCCCCAAGAAAATCGGGATCGGCATGCTGATCACCGCGGCCGGTTTCCTGGTCATGGTGCTGGCCTCGCAGGGGCTGATGAGCCCTGCCGAACTGGCTGTCAAAGGGGGCGTTTCCGACACTCTTCGTTCGCCCTACTGGCTGATCGGCACCTATTTCACCCTCACCATTGCTGAACTTTTCCTCAGCCCGATCGGCATTTCTTTCGTGTCGAAGGTCACCCCCCCCCAATTCAAGGGACTTGCCCAGGGCGGGTGGTTCGGCGCCACGGCCATCGGCAACCTGATGGCAGGATTTATAGGCCCCTTCTGGGATAAATGGCAGCTGTGGCAGTTTTTCATGCTGCTGGTGGGGTTGACGATTTTATCTGCCGTGTTCATCTTTTCTATCCTCAAACGGCTTGAACGCGCGACAACCAGCTAAACAGGTACCGTTATCCCTGATTTGATCTGACGCCCCTGGTGAAAACCCGGGGCGTCAGTACGAAACCTTATGCCAGACCCGACACCATTTCCCTGGGGGCATCCCCGCCGGTTTAATTCATACACCGAGCATATCCGCCGGACCTTTGGCGGCAGGATGCAGAAGGTGGTGGTGGATGCCGGCTTTACCTGCCCGAACCGCGACGGGACGAAGGGATTTGGCGGTTGTACCTACTGCAACAACGATGCCTTCAACCCCTCCTACTGCAACCCTGTGGAGCCGCTTCACTACCAGATAGCAAAAGGCATTGAATTCCATACGGTTCGCTATCGCAGGGCTACAAAATACCTGGTCTATTTCCAGCCCTACAGCAACACTTACGCACCCCTGCCGCGCCTGAAGGAGCTGTATGAAAAGGCCCTGGAATACCCCGGGGTTGTGGGGCTGGTGATCGGTACGCGTCCCGACTGCATCGACGACCCTACGCTGGAGTACCTGCAGCAGCTATCCGAAAAATATTTTATCCAGGTTGAATATGGCGTTGAATCCTGCTCTGATCAAACCCTGGAACGGATCAACAGGCAGCACGGGTTTGCCCTGAGCGAACAGGTCATCCGCAAGACCCACGCCATGGGCATCAACACGGGCGCCCACTTCATCTTCGGCCTGCCCGGGGAATCCTTCGACCATATGCTGTCAACCGCTGCCACCATCTCCTCCCTGCCCCTCGATACGATCAAGTTCCACCAGCTTCAGATCGTGAGCGGGACCGCGATGGAACGAGATTTCAGGGAACACCCCGGCGATTTTCACCAATTCAGCCTTGAGGGGTATATCGGGTTTATAGTCAGGTTTATTGAACGACTGAGCCCCGCCGTGGTAATTGAACGGTTTTCGGGTGAAATCCCGCCACGCTTCATGGAGCCGCTATCTTCAACCGCGACGGGGATCTCCGCGGCTGAAGGTGATTCTGCTGCTCTCACGCCGCATCCCCAGCGGTGGGGATTGATCCGTTATGATGCCGTGTTACGTATGACTGAAAAGGAACTGGAGCGCCAAAATACCTGGCAGGGGAAACATTATCAGATATGAATCGACACATTGGATGCCATGACCGCCCTGGAGATCGCAGTCTGCAATAATTTTATAACCTCTTCCGCCTCGGTCCTGGGCTTTTTAAACTGGGTTATTTCATTTATTTTCCCGCGCAGTTTCAGGTATTGGATAAAACCGCCGAAATTCTTCCTCACCATCTTGCAGTTGTTCATCACCACAAGCAGCATCACATCTTCATCGGTAAGGTTCTTGTCAGTAACTATTTTTTCGTAGATCTCCTCCTGCAGCTTCCGCTTCAGCTCCGTATTGACCAATGGAAACTTCGTCTGGTAAAAGACCATCATCAGACTGTATTCCTCCTTTGCAATAACCTGGTTTTGGATCAGTTGCTTTAATATGGTTTTGCGAAGCAGCAGCTTTTTATAGACAATCCGCTGGATCCATGAACGAAGGCTGCGTGATTTTTTGGAGGATTTTATCAGGTTGAGGACCCTGTCAAGCACTACGTTATCGGTCGTCTTCGGATCGATTACCACTATTTCGTCATTCACAAAGCCAATTCTTCCCTTTTGCTGAAGTTCAAACAGTATCGCACCGGTTAACCCGAACTTGATCTTATGCTCAGCAGTTCCAAACCATCCTTTATCATCGAGGGCCAGAAGAACAATTTTCTGAAGAAAAGTCAATTCCATCTTTTTTTTGATTTACCATCCATCTACCGGAAAACTATTTCCGCGATAAAAATAGATAAAAATTCTCTGTAAAAGCAACTAATTAAACGTCCCGCCCAGGTAAAGTTTGGTTTTTTCCATTTTCGGATTCTCAAAAACCTCATTGACAGTGCCCTGCTCAATCACATCGCCCATATACATAAACACCACATTGTCGGCAATGCGCCTGGCCTGCCGAAGCACATGGGTCACCAACACGATGGTGTAATCCTTTTTCAGCCTGATGAAACTCTCCTCGATCACCTGGCTCGAGATCGGGTCGAGGGCAGAGGTCGGCTCATCGGCCAGGATAATCTCGGGGTTCACCGCGAGTCCGCGGGCCAGGCAAAGCCGCTGCTGCTGGCCTATTGAAAGCCTTGATGCCGGCTCACGCAACCGGTTCCTGATCTCATCCCAAAGATTGGCCTCCTGAAGGTAGTGCACGACCAGTTTATGGATCTCCCTGCGGTTTTTGATTCCCCGCAACTTCAGGGCGTAGGAGATATTGTTGTAGATGGTCATAGGCAGCGGGTAGGGACGTTGCGACAAGAGTCCCATCTGCTGCCTCAGCTTATAAATATCCTCCCTTGCAGCCAGGATGTTCTTGTCGTCAATGACAATTTTACCGGTAACCTTCAACTCGGGATAGAGATCGGTGAGCCGGTTAAGGCACTTCAGCAGGGTGGTTTTACCGCACCCCGAAGGTCCCAGGATAACCGTGATTTTATTCCTGGGGATTTCGATATTGATATCCCTTAGAATTTGGGTCTTCCCGGCAAAAACATTCAGGTCCCTGATCTCTATTTTCGTTGTATTCTCCATTCACTGACCGCTGCTAAAAATTGATTTTTGTTTTATGGTATCGTTTTCCAATGCCACGAGAGAACAAACTTACGATTAAAATGATTAGGGTAAGCACCAGGGCCGACGCATAGGCCCTGTTTTGCACCTCCGGCACAGGGGAAGAGAGCTGGAAGAAGATCGACAATGGCAGGGTGGCAACAGGTTCCAGCAACCCGTTTGGCAGGTGATCGGTGTAGCCCGCCGTAAAAAGAACCGCAGCCGCATCGCCGATGGCCCGGCCAAATGACAGCAACACCGCGGTGATGATCCCCGAGATTGACTGCCTTGTAAATATCTTGAAGGCAATTTCCGACTTATTTGCCCCCAGCGAATAGGCGGCCTCCTGGAGCCCGATGGGAACCGTTCGGAGGATCTCATCCATCGACCTGATCATGATCGGCAGGATAAACAGGGTCACGGTAAGGATCCCAGCAAGCAGCGAGGTCTGCAGGCCAAAAAAGATCATCAGGGAAAAACCAAAGGCGCCATAAACGATCGAGGGAATTCCCCAAACAAGATCAAGCAGGAACCTGATCACATCGATCACCTTTTTTTGCCGGATCAGGAAGACATTCATATAGAGCGCCACCGGCATCCCGATGAAAAAGGCCAGCAAGGTGGCGCCGAATGCCAGGGTGAGGGACCCCAGGATTGCATTGAGGATTCCGCCGCCTTTACCATAATAATAACCTCCGTGGGGAACCTGGGTCAGCATTTCCCAGGATATGGAGCGGATCCCCTTCTCGAAGATGCTGTAAATGATCAGCGCCAGCACCGCAAAGATGAAGAAGGTCGCGATGATCATCAGCAACTTGAAGAACTTTTCCTCTATTTTCTGGGCCCTTGTCAATGATCAGTATTTGTTGTAGCGTACAATAAAAAAATGCATGATGAGGTTAAAGAACAGCGATACGGCAAGAAGCAGCAGGGCTGCAAACATCAGGGCCGAATCGTATTTCGGAATGGAAAGCATCTCCCCGTAATTGTTTGCAATCAGGGCCGGCAGGGTATAGCCGGGATCAAATACGCTCTTTGGCAGGCGCACCACGTTGCCCACAACCATCAGTACCGCCATGGTTTCGCCGAAGGCGCGGGCCAGGCCAAATCCGAACGCGGCGATGATCCCGGGAAGGGCCTTTTTAAGCAGGACATGCTTGATCGTCTGCCATTCGGTGGCGCCCAGCGACAGCGCCGACTCCTTCAATTCCATCGGGATGGCCCTGAATATCTCGATCAGGATGTTGAGCACAAAGGGGATGATCATGATCGACAGCACGAAGGAGGCTGCCAGGATGCTGTAGCCCATGGTCTTCGCTCCGACCCACGGACCGAGATACCTTGAAATAAAGGGGACAATCACCAGGATTCCCCACAATCCATAAACAACGGATGGAATTCCCGCCAGGATGTCGATGGCGGGATGCATGATCCGCAGAAAGAATTTCTTGGTGTACTGGGTAACATAAATTGCCGTAAGCAGGCAAACGGGCGCCGTGATCAGCATGGCCACCAGCGTAACCCAAACCGACCCTACGATAAACGGATAAAACCCGAATTTTCCGGCCGAGGGGCGCCAGGTCTTTGAAAATATCAGTTCAGCCAGCGAATTGTCGTGCAACAGCAGCACCGACTTCAGGTAGAGCCCGATGAACAGCAGGAACGGCAAAAAAGCAACCACCAACAAGCTGATGATCATCCATGTATAATTGATGGCATGACGTTGTTCGCGGTTGAGAAGGTACATCCTATTTCAGCTTTTGCAATTCAGAAGTAACCTGTTCAGGTTTGATGGTCACATAGCCCGCTTCATTGACAAACTTCTGTCCATCCGAAAGCAGCCATTGCAGGAAATTCAAAACCAGTTTATTGGTGGGTTTGCCCCCTGAGACCAGGTAGAGGTCGCGGGCCGGCGGCGAGGGATACCTGCCATCATTGATGGCTTGCATCACCTTATCGATATTGTCGTAAAAGTTCTCCTCCGGGTCGATTTTGCCGTTGCCGTTAAGGTCGATGGGTACCACCGCGAGTCCCGGGTAAATTTTCCGGCTCTGCATTTCGTAAACAAACCCCAGGTTGTTGTACCCGATGGCACCAGCATTCTTCCTGACTGCGTCAGCCACACCGGGATCGCCATTGACGCCCAGTCCAAGGATATCCTCCTGTTTCTTGTTGTTCAGGTATTTGGCCCACATGTCGGCAGCCCCGCAGGCATCGGAGCGGGTAAAGACCTGCAAATCGGCCCTGGAATTATTCCCGGCAGCCTGGCCCCATGTTTTGATATTGCCGCTGATGAAGATATCATAGAACTTCTCCTTCGTCAGCCCCCTGGCCTTAAGGTCGGCCAGGACCGGGTTGCCGGCATTGATGGTAGGCAGAACGGCATCCTTGGCGATGGCGATCCACCAGGCGCCCCTTGCCTGCTCTTCAGGGCTTACCGCCTTGGAATACATTCCCAGGTCGACCATTTTGTTGAGGGCATCGGTCATCCCCTTGCCAGCGCCACCGGCAGAGACGTTGATGGTAACCCTGGGATGGAGTTTCTGGAAAACCTCGGCACATTTAACCACCAGCGGATAGAGGGCAAATGCGCCCGAAATGGTGATCTTCCCCTTTAGGGTATCCCCTCCCGCGGTATTATTCCCCGGCTGGTTACAGGATGGGAAAATGGTCGCCGAAAGCATTCCGGCGAACAGGATCGAAATAAATATCAGGCTCTTAAGCTTCATCGGTCTGTGGTTTTAACAAAGTAAAGTTAAATCATTCTGTTGGTTCCTGAAGCAGGGAGGAAAAAAATATTAGGTTACTCGGCTAAAAAGTGGTTGATGATATCCTCCACTCTCACTCCTTCGGCTTCTGCTTTATAGTTCCGGACGATCCGGTGCCGTAGCACCGAAGTGGCCACCGCTCTTACATCTTCGATGTCGGGGGAATATTTCCCGTTGAGTACGGCATGGCATTTGGCGCCCAAGATGAGATACTGCGATGCCCTCGGGCCTGCGCCCCACGTCAGGTAATCGTTGGCCCACGATTTGATTTTACCGGGTTTGGGACGGGTCAGGGAGACCAGGTTGACGGCATAATGGAATACATTGTCGGGAACAGGTACCTTGCGGATCAGGTTTTGAAAAAACAGGATCTCTTCAGCGGTCAGCACCACCGAAGGCAAAACAGTCTTTTCGGTGGTGGTTGCCTTCACAATCCTGACCTCCTCCTCAAACGAGGGATAATCAAGCCAGATATTGAACATGAAGCGGTCCAGCTGGGCTTCCGGTAACGGATAGGTGCCCTCCTGTTCGATCGGGTTCTGGGTAGCCAGCACGAAAAAGGGCTCCTCCAGGTGGTAACTTGTGCCTGCCACCGTAACAGCCTTTTCCTGCATGGCTTCCAATAAGGCCGACTGGGTTTTTGGCGGGGTCCGGTTAATCTCATCCGCCAGGATGATATTGGCAAAAACTGGTCCCTTGATGAACCTGAAATGACGGTTTTCATCGAGGATCTCGGTACCGATGATATCGGAAGGCATCAGGTCGGGTGTAAACTGAATCCTGTGATAACTCAACCCGAGCGCCTGCGACAGGGTATTCACCATCAATGTCTTTGCCAGGCCGGGCACGCCTACCAGCAAACAGTGTCCCTTGCAGAAGATGGCAATCAAAAGATTTTTCACCACCTCATCCTGACCCACGATAACTTTGGAAATTTCAGCTTTTAAAAGGGAATATTTTTCAACAAGTGCATCAACTGCCTGAACATCCGACGAAAACTGCATGATTTAGCTATTTAGTTTTTGATCCATTGACGCTGAAAGGTACATTGTGTGAAATTGCCCATGATGGCCACATAGGTTTTTTTCAACTTCATGGTGATCCAGTCATCCACCATGGTGTTTTTTTTCTTTTCCAGCGCCACTTCCTGGATTCGCGCATAGTCCTGTTCCAGGTTCGCCTTGTGGGGACTGGTGCGCGATTTAAGGTAATAAATACGGTAGTCCTGCTTTCCCCGTTCGGTGGTCAGCACGGGGGCCGACAGGTCACCGACCTTCAGCTTGTCGATCACAAAGAAGATCTTGGCATCGATCTGGCTCGTTTCGAATTTGCTGTTCCCGGTCACGGGATTCACCATCAGGCCGCCGCTGTTCTTCCCGGGATCATCGGAATAATAGACCACGGCCTGGTCGAAGGTCATCTTCTTTTTTTCGATCAGGGAGGCAACGCTGTCGAGAAAGACCTTTGCCTTTGTCAGGTTTACCAGCGCCACTTTGGGCTGCAGCAGGATATGCCTCACGTTGATATATTCACCGCGGCGTTCAATCATCTGGATGAGGTGAAAGCCATCCTCGGTCTCGACGGTTTCAGAAACCTCGCCGGGTTTCAGTTTGAAGGCTGCCGCTTCGAATTCAGGGCGCATCTCACCTCTCTTGAACATGCCGAGTTCGCCTCCCTGCTTGGAGGAACCCGGGTCTTCGGAATAAAGGACGGCGAGCGTGCTGAAATCATCTCCCTTGGCAAACCGTTCCCTGAATCCCTTTAATTTATCCCTGACTACCTGTTTCTCTGCATCGCCGATTTCAGGCTGCTTTACAATCATGCCGATCTCCAGTTCAGAATTGATCAGTGGGATGCTGTCCTTGGGAAGCTTTTTAAAATAGGCCTTCACCTCGGATGGCGTGATCGAAGCATCCTTGGTGATCTTCCGCTGCTCCTCATCGGTCAGCATCGTCTCCTTGATCATATCCCTGAAATCGTTCTTGATCTCGAGCAGCGACTTCCCGAAATGTTCCTCCAGCCGCTCCGGCGTACCGGCCTGGGAGATGAAGTAACGCATCCTCCGGTCCATTTCCATTTCAACCTGGGTGTCGGAGATCTTGATACTGTCAACCTGCGCCTGGTGCAGCAACAGCTTCTGAAGCATCAGGTTTTCAAAAATCTGGCATTTGAGCTTCGTGGCCGTTCCCAGGATATTTCCCTGGCTGCGGACCTGCAGGTATTGATTCTCGATATCGGATTTCAGAATGACATTCCCCCCAACGACAGCCACCAGGCCATCCACGACGGTGTCGTTCTGTGACCGGGCCATCTTGGGCATCATAGCTGCCGAGGTAAGAATAATAAAAACCAGTAAAAGGTGCAGAATTTTCATTGTTTATAATTTTGGGATCATGATCCCATTAATAGATTTCGAAGACATTTTTCTTTTGTGCATTGGCAAAGATAAAATCCTGCATACGGCTGATCAGTTCAATCTTACGCTTGTTAAGGATGATATCGCGGATTCTCTGTTTTTCAAAACTCAGCGGCGAGGTGGATTCCTTGATCTTGAAATCCTTAAATCTAACCAGGTAAACAAACAGCGAATCCTGGTATTCAAGCTCCCGGTGATTTTTCAGGAAATCCTCCTGGTTGTATGATTTAATAGGGATCTGCTTAAGCAGGTCGCTGAACAACAACCAATTTTGATTATCCAAAAAATAATCGGATGCCTGTTTTTCACAAAGATCGGCAAGTTTGTTTTTATCGTCCTGATTATCGGAACTCAGCAGTTTTTTTATCTGCTTCGACCAGGCCGATTTCAACGGCAGTTTCACATACTGAATCTGCACGATGTTATCTTTCAGCAAAAAATTCTGCTGGTTGGCGTCATAATAATTCTGGATCTCCTCATCCGTCACCAGGGTATCCAGGGTTTGCCTGACCAGCGCATTTTCATATTCATAGATGGTTAGCGAATTCTTGTAGTTTTCAAGCTGTTTCGTGAAATCGAGCTGTGAACTGGTCAGGTTTTTCTGGGCCTGCTGCAGGATAAGCCGCTGGCGGATCCAGTTTTCAATAAACCCGCGTGTGATCACAAGACTGTCCTTGGCCAGCGTGCCGGGGGTTACAATCCCCTTTACATCCGATTCATAAAGATAGTCATTGTAGACCCTTGCTAAAACCCGCTCTGTTTTTTTTTTGAAAAAGGAGGAGCAGGAGGCAGCAAGAATTAAAAGGAAAATAAGTGTTTTATTCAATGGACGCTATTTAATTTTTGCAAGCACATCCCGTTTGACCTCAACCGGGTATTTGGCTCTCAATGACAGAATCCATTCTTTTTCAAGGAAATTCTGGTAGTCGGCCGTGATGAGTCCGCGGGCTTCGTGGAGCTCCTTCACTTCAGGTTTCAACACCTTCCTGACGTTGACAAACACGGTGGTTCCATTGCTTACCAGGTCGTGTGACAAGCCGGGTACCCAGGCAATCGTGTCGATCACCCTGTTTTCCTTGTGGCTGAATTTGGCAGTTTCAATGGTCAGTATCTTTAACGTATCGCCATTGATCTCCTTCAGCAGGTCGGTGTCGGATAATCCCGACTGGATAAAGTTCTTGACTTTCTGGACCAATTTAGCATCCTTGACGGTATAGATACTGGCATCAAGGCGGTTGTCCCACATGTAGTTGTTCTTGTTTTTCTGGTAAAAGTCCTTGAGGCCCACGGTATCTTTAACTGCTTTTGACCATACCTTCTGGTCGGTAAGGTCAAAGAGGAGAATCCCGTCGCGGTATTCGGTCATCAGCGCCTTAAATTCAGGATATTTGGACTCGAGCTGTGAATTTTCCCATTTCAGGAGGCTTTCATCAACAAACTCGGAATACTGTTTGTTCACGTAATAGTCGATCTTCATTTTATCCTGCTTATGCTGGTTTGTGGCAAGGAAGTCGGCAAAATCCTTTTGTAAAAAGGACATGTTGCCAACCTTGCAGAGCACCTTTGTAAGATCCTTAGCCTGTGACGCCTGCCATTTTCCGAAAAAGATGCTGTCGGTAACCACCTTGTAGAATTCTTTGAGGGCTTCCTGGTTGTCGGTTACCGGGTAATCCTTGCGGATCCGGGCAAGCACAACCGCGCGGGTCTGGTTTCCGCGGCTGTCTTTAATGACTTTTTGTTTCAGTTCAGCCTTTTCCTCATCAAGTGTCCGGGTGGTTTTTTTCTCGATCAGTTTAACGATATGCCAGCCATAAGGTGTCAGGATTGGTTTGGTATAATCGCCGGCATTATTCAGTGAATAGATGGCATCCACGAATTCAGGGACCATCCTGTTAACGCCGAAGGCTGGCAACACGCCACCCTTGGCGGCCGAGCCCTTGTCTTCGGAATTGGCCTTTACCAGATCTTCAAAGTTTCCGCCGGCAACCAAACGCTGGTAGACGGAATCGATACGCTTGTGGACCCTTGCTGAATCCTCGCTGGTAGCGCTTTTAGGAATACTCATAAAGATATGGGCAACGGTAACCTTGCCCAAAGCAGGCCGGCGGGCTGTCACCTTGATCAGGTGATAGCCATATTCGGTATGCACCAGGCTGGACACCTTCCCTACTTCGGTATTATAAGCCCCGTTTTCAAAGGGATATACCATGTCAAACACGGCAAAAAAGCCAAGATCACCGTGGTTGCCTTTCAGGAAAGGATGCTGCTGGTTGGCTTCGCGATCCTTGGCCGAGGGATCTTCGGAGAATTCGGTTGCGAGCGCTTCAAACGATTCGCCCTTTAACAGTTTTTCCCTGACCGACATGGCTTTGTTGTAGGCGGCTAGGGTATCTTCAGGAGTGGGTTCAGGTTTCAGCCGGAAGAAGATATGGCTGGCGCGGAGATCGGTTTTCCCGCGTTCATAGGCCTCCTGGATCAGATGGTTAAGGGTAGCCTCATCGGTAAAATAGGGTTTTGCAAGCTGATCACGGTAACCGTTGAGCTCATTGCGGAAAGAGCTGACGGTATCGAGTCCGAGTTCCTCTGCCTGCCTGACCTTAAGTTTGAAATTGATGAACAGGTCAAGGTACTCTTCCAATGACTTTTTATCAATAGTTTCGCCCTTGATATTATTTTTCTGGTATATGTTCATAAATTCCCCTACCTGAACCGGCTTCCCGGCAATGGTCATGAGCACTTCCTCATTTTTAACCTGGGCAGATGCCGTAATAAACGAGACGAGTAATAAAAGCGACAGTACAATTTTTCCTTTCAGGCTATTCATTTTTTAACGGTATTTTAGTTCGACAATTAGACTAACGACAAGAATCCTAATTAATTTTATTTGAAAATATTATTGGTTTATAAACCGTTTACCTGCTGTAATTGGGTGCTTCACTGATGATGGTAACATCGTGCGGATGGCTTTCGGCAACACCGGCTGCAGAAATTTTGATAAACTTGGCCTGTTGCAGGTTGCCGATGGTCTGCGACCCGGTATAGCCCATGCCCGCCTTAAGGCCTCCAACCATCTGGTAGATTACCTCTGAAAGAGAGCCCTTGTAGGGAACCCTGCCGACGATACCTTCCGGGACAAGCTTCTTGATGTCGTCCTCCACATCCTGGAAATAGCGGTCCTTGGAGCCCTGCTGCATGGCTTCAATAGAGCCCATGCCACGGTATGTCTTGAATTTCCGGCCTTCAAAGATCACGGTTGCTCCGGGCGATTCATCCACGCCGGCGAACAAAGAGCCTGCCATGATCGAATGAGCTCCGCCTGCCAGCGCTTTCACGATGTCGCCGGTATACCTGATGCCGCCATCGGCGATGGCCGGGACACCGCTGCCTTTCAAGGCAGCCGTGACATCATAGATGGCCGAAAGCTGGGGAACCCCGATCCCGGCAATAATGCGGGTAGTACAGATCGATCCGGGACCGATCCCGATCTTGACCCCGTCAACACCCAGTTTGGCCAGGTCCCTGGCTGCCTCGGCCGTGCCGATGTTGCCAATGATCAGGTCCACGTCGGGATAGGCTGCTTTTACGCGCTTAGCCATCTCCATCACGCCGCGCGAATGGCCGTGCGCCGTATCGATCACGATGGCATCCACGTTTTCACGCACCAGGGCGGCAACCCGCTCCAGGGTGTCGGCCGTAACCCCCACCCCTGCTGCTACGCGAAGCCGTCCGAGACTGTCCTTGCAGGCATTCGGCCGCGCCTTGACCTTCAGGATATCCTTGTAGGTGATCAGCCCGATCAGCTTGTTTTGCTTGTCAACAACCGGCAGCTTTTCAATCTTGTGCTGCTGCAGGATCGCCTCGGCCTGTTCGAAATCGGTGAACTCGCTGATGGTGATGACGTTTTTGGTCATCACCTCGGTGACGGGCCTCATATGGTCGCGTTCGAAGCGGAGGTCACGGTTGGTCACGATACCAACCAGTTTGTTATGGTCGTTGGTGACGGGGATGCCGCCGATGCTGAATTCCTTCATCATCGCCAGGGCATCGCCCACGAGGGCATTTTCGCGCAGGGTTACAGGTTGTAGGATCATCCCGTTTTCGGCACGTTTTACCTTTCGTACCTGCAAGGCCTGATCTTCGATCGACATGTTCTTGTGCAAAACGCCGATTCCACCCTCCTGGGCCATGGCAATCGCCATGCGCGATTCGGTCACCGTATCCATGGCAGCCGAAACAATGGGAATATTCAGTCTGATATTTCTGGAAAAGAGGGTGGAAACGTCCACCTCCCGCGGAAGTACTTCGGAATAGGCAGGTACAAGCAACACATCGTCATATGTCAACCCCTCACCCCTGAATTTATCTGAATTTAGGAACATATGTATCAAAATTAAGTGTGCAAATGTACGAAATTTTCTAATTTAAAATGATTATAATAAAAACTGCAGGACCCACTCCCGACCCCCTGCCTGTATGGGCGCAGGGGCCGGAAATGGGTGCTGCCGGGGTCTCAAAAAATCAGGAATCAGGGATATAATTCGCGGTGACATTCGGTACAGAAAAAGGTCTTCCATTTATCCTTGATATCGATCGGATGCTGGAATTCCATCTGGTTGTCGACAGTGGAATACTGCATTTTTCCGGTCGGTCCCTGGGCAATGATGGTATGGCACATGTTGCAGTCCTTGGGAATCACCTTTCCCTTCTCGCTTTTGTGGCGGTCGGAATGGCATCTGAAACAGCCGTCCGACTCCAGGTGGCCGATATGGTTGAGATATTTGTTGGAGGAGGCGCGCATGTAAGGAAACACGTTCAGAGAAAAGGCGCTTTCGATCCCCGCGATGGCCTTGTCGATCAACGGCTTTTGCGATTTATATATGGAAGGATACCCGTGTTTATAAAAATTGTTGATACTGTCGCGGATGTAGGTGAAGGCCGAATCCTGGTTGCTGAAGTTGCCCTTCAGTACATTCATGGCCACCTTTTTGATAAACGGGAGTTCCTGGGGAATATCGCCGGTGAGCATGGCATTGTCAAAATAGACGATAGGCGATTTATAGGAATGCGACGGGCGGTTATGGCAGTCCATGCAGTCCATGACCCGGTGCGGCAGGGTGTCGATTGCCTTTTTATCCAGCATATTATCGGTATCCTGGAAGATCTGAACATCGCCGGTCTTCAGGTTGGTGTACTTTACCCAGGGAATCGATTCCCGGTCCTTGCCCGGGGAGATATATTCAATCCGCATATCGGAGTTGATATGCCAGTGGATACCCTCTTTCAGGCCCAGGGGGCTGTAATTGGGGCCGATCTTCATCAGCATGGAATAGTTGATCTCGGTATTCAGCGAATCGGTAAGATAAACCCGCTGGCTGCGGAGTTTCCTGGCATAGAATTTCTGCGGCCAGTGACAGCGTTCGCAGGTTTCGCGGGCAGGGCGCAGGTTATGGATCGGCGTTTCGATCGGCTGCGAATATTTGTGGAAGATCACCGAATAAACCTGGTATAATCCCGACAGTTTAGACTTCACATACCATCCGGCCCCCTCGCCCACGTGACACTCGACGCAGGCAACGCGTGCATGCGGAGAATGCAGGTAGGTGACATATTCCGGCTCCATCACCTTGTGACAGAGCTTGCCGCAGAACTCAACCGACTCGGTATAGTTGAAGGCCTCATAACTACCCATGGCCGAAACGATCAGGAACATAAAGGTGAAGATCGAAATCATCACCAGCTTCTGCCGCTGGCGGGGAACATTCATGTCGAGAACCGGCCAGCGCTGGCTCGGATCATGCGTTTTTTTACGGTTGATCAGCATCCCGACCGGGATCATCAGTAAACCGATCACCATGATCGTGGGGAGAATGATGTAGGTGAATATCCCGTTATAGGGATTCTGATGTTCGGTCATCAGCGCCTGGACAAATAATACCAGGATGAGAATCAGACTGTTGATGGCAAAAATAAAACCGGTGATACTGATCCAGTTCGAAATGGATTTTGGTAATTTCATATTTGTTTTTAATTTAGAATGTTTCTATTTAACATGCTGTAAATGAGCAGATAAAATTACTCATAATTCTGACAAATCAAAGCGGACTCTCTTTTATTTGTGAAAAAATAAACATGAAATTATTCATGCCTGAAATGCTATTCCCTGGCTTCCACTGATTTATTTTATATTTCCAGAGAATGATTGATCTCAATCATACCGGTTTCCGGATATGTTGGCAAAATCATGTCGTGACCTGTTATGGGACTTTACGGGTAATCGCATAATCAAGAGATACAGAATAATACCCTGAAAAAAGTTATGGATTTTTTTTTACCAGGCTCTTGACATTAGTTCAATATTCATTATATTTACAGGTAAATTCCTAATCCTGTAATTATTATAAAATATCATGGAGGTAATCTTATGAAACGTCATTTAATTAAACACTTGGTTATTTTCTGGATTTTCCTGTTTACAGCCATCAGTTTCCATTCATTCTCACAGGGGAGCGGCACCTTCAGGGCCGTAAACGACACGATCGACCTGTATCCCGGCTTCAACAAGGTATACGACATCCTTGCCAACGACACCATCCCGGCAGGTGACACCATCAGGTTCGTTATTATCAGCAGTCCCGGCGGGCATGTCAGCTGCATGCCGGTTCACGATGCAAGCTGGAAATGGACATTTACCTTCATTATCCACAACTGGGGGAATCCGCCGGTACTGGTTGCAAGGTACAAGTTGTACACGATGACGAATGATACCACCTCGGCTCAGATAATTTACAGGATCCATGACAAAAGTTATGCCTATCTCAATATTAACAATGTCAATGCAAGGTTTAACGCAACCTCCCCGCACTTCTTCTATGAGAATGCGGCATACGAGGTTCCCAAGGGAAGCGGCAAGACCTCGATCTTTTCAAATTCCATCTGGATCGGGGGAAAAGACGCTCAAAAGCGGCTTCATTTCGCCGGCGAGCGTTACCTGCAGGGAGCCGGCGGCCCGGCCGGAGTCTCTCCCGACTTCTATGTCGGCCCGGTAATGGATTCAGCCAACTATTCCATCACCCAGGACACTGCCTGGAGCTACATGTGGAACTTAAAGAAAACGGATATAGATTATCATAAGGCAAACTACAATACGCCGGGATATAAACCCATTCACGACATCCTTACCTGGCCCGGCAACGGCAATACGGCACTGGGACAGGCGCCGAAGCTCGCCCCATTCTTCGACCGCAACGGGGATGGCATTTACAACCCCTATGATGGCGATTATCCCATCATCAGGGGAGACCAGGCCCTCTTCTTCATTTTCAATGACGACAGGGGTATGCATCTTGAATCGGCGGGAAATAAACTCAGAGTTGAGATCCATGGGATGGCCTATGCCTTTGACATGCCCGAAGATTCGGCGCTGAAAAACACCACCTTCCTGAATTACAAATTTTATAACCGTTCGCTGAACACTTACGACAGCACCATGTTCGGAATCTTCACCGATATCGACCTGGGATATGCCATGGATGATTACATTGGTTGCGATGTCGAACGGAACATGTATTTCGGGTACAATGGCACGCCGGTCGATGGCACCGGGCAATCCTACGCATATGGGGCCAATCCCCCCGTGCAATCGGTAACCCTCCTGGCCGGGCCCTTTATGGACCCCGACGGTCTTGACAATCCCCGTTTCGGACCCACCGGCGCCCGTTTGTGCGATTTCAGTGTGAACGGGATCAATTTCGGAGACTCCATCATCGATAACGAACGATACGGTTTACAGCGGTTTATCTACACAAATAATTCGAATGCCGGGGTACCTGGCTATATGACAGATCCCATATACGCACCCGAATATTACAACCTGATGTGCGGAAAATGGAAGGATGGAACGACCATGATCTACGGGGGAAACGGCCACGCAGGATTTGGCGGGTATGGCCCCGAATGCCGGTTTATGTTTCCCGGCGAATCGGACACCCTGAACTGGGGTACCGGTTGCGTGCCTCCCAACGGGCCGAAGAACTGGACGGAAGAAACCGCCGGTAACACTCCGCAAGACATCCGTGGTCTCGGCGTTACCGGGCCCGTTACCTTCAAGCCCGGCGATGTCCAGGATATCGATATCGCCTTCAGCTGGGCCCGCGACTGGGGTCCTAAAACCCCCTCCACTTCACTGGCAAAACTCAGGCAGATGGTCGATATCGTCAACAAGGCCTTTACCACCAACAAGCTCCCCAACGGCAAGCCATTCAATGGCATCAACGACCACAGCGGGGCATATGAAAATATGGTTAAAATTTACCCGAATCCATCGCCGGGGCAGTTTACCATCGACTTTGGCGCGGAACCCATGGCGGGAACCACCCCGGTCAGCATCCTGACAAGCCAGGGAGGCTGTGTTAAAACCATAAACGTTGCCCGTGGCAGCCAGACCGTCCGTGCAGATCTTTCAGATCTCCCAGCGGGCCTTTACCTGGTCTCCTTCCTGACGCGCGATAGCCGGGTTGTTAAAAAGGTCATCATTCTCCATTGATTCGTCGAAAAGCGCTAAACCAGGAAAAATAGTATTATGCGAAAAATTCTGCTGTTCTTCCTGGTAGCGCTCGTTTCTTCCTACCTTCCCGCGCAGGTCATTCCCGACCAGTCGATGCTGATGGCCCATGCCCCGCCTGCCTTCCGGGCCACCTTTAAGACCACGAAGGGCGATTTTACCATCGAGGTGATACGGGCATGGTCACCCCTGGCCGCCGACCGCTTGTACCAGCTGCTGAAAACAGGTTTTTACCAGGGGAACAGCCTCTTCAGGGTTCAGAAGGACTACGTGGTCCAGTTTGGCATCAGCGACCTGAAAGAGGTTAATTTTTTCTGGGACAGGCGTCCCATATATGACGAGCCTGTTGCCGGCCATAACCTTCGCGGCACCCTCTCCTTTGCCCGCGACGGGATGGTAAGCCGCACCACCCAGCTGTTCATCAACATGAAAGATAATTTCAAACTCGACACGGTGGGTTTCAACGGGCTTCACGGCTTCCCTCCCGTAGCCCGGATCATTGCAGGGTTTGAGGTGGCGACCTCGTTCTTTGGCGGTTACGGCTTTGAACCCGCCAACTACCAGGATTCGGTGATGATCCACGGCAACAGCTTCCTGAAGCCGAAATTTCCCGAACTCGACAGGATCCTCGAAACGGTAATCCTCGGCGAATAAAGGCCTATAGCGCCGTAAACTCTGTTTTTACCGTGATGTACCCGGGATAGGTGATCTTCATCCCGGCAACATAGATAGTAGGTTTCAGTTTGACGCTGAAACGGGTGGGTTGCTTCCCGACTCCCGCAAGATTCGAGCAGAAATTAACCATGGCATTGGCTGGTTTCCCCGAAAGCACCTGTTTCAGGTCAACGTTCACCTGCACCGGGACCGTCTGCACACCCATCGGCGGGATGATAAACGGCTGTTCCACCACCCCATCGGTCATCCTGATATCATCGATAAACAAAATCCATTCGATCCTGTTGAGGCCCGCTTCACTGTTATTCGGATTATGACCCTCCACGTCAACCTGGAGGGTCAGCGGGAAGACCGGCCCCGTAAGCCCCGCCATGACATGGGCGGCATCCATGAAATTCAGGTCATTCACCGATTTCACATTATCAAAATCAATCCCGGCGAGTTTCACATGTTCAACCTGGCGGATCCTGAATTCACATTTGGCAAGGTTCGACGCCCGTTTTGCCTGCCGGGTCACATCGCAGCCGGTAAATGACTGGGCCGCCAGGCAACCCAGGATGATGACCGGAATCAGGGTTCTGAAAGTTTTCATATTCGAAGGTTAATATTCATTCCAGCTTTTTATCTCCATTTCCCCCGGTTTAATTTTACAGAATGCCATGATGAAGGCGGCGGCCAGGTTGGGATTGGTGATGAGCGGTATGTTGAAATCGACGGCCGACCGCCGGATGGAATAATCGTTATCGAGTTCATGTTTTGAAAGGTTCTTCGGGATATTCACCACCAGGTCGATCTTCCTGTTGCGGAGGTATTCGAGCACGTTGGGGTCGGCCTCCTCATCGGGCCAGTGCAGCACGGTGGAGGGGATGGAGTTGGCAGTTAGGAAATCAGCGGTTCCGGGGGTTGCGAAGATGGCATAGCCGTTTTCGTGAAGCTGGTGGCAGCATTGCAACAGGATTGTCTTCGATTTGGTTGGGCCGGAGGATATCATGATATTTTTCTCCGGGATCCGGTAACCTACCGAAAGCATCGCCTTGAGGATCGCTTCGTAAAAGGAGTCGCCGATGCATCCCACCTCCCCGGTCGAAGCCATGTCGACCCCCAGCACCGGGTCGGCCTTCTGGAGCCGCGAGAAGGAAAACTGCGGCGCCTTGATGCCGATATAATCTATGTCGAACATCGACTTGTCGGGTTTGGTGAAGGGAATATCGAGCATCACCCGGGTGGCAATATCGATAAAGTTGATCTTCAGCACCTTCGACACAAACGGAAAACTGCGCGAAGCCCTCAGGTTGCACTCGATGACCTTGATATCGTTGTCCCTGGCGAGGAACTGGATATTGAAAGGCCCTGAAATATTGAGGGATCGTGAGATCTCCCGCGTGATCCGCTTGATCTTACGGATGGTCTCCACATAGATTTTCTGTGGAGGGAAAACGATGGTGGCATCACCCGAATGGACTCCTGCAAATTCGACATGTTCCGAAATGGCGTAGGCCACGATCTCCCCCTGCTTTGCCACGGCATCGATCTCGATCTCCTTGGCCTCCTGGATGAATTCGGAAACCACCACGGGGTGTTCCTTTGAGACATTGGCAGCAAGGGTGAGAAAATACTCCAGCTCGCTGTTGTTCGACACCACATTCATGGCGGCCCCCGAGAGCACGTACGACGGGCGTATCAGCAGCGGGAAGCCGACCTGGGCGGCAAAATCGTAGATCTCGCCAAGGCTGCTCATCTCCCTCCACCTCGGCTGATCGATATCCAGCTCATCGAGCATCGAGGAAAATTTGTGGCGGTCCTCCGCGTTGTCGATGGAGACGGGTGAGGTACCCAGGATCGGCACCTGCTGGTCGTACAGGCGCATCGCCAGGTTATTCGGGATCTGGCCTCCCATGGAGACCACGACCCCTTTTGGATTTTCAAGCTCCACGATATCCATCACCCTTTCGAAGGAGAGTTCATCGAAATAGAGCCTGTCGCAAACATCATAATCGGTACTGACCGTTTCGGGGTTGTAATTGATCATCACCGAGCGGAAACCTGCCGCCTTCACGGTGTTGAGGGTATTCACGCTGCACCAGTCGAATTCTACGGAGCTGCCGATACGGTAGGCCCCCGATCCCAGTACGATCACCGACATATGGTCTTCGGGGAAGGTAACATCGTGTTCATCTCCTGCGTAGGTCAGGTAGAGGTAGTTGGTTTGGGCCGGATATTCGGCTGCCAGGGTGTCGATATTTTTCACGCAGGGTACGATACCCAGCTTTTTACGATAGGCCCTCACCAGCAGCATGTCGTGCCCGGCATCGCTATTCTCCTGTTTTCCTGCAAGCCGTGCCAGCTGGAAATCGGAAAACCCGAGCCGTTTGGATTCCAGCAGGAGCCCGGCCGGTATCTCCGTGATCCCGTTGATAGCCGTAAGCAGCTGCCCTGCATTGAAAATATTTTTCAGCCTGTATAAAAACCATTTATCGATGCGGGTGAGTTCCCATATCCTGTCGACCGTATAACCGGACGCCAGGGCCTGGGCGATGACGAAGATGCGCGTATCCGTCGGATTTACCAGCTCCTCATCGATGTTTTCAACCTGCAGCTCCTTGTTCCCGATGAACCCGTGCATTCCCTGCCCGATCATCCGGAGCCCCTTCTGGATCGCCTCTTCAAAGGTCCGGCCGATCGACATGATCTCCCCGACGCTCTTCATGCTCGAGCCGATTTGCTTGGAGACCCCTGTGAATTTGCTAAGGTCCCATCTCGGGATCTTGCAGACGATATAGTCGAGCGACGGTTCGAAGCAGGCTGTGGTCACCCTGGTCACCGAATTCTTCAGTTCGTGCAGCCCATAGCCAAGGGCCAGTTTTGCCGCCACGAACGCCAGGGGGTAGCCGGTGGCCTTGGAGGCCAGCGCCGACGACCGCGACAGGCGAGCATTCACCTCGATGATGCGGTATTCCTCCGACCCGGGATTCAGCGCGTACTGGATGTTGCATTCACCGATGATCCCCAGGTGGCGGATCACCCTGATGGAAAGTTCGCGGAGCTTGTAATACTCGCGGTTGGTAAGGGTCTGGGAGGGGGCCACCACGATACTTTCGCCGGTATGGATGCCGAGCGGATCGAAGTTCTCCATGTTGCAAACCGTGATGCAGTTGTCGTACCGGTCGCGCACCACCTCGTATTCGATCTCCTTCCACCCCTTCAGCGACTCCTCCACCAGGATCTGCCCGGAATAGGAAAACGCGTTGGCAGCCAGCAGGTCAAGTTCGGCTTCGTTGGCGCAAAAACCGCTCCCCTGCCCGCCCAGCGTATAGGCAGCACGGATGATCAGCGGGAAACCGATCTCCCGCGCGGCAACCCGTGCCGCCTCCAGGTTGGTTACCGCAATACTCCTGGGAGTCCCGGCGTCGATATCGTGCAGCATCTTTGAAAAGAGCTCCCGGTCCTCGGTCAGGATGATGGTCTCCACGGGGGTGCCCAGCACCTTCACCTGGTATTTCTCCAGGATTCCCGATGTATAGAGCGCAACCCCGCAATTTAGAGCCGTTTGGCCGCCAAAGGCAAGCAGGATCCCGTCGGGACGTTCCTTTTCGATCACCTTCTCCACGAACTGCGGCGTTACCGGGAGAAAATAGACGATATCGGCAACCTCCTCCGAGGTTTGAATGGTGGCAATGTTGGGATTGATCAGGACCGTGCAGATCCCCTCCTCCTTCAGGGCTTTCAGCGCCTGGGACCCGGAATAGTCGAATTCGCCGGCCTCCCCGATCTTGAGCGCCCCTGATCCCAGCACCAATACCTTTTTAATTTCCTGGATCATAGGCGATCAGAGTTTAGATTGGTTGACCATATGGATAAAATCGTTGAATAAAAACCGGGTGTCGGTCGGCCCGCCGGAGGCCTCCGGGTGAAACTGCGTGGAGAAAAAGGGTTTCGCCTTGTGGCGGATCCCTTCATTGGTCTGGTCGTTGAGGTTGATGAACATAGGCTCCCAATCACCGCCCAGGGTTTTGTCATCAACCGCGTAGCCATGGTTTTGGGAGGTGATGAAGGCCCGGTTGGTGCCCAGCCGCAACACCGGCTGGTTGTAGCCCCTGTGCCCATATTTCAGCTTGTAGGTTTTTGCGCCGCCGGCCATGGCCAGCAGCTGGTTTCCCAGGCAGATGCCGAAAATGGGTCTCTCCTGCAAAATGGCCTTTTTCAGGTGACCGATGGTTTCGCTGCATTGCTGCGGGTCGCCGGGGCCGTTCGAGATTACCAGGCCGTCATAATCCTCCGCCGTAAAATCATAATTCCATGGAACCCTGATCACCGTTGCGTCAAGATCAAGCAGGCAGCGGATGATGTTGTTTTTCACGCCGCAGTCAACCAGCATGATCCTGAGGTCGCCGCCCGGATAGATCTTCATTTGTTTTATGCTCACCTGGTCAACCAGGTTGTCGTGGGCAGGATCATAAAAATCAATTTCCGAGGGATCCTCCTGCACCAGTTTGCCGGGCATGGTACCCCGTTCGCGCAGGTGTTTCGTCAGGGCGCGGGTATCGATCCCGCAAATCCCGGGCACATCATGCTCGCTGAGCCAGTCGGAGAGACTTTCCAGGGCATTCCAGTGGCTGTATTCGTTGGAATATCCTGCTACCGCCAGGCCGGTGATGTGAACATGGTCCGATTCGAAGTACTTCGACAGCTCCTCCCGGATGACCATTCCCGGGACTCCGTAATTCCCGATCAGCGGGTAGGTCAGCACCAGTATCTGGCCTTTGTAGGAGGGGTCGGTAAGGCTTTCGGGATAGCCGGTCATGGCGGTATTAAATACCACCTCCCCGGCAACGGCCCTTTTCGCCCCGAAGGAACGGCCCTCAAACCGGGTTCCGTCACCCAATATCAGTTGCGGCATGCATGCAGATTTTAGCAGGTTTCAGTTTGCAAAATTACATCAATGCATCCTTCATCTGCCCGTTTGCCAAACCAAGTTATGACAAGTTATTAAAAACTGTCAGAGACGGACGAGGATGAACTTGGTTTCAAAGGGTCTAAACCCGATCCTGGCAGGGCTATAGGTTCCCGTAACAGATTGTTGAAGCGGCCATACAACGCGTGCCATCTCCTCCAGCACATTCACCTCCGCGACAGATTTTGCCCTGGTCGCCTGGGCCAGGGTCCCTCCCGACGACGCGGCATCCCATACAGTTAACGAGTCGGCCTTCCCGGAGGTTTCGCGTACCTGCAGCACAACACCTCCCCCATCGGCCGAGGGCCGGGCGGATACCAGCACGAGGCTGCCGTTGTTCCCGGCGAAAAAGGAATCCGGTAAATGTGATGTATCGGGCTTTGCCGATGCAGGAAATACCCTGTTGAGGAGGGGCACCCTGTTTTCCATCCCGAAGCGGGCAGCCAGGGTGTTGGAGGGATCGGCGCCGGAGGTGACCTGGTAGCTCCATTTCAGCTCACCCTCCTGGCTTGCCAGGAAGTTGGTGGTCCAGTAGTTGTTCAGCACCCATGAAAAGATTGCCCCGGAGGCAGGATAGGGCTTCGTCCCTCCCGCAGCGGCAGGGGGTTCGGGCGTGCCTACCCTGGCAAACTTCCCGAGGTTCAGGTCACCAAGCTGCACCAGGGGGATCTCGGGGGAGACAAATACAATCTGGCCGCTGTCGCTGCGCAGTGAAACATAGTCCTGGATCCCGTTCCAGTCGGAGGCGGAACCCGCGATCTGCTCTTTTCCTGCAACCATCGTCCCACCGGAAACCTCCACCACATGATGGCTGTTGGGAAGGGTGAAGGGAAATGCAATATAAACACCTTCGGGATCGGTCACGGCTAGCTTTTTCATGGAATAGCAGAATTCGACCCTCTTTTCATTGTTGTAGAGCCTGATTTCACAACGGATACCCGGTTCGCCGGCACATCCGGCCACCTGCCCTGTCAGCAGGATACTCTGCCACACCTGACCCTTCGTATAACTGCCAACCCGAACATCGTTCCATGTTTTGCGCGTGAACTCGTCCAGTTTGTACTGTTCCAGCTGGCCCCTGTTTTTGCCGAGCCGCTCATAGATGAATTCACCGGGAGAGTACACAGCACCGCGATCGGTGAGTTCCCGGTGCCAGGCCTTGTCATAAAACCGGGTGATTTTGCCCGATTTCACATCTATCTCCAGGCGGTAATAGTTGTTTTCAAAAATCCCCGAAAAGGAGGCTGATCCAGCCCCACTTTCCGCTGCGACTGTGGAAGACGCGATAGCCGACAGATTGGCTGCGGTTTCAGATTCAATACGGTAGGTGGCATATCCCAGCGGCGGAACATCCTGCACCTCCATCATCCAGTAGGTTCCCTCCTCGCGCGACGCAACCGGTTGCACCTTTACCTCCTGCCCGCCCCGGTCAACGATCCTGAATTTTTTGTCAGCGGGCAGGATCTGGTGGTCGATATAGACCAATGTGCTGCCCGACCGCCGCCAGTTCAGGGTATTGAACAGGGTGATGACCGGCACTGCAGCTTTTGGCAGCAACGGTTGAACCCGGCCCATCACCTCTTCGCGGAGGATCCTGTTTTTCTTGACGGCGCTCCATACGAACGATTCTTTCTCGCCCAGCTGAACCACGCTGTTTTCACAGAGCGGGTCGGTAATGCTTTCGGCGGCGCCGAAGGTATGTTCATCATAAAAGGCAAGGTCGTCGCCGATCTGCTGCTGCAACTCCCTGATATGCTCATTGGGTTTGATCCCCATGATGGCGGAAATGGCCATCAGCCCCTGGTTGGCAATACAGTCGGAATGGGCCGACCGGGCATAGGCCGTTTGGATGGCTGCCGACCCGAAGCCATCCATCCACCAGTCGGGCCAGGCACCCCTGACAACGGGCAGCTCGCCCGGATGATCCGATTTCATGATCTTCAGGAATTCGGAAATGGTGGCAAGCCGCAGCCGCGGCCAGGCATAGGTCTTGTTCCACTCCTCCACCAGCTTGCAGGCGGTGGTCGAGGGGGGTGAATTATCGGTCAGGTAGCCGCTGAACTGGATGGCATACTCGCTGAAGGGATAACCCTTGCCGGAGATCTCCTGCAGGTGACGGAACAAGGCTTTTGCAAAGGTTTCGCGGGTGCTGAGTATCCCCAGGCTGTTTCCGAACATGTAATGTTCGGGCCGGTTTACCAGCAGCCTGTTTCCCGAGGGCGACTCCCACCAGAAGGTGACAGGCCTATCGAAAGGTTTGAGGGCGCGGGTGTCATTCTGCCCCATATTCAGGTATTCAACGCCTGCCCCTGAAAGGTAATCCACCAGGCACCAGGGAACCCCGTTGATATCGTCCTGCATGGCTGTTTTCACCGGGAATCCCATTGCCCTGAAGTCGCGGATGGGCTGCAGGGTTGCGGCGATGGTGGCCTCATCGGCCAGGTCGGATGAGTTCAGGAAAAGGCCGGTAAGTTCTATCCTCCCTTCGGCCACCCTGCGTTTCAGCCGTTCCACCTGGCTCGCAGGGCGGGTTTTCAGGTACTCCCTCACCGCCCAGGAAGTTTCACAGCTCCAGCGGAACCTGGCATCATCGGGCAGGGTGTCGGTCTGGTCGCAAAAATCGAGGGCATAATCGATATAACGCAGGTGATCGGGCAGGATCTCGGTTTGCGGCCGGGTGTACCCGATGTCGGTATGGGCATGCTGCACCAGGAAAATGGTGAAATGGCGAAAATCTGAGATGGTAAAGTTTTTTGTGACTGGTTGCTGCTTCCCGATCTTAACCAGCGCAGTATGCTCCCCTTGCTGAGTACTCTCCGGCAGCATCATCCTGACCTCGTTGAAGCCCGTGAGCAGCGTAAAACGGGCGACAGGAATCCCCGCCACATCAATACTTCCCTTTACCGGGTCGCCCAGGTGTACAAACTGAAACAGCAGCGGCAGGAAATTTTCATCCTTTCCCCTGACAAGGGCCGGCTCCTGCGTGACCACCAGTTTTTCTTCAACCGCGGCTTCAAAGGTCATGTACCATGAACGGCTCTCCTTCGATTCGCCGACAACCCGTATCTTCTGGGGTTTTCCCCTCTCTGTCATCGTGGCTGGCAGGTTCAGCACCGCGTATCCCATGGGATCGCCGTATTTGTCAAGCAGGGTGGTCCTGAAAAAGAGGGAGGCCCCGCCCCTCCCCTCCACCCGCCAGGGCTTCATCTCCGACGAGAGGGGATTTGAAAAGGTAAGACAATACCGGTCATTCACATACAACCTGAATGCATGACTGTCGGTGTTGGCATCGATGCCGAACATCCAGATAAAATTGACCTGTTTGCCGGTATAATCGCCGGGCAGCATCTCCGTTTCCCATTCGATATATTGCACCGAATCGATGGAACGCAACAGCAGCGAGGAGGTCACATCGGGCTGTGGCGAATGATACTGGAAACCGCCGCCTTTGACTGTTTTCGTGTATCCCTTGAAAAATCCGGCAGGCAGGTCAGGCTGTGCAAAAATCAAAACAGGCGACAGGAACAGGATGGCAAGGAGGATTTTTCTCATGGTTGCAGCAGATAAAAATCAATGAAGCCCGGCAAACCTCAATTCGTTGTCCAGGGCAGTTTAGTTAAAAAAGAGCCAGCTTTTCGGCAACACCTGTTTGGGCTGGGTCTGGCTCTTGACCGACACCACCAGGTTGTCGCTGCCGGTCCTGTCAAAATAGGCCACCCTGATCTTATGATATCCCTTGGCAAGGGCGATGGCTCCCTGTTTCTCAGCCGAGCCATGAAGTCCGTCGTTATCGACCACAGGCTTGTCATCGATATAGAGCCTGCTGCCGTCATCCGAGCTGGTATAGAAAAACCAGACACTCGTTTCGGGGATCATCATAAAGCCTGTATAGACAAAACTGAAGTTGTCATCCTGGTTGCGGGGGGTAAAGACAAAGTCGGGAACAATGCCGTCGGCTACCGGCGTCAGCTTATGGTAATCGGGCAGACTGTCCCAGGCGCCTTCGTAGTATTTGTAGCGCAACCCGGGGTACATTGCCCGCTCCTGTTCCTGCCCTTTGATGGGGTCGGCTTTCCTGAACTCCCTGGTTAACGTCCCGCTCACGGGCTTTCCATCGCGGAAGCACCGGCCGTTGAGGGTGGTGGTGGATTTGATCGTTAAGGGCCGGGAAAAGAGGGATGAGGCTGCCACAGGCTCCTGGTTGCCCGTGGTGTAGCGGATTTCCACATGCTCCCGATCAGAATTCATATCGACGGACAGTGAATCGGTGAACGAGTCAAATTCGGTGGCAAAAACCGGGGGATCGGTCTGGTCGAGTTTCCCCAGCAATTCAAGGGCAACCACGCTGTTGATGGTATCGGGCGCAACTTTGGGCAGGTAGATCACCAGGGCATCCTCATTGCGTTCGGTCTTCAGGGCGGTACGTTGCGGATCGGCAAGCAGGGAGGCCTTGTCAGGGGTATTCAGTACCCCCTGCAAAACGAGTTTCCCGTCGGCCGGCCAGTCGAAAACGTGGAGGTAGAGGATGGTTTTGTCGGCTGTGTTTTTACGTGTACAGCGTCCCCACGCCAGCTGCCTGAACGGGCTGGCCTGCGTTTCATAAACCGCTTCGCTGTTGACCTTCATCCACCGGCCGATGGCGGCCAGGCGCTCAATGCTCTCTTTCGGGAAGAGTCCTTCGGAGGTCGGCCCCACGTTCAGCAGGTAGTTCCCCCCTTTTGAGGCGATGTCGGCCAGCATCCTGATGATCTCGCGGGTTGATTTAAATGCCTTGTCGGCCTTGTTATATCCCCAGTGATCGTTCATGGTCATGCAGGTTTCCCAGTCAACGCCGGGCAAACCCGTGGCCGGGATCTGCTGTTCGGGCGTGCCGAAATCGCCGCCAAAGGCGCCCTCTTTGGTAAGCCCCTCCATGTCGAGCCGGCCTGCGCCCACCCTGTTGTTCACCAGTAGCTTTGGCTGCAGGCTCTTCACATAATCGTAGATCTCGCGGCCATGTTTTTCATTCCAGGTACTTTCCCACTCCCCGTCGAACCACAGCACGCCGATATCGCCGTAGTTGGTAAGCAGCTCTTTCAACTCTGCCTTCATGTAGGCAACGTAGCGGTCATAGTCGGCCCCTTCGGTCGTGCGCTCCTTCTCCCATTCGCGGCGGGGCAGGTAATCGGGATGGTGCCAGTCCATGATGGAGTAGTAAAAGCAGAATTTCAGCCCGTACTTTTTACAGGCAGCCGCAAGATCCTTCATCGGGTCATGCCGGAAGGGAGTGGTCATGATGTTGAAATCGGTCTCCTTCGTGTCGAACATGCAAAACCCGTCGTGGTGTTTTGAGGTGATCACGATATATCTCATCCCGGCATCGCGGGCCATCTTCACCCAGGCGTCGGCATCGAATTTAACGGGGTTGAACCTGGTGCGGAACTGGTCATAGTCATCGAGCGGTATCTCGGCCGAATTGCGGATCCATTCGCCGTAGCCGGTCTTGCCGTTCCATTCGCCGGCAGGAACCGCGTAAAGTCCCCAGTGGATGAACATGCCGAAACGGGCATCACGCCACCAGGCCATGCGGGAAACGGGATCGGCCTTGCCGGCGGGACTCACCAGGGCGGGGTCAGTGGTTTTTGACTTCGTTTTGGACTGGGCACCGGCGGTTTGAAGCCCTATGGTGAAGCATAACACCAGTAATAACAGTAAACGACCCTTCATATGGCTAGGTTTTGGTAGATGGTTCGGGTAAGGAAGCGTAAAAATAAACAATTTTGATTCATCACCGCAACAACATCAGCGTACCCCGGTTGCTGATTTTTGCTTTCTTGTTGTCTTCATAATAGATGACCCAGAAATAGACCCCTTCGGGACAAACCGTGCCCGACCGGGTGCCATCCCACGAGTCCAGGATATCCTGGGTGTTGAAGACCAGCTGTCCCCAGCGGTTGAATATCTGCAGGTTAAATTGGGTTATGTTTTCGGGCGGGAGGCCGACGATGCGGAATTTGTCATTCACCCCGTCGCCATTAGGGGTAAAGGCATCCGGCATCCCGGGGATAACCACGACCGTAACGTGGTCAATATATTCCTGGCCGCTGCAGAGAGTGCAAACGGCAGTATAGGTTGTCGTCTCCATGGGGCTGACTACCAGACTTTTCTGGTCCGACAGGAATTCCGATCCCTTGTACCAATGGTACGTAATTTTATCCCCCGGTGTGATCGGCTCCAGCCTGTACGGGATCTGGGTCACTGTATAATTGTCGGCTGATGCCGGCACGTAGCGCCATCCCTCCTGGCCGGCGCTCCATGAGGTCCAGTTCCGGTTTTTATTGGGAATGGTGTCGCAGAGAAATCCCGTTTCATTTTGCAGGCCAAGGGTTCCGCGGTTATCCTTCCAACCGCAGGCAGGCTTGCTGAAGATATGATTTTCGATGGTATCACCCTCTATCAAAACAATCTGGAAAGTGGCCATCGTAGTGGGGCAGTCGAACATGGGGCACTGGCACCACATCACTACCAGCTTACGGTGCGGCGCCTCCCCTACAGTCTGGTAAAAAATATAGGGACTTCCTGCCGCTATGGGGTTATAATCCTGCATGGAACCCAGGATGCAGTCCTTCGGGCTTGTCGGCGCCGCGCTCGGGATACGCATGTTACTGGTAGCACCCCAGAACGGCTGATGGGTAAAACTGATCCATCCGTTCTCACCAATTGAAAACGTAGTATGCTTCTTCCCGTAAAAGGTAAAGGTGAAACCGATGTCAAAGGGGCCTTCAACCCTGTTATCCTGGGTATAGACCCCGGTAGCAACCTTCCCGAAGGTTGCGGTAAGGGTAACCGGAACGCCCGGGTTGATGGTATCGTCAACGCCGGCAGAAAACTGGGCAAATGAATGTTGAGAGATAATCACCAGGAACAGCAGAAATAACAGGACTGGCATAAACCCCCCAAACATCCCCTGAATTTCGCATTTCGCATTTCGCATTTCACATTTCACATTTCGCATTTCGCATTTAGTGACCCGTGACAAGTTGCGGCTATTTTTAACGATTATCATCAATGGCAATCAGTTAGATTGAAAAGTCGGTTTTAATTCCTCCGGTTTTTTTTTTAAAAAAACACCTTGTTATCAGGTATGGAAAATCCTGATCAGCAAAAACCTGGAAGGTTTAAATATTCCTCCAGACTTTTCCAAGCAAATATCCAGATTTTAACTGAAATAATTTTACTTTTGTTCCTCCGAACGACCTTCATTAAACTCAACGATATTAAATCTCCAAAATTTTAACCCTCTATGAAAAAAGATAGCGCGATTTTCAAGGTCATCAAGGATGAATTGCACAGACAAACCAGCGGACTCGAGCTGATTGCATCGGAAAATTTTGTCAGCGAACAGGTATTGAAAGCCATGGGCTCCTGCCTGACCAACAAATATGCCGAGGGATATCCCGGCAAACGTTACTATGGCGGCTGCCAGAACGTCGATATTTCGGAGCAGCTCGCCATTGACCGCGCCAAAGACCTGTTCAACGCCGATTATGCCAACGTGCAGCCCCATTCGGGCGCCCAGGCCAACATGGCGGTGCTGATGACCTGCCTCAAACCCGGCGATACCTTTATGGGTCTCGACCTGGCGCACGGCGGACATTTGTCGCATGGCTCCCCGGTCAACTCCTCGGGAATCCTCTACAAGGCGGTTGCCTACCAGGTTGAACAGGAATCGGGCGTGATCGACTATGACAAAATGGAGGAGAAGGCCGTGGCCCTTAAACCAAAGCTGATCATCGCCGGCGCCTCCGCCTATTCGCGCGACTGGGATTACCGCCGCATGCGGAGCATCGCCGACAAGATCGGCGCCCTGCTGCTGGCCGACATCGCCCATCCTGCCGGGCTCATTGCCCGCGGATTGCTCAACGACCCGATGCCCCACTGCCATATCGTGACCACCACGACCCATAAAACCCTCCGCGGACCGCGCGGCGGCATGATCCTCATGGGAAAAGATTTCGAGAACCCCTGGAAACTCACCACCCCCAAAGGCGAGATCAAAATGATGTCGCAGCTGCTCGACTCGGCCGTGTTCCCCGGTATCCAGGGCGGCCCGCTCGAACATGTCATCGCCGCCAAGGCTGTCTCATTTTTCGAAGCGCTCTCCGACGATTACATGGAATATGTGATCCAGGTAAAGAAAAATGCCGCTGCCATGGCCAAAGCCTTTATCGATAAGGGCTACCATATTATTTCCGACGGAACCGACAACCACCTGATGCTCATCGACCTGAGGACCAAATTCCCCAACATCACCGGGAAACAGGTTGAAAACACCCTCGTCAGGGCCGATATCACCGTGAATAAAAACATGGTGCCCTTCGACAGCCGGTCGCCCTTCCAGACCTCGGGGCTGCGCGTGGGAACACCCGCCATTACCACACGGGGACTTAAGGAAAAACATATGCTTCAGATTGTCACCCTGATCGACGAGGTGATCAGCGACATCGAAAATGAAGCCAAGATCATCACCATCGGGAAAAAGGTCAATGAGATGATGGCTGAATTCCCGTTGTTTGCCTACTAAAGCCTGAATGCGGGAATGCGGGAATGCGGGAATGCAGGAATGCGGGAATGCGGGAATGCAGGAATGCGGGAATGCAGGAATGCGGGAATGCGGGAATGCGGGAATGCGGGAATGCAGGAATGCAGGAATGCGGACAATGCAAACAATGCAGGCAATGCAGGCAATGCAAACAATGCAGGCAATGAAAATAATGCAGGAATGCAGGAATGCAGAAATGCAGAAATGCAGAAATGCAGAAATGCAGGAATTAAGGAGTGAATAATGAAAGAGTGGGGATTTTCGGGCAGTGCTGTTTTGATCTCTTTGTGTTCTTTGTGCCTTCATCGTGTCATTGTGGTTTAAAAAATTAATGATTATTTAACCTTTCAACAACTGCTTTTTTAGATCGGAATTGGATTATTTCCGTTATTCGTAGTTCATCATTCGATATTCATTATTCATTATTCTCCATAAATGAAAACCCTCTATCTGGTCCGTCACGCAAAATCAGCCTGGGAAGAGCCGGGTGTTTCGGATGCCGACCGCCCGCTGATCCCCAAGGGAGTCAAAAAAACGAAGCTGATCGTGGACTTCCTGCTGAAACGGGAAACCACCATCGACCTGGTGATCTCCAGTCCGGCGGTTCGCGCTTATGAAACCGCGAAAATCGTGGCCGAAGGGTTGAACTACCCGGTGAACAAGATCAAAACCGACCGGAAGATCTATGACGGCTATTACGACAGGATCCTCGACATCATCTACGGCACCTCCAACGAGGTGAATTCGCTGATGATCTTCGGTCATAACCCGACCATCACCAACCTGGCGAACCTCTTTTTGCATCCCGGCATCGAAAGCATGCCGACGTCGTGCGTGGTATGCCTGTCGTTCAATACCGACCGGTGGGAGGATATCCCTGCCAATGAGGCCATCCACGAGTTTGTCGTTTCACCAAAAACGCTGAAGTAAATGGCAGCCAGTGTAAAAACACCCATCCTCAACCGCGACCTGAACTGGCTGTACTTCAACGGCCGGGTCCTGCAGGAAGCTGCGGACTCGCGCAACCCGCTGCTGGAGCGGCTGAAGTTCCTGGGTATCTTCTCCAACAACCGCGATGAGTTCTTCCGCGTCAGGGTGGCAACCCTGAACCGGATGCTCAAGGTGGAACACTTCCATTACGACACGCCTGTAAATCCCAAGAAGGCGCTCAAGGAGATCGGGGTCCTGGTTCAGAACCAGGAACGCGAATTCATGGAGGTTTACGAAAAGATCCTCAGCGACCTGCGCCTTCAGAACATCTTTATTGTAGATGAAACACAGCTTTCAGAATCACAGGGACAGTTTGTCAGGAAATATTTCCAGGAGAAGGTCCGAGTAGGGCTCTTCCCGATCATGATCAGCAGTTTGCGTGATATCTCCTCCCTGCGCGATAAATCGATCTACCTTGCGGCAACCATCGGGCGAAAAGACAAAGCCATCAAGGATGACTACGCCCTCATTGAACTGCCGACCAAAACCATCTCGCGGTTCCTGATCCTGCCCACCGAGGGCGAAAAGCGCTTCATCATCCTGCTCGACGACATCATCCGGTACTGCCTCTCCGAGATCTTCTCGATTTTCGGCTACGACACCTTTTCTGCCTACACGATCAAAATCACGCGCGACGCAGAGATCGATATCGACACCGATGTCTCGAAAAGCTTCCTGGAGGTGATGACCGAAAGCCTGAAACAGCGCAAACGCGGCATCCCGGTAAGGTTTGTCTATGACAAATCGATCCCGCAGGACCTGCTCAGGATCATTACCAAACGGCTGGAGATCACCAAGGACGACCCTATCCGGGGAGGCGGGCGCTATCACAATTTCAAGGATTTCATGGGATTTCCCAACCTCGACCACCGGGAACTCGAATATGAGCCCTTTGTTCCGTTGAAACACCGCGACCTGCCCATGAACCGGAGCATCCTCTCCTCGATCAGGCAGAAGGACATCATGCTGCATTATCCCTACCAGTCATTCCAGTATATCATCGACCTGCTGCGCGAAGCCTCCATCGATCCGAAGGTGCGGTCGATCAAAATGACCATCTACCGGGCTGCAAAAAACTCAAGCGTCATCAACGCCCTGATAAATGCCGCCCGCAACGGCAAGTTTGTCACGGTCTTTATGGAACTGCAGGCACGTTTCGACGAGGAGGCCAACATCTTCTGGACGGAACGGCTTCGCGAAGAGGGAGTCAAGGTCATCCACAGCATCCCCGGCTTCAAGGTCCACAGCAAACTGCTCCTCATCCGCAGGAAAGAAAACAATGACAACTTCTTCTACTCCTTCATCGGTACCGGGAACTTTAACGAGGATACCGCCAGGATCTATTCCGATGTCGCCCTGCTGACGGCAAACCAGGAGATCTGTACCGACGTGGTGAATGCATTCCACCTGATTGAAGAGAGCTACCGGCCCTATAAATTCAAAGCGCTGATCGTGGCCCCTGTCAACATGCGCAATTTCTACATCAAGATGCTTCAAAATGAGATGCGCAACGCTGTCAAAGGCAAAGAGGCCTGGGTGATCATCAAACTGAACAGCCTGGTCGACGCCACGATGGTTAAAAAACTCTACAAGGCAAGCCAGGCAGGGGTAAAGATCAAACTGATCATCCGCGGCATCTGCACCCTCATCCCGGGCATTCCAGGGCTCAGCGACAACATCGAAGCCATCAGCATCGTCGACCGTTTCCTCGAGCATGCCCGTATTTTGGCCTTTTGCAACGGCGGCGACAACCAGTACTATATCACCTCGGCCGACTGGATGGTGCGGAATTTCGACAACCGTATCGAGGTCGCCACCCCCATCCGGGATCCGGGCATCAAGGAACTGCTCAGGAAAATCCTCGAAATCCAGCTTTCCGACAATGTCAAGGCCCGCATCATCAGCCGGGATGAGCAAAACCAGTACAAAAAAACCGACGGACCCGCCATCAGGTCGCAGGTGGAGATCTATAACTACCTGAGGGACCAGGTTGGGGAAGTTGCAAAATAACGAGGCATCAAAAAAAGGTAAGGTAAACTTTAAATTTGAACTTAAACCAGAGCGCAACCAGGTGGTCTTCTTAAAACTGATCTTCCGTATCGTCTTCAACAAGTACCTCCTGACAACGGTGGCATTCGTGGTATGGATGCTGTTTTTCGACAGCAACAACCTGCTTACCCGGAACAAACTGCAGGAAAAACTCGACCTCCTGAATGTTGAGAAACAGTTTTACATGCAGGAAGTAAGGAAAGATTCAGCCCTTACGCGGCAGCTGGTGAGCGACAGCGCCCAGCTGGAGAAGTATGCTCGGGAACATTACCTGATGAAAAAACCTAACGAAGATCTTTACCTGGTGATCGACACTACTGGGGATCGACATCCATAAGCACCCTGACCTGGCTGAAACCGGGTACCCTCCTGAACGCCTCCACCTCGTCGGACAACATCCGCTTCATCGTCACGGTGGAGGCCTCCCGCTCGATTTTAACCATGATATGCTTGATGTAATAATTCATGATCCGGGCGACCATCGGGAATTCGGGGCCCAGGATCCGCTTGCCAAACCTCTTCCTCAGCGATTTTGCAAGCAAATCGGCAGCCTTGTTGAGCAGATCGGCATCCTTGTGCTTTAACCGCACCAGCACCAGCCTGACATAGGGAGGATATTTGAACTTCTGCCGCTCGGCCATCTGCCGCCGGAACATGGCGATGTAATCGTTTTTCACCACATCACGGATCACGGCATGTTCAGGATTATAGGTCTGGATGATCACCCTGCCCTGGTTGTTTTTCCGGCCCGACCTCCCGCTGACCTGGGCCATCAGCTGGTAGCTGCGTTCGGCAGCCCTGAAATCAGGATAACTCAACATGTTGTCGGCATTCAGGATACACACCAGGCTGACATGATCAAAATCAAGTCCCTTGGTCACCATCTGCGTCCCCACGAGGATGTCGATCTTGCGGGCCTCAAAATCCCCGAGGATCTGCTGGAGCGAATGCTTGCTGCGGGTGGTGTCGAGATCCATCCGGCTAATACGTGCCTTCGGGAAAAGCAGGGCAAGTTCCTCCTCAACTTTTTCAGTCCCAAACCCTTTCATCCTGATGCTGACCCCATTGCATTCGGGGCATTTGTCGGGGATCCGGGTGACAAACCCGCAGTAATGACACCGCAGCTGGTTGCTTTTCTTGTGATAAACCAGCGTCACGTCGCAGTTTTTGCAATTGGGCATCCAGTGGCACATGTCGCATTCAAGCCTGAGTGAAAACCCCCTCCGGTTTTGGAAAAGAATGACCTGCTGGCCCGCCCCGAGCGCCGATTCAAGCTGCTCCAGCAATGTTGACGAAAAATGGCTCTTCATCCGGCCCTGGCGCATCGCCTCCTTGACATTGACCACCTCGATCACCGGCATCTCCATGTTGGCATACCTTTCCGACAATTCCACAAGGCCGTACTTTCCCTGGATGGCGTTGAAATAGGTTTCAACGGCAGGGGTGGCCGAACCCAGCAGGGTTTTTGCGCCGTGCACCAGGGCAAGGTAAATGGCGGCATCGCGGCCGTTGTAACGGGGGGCCGGATCCATCTGTTTAAAGGAGGAATCATGCTCCTCATCCACCACGACCAGCCCGAGATTTGAAAAGGGCAGCAACACCGCGGAGCGTGCGCCCAGGATGATATCATACTGGCGGGTCACCCCGGCGCCACCCTTGTTTTTTTCAAGAACCGCATTCCAGATGTCAACCCGCTCATGCACGTTGAAGCGCGAATGATAAACCCCTACCCTGTCGCCGAAATATTTCCTGAGCCGGGTGATGATCTGAGTGGTCAGCGCGATTTCGGGCAACAAAAACAAAACCTGTTTTCCCTGGTCAACCACCTCCCTGATCAGCTTGATATAGAGCTCTGTCTTTCCGCTCGAGGTAACCCCGTGCAGCAGCACCACCTCCTTCGCGGCAAACTGTTCGCGGATCTGGTCCAGCGCCTGCTGCTGCCCCCCGGTGAGTTCGATGGTGTCGGTTGAGACACCCGGCCCGCCTCCCTCGAAGCGGCTGACAAGTTTTTCATAGGTTTCAAACACCCCCTTCCCGACGAGGTTGTCAAGCTGGGCAGCCGTTCCCTTCGACAGTTTCAGCAAATCCTGGCGTTTTACCTCGACCGGCTCCCCGAAGCCGAAATGCGACAGGCTGACAAAGGTCATGATGACCTCAAGCTGCTTCCGGGCACGTTTTTCCAGTTGGTCAAAAAGCTCCTTCATGGCCTCGTCGGAGGCAAAATCCTCCGTAAGCCTCACGAAGGTTTCGTGTTTGGGTTTGTAGGGGTCGTTGAGCTCTTCCTCCGGGAGGATGATCCCCTTTTCAATCATTCCTTTGATGACAGGGATGGTTTTCTGCAGGTCAAGGATCTTCGAGACCTCTGATATGGCAATGGTTTTACGGTTATGCAGCGCCTCCAGCAACAACAGCTCTTTCTCGTTCAGCCCCGGAAGGTCATCGGGCAATACCGGGTTCAGGGCTATCTTGGATTCGCTGGCCAGCTTGAAGGCCGAGGGCAGGGCCGCATTCATGACCTCCCCCGGGTGACAGAGATAGTATCCTGCAATCCACTCCCAGAATTCAACCTGGACAGGGGTAACAACCGGATCTTCATCCAGTACCGAAAAGAGGTATTTGGGGCTGTAGTCGGCAGGAGGGACCTCGTGAACCCTGTTAACCAGCGCGGTATAGATCTTCCTGGCCCCGAACTGTACCACCACCCTTACGCCGGGTTTCACCTGGTCATTCAGTTCGAAAGGCACCCTGTAGGTAAAGGTACCGCCCACGGGTAAAGGCAACAGGACGTCGGCAAACAGGGTGATCCGTTCCAAAAATATCGATTTGCTTGTTTAAAGGGCAAGAATCCTTGACATCTCCAGCATTTCCATGTTGATGTCCTTGTGAAACTTGATAGCCTTGTCAAAAGGAGTAAAGGTCACCTCGTTTTTCACGATGCCGGCCATCTCACCCCGGTGGCCATCGAGCAGCCCCTTCACGGCCAGGTATCCCAGCGAACTGGCCAGAACCCTGTCAAAGGCGCTGGGAGAGCCACCACGCTGGATATGGCCCAGGATCGTAACCCGGGCATCCATCTCGGGCAGCTTCTCCTTTACTTTGGCCGCCACCTCGTAGGCGCCGCCCATATCGTCGCCCTCGGCCACGATCACGATTCCCGAGGTCTTGCTCCTGCGCCAGTCGTGCTTGAGCAGGCGGGCGATGTTGTCGATATAGGTAGTGGTTTCAGGGACCAGGATAAACTCTGCCCCGCAGGCGATCCCGCTGCGCAGGGCGATAAACCCTGCATCGCGTCCCATCACCTCGATAAAGAACAGCCGCTCGTGCGAGTTGGCCGTGTCGCGGATCTTGTCGGCCGCCTCCACCACGGTATTGATCGCGGTATCGTACCCGATGGTGGCATCGGTGCCGTAAAGGTCATTATCAATCGTTCCGGGCAAGCCGATGATCGGGAAGTTGAACTCCTTGTCGAAAATGGAGGCCCCGGTAAAGGTTCCATTGCCGCCGATGGCCACCAATGCGTCGATCTTCTGCGCCCTGAGGTTGTTATAGGCTTGCAACCGCCCTGTATATTCCATGAAACGCGCGCTCCTTGCGGTTTTCAGTATCGTTCCCCCACGCTGGATGATATTGGAGACCGAACTGCTGTTCATCTGCTCTATCTGGTTATCGATCATGCCGTCGTAACCGCGCGAGATACCGTAAACATCAAGTCCGCAGAAAATTGCCGTGCGCACCACCGCCCTGATGGCGGCATTCATCCCGGGAGAGTCGCCCCCCGAGGTCATCACACCAATACTCGTTATATGAGCCATTTCCAATTCATTTTAAGTATGTTATCAGATTCTTCCCTTTCCCGTCCGGGCTGAAACCGGCAGGAACCTCATTTTTTGCAAAGGTACAAAAGCCTACGAAAACCCCTTTTTCCCCGAAAACATTTCAAATTTGATGAACCTGCATTCGAGCGGGCCGTTGAAAACCGGGATGCGCCGCGAGGGTCGCAGGCCGATGAATTTGATCGATTCCAGGTCGGAGGAGATAAACCAGGCGGTATAGCCGGCATATTTCCGCTTGAGGGTATCCCCGATCATCTTGTAAAACACCAGTGAATCCTCAATCTTCAACCGCTCATCATAGGGAGGGTTGGAGAGGATGAACCCCTTTTCAAAGGGAGGCGTGGAATCTTCAAAGGAGGCTGTTTTCAGGGTGATATCATCGTAAAGGCCCGTAAACTGCAGGTTTTCCCTAGCCGATTCAATGGCGCGTTCAGCCCTGTCAGACCCGTGAAGATTAAGTTTCACCTCCGAGACCAGCGCCTTGCACTCCTCCTTTACCTTTTCCCACAAGGCAGCATCAAAATCACGCCATTTCATAAATCCCCACTCTTCGCGGAAGAGGCCGGCCGGCATGTTCTTGGCCAGCATGGCCGCCTCGATCAGGAGGGTTCCCGAGCCGCACATCGGGTCGAACAGGGGGGTGGCAGGATCCCATTCCGAAAGCTGGACCAGTCCTGCCGCCAGCACTTCGTTGATCGGCGCCGGGCCCGTGCTCTTCCGGTAGCCGCGGCGGTGCAGCGACTGTCCCGACGAATCGAGCGCAACGGTGCACGAGTCCTTGAAAAGATGAACATTGACCTTCAGGTCGGGATTTTCGAGGTCAACCGACGGGCGGGTGCCCAGCTTGTCGCGCATGCGGTCGACAATGGCATCTTTCGACCGCTGTGCCACAAACTGCGAATTGGTGAAAACCGTGTAGGAGATCACGGCATCGATCGCGATCGAATTTTCAGGTGCGATGTAATCCTCCCAGGCAAAGGCGTAGATCTGTTCGTAAAGATCCTTCTGTTCGAGGATCTCAAAGTGGAACAGGGGTTTCAGCACCCGAAGGGCGGTGCGGCATGCATAATTCACCCGGTACATCAGCTCGGTGCCGGCGGTGAAGGAGACGGCACGGTTCAGTTTCATTACATCCTGCGCCCCGAGGGTCTCAAGTTCGGCGGCCAGCACATCCTCCAGCCCTGATACGGTTTTGGCTATTAACGGGAAGGTTTTTTCTATTTCCAATGGATTCAATTTAAGGTTCATTTTTATTTTGGTTCGAAAACCAATTTTGGGACTAAAGTCCCCTGTTTGTCATTCCATTCTCAGATCCACGGCCTGAAGGCCGTGGCAATTCATTCAGGGCTGGTAAGCCGTTCCCATGATCAAAATATTTAAATTAACCACAATGGTCACAATGTTTTACACAATGATCACAAAGAATTCATTGTGTGCATTGTGCATTCTTTGTGTCATGGTGGTTAATATTTAATTCTTTTTTTGACCGATCACATCCGTGATAATCATACCCTGGTTTTTTCCTGTAGCAAATTATCTATTTTCCGTGATTAATCTCCGGTCAGACCTGGTTGCCGCTTTTTCAATTGCCCCGGGTTTCAGACCGGGGTGACCGGATTGGACTTACCCCGGGGCCTTAGCCCAACATAATGCCATGACCCTGACGAAGATATTTATTTCGGCTCCGGCCATCGAACGGCCCCAATTTTCCCGAAAGTTACGATTATTTTAAATTCTTATCTTTGAAAAAAAGATCGCTTCATGAAACACCCTCTTTTACTGTCGCTTCTGCTATTCCTGATAACGCTCACCTCAGCCTTCTCCCAGGAGCAATATACGGTTTCGGGCAGGGTCATTGATCTGAAAACCCGCGAATCGCTTGCCTTTGTCAATATCATCATCAACAACAGCAATACCGGGGGAACCACCGATATCGACGGGAAGTTCCGCCTCCGGTCGGCTGTCCCGGTAAAAACCATCCTGTTATCCTACGTGGGATACGAGCCAAAAAAGGTAGCCATTGGCAGCCGTACGAAAGACCTCCTGGTTGAGATGGTCCGCAAAGAGATCGACCTGCAGGAGGTCGAGATCCTTCCCGGCATTAACCCTGCCCACCGCATTATCCGCAATGTCATTGACCACCGCGACATCAACGACCCTGAAAAGGTGAAGAGCTTTTCCTATACCGCCTACGATAAAACCGTGATGACCCTGAACCTCGACACGGCGCTGAAGGGCGACTTTTCGGCCCTTGTCGACACCACGCTGGTGCCGCATATGAAAGGGATGAACGACGACTTCACCCTCAAGCCCGATTCGGTAAAAAAGGACTCTTCCCGGAAAGATTCCGCCATCCGCGAGATCGAGAAACTGGTCAGCAGCCAGTACCTCTTCCTGATGGAAAATGTGACCAAACGGAAATTCATGGCCCCCGACAGGAACTATAACAAGGTGATCGCCACCAAGATGTCGGGGTTCAAAGACCCGATCATGGTTTTTCTTTCAACCCAGATCCAGTCGTTCTCCTTCTACAAACCCTTTATCTCGATCATGATGAAGGATTATATCAACCCCATTGGCAGCGGCAGTTTCAGCAAATATTTCTTCAAACTTGAAGACACCATCTATTCCGGCCGGGACAGTGTTTTCATCATCTCCTTCCGGCCAAGGAAAGGAACCAACTTCGACGGGATGAAGGGGGTTGTCGCCATCAATTCCCACAACTGGGCCATCCAGAATGTGAATGCGGAACCTGTCAGGGGTTTCGGCGGGATGAAGATCAGGATCCACCAGATGTATGAACTCATCGACGGCAGCCAGTGGTTCCCGGTGCAGCTCAATACCGACATCGCCTTCAACAATGTCACGGCCGGGAAATACAAGGCCGTCGGCTCGGGCCGCAGCTATATCCGCGACATCGTGCTGAACCCCGACCTGGTAAGGCGTGAATTCAACCACCTGGATATTGAGGTTGATAAGGATGCCACCACCCGCAGCGAACCCTTCTGGAACCAGTACCGGGTCGACAGCCTGAGCCGGAAGGACCGGCAGACCTACAAGGTGCTCGACAGCATCGGCAAGGCGCAGAATTTCGACAAGACGGCCCGCAACCTCCAGACCATCCTCACCGGAAGGATCCCGTGGGGGGTGATCGACCTCGACATCAACCGCTTCCTCAATTACAACACCTACGAGGGACTTGTGGTTGGCGCCGGCATCCATTCGAACGACCGTCTTGCCGACTGGTTCAAGGTCGGCGGTTTTTACCAGTATGCCTTTGGCATCTCCACCTCGAAGTACGGCGGTGATGTCAGCCTGCTGGCAAGCCGGCGCCATGATGTCACCCTGTCGGCTGCCTGCAGCTACGACCTGGTCGAATCGGGCGGACTGCGTTTTCCCCAAGACAACGAGTCGATCCTGTCGGGAAACTTCAGGCAGCTGCTGTTGACAAAGCTCGACCGCGTTGAAAATTTCAACTTCTCCCTGGGATTCAGGGCCTTCAGATATATGCTGTTCAACGCAGGCATCAGCCGCGATTTCAAAACCTCCTCAACCTATGACCTGGCCACACCGGTAGGAGATGCCGTCATCCTGGAAGACCAGTTCCGCTTTACCACGGTCACAGCCGGGTTTAAGTGGGCCTATGGGGAAAAGTTCATCCAGACCATTAAAAACAAGATCTCGATGGGCACGAAATACCCTGTGGTCTGGCTCCAGTACACCCGGGGGATTAAAAACCTTCTTGACGGGGAATATGATTATGACCGGTTCGACCTGAAGATACGCAAGACATTCAACCTTAAATACATTGGAAAACTGACCATCCAGTTCAATGGCGGGTATGTTGACCAGCCCATTCCCGCATGCAACCTCTACTATGCCCCCGCCAGCTACCGCGTGGTCACCATTTTCGCACCTAACAGTTTCGCCACCATGCGCAACAATGAATTTCTTTCGGACAAATACACCTCGCTTTACCTGTACCACGACTTCGGGCGCCTGCTTTTCAAGGGGGCGCGCGGGTTTCATCCCAAATTCGCCCTCTCGCAGAACATTGGATTCGGATGGCTCGGCCACAAGGAACGATACAGCCATAACATCCTCCAGCCGAAAGAGATGAACCTGGGCTACTACGAATCGGGGCTGCTCATCAACAACCTGCTGAACCTGAGCCTGTACAACCTTGGCATTGGCGCCTTTTACCGCTGGGGCCCCTACTCCATGCCCAATGCCTGGGACAACTTCGGCGCAAAAATCACGCTGATGTTCCCCTTCTAGGGAGGGCCGATCCGGTTACAATCTCAGGATGATTACTGTTATTTCAGGTATTATGGTTCATGATTATTTAGACCGGATCGAAATTTCGTCCGCCCTAACGAACGTTAAATTATTTATTTACAT
This sequence comes from Bacteroidota bacterium, assembly GCA_037133475.1. Classification (GTDB taxonomy): domain Bacteria; phylum Bacteroidota; class Bacteroidia; order Bacteroidales; family FEN-979; genus CAIVAT01. Next base: position 55,298 of record JBAXOB010000022.1, read on the forward strand.
TTGTGCATATAATTTCCACAAGAATCTGAATATGGAAGAAAACAATAATACCCACATACCCGACGATCCTGAAAAATCAAAAGGCTCTACCCGTCGCAACTTTCTGAAAAACCTCGGCCTTGCCGGTGTAGGTGTTGCAACAGGCGCGGCTGCGCTTTATTCGGGTCACATTTTCGAGGCCAAGAAGGAGGCTACAGGCGAGAGCAAGGTCCTGCTGACCCAGGATGGCAAGCTGGTTTCGGTCGACTCCCTGGAGATCAAATCACATGAAAAAACAGGGGAGGATCTCCGTGAATCGCAAAGCCGCGAAGGTATCCCGGGCCGCCGCTGGGTCATGGTGACCGACCTGTCGAAGTGCCGCAATGCCCGCAAATGCATCAACGCCTGCCAGGATGCGCACCAGCTGCGCCCCGAGCAATATCATATGAATACGCTGCAGATGCAGGATACGCCCAACACGGCGCCCTACAACATGCCGAAAAACTGCCAGCACTGCGACAACCCTCCGTGTGTGGCCGTCTGCCCGGTTGATGCCACCTACAAACGCCCCGACGGCATTGTGCTTATCGAAAACGACCGGTGCATCGGCTGCCGCTTCTGCATGGCCGCCTGCCCCTATTCCGCCAGGATCTTCAACTGGCTCGAACCGAAGGATGCCGCCGCCCACCAGGGCCAGGAATATAACGCCGAACTGAATGTCCCGCAGAAACTGGGAACCATCTCAAAATGCCTCTTCAGCGCCGACCGCCTTCGTGAAGGCAAATTACCCTATTGCGTGGAAGCCTGCCCCAACGGCGTTTACTATTTCGGCGATGAAAATGAAGATGCGGTGACCAACGGCACGACCAAGGAGACCGTCAGGCTGAGCAAGCTGCTCCGCGACAACGGCGGTTACCAGCTGATGCCCGAGCTGGGCACCAAACCACGGGTTTATTATCTCCCGCCAAAGAACCGGCTATTCCCGTTTGAAGAAGCAAAAGATGCAACCCCTGAAAAAGTTTAATGACCATGGATGACAACAACCTGACCTTTGACAAAATCACCAGCGATCTCACCCACCACATCAGGATCAATAAGGGTTTCCTGATCTGGATGGGCCTCCTTACCGTCGCGCTGGTTGCCTGCCTGTATGCCTATTCCCTCCAGTTGCGCACCGGACTGGGTGTGGCCGGAATCCGCGATTATGTGACGTGGGGGCTTTACCTGTCCAACTTCGTCTTTTTCGTGGCAGCCAGCCTGATCGGCATGCTGGTCAGCGCCGTCCTTGGACTGATCGGCATGAAATGGATCACCCCGATTACCCGCATCGCCGAAACCATCGCCGTGGCCTTTGCCGCCGTGGCCGGGCTGGTGATCGTATCAGATATGGGACGCCCCGAACGGCTCGCCTATGTCTTCATCTATGGCCGCCCCCAGTCGCCCATCCTCTGGGATGTGACCGTGATCATCACCTACTTCGTGCTCAGCCTGCTGCTGCTGTACCTGCCGATGATCGCCGATATGGCGATTATCCACCGCAAGGTTGAAAAACTGCCGTCGTGGCTCAGGGTGATCTATAGAAGCCTGTCGCTGAACTTCACCGACAACCCCGCCCAGAACAAGATCATCAGCCGGTCGATCCGCATCCTGCTCATCCTGCTGGTCCCTGCAGCCCTTTCGATCCACACCGTCACCTCCTGGCTCTTTGCCGTCACCTCCCGCGCAGGCTGGAACAGTTCCATCTTCGGCCCTTACTTCGTCTCCGGCGCCTTCGTCGCAGGCGCTGCCGCCGTGATCATCGCCATGTTCTTCTTCCGGAAAAACTATAAACTCGAAAATTACCTTACCGAACTTCATTTCGACAATATGGGAAAGGTACTGGCTACCGTTTCCATGGTATATCTCTACTTTAACCTCAACGAGTTCCTGGTGCCGGGATATAAACTCCAGCGGGCCGATGCCATTCACCTGGCCGAACTCTTCACCGGCAAGGATGCCCTTATGTTCTGGCTGGTCCAGGTTGGAGGACTCATCCTCCCGATCCTGCTCCTGCTCTTCCGTTACTTCCGCAAACCGTTGCCGATCCTGGTCATCTCCATCGTCGTGCTGGTCGCTGCCTGGTTCAAACGCTACCTGATCGTGATCCCGACACAGGAACATCCCTTCCTGCCCATCCAGCATGTACCGCATAACTTCATGGTCTATTCGCCAACGCTGATAGAATCGATGATCACCATCGCCCCCTTTATCCTGGTGCTGATGATCATCACCGTCATCTCCAAGTTCTTCCCCGTGATCCCGCTGCATGAAACGGCCGTGGAAAAGGGGGTGGAGCATGTTAAGTTTGAATGAAGGAATGCAGGAATGAAGGAATGCAGGAATGCAGGAATGCAGGAATGCTGGAATGCTGGAATGCAGGAATGCAGGAATGCTGGAATGCTGGAATGCAGGAAATAAAAATAATGCAGAAAACAGACAGGAATTACTTAGTACAACAATATAAGCTTAGTCCTATGCATTTTAAGAAACATTTTTTTCTCCTATTGATTTTCGCTGCAACGGTTGGGGTGCGGGTTTCAGGGCAGACGTGGATTGTTCCCGACGATCAGAAAGCAGTGACGGCGCCGGCGAAATTCACCCCGGAGATGCAGAAACAGGGAGAGGTGATCTACACCAAGAACTGCCAGTCGTGCCATGGCCTCCCGGGAAAGGATAACTGGGTCAAACAGCTTGTGCCGCCGCCGGGCGACCTGGCAAAAGAAAAGGCACAGAAGCAAACCGACGGGGAGATCTTCTTCAGGATCACGACCGGGAAGGCGCCGATGCCCGAATTCCGCAACATAATCCCCGAAGAGGACCGCTGGTCGGTGATCGCCTTCCTGCGTTCGTTCAACCCGAAATATATCCAGCCTGCGCCCAAGGCCCTGGCAACCTTTTCGGGCAGGATCGTCACCCTGGCCATGCAATACAGCGACCCGATGAAAAAAATCGTGGTAACTGCCCGTGAGAAACTTAAGGACAACGACAAGGCGCCGGCAGCCGGTATCGAGGTGATGCTCTATGTTAAGCGCTATTTCGGAGCCATGCAGGTGGGCGAGATGAGAACCACCAATGCCGGCGGCGAAGCCACCTTTGAATTCCCCGCCGACCTGCCCGGGAATGGCACCGGCAGTGTCGAACTTACAGCCCGGGTCAACGATCCCAAAAACCAGATGAAAACCACACCCGTCAAGGCTTCATTTACCATCGGCGTCCCGACAAACCGCCCCGGTCTTACCGAAACCCGCGCCTGGTGGTCCACCCGCGGCCACGCGCCCATCGCGCTCCTGCTTACCTATGCTTTCGCCTTCGCGATCGTATGGGGGCTCATCCTCTATATCGTGATCTCGATCCTGAAAATTAAAAAACTCAGCCACGCCTGACCGGCCAAACACCCTAAAATCCCTGTTATGAAACGTGCCCTGTTCTCCTTTTCGGTATGCTGCCTGATGGCGATTGCAGGATTTGCACAGAACAGCCAACCAAAAATACCCATGAACACTGCCCTGGTACTGATCGACATCCAGAACGACTACTTCGACAAGGGGGCTATGCCTCTCGTTGCACCCGGCCAGGCCTGTGACAACGCCCGGCTGATCCTCGACAGGTTCAGGAAAGAGGGGGCGCTGGTAATCCATGTCAGGCATGTCGCCCAGGATCCCGCCGCTACATTTTTCCTGCCCAACACCCCGGGCGCCGAGATCAATGTCAAGGTAAAACCCCGGCCCGAAGAGCTCGTTATCACCAAACACTATCCGAATGGCTTCCGGCAGACGGCGCTGAACGAGGAACTTCAAAGCAGGAATATCACCAGCCTGGTGATCTGCGGCATGATGACGCATATGTGCGTGGATGCCACCACAAGGGCCGCCAGGGATTTCGGATACAACTGCACCCTTATCGGCGATGCCTGTGCCACGCGCGACCTGGAGGTCAACGGGCAAAAGGTAAATGCAAGGGAGGTACAGAACAGTTTTCTCGCTGCGCTGAACTCTTATTATGCTGCGGTCAAAACGACCCAACAGTATTTGGACAATAAATAACCGGTAACACTGCGAAAACCATGAATAATGAAATCAACGGTTCAGGCATGAAACATCTCGGCACCATCGGAAGAATCCTGTTTGCCCTGCCCTTCGGTGTGATGGGGCTGAACCATTTTTTCATGTACAACTATTACGTGGGAATGGTCAGCTCCTTTATCCCCGGCGGCGGGTTTACCGTGATCATCACGGGGCTGGCACTGCTGGCCGCCTGCATTGCCATCATCCTGAAAAAACTCATCCGGATTGCCTGCCTGCTCCTCGCCCTGCTCCTGCTGATCTTCATCTGTACCATCCATATCCCGGGACTTTTTGAAAGCGCCACTGCCAACATGGCCCTCATTGAACTGCTAAAAGACACGGCCCTTATGGGCGGCGCCCTGATGATCGCCGGGATATACAAGGAAGAAAATACAGACTAATTTGCATGTTGCCGTAAAACCGGCAAATGCCAGAAAAAAAAACTATGAAATTGCCATAATCACAACGTGCATGCAAACCGTGAATGATAATTTATGGCTATTCCATGTGACCCGGAAAAAATAAATATTATCACATGAAAAACAAACTTTTCGGATTTGCTCTCCTGATGCTGTGCATCGCCTGGCTGTTTCCCGTCACGGTTTTCGCGCAGGAGAGCCGTGCCGACGAACCGGGGGTGATCGAGCATCTTGATACCGTTATCCCCGCGGGCGCAACCTTCTTCAACGACCAGGGCCAGCCGGTTCAGCTCAGATCGCTGATTCAAAAACCGACGATCCTTGCCCTGGTCTATTACGACTGCATGGGGGTCTGCCCGACCCTGCTCTCGGGCGTATCGGATGCCATTGAACACATGGGCCTCGAACTGGGTAAGGATTTCCAGGTGGTGACGGTGAGTTTCAACACCGACGACACACCGGCAAAATCGCTGGCCAAGAAGCCGAACTTCCTGCGCGAACACAGCAGGCCGCATGCCGCCGGCTGGCAGTTTCTCACGGGCGACAGCGCCAACATCCATTCCCTCACCAACGCCGTGGGCTTTATCTTCCAGCGCAGCGGGAACGACTTCATGCATCCCGCCTGTATCATCGTCCTGAGCCCGCAGGGAAAGGTGACCCGCTACCTGTACGGCACCTCTTATCTCCCCTTTGATGTCAAAATGGCCATCGTCGAGGCACAGAAGGGATTGTCGAGACCCACCATCAACCGCGTGCTGGAATATTGCTTCAGCTACGATCCCGAAGGGAGGAAATACACCCTCCAGGTGACCAAAATCACCGCCACCGTTATTATTTTCTTTGCCCTTTTGCTTTTTATAGTTCTTATTGTCCGGACATCCCGGAAAAAAACGAAAACACAAAACTGATAATATGACTGAAGAAAAGACTCATCACCCTGAGCCAAGTTACCTTGTCAATACCGGAAAACACAAAGGCCTGATGTCGTGGCTTACCTCAACCGACCACAAGCGGATCGGGCTGATGTACATGTATGCCATGATGGTGTTCTTTATCGTAGGGGTACTGCTCGGCGAAATCATGCGGCTGGAACTGTTCCGGCCCGGTCAGCAATTTTACGGGCCCCAGGTGTATAACGGGCTCTTTACATTGCATGGCATCATCATGATCTTTACGGTGGTCATCCCGGGACTGGCCGCGGTGTTCGGAAATTTTTCGATGCCGATCATGATCGGCGCCAAGGATGTTGCCTTTCCAAGGCTTAACCTGTTTTCATTTTACCTTTACATCCTGGGAGCAGGTATCGCGCTGACCTCCCAGTTCCTGGGCAACGGTCCCCCCGACACCGGATGGACGTTTTACGCCCCCTACAGCATCCAGACCCACACCAACGTGGTGGCCGCCGTGTTCGGCGCCTTTGTGCTGGGATTTTCATCGATCCTCACAGGGCTGAACTTCATCGTCACCATGCACCGCATGCGCGCCCCCGGCATGACCTTCTTCAAGATGCCGCTCTTTCCCTGGTCGCTCTATGCAACCGCCTGGATCCAGGTGCTGGCAACCCCCATCGTCGGGATCACCCTGCTGATGGTCATCGCCGAACGATGGCTCCGCATCGGCTTCTTCGATCCCGCCCTGGGCGGCGATCCCGTGCTCTACCAGCATCTTTTCTGGATCTATTCCCACCCCGCCGTCTATATCATGATCCTGCCGGCCATGGGGGTGATCACCGAAATCATACCGACCTTCTCGCAGCGACGCGTCTTCGGCTACAGGGCCATTGCCATCTCCAGCCTTGCCATCGCGCTGGTGGGCTACTTTGTATGGGCACACCACATGTACACCTCCGGCATGAGCCCCACCGCCCGCTGGATCTTCTCACTGCTCACCTTCCTGGTCGCCGTTCCCAGCGCCATCAAGGTGTTCAACTGGGTGACCACCATGTATAAGGGCTCCATCGACCTGAAACCGCCCTTCCTATTCGCCCTCGGGTTTATCTTCCTCTTCATGATCGGCGGGATGACCGGGCTTACCCTGGGCGCCCTGGCAACCAACATCCACGTTCACGACACCGCTTACGTGGTGGCCCACTTCCACTATATCGTCTTCGGAGGGGTCGGCTTTGCCTTCTTTGCCGCCATCCACTACTGGTATCCCAAGATGTACGGCAGGATGTACAACTTCAAACGTGCCAACTGGGCCTTCGGGTTCCTCTTCATCGGCTTCAACCTGCTCTATTTCCCGCAGTTCGTCATCGGGATCATGGGCATGCCCCGCCGGTATTACGACTACCTCCCGCAGTACACCCTGGGGATGCAGCTCTCCTTCTTTGGCGGTATCCTCCTGCTTATCGGCATCATCCTCATGCTGACAAACCTCTTCAGCAAAAAAGGGGAAAAAGCCCCCGACAACCCCTGGGGCGGCCGCACCTGGGAGTGGACCATCCCTTCGCCCCCGCCGCTTGAAAACTTCGACGTGATGCCCGAAATGGGAGAAAATGAAACCCCGTACGACTATAAGTAGCCTGCAGCGGGATAACCGAATGAACAACAAGTAATTTGCCGGATTCGTAATTTAATTTCAAATATTAGTTAATCATATGGAACATCGCGACGACATTGGTGCAAAACTGGGCATGTGGGTCTTTATCTTTACAGAAATCCTGCTGTTCGGCGGTTTATTTTTAGTCTATGCGGTGATGCGGGGCAACTATTCGGCCGATTTCCATTCGGCTGCGCATCACCTGAATGCCTTTATCGGCACAATCAATACCCTCGTGCTGCTGATCAGCAGCGCGACCGTGGCCATGTCGATAACAGCCGTGCAGAAGGGCCACAACCGGTTTGCCGTCCTGCTGCTCTTCCTCACGCTGATCTGCGCCGCCGTCTTTATGGTCAACAAATATTTTGAATGGGGACACAAGTTCTCGATCGGTCTCTACCCGGGCAGCGACCTGATGCTGACCATGAACCACGGCCAGGTAATGTTCTTCAGCCTCTACTTCTTCATGACAGGGCTGCACATGTTCCACCTTGTCGTCGGCGGCATCATCCTCACCATCGCCATGATCAAGGTCAACAACGGCACCATCAACAGCACGCGGTATGTGCTGCTAGAAAACGGCGGACTCTACTGGCATCTCGTCGACCTTATCTGGATCTTCCTCTTCCCGCTGCTCTACCTGATAACCTAGGCTGTCAGCCCGGAGGGACCACCTCAAGCTGGAAATGAATGTGCAATTCGTAATTTTTAACCCGTAATCAAATCAAAATGGATACCGAAACTGTTCACATCACGCCATACCGTACCTATGCCTGGGTGCTCGTCGCACTGCTTGCCTTTACCTTTCTGACCATTACCGTGACGTGGATCGACCTGTCGGCCCTGACGGTGTTTGTGGCCCTTACCATCGCCACCATCAAGGCAGGGGTGGTGCTGACCTACTTCATGCACCTGAAATTCGAATCGTCGCTCTTCCGCATCTTCGTGATCATGGTGCTGGCCATCTATGTGCTGGTCATCCTCTTCACCCTGTCGGATTATCTCTTCAGGTAAGCCATGGGAATGGCGAAATAAACCAAATCTTTAAATTGTAACAAGTAATTAATTCATATGGGTGCATCAAACTTTACTGAAGGAGTTGATCTGGCTTTCAAGGTCATTTTCGGAATCAGCCTGTTTTTCCTGGCAGGGATCACTACGGTGATGGTCTATTTTGTTTTCCGTTACAGCAGGAAACGACATCCGGCAGCCGAACAGATAAAGGATAACAATGTACTGGAGATCACCTGGATAACCATCCCGCTGATCCTGGTGCTGCTGATGTTTTATTTCGGATACGTGGCCTTCAGCCCGCAGCGCGTGGTTCCCAAGGATGCCATGGCCATCAACGTGATCGGCAAGATGTGGTTCTGGACCTTTGAATACGAAGGCGGAAAACAGTCGCCCGTCCTGGTGGTGCCCCTGAAGAAGGCGATCCTGCTGAACCTCCATTCCGACGACGTGATCCACAGCCTCTATATCCCTGCCTTCCGTATCAAGGAGGATGTGGTTCCCGGGAAGAAAAACTACATGTGGTTCATCTCCCAACAGATCGGCGAATACGACATCCTTTGCACCGCCTACTGCGGACTGCGCCACTCCTACATGGAGACCAAGGCAAAGGTGGTGACGGAGGCCGAATACAAGGCCTGGCTTGCCGCCCTTCCCGCCAAATCAAGCGAACCCGAAGGCCTTGCCATCCTCAAGAAAAATGCCTGTACCGGCTGCCATTCGCTCGACGGCACCAAACTGGTCAGCGCCTCCTTTAAGGGACTCTACGGTAAAACCGAAAAGGTCACCACCGATGGGAAAGAGCGCTCCGTCACGGTCGATGACGCTTATATCAAAACCTCGGTCTACGATCCCGACAAGGATATCGTGGTAGGGTTTCCGAAAGGGGTGATGAAGACCTACAAGGGTATTGTCACCGAAGATGACCTTACCAAGATCATCGATTACCTGAAAACCATCAAATAGGCCGGACACTCCTGCTTATTCACCACCATGCATTCGCAAACCTCCACCTTCCGGGTCCTGATCACCCTGACACGGTTTCCTGTATCCCTTGCCGTAACCTTCACCGCCTTTGCGGCGATGGTCATCTGTACCGGGGATATCACCTCCGCCATGTTTTTCCCCGTGGCCGGGATCTTCCTGCTTGCCTCCGGCGCCTCCGCCTTCAACCAGTACCAGGAATGGCCTTACGACGAACGCATGGAACGCACCCGCAAACGCCCCATCCCCTCGCGGCGCATCAGCACCCAGGAGGCCCTGCGGATCGCCACCCTCTGCATTACCGGCGGACTGCTGCTGCTGCTCTATTTCTCCACCTCCGTCTGCTTTTTCCTGGGCATCTTCAACCTGGTTTGGTATAACGGCGTTTATACCTGGCTGAAGCGCAAAACCGCCTTTGCCGTGGTGCCGGGAGCCCTCACCGGGGCCATCCCCATCCTGATGGGCTGGACAGCGGCCGGCGGACAGCTTCACGACCCCACGGTGATCTTCCTGGCCTTTTTCCTCTTTATCTGGCAGATGCCCCACTTCTGGCTGCTCACCCT
>JBAXOB010000023.1:0-62631 GCA_037133475.1 Bacteroidota bacterium
CCATCCTGATGTTCAACCAGACCGCCATGAACGGCGCCATCATGCAGATGATCTCCCACGGCATCATGACAGCTCTCTTCTTTGCCCTGATCGGCATGATCTATGGTCGAACGCATACCCGGTTCATCAATGAGATGGGCGGCCTGATGAAGGTCATGCCCTTCCTGGCCGTTGCCTATGTCATCGCCGGTCTTGCCTCCCTCGGGCTTCCCGGGTTCAGCGGTTTTGTTGCCGAAATGACGATTTTTGTAGGCGCCTTCCAGAATGCCGACACCTTCCACAGGGTGGCCACCATCATTGCCGCCTCCTCCATCGTGGTTACGGCCGTGTATGTGCTCCGAGTTGTCGGGATCCTGCTGCTCGGAAAGATCAAGAATGAACATTTCGAAGAGATCAAGGATGCCAAGTGGCATGATAAGATAAGCGTGGTGACGCTGATATTCGGCATCACCCTGATCGGGGTGGCCCCGCTGTGGCTCTCCGACATGATCACCCAGGGTCTCGGACCCATCATGCATAAACTGATTGCGGCTGCGCCGGTATTAATAAAGTAAAGCAACTATAAAACAAACATACAATGCTGATCATGAGACATGAATTGCTGTTGATTCTCATCACAGTAATCTTATTGATTGTCGAAATATTTCTGCCAAATAACAGGAAGCACCAGATCATACTGCCGGCCATCCTGCTGATGGCGGGTGTTACGGTTGCCGGCTTCATCCCCGGAACCCCGGGGATCCTGTTCGGGGGCATGTACCAGTCGACGGAACTTTCCATGTTGCTCAAGAATATCCTGAACATCGGCGTGCTGATCGTCTTTATCCAGTCGGTCGACTGGCTGAAGCAGGATCAGAACAAGGAAAAAATCAGTGAGTTCTTCCTGCTGATCCTTTCAACCCTCATCGGGATGAATTACATGATCTCTTCCGGCGATTTCCTGATGTTCTACATCGGACTTGAGCTGGCAACGATCCCCGTTGCAGCACTGGCCGCCTACGAGCGTATGAAGGAAAAATCGGCCGAAGCAGGGGTGAAGCTGATCTTTATCTCCGCCCTTTCGTCGGGCATCCTGTTGTACGGTCTTTCCATGATCTACGGCACAACCGGCACCATGTACTTTCTCGATGTAGCTCCCCGGATTACAGGAGCTCCCCTGCAGGTTCTGGCCTTTATCTTCTTTTTTGCCGGGATGGCCTTCAAGATCTCGCTGGTCCCGTTCCACCTGTGGACCGCCGACGTTTACGAAGGTGCCCCCGTGAATGTTACCTCCTACCTGTCCGTAATTTCAAAAGGGGCAGCGGTATTTATCTTTACCATCATCCTTTATACGGTATTTGCCAAGATCGCCGTCATGTGGAGTGAAGTGCTTTATGTGATCACCATCCTGACGATCACCGTCGGTAACCTCTTTGCCATGCGCCAGCAGAACCTAAAACGGTTCCTGGCCTTTTCATCCATCGCCCAGGCAGGTTTTATCCTTCTTGGTATCATCGGCCAGAGCCAGCTCGGGATGACCACCGTGATCTATTTTGCCATGGTCTATATCTTTTCGAACCTCGGCGCCTTTGGTGTGGTGGGCATCATCTCGAACCGTACCGGCAAGGAAAACATCAACGATTACGACGGTCTTTACAGGACCAACCCCAACCTCAGCCTGGTGATGATGCTCTCGCTTTTTTCACTGGCAGGGATTCCGCCGCTGGCAGGCTTTTTCGGTAAATTTTTCCTGTTTACGGCTGCCGCAAAGCAGGGGTATTATATCCTGGTGCTGATCGCCCTGATCAACACCATCATCTCCCTCTATTACTATTTGCTGGTCATCAAGGCGATGCTGCTGAACAACAGCGACCAACCCATCGCCCGGTTCAAAAGCGACGGCTATACCCGCATCGGCCTGCTGATCTGTGTGGGCGGCATGGTGGTCATCGGTTTTGCCAGTTCAATTTACGAGGTGGTTTATAGTTTAAGTTTCGGATTGTTTTAATGTTCCCGGTGATGTAGAGACGCCTTTTCAAGGCGTCTCTACACACGGTCAAAAATATAATTATGGCAATTTTAAAAGGCAAACACAACATCGCCGACATAGAGGGCACCCGTTGTTCCGTTGTTGAAACCGGTGCCACGGAAGCCCGCGCAGGTTTTCTCAGGGAACTCCTCGAATTTAACCGGTATGAGGTAAAGATGGAAATTGAAAAGGCCAAGGATGGTACCCCGCTTGAAACCTATGTGATCGGTGTGACGGATACCCTGTTCAATCCGGTAATTGTCCTTTACCAGAAGAAACTTTTCAGAAAAGACAAAAAAACAGTAACTCCCGTATACTGGAATCAGCAGCCTGAACAGGATGATATCCCCTACTGGCAGGTTCAACAGTAGTCCCCATGCAAAGATTTGCAAAATATTTTTCCTGGTTTGTTATTTTCCTTTACTTCGCACTGGGAGTTGCCGTGCTGGCAGCCCCGCGGTTTCAATACCTTTCGAAAGAGGTAAGGACCATTTTTGCCGTTTTTCTTTTTCTTTACGGCGGATTCAGGCTGGCCCGGCTTTGGTCAAAATACAGGGAAAACAGGGAAGAATAGCATTAAACCCTAATATTCCATCCGCCGGAATCGTGAAAATTGTAATCACATCGGGGATTTTGTGAATTATCACGCAATATTTGTGAGGTTCGATAATAATTTTTATAAATTTGTGTTCTAACATAAAAAGCTGCTGATATTTAGCAATTAAGCAATGAAAAACATCATTAAATACGGAGAGGGTTTTTTCTTGTTTTCAGGAATTATTTTCCTGTTGTTTTTTGCTGCTTGTGGAGGTAGCCCGAGCCCGAAGGATGTCGATACGCCAACCTCCGGCCGGATCAGGATTTGCGTTGACGATTCCTACAAACTGCTCATCGACGGGGAATCCTATACATTCGAATCGCTTTATAAATATGCCCATCCCGACATCGTCTATAAAAACGAAGCCGATGTCATCAATGATCTTATGAACGATTCCGCTTCACTGATCATCGTCAACCGGAAACTCTCCGATAAACAGGTTAAAATCCTTGAAGGCCAGCAGTATATCGCCAGAACGACCAAAATCGCCCTGGATGCACTGGCCCTTATCGTCAACAACGATAACCCGGATACCACGATGTATTACCAGACGGTCAGGGAGATTTTCCAGGGAAAGATAAAGAACTGGAAACAGGTGAATCCCAAGTCAAAACTGAAAGATCTGAGCGTTGTATTTGACAATTTCAAATCGGGAAATCCAAGATATTTCAAAGAAAAATTTGCGCTCGATTCATTTCCCTCCAACTGTTTCGCCGCCCAGAACAATGAGGAGGTGATCAGTTATGTAGAGAAAAACAGGAATGCCGTAGGAATTATCAGCGTTAACTGGATCAGCGACCGCGAGGATACCGTATCGCATAATTTCCTCAAACGCTTCAAGGTGGTTGCGGTTGCCATGGAGGGTGAAACCGGGGAGGGTACTCATTTCCGCAAACCCTATCCTGGTTATATCTTTGAAGGATCGTACCCCTTTACACGGGATGTTTATTGTATAAACCGTCAATCCTATACCGGGCTGGCACATGGCTTTTCATCATTCCTGGCAGGGGAGAAGGGGCAGTTCATTGTTCTCCATTCGGGGCTCGTGCCTGCTGCAATGCCCGTGAGAACCGTCGAAATCAAACACTAATACAAAGGAGATATTTTTATGTTAAGAGCTACTAAACCGGTTGTTGTCGTTGTTGCGCTGTTACTCTTTTTTCCTTTCATAGCAAAATTAGATGCTCAGGAGTTGAAGGATGCCGTAAAACTTACGAAAAGCGAACAATTCAAAAAAGCCAGTTCCATGTTCCGGAGCCTGATCAAGCAGACCCCGGCCAATGGAGATCTCTATTACTTTTACGGCAGGAATTTCCTCGACAACTTCTATTCCGACACCCTGAATATCTCTTTCACTGAAATGGCCGATTCGGCCAGGATGGTCTACCAGCAGGGTCTGCAGCAGGACCCGGCCAACCCGTTGAATTTTGTGGGATTGGGCGGACTTGACCTGATCAATAAAAAGATCCCGGAGGCCCAGGGGGAATTTGCAAAAGCCATGGCATTACTGCCCTCCAAGGCAAACAAGCAGCTTAAGATGGATCCCGCCAAACATTCCAGGGTGCTGATCGAAATGGCGGAATCATATGTTGCAGCCAGCGTGCATGATACCGGCAGCGTTTTCAACCTGTTGCGTACCGCCGAGAAACTCGACAACAAAAACCCGAATCTCTTTATCGTGAAGGGAGATGTCTATTTCTACCTGCTGAACGACGGGTCGAAGGCGATCCAGAACTATAACATGGCGCAGTCGCTTGATCCCAAATCACCCGAGGCAAAACTGCGCGTCGGCCAGCTCTGGATGCGTGCCCGCCAGTACACCAATGCCCTCAACTATTACCAGGAGGTTGTGAAAATGGATTCCACCTTTGCACCGGCATACCGCGAACTCGGTTCCCTGCTTTCCCGCGCCGGACGCCAGGAAGAGGCAAAAAAGAACTTCTATAAATTCCTTGAGCTTTCCAAGAATACCGCCGCCCGCAAACAGTTTGTCAACACCCTGATCGAACTTAAAAACTATACGGAAGCCATTACCCAGCTCAATGAAATCACCAAGGTGGACAATACCGACAATGATGTAAACAGGGCGCTTGCCTATTCCTATTTCGAGACCCAGCAATACGACAAGGGACTTACCTATATCAAGAAGTTCATTGCCAATGCCAAGCCTGAAAAGATCAGGGCGCTCGACTATACCTATTACGGACGGCTGCTCTCCAAAACCAAGCAGGACTCGCTGGCCTCCGAACAGTTGCTGAAGGCCTACACCATGGATACCTCCAAGGCCGAACTCATCTCCGAGGCCGCCTTAAGCTATACCAGGATCAAAAAATATGACAAGGCCATGGAACAGTATGAGCGGAAACTCAAGCTGAAGAAGGGCGTTCCGATGGATTACTACAACCTGGGGAAAGTTTATTACAGCCTGCAGGATTATGTAAAAGCCGATACGAACCTGGCAATCTTCAACCTCCAGCAACCCGATTATATCCCTGGTTTTGCCTGGCGGGCCAGGACCAAATCGAACCTCGACCAGAAGGATCCGAAAGGGTTTAACATGACAGGCATGGCCGTACCGGTATATGAGAACCTGATTCAGAAAACCCAGGGAGATACCGTGAAATATATGAAGGAGCGTTTTGAATCGTTCGATTATCTCGCCTTTTATCACTACAGCAATTATATGCGCGATCTCAAATTAAAAGAGGAGGCCGAAAAAGCGCTCTTTTATTACACCAGGATGAGCGCGGTAAACCCTAACGATGAGAAGGTTGCCATTGTAAAACCGGTCATCGATGCACTCAAACTAAAGGTCAGGTAACAACTATTTGATTTAGGATTTAATTTTTTTACCTTTGTGGGCCTTTATAACAAGAAAATCCACTAATCCATTCAATTTTAAATTTAAAACTTATTAACGATGAGCAAGACAAGTAGCAAAGGCGGATCATTGGGAGAAGCCTTAAGGTCAGTGTTTACGGTGGGCGTGATGGTTGTAGCATTCGCCTTTTCTTATTTTCTCTACAAAGTCGTGTTTGGAAATCCTTTGTTTTTTGAAGGTGGCAACCCTGCAGGACATCCGCTTCCCGGCAATTATCTTGCCATTATTTACAAAGGAGGGGTGATTGTGCCTTTTCTTATCACGCTGAACCTTATTCTGATCATCTTTGCCGTTGAACGTGGCATCGTCCTGTTCCGCGCAAGAGGAAAAGGCCGTATCAATGTATTTGTAAAAAATCTGCAGATTGCACTGGATACCAATAAAATCGAAGATGCAATCGTTTCCTGCGATAAACAAAGAGGTTCCCTGGCCAATGTAATGAAAGCCGGTCTGCTTCGTTATCGTTCACTGCAGAATGATACCACCCTCGAGAAGGACCAGAAGATCCTTGCTCTCCAGAAAGAATTCGAAGAGGCTTCCGCATTGGAGCTCCCGATGTTGTCACGCAACCTGGTCATTCTCTCCACCATCGCCTCCATCTCCGTGTTAACGGGTCTTATGGGAACGGTTATCGGTATGATCAAGGCCTTTGCAGCGTTGGCCCAGGCCGGTGCCCCCGATGCCCTTGCACTCGCCAATGGTATTTCCGAAGCCCTTATCAATACCGCTTTCGGTATCTTCGGTTCACTCATGGCCATCGTGTTATACAACTTCTATTCTACCCAGATCGACAGCTTTACCTACAAAATTGATGAAGCAGGTTTCAGCCTCGTTCAGTCATTTGCAGCTGCCACCAAGTAATTAAAAAACAATCCTATGCCAAAAATAAAACATCCGGCAAGATCTCCGCACATAGACATGACGCCTATGGTGGATTTGTTTTCCTTGCTGTTAACCTTCTTCATGTTGACCACCTCGTTCCGTCCACAGGAAGCTGCGCCGATCGAAACACCCAATTCGGTGTCAGAAAAGCAGGCCCCGGATAATGATATCATGACGATCTTCATTTCCAAAGAGGGCAAGGTGTTTTTTAACTTCGACAACGGGAAGGATACCTCCACCCACTTCAGAACCAAGTTGCTTCAGAAAATGGGTGAACAGTACCAGGTTACCTTCACCCCCAAAGAACTGGATAAATTCAGCAAAATGTCATCTTTCGGAATGCCCTTCAAAAGCATGAAGGACTGGATCAATTCAACCGAGCCGAAAGACAGGGATAAACTGCAGATTGGTATTCCAACCGACTCTACCGACAACCAGCTTGCCTGGTGGGTGCGTCTGGCCCGTATTACCAACCTCAATGCTGAAGTCGCCATCAAAGGGGATGCTGAAACCAACTATACTGTTGTGAAGAAGGTCATGGACCTGTTGCAGGAAAACAAGGTAAATAAATTTAATCTCGTTACCAACCTTCAGAAGGATGAGGTCACTCTTAAAGACCTTCCCAAATAAAGGAAACGGGAATTAATCCCTAAAAGAATAACCAGTATGGGTGAAATAATTGTTGAGGAAAAAGGGAAAAAGGGTGGTAAGCGCCAGGCGAAAAAGCACAGCACCCGCATCGATATGACCCCTATGGTCGACCTGATGTGTCTGCTCATTACCTTCTTCATGCTTACTACCGCTTTTAGCAAGCCTAAGGTCATGGTCATCACCATGCCTGAAAAAGATACCGATAAGGATCAGCCTAAAGGACCTGAAATTCCTAAAAACAGGACCTTGAATATCCTGCTTACCGAAGGACATAAGGTATACTATTACATTGGTATTGCTGATCCAAAAAAACCTGCCGAAATGCCGCAGCTTGTCAAAACCGATTTCAGTAAAGACGGGATCCGGAAATTCCTGTTGATCAAGAACAAGGATCTCTTTACTAAAATTGCCGAATACCGCGAAAAGCGTGTAACCGGGAAGACAGTCGTGGCAGACACTACCGCCGATTCAGCCATCAAGAAATTGAAGAAGGAGGACCAGAAGGGCCCGATTGTCCTGATCAAGGCTGATGATAAGGCAAAATACAGGGATATGGTTGACATCATCGACGAAATGGCTATCTGCAATATTGCCAGTTATGCCGTTGTAGATATGACACCCGTAGAAGTGGAGATGTTGAAAAATGCTCCGAAATAATCGGAGATATCATGAATAACACTTAAAAATATAGTGTATGGCAATTGAAAAACAGCATGTTGAATCGCTGGAGGATATTGTTTTCAAGAACAGGAACCATGCGTATGGATCATATTTTCTGCGGAAAAATTACAGGAAATTTCTGACCATTTCGCTCATCTTTGGTTTCGTTCTGGTTGGAGCAATCGTGGCCTACCCGCTGATCAGCGCCTATGTCAACAAAAGCAGGCTTATCAGGGAGAAGGAAAAAGAAGTCGGGGTTGAAATGAAAAACATGCACCAGGAAGAAGCCCCCCCTCCACCGCCCCCCCCTCCGCCACCTGAAGTCATGGTTGAAAAAGTTAAATTTACCGCCCCTGTTGTCGTTGAAGATACCACCATCGAAGTCAGTATGGCCTCAATGGACGATCTGAACAAAAAAGGCAATACCGAAGCGCCAACCGAAGATGTGCAGGTTGAGGTGAAAGATGAAGCCCCCAAGGTAATTGAAACCCCTGTCCAGGCCGAAATCTTTACCGTAGTTGAAGAACAGCCCAGTTACCCCGGTGGGGAAGAGGCCCGTATCAGCTACCTGCAGCAGAATATCAAATACCCCGAAGAGGCCAAGGAATTGGGTATCCAGGGAAAGGTATTCGTAACCTTCGTAGTTGAGGTCGACGGCTCCATTACCGATGTCCGCGTACTCCGTGGTATCGGCGGTGGCTGCGACGAAGAGGCCATCCGCGTGGTGAAGTCGATGCCCAAATGGGTTCCCGGCAAACAGCGTGGCGTTCCCGTTCGTGTACAGTTTAACTTACCGATCAAGTTTACTTTGCAATAAAACTTCTGCGCCTAACACATGGCCAGAACAGAAATCCCGTTTTTTTCATTACCGATCCTTTTGCTGAAAGGCTGCAGGACAGAATGAAAAAAGCGGGATTTTTCATTTCAAACCATAAGGTTCAAGGTACTCCCAACAGTCAAAAACCGACAGGCTTTACATGAATTTAAAATGATACTCAGTGCGGCCTTTTATTCATATGCGCTCTCGCCTGTGATGTCGAAACCCGTGATGAGCAGGTGAATGTCATGGGTCCCTTCGTAGGTGATCACCGACTCAAGGTTCATCATGTGGCGCATCACCGGGAAATCGCCTGTAATGCCCATGGCCCCCAGTATCTGCCTGGATTCCCTGGCAATGTCAAGCGCCATTTTAACATTGTTTCTTTTGGCCATCGAGATTTGGGCAGGCGTGGCCCGATCTTCATTGCGCAGCATCCCCAGCCGCCAGGTGAGAAGCTGCGCCTTGGTGATCTCGGTAACCATCTCGGCAAGTTTTTTCTGCGTCAGCTGGAATGCCGCGATTGGTTTGTTGAACTGCTTTCGCTCTTTTGAATATTGCAGGGCCGTATCGTAACAATCCATCGCCGCGCCGATCACCCCCCAGGCAATGCCGTAACGGGCCGAACTCAGGCAGCTGAGCGGTCCTTTAAGACCCTTTACACCGGGGAGCAGGTTGGCTTTGGGCACCTTTACATCGGCAAATACCATCTCGCCGGTGGAGGAGGAGCGTAACGACCACTTTCGCAGGGTTTCAGGCGTGGTGAAACCCGCCATTCCGCGTTCGACAATCAGTCCCCTCACCACCCCGGTTTCATCTTTGGCCCAGACAACGCCGATGTCGCAGATGGGTGCATTGGTAATCCACATCTTGGCGCCATTCAGCAGGTAATGATCTCCCTGGTCGGAAAATTTGCTGAGCATCCTTCCCGGGTCGGAGCCGTGGTTGGGCTCGGTAAGACCAAATGCGCCGATCATCTCGCCGGTGGCCAGCTTAGGCAGGTATTTCGTGCGTTGCTCTTCGGTTCCATATTTAAAGATGGGATACATCACCAGCGATGACTGTACAGACGCCATCGAACGGATACCCGAATCCCCCCGTTCCAGCTCCTGCATGATAAGTCCGTAGGAAATCTGGTCCAATCCCGAACCACCATATTCCACAGGTATGTAAGGCCCGAAGGCGCCAATCTCCCCAAGTTCCCTCACCAGGTGACGGGGGAACTCATGTTTCTGGTTGGCTTCATCGATAATGGGCATCACTGAACGGTTCACCCAGTCGCGGATGGTTCCCCTGATCAGCCGGTGCTCGTCGGTCAGCAGCTCATCCGCCAGGAAATAATCGGGGGCTTTGAATCGTATGGTTGACATAGAAGTTAACTAACAGATTGTAAGGTCCATACGCTGTAAATATGCGGCGTCACGCAGTGAAAACCGGCAAGGTGAAGATAAACCGGCTGCCTTTTCCGTACTGACTTTCCACGCGGATGGTTCCTGCGTTTTTTTCGATAAATTCTTTGCATAGGATCAGCCCCAGGCCGGTGCCTGATTCTTCTGCTGTGCCTTTGGTGTAAAGCTTTGTATCGATGCGGAAGAGTTTATCGATATCTTTTTCCTGGATCCCGATGCCGTCATCTTCAATGGTAAATTGATAGTTGCCTTCGGATATTGTTGAAAATACCGAAACATTGCCCCCGGTCCGGGTGAACTTGATGGCATTTGAAACCAGGTTGCGGATAACGGCTGAGATCATGTTGCTGTCGGCCAGTACAACGCAATCATCGGGAACTGTATTGGAAATGTTAATGTTTTTCTTGGTGGCCTCCCCCGACAGGATCAGCAGGGTTGAGTTCACCACATCGGTTATATTGATGGCCGCAGGTTCAAACTGGATGCTGTTGGTTTGGGAACGGGCCCAGTCGAGCAGGTTGCCCAGCAGGGTATAGGCGTTCATGGCCGATTCGTTGATATACCCAATGTATTCGTTGATTTCACTGATATCCAGATCGGCGATGCTCTCCCGCAGGATATTGGAAAAGCCGATCACGGCATTGAAGGGGTTCCGCAGGTCGTGGGCTATAATGGAAAAAAACTTATCCTTGGCGGCATTGGCCTCCCTGAGTTTCGTTTCAGATTCCTGCAACGCCGCCTCGGCCTTTTTGCGTTCCTCGTTTTCAAGTTTGAGTTTCCTGTTGATATTCTGAAGTTCACTGGTACGCAGGTGGACCTTCTCTTCAAGCTCGCTGTTGATATCGCGTTCGCGGCCCAGGAAGCGCATATACATATTAAGGGTGTGGACGATCTGTACATCGTCGATGGGCTTGGTGAGGTAATCAAGCCCGCCGGCATTCAGCCCTTTTTCCATCAGGTTCTTATTGGGATCGAAGGCGGTAATGAAGATCACCGGGATATGGGCCGTTTTCGGTCGCGACTTTACCAGCTTTGCGGTTTCAAAACCATCCATCTCAGGCATCTGAACATCCATCAGGCATAGATCGATATGCTGTTCACTGATGATACGCAGGGCTTCAAATCCGGAGGTTGCCTCCACCACCTCAACCTGGAAGTTGTCTTTGATCAGCTCATGTAATGAAAACAGGTTGTTCGAGTTGTCATCGACGATCAGGATCGTATGTTTGTTTGTTTTTTCCATGGTCCTTGTTAGTAGAACAGAGCATTGACAGGCAGTGAGACGGTAAAGGTACTTCCCACACCCAATTTACTTTCGACACGGATGGCTCCGGCATTTTTATCCACAAACTCCTTGCACAGGATCAGGCCGAGGCCGGTGCCCTGTTCCCCTTCGGTGCCGTACGAAACCACGTTGCAATCGATGCTGAAGAGTTTGGTTAAATGTTCAGCATTGATGCCGATCCCGTTGTCGGTAACGGAAATTTCGGCGATGCTGCCGACATTTTGTGCCGATAATACGATCCTGCCGCCATTCCGAGTAAACTTTACGGCGTTCAGCAGTAAGTTCCGGATGACGGTGTTGATCATGTTTTTATCGGCATAAACCTGGATATCGCCGGGAATATACGCATCCAGGGTGATGTTTTTATTCCCGGCCGAGATTTTCACAAGGTCAACGATTTCGGTGGTGATGGTTTCCAGGATAAAGGACTCCGGTTCAAAATGGATCTTACCGGTTTGGGTTTGCGACCAGTCGAGCAGGTTCTGTAAAAGCCTGAAGGTGTTTTCAGCGGTAATCTTAATATCGGATATGAACTGCTTCTGCTCCTCAACCGAAAAGCTGTCGTAATCATCCACCAGCAGGGTGCTGAGCCCGATAATCCCGTTGAATGGATTCTTCAGGTCATGTGCAATGATCGAGAAAAACTTGTCCTTCGAAGCATTGGCCGTTTTCAGTTTCTCCCTCGAGATCTGCAGGGTCTCTTCGGTGGCTTTTCTCTCCTCGATTTCCTCGATGAGTTTCTGGTTCAGTTCCCTCAGGTGCAGGTTCATCATGAATTCATGGGTGATGAAACGGAGGTACATCTTTAGCCTGTAAATCAGCTGATTGTCGTCGATCGGCTTGGTGAGATAATCGAACCCCCCGGCTGCAATACCCTTTTCAAGCAGCTTCTGGGTGGGATCGAATGCCGAGATGAAGATGATCGGGATATTGGTTGTTTTCGGCCGGTTTTTGATGAGCCTGGCCGTTTCAAACCCATCCATTCCCGGCATCATGACATCCATCAGGATCAGGTCGATGGAGCGGTCATTGAGAATCCGGAGAACCTGTTCTCCCGAAGTTGCCTCGATGATATTGGCCTCAAACTGTGACTCGATCAAACTGCGCAGTGTGAAAATATTATGTTCGATGTCATCGACAATCAGGATATCAGGGATAAAATTTACTTCCATTGGCATCATATTATTTTCTTGAAAATTTTGTTTGGTTTGTCAAAAACCTGGAACCCGATGGGGTAGGAGGTGATGCTCTCGCTTTCGCCCAGCACCAGGAACCCGTTCATGTCGAGTGACCGGAAAAACAGGTCCAGCACGGAACTCTGCAGGTTCTGGTCGAAATAGATCAGCACATTGCGGCAGAGGATCAGGTGGAATTCGTTGAAGGCGCCCTTGTTCAGCAGGCTGTGCTGAAAGAAGAGGATCTTGTCCTTCAGGTGATCCTTGATCCTTGCGTAACCATCCCGGATGACAAAATAGCTGTCAAAGTCGCGTGTACCTCCCGAGAGGATGTAGTTCGACCGGCTGATTTCGATCATTTCCATTGAATAGAGGCCGTTCTGGGCCTCCTCCACCACGAAAGGGTTGATGTCGGAAGCATAGATCTGGGTCTTGTGCAGGATGCCGAGTTCATCAAGCAGGATGGTCAGGCTGATAGCCTCCTGTCCCGTGGAGCAGCCTGCACTCCAGATTTTAATATGGGGAAATGAATCGAGATAGGTCAGCACCTTCTCGCGGATGGTAAGGAAGGTTAATGGATTCCTGAAGAATTCGGTGACGTTGATGGAACATTCCAGGAACAGGTTCTCAAACAGGTCCTGGTCCTGGAGCACCAGCTCGCCGAACCGCCTGAAGGAATATATATGATGGTCGGTCATCACCCGTGTAATCCGCCGGATGGCGCTCTGGACGCTGTAATGGCGGTAGTCGTAGCCGTAGTGTTCATTCAGGTCGGCAAGGAAATGTTTCAGTTCGGTCTCGTCGATCTTGAGCTCTTCGGGTTCGATGATCCTGGCAAGAAAGGATACCAGTTCCGGCAGCGGGAATTTATAATCCACATTGCCGGTTTTCCATGCGCTGAGGGGCAGGTCCTGTGCCTCGCAATCGTAAGGGTCTTCGATAATGGTCGTGGCGTCGTACTGTTTCAGCAGGCTGAAGGCGCTGGATCCATCTTCGCCATACCCGCAGAGCAACACGGCGATCAGCCCGCTTTTGTATTCATGGGCGAGGGTTTCGAAGGTGACCTGGATCGACGGCCTGGCAAAGTTGACCTTTTCTCCCTCCGTCAGCCGGATCCTGCCGTGATCGATCTTCATATGGTGGCCCGGAGGCGCAATATAGACACAGCCTGGTTTTATATGGGTTTTATCGGCAACGGCGATCACCGTGAATTCGGTATTCCGCTGAAGGATCTCCCCCAGGTAATTGGGCTCGTTTTCCAGCACATGCTGCACGATGAACACGCTGATGTCGCGGGCGGGCAGCTTGGCCATGATCTGCATGATCTTGTCGAGGCTACCGGCAGATCCCCCCAGGGCAATGGCACGGATCTTCTTCGACTCCCTCCCCTCCAGCGAATGCTGCTGCATGATATGGCAGGGAATGCCGAGACGAAAAAGGTAGGATCCAAGATACCTGTGGAAAACATTGATCTTTAACTTGATATTTTTATTTACGGCAATGAACGATTTAATATAGGTCAATACATCTGCAGGAAGGATCCTGGCATCAAAAAAGGTCAGCTCCACAACCGAATGGCTCCCCGGCTTTAACTCCGCGAAAAACTCATCCTTGTCCGTCTGGAACTGCATGTTCCCCTGGACCGAAATATGTCGCGATTTGGCTGTCTCCAGCGCATGAATGTTCATCATCAGCCTTTTTTCTGGCACCAGGCCTCTACAAGCCCGATCAGCATATCGTAATCAACAGGTTTAGCCAGGTAATCGTTCGCCCCGGCAGCAATACATTTTTCACGGTCCTCCTTCAGCGCCTTGGCGGTCAGGGCGATAACCGGCAGGGATTTTATGTGGTTATCTTCCCTGATCTTCTTCATGGCCGTATAGCCATCCATTACCGGCATCATGATATCCATCAGTACCAGGTCAACGGGCTTGCTCTGCAGCAACTCCAGCGCCTCCAGTCCATTCTGGGCATCGATCACGGTGGCGCCGTGCTCTTCCAGGGCCGTGCTCATCACGAACACATTTTTAATGTCGTCGTCAACCACCATAATCGTTTTTCCCGACAACCGCTTTACCTGTGCATGGGTCTCTTTTACCTTTGAAACAGGATCGGCGCTGACCATCTGGGTCTGATGAAGGAAAAGCATCAATTCATCGAGCAGCCGGTTCTCCGAATTCACCGTTTTAATGATAATACGGTCGGCGTATTTCTTCAGGTTTTTCTCTTCATCAGGAGAAAGCTGTTTGCCGGTATAAACGATCACAGGAACCTTCAACTGGGATTCCCTGACAAATTTACAAATATTCAGTCCGCTCCCCGACCTGAGTCCAAGGTCAATGATCACCGCATCATAGATGCCCTGTTTCAGCTCGTCGGTGGCCTCCTGTTCCGATCCGACCCCCTTTACCCGCACATCCTGGCTTTTGATAAGCTCTGTGAGGGCTTCGCGGTGAACATCGTCATCTTCAACGATCAGCAGGTCCTTGGGGTGTTTCTGGCTGAAATTCAGGATTCCCTGGATGGCGTTCTGGATCTGCTCCTGGTCAACGGGCTTCTGCAGGAAATCAAGGGCTCCCATGCGGAGGAGCTCAGGATTTTTTTCATGGCCCGAAATGATCTGAACGGGAATATGACGCAGCTCTTTGAAACTCTTCAACCGCCGCATAAAATCGACCCCGTTCATATCGGGCAGTACCAGGTCAAGCACAATGCCGCTGATCCTGTATTGCTGGGCCATGCGCAACCCCTCTTCGGCGGTGGGGGCATAGAGCACCTTCATGTTCATATTATGGATGACCATCATGACGATCTCGGCAAAGGAAAAATCGTCCTCCACGATCAGGATGATCTTGTCGCCGGGAAGCAGCTGTTTTCGGTCATCACTCAGCGGTAGAACCTGGCGTTTGGCAGGAAAGGGAACTTCGGCTTGCCCGGAGGTCCGGTAGGTCATCGGTTTTTCGTGTTCAAACAGTTCTCCTTCACCGGGACTCAGGATTGCGGGGAGGAGGATTGAAAACTCGCTGCCCTTTCCCGCCTCGCTTTTCAGGCCAATCGTGCCATGCAACAAGCCGGCCAGCTGTTTTGAGATGGTTAACCCAAGACCCGTCCCTCCGAATTCACGCGAAATGGAGGTGTCGACCTGCTGGAAGGCATCGAATACCAGTTTATGCTTTTCCGCAGGGATGCCGATTCCTGTATCGAGAACCGAGATTTTTACGGGTTTCTCGGCATTGCCACTCTCTTCAGCCGTGATGGTGACCGTACCGGACTTTGTGAATTTAAGCGCATTGGAGGTGAAATTCCGGAGAATCTGGGAGAGTTTGTCGCGGTCGCTGGTAATGGTTGTCTTGATTTTGTCTTCAACCTTCAGGATCAACCCCTTGTTCTTGGCAACCGACGAAAAATAGTGGTTCAGCTCATTCAGCAGATCGCCGGTGGTAACTTCGCCCAGCGACAGGGTCGTTTTGCCTGCTTCGATTTTGGAAAGATCGAGGATGTCGTTGATCAGGCGCAGCAGCTCTTCGCCGGCCGAATGGACCACCTTGGCACGTTTGATATCATCTTCGCTGAGGTTGCCCCGTTCGTTCTTCTGGATCATTTTCGAAAGCAGGATGATCGAGTTCAACGGAGTCCGCAACTCGTGCGACATGTTGGCAAGGAAATCGCTTTTGTATTTGTTCGACAGTTCCAGGTCTTTGGCCTTCAGGTCGAGTTCTGCCTTGGAGGTGCGGAGCTGTTCATTTCCCTGGCGCAACTCTTCGGCCTGCTGCATGAGTTGCTGCTGCTGCTCTTCCAGTTGGGCGTTGGTTTGCTGCAGCTCCTCCGACTGTTGCTGCAATTGCTGCTGCTGTTCCTCCAGCTGCGAATTGGTTTGCTGCAGTTCTTCCGATTGCTGCCTGATCTGCTGCTGTTGTTCCTCCAGCCTGGCATTGGCTTCCTGTACCATCATGGTCTTTTCTTCAGCTTCACGCTGCGCCGTTTGTGCTTTGTCAAGCAGATTTTCGATTTTTCCCCTTTGGATGGCCAGGTAGATGCCCGAAGCAATGATCTGGTTGGATTCGTCCAGGAATTCGGTCTGGATCGCGTTGAATGGCAGCAGGGAAGCCAGTTCTATGACCCCTAACAGTTCCTCTTCATAGATCAGCGGGTAGGTATAGGTGTTTGCGGGTGCCGACTGGCTGGTGCCGGTACTGATCGGTGCCTCCTCTTTCGATACGTTTTTCAGGAAGATGGCCCTCTTTTCCAACGCTACCTGGCCAACCACACCGGTACCATATTCATACACATTCGACAGGTGGTCGCGTTCGGTAAAGGCAAAGGAGCTCACAAGCCGCATACACCGGTTTGCTTCATCGTTCAGGTAGATCACCCCACGCCCGGCATTAACATAACGGCTGATAAAGCTAATAGATCCCGCCGTGATCTGGTCGAGTCCCATTTCGCCCGACAGCTCCCCGCTCAGCTTGTTTAAGCCATCCTTCAGCCAGTTTTGCTCCCGGTTGTGACCTTCATTCTTCTGCAGGTTCAGGCTCATGCTGTTGATCGATTTGGAGACCAGGTCGTTTTCGCCCTTCACCTCAAGCCGCCTGTCAAAATTACCCTGCGAAATCTCCTCCGTCACCGCTCCCAACTCGCTCAGGGTGCGGGTCATCTTTGCCAGTGAATTGCCCAGCTGATCCTCTTTCGACTGGGGGATGATCTCGACCGAAAAGTCGCCGCCGGCAATATGTTCGGCCTTGCTTGCCACCTGCAGCAGGGTTTCCTGCAGAATCCTGATGGTGTTGAATATTCCCTTTGTTTCGGGTGGAAATTTCACATTCAGGTTTCCCTCGGTTATTTTCATTGTCATCTCCCTGATCACGCCCGGTTCACCGCCGACCACAGTGTAAACAAACCATAAAACCGAGAAAAGCACCACGAGCCCGAACAAAAAGAGGCACACGATGAAAATAATGATAAAAAACTTTAAGGAGGAGACTGTCTGGTTGGCTAGTTTGCGGGCTTTCTCGACATTGGTGTTTTTCAGTGATACAAATTCCTTGAGCAGGTCTTCCACCTTTACAGAAGCAATTCTTGTCGCCTGGCTCTGTTCTTCTTCAAAGCGCCCGGCGGCGGTGGTTCCTTTCAGCAGGTCGTCATACGACCGCTTATACGCTGTGTAAACCAGGTTCTGGTATTCATCGAAGGCCTTTTTAACCCTTTCAAGTTGTTCTTTTCCCTCCTGATCTTCCACTCGTTTCTGTTCCGATATTTTTGCTTCGGTCTCCCTGAAAGAGATCATCAGCCTCTCCTTCATATCCCGTTTTCCTTCAGCTGAGGGGGTGAGCATCATCTCCTGGACCTGCCCGGAAATGGTTTTCTGATCATCCAGAATATCCCTTGCCATGATGTTTTTTACCTCCTTGTCAAGGATGTTGTTCGATTCGTCAGTGATGGTCCCGATGGCCGTGATGCCCTCATAGAAAGCAAAGATCAGCATCAGGACGAAACAGGTGAAAAGAGTGGCCAGCAGCGATTTAATGGTAAGTTTCATAGAGTCGCACTTTTTTTACATGGATAGCTTGGTTACT
This sequence comes from Bacteroidota bacterium, assembly GCA_037133475.1. Taxonomy (GTDB): domain Bacteria; phylum Bacteroidota; class Bacteroidia; order Bacteroidales; family FEN-979; genus CAIVAT01. The sequence continues at coordinate 17,940 of JBAXOB010000023.1, forward strand.
GTGCCGGCCTGCATCGGGTTGAAACAACCTCAACCACAATATTTCCGTGCCTCCACTGTAAGGGTTGAAACGGAGAAGTTGATTTCGTGAGATATAGAATTCAGGCCGTCAGTATAAACGAAAGCGAACTGTCTAATAAATCACAAATATAGTAAAAAGATCCTGCATTAAATTCAGAAATTTGACAAGCAGCCACCCTTACATACCCTCTTTTTATTAGGGAACCTCATGGTAGGGTTGAAACACCGTGATAAGTAACCCGTCATTCAGGCAGTTACGGTTCATCCTTCCCTGGCAGTCGTTTTTTTCAGTTTTTACTATATAATCAATTGAAAAACAGGCGACAATAATTTAGAATATTTCCAAAAGAATCTTTTACTAACTTTGTACTGTTAATTCTTTAACAATACAAATCGATCCTATGATAACACTTGGAACACAGGGAAAAAACACATTTCTGGAGGCTGTCAATGCAAAAAGCGGCGCCAATGTGCTGGAATGTTATCAATGCGGCAAGTGCGTAGGCACCTGCCCGGTTTCCCAATATATGGATTTTCCTCCCCGGGAGATCATGCAGATGATCAAGCTGGGGCTGAAGAACGAATCCTACATGGCCAACTCCCACTGGTTTTGCCTGACCTGTTCAGCCTGTTCAGGCCGCTGCCCCAGGGAGATCGACATCCCGGCCGTGATGGAGGCCGTAAGGCACCTGGCCATCGAGGAGAACTATATCAATGACTCGAAGAAGGTGAGGGAGATCCGCAAGTTCCATGAAATATTCCTTTCCATGATCAAGCGGTACGGACGGAATTATGAACTGCGCATGATGGCCGAGTTCAACATCCGTACGAGGAACCTATTCAAGGATATGCACCTGGCCCCCAAGGCCCTGCTGAAAGGAAAGATACCCCTGGGAGTCAAGCCGCTCAAGAGCGCCAAAGCCATCAGGCGTATGTATGAAATTGCCGAAAAACTGGAAAAGAAAAAATAACCTGACCCAACATGAAGAAATTAACCTATTTCCCGGGTTGTTCAGCACATGGTACCAGTGAAGAGTTTGACAGCACCCTGAAGCTGGTGCTCAAGACCCTGGATGTGGAACTGGAAGACATTCCCGACTGGAATTGCTGCGGCGCCACCTCCGCCCATGTGATGACCGAGAACCTGGCACTTGCGCTGCCTTTACGCAACCTGGTGCTTGCCGAAAAACTGTCTAACACCACCATGGGCATCGCCTGTGCATCGTGTTACCAGCGTATGAAGGCGACCAAGGTGCATATGGATGATGACCCCGAACTGGCCAAACGGATCAATACCACCGTGGTGGATGAGGGTACCTACCAGGGAACTGTCGATGTGAAGTCAATGCTGCAGTACGCCTACGAAGATATCGGCCTGGAGACCATCAAAAGCAAGGTGACCAAGCCGCTTACCGGGCTGAAGGTCGCCTGTTACTATGGATGCCTGCTTACGCGGCCAAAGAATATCACCCACTTTGATTCTCCCGAATACCCGGTCTCCATGGACCAGATCTGCGAGGCGCTGGGCGCCACGGCCACGGAATTTGACTATAAGACCGAATGCTGCGGGGCCTCCTTCTCCATCTCCAATACCGAGGTGGTGGAGAGCCTGAGCGGAAAGATCCTGGAGATGGCCAAAGAGAGCGGCGCCCACGCCATCGTGGTTGCCTGCCCACTCTGCCAGTCGAACCTCGACATGCGCCAGCCTGATATAGAAAAATTGCAGGGAATAAAGTATAACATCCCTGTGTTTTATTTTACGCAGCTTATGGCCCTGGCCTTCGGACACCCGATCGACCAGCTGAGGTTCCCCAAACATATCATCCCGGTTGAAGGCGCACTGGCCAATATCGGGAAAGTTGAACCCGTGCCCCAGAAAGTAAAAAAAACCACCAAGGCTGTTGAAGCAGAAAGCGAGGCTAAATAATGGCAAGAGTAGGAGTTTTCATTTGTTTTTGCGGTGCAAATATTGCCGATTATGTTGATGTCCCCCAGGTTGTGGAGGAGGTAAAACACATAAAAGAGGTGAAGTTTGCCATCGAATATAAGTACATGTGTTCCGATCCCGGGCAGGGAATGATCCGCGATGCCATCGTGCAGCACAAGCTGACCTCCATCGTGGTGGCAGCCTGCTCGCCACGCATGCATGAAAAGACCTTCCGCAAGGCATTGTCCGATGCCGGGATGAACCCCTACCTGCTGGAGGTGGCCAATATCCGTGAACACTCCTCGTGGGTTCACCAGAAGGATAAGAAGGCCGCAACCGAAAAGGCGATGGACCTGTGCCGCATGGCAGTGGCCAAATCGATTGCCAACGAGCAGCTGCATGAAATTTCGGTTCCCGTTACCAAGCGCGCCCTGGTGATCGGCGGCGGTATTGCCGGCATCCAGGCTGCCCTCGACATTGCCGATGCCCGCATCCCGGTTGTCCTCGTTGAAAAGAGCCCCTCCATCGGCGGGAAAATGGCCCAGCTTGATGAGACCTTCCCCACCCTCGACTGCTCGCAGTGCATCCTCACCCCCAAAATGGTGGATGTGGCTTCCCATCCCTACATCGAGCTGATTCCCTATGCAGAGGTGCTGGAGCTCGAAGGTTTTGTGGGAAACTACAAGGTGAAGATAAAGAAAAAAGCCTCCTTCGTCAATTTCAAGACCTGCACCGGTTGCGGCGCCTGCTGGCAGAAATGCCCGGTGAAGGTTCCCAACGAATACAACATGGGCATTGACAAGCGGAAAGCGATCTATACGCCCTTCCCGCAGGCGGTACCCAACAAGCCGGTGATCGATGCCGAGCACTGCACCATGCTTACCAAGGGCAAATGCGGTATCTGCGCCAAGGTTTGTGAAAAGGGATCAATCGATTACACGATGCAGGATGAGATCATCGAACGCGAAATCGGCGCCGTGGTCGTGGCTACCGGTTACGATATGTGGGATCCCAAACCCTATGAGGAATATGGCGTTGGCCGCTTCAAAGACATCATCACCTCGCTTGAATTTGAACGCATGGTATCGGCCAACGGGCCTACCAACGGCGTTCCCGTTCGCCCCTCCGACGGGAAGGTCCCCAAGAACGTGGTCTTTATCAAATGCATCGGGTCGCGCGACGAAGCCAAGGGCATCGAGTACTGTTCGAAGATCTGCTGCATGTACACCACCAAGCACACCATCCTGCTCCATCATAAGGTACACGATTCGCATGCCTATGTCTTTTACATGGATATCCGCGCTGCCGGTAAAGGCTACGAGGAGTTTGTCAAAAAGGCGCAGGTCGATACCGGTGCTACCTACCTGAGGGGCCGGGTTTCGAAAATCTACAAAAAAGGGGATAAACTGATGGTCCGGGGCGAAGATGCCCAGATCGGCCAGGTGGTGGAAGTTGAGGCCGACCTGGTCGTGCTGGCCACCGCCGTGATCGCTCCCAAGGACAACCCGGATCTTGCCCGTTTGCTGGGTATCTCCTACGACAAATATGGCTACCTGTCGGAAGCGCATCCCAAGCTCCGCCCTGTTGAAACCGCCAAGGCGGGAATCTTCCTGGCAGGCTGCACCCAGGCGCCGAAGGATATCCCCGATACGGTATCACAGGCCTCTGCCTGTGCCGCCAAGGTCTGCGGCCTCTTTGCCGGCGACACCATGAAAAAGGACCCGATGGTCTCGACCATCAACAACGAGTATTGCTCGGGTTGCCAGAACTGTGTGAAGGTTTGCCCCTACGGCGCTATCGTAACCGACGAGGTTCCCTTCGGACATGGTTCAAAGGAGATGCGCACCGTTGCAAAGATCAACGAAGGCGTTTGCCAGGGTTGCGGCTCCTGCGTGGCCATCTGCCGCAGCATGGCCATCAACCTGGCAGGTTTTACCGATCCTCAAATCATTAACGAGATAGTTTCAATCTAATGGAAGCAGAAGTAAAAGATCAACTTGTCAGCATTGAAAAGCCCGGACTGATCGCCCCTCCCAACTGGGAACCGGTGATCATGGGCATTCTCTGCAACTGGTGTTCCTATGCCGGGTCAGACCTCACGGGAACCTCCCGTATCCAGTATCCACCCAACATCCGCATCATCAGGGTTCCCTGCTCGTCGCGCGTCGACCCGTGGTTCCTGATCAAATCGCTGCAGACCACGGCCGATGGCGTGCTGGTTTCGGGATGTCACCCCGGCGACTGTCACTACATCAGCGGGAATTACTATGCCCGCCGCCGCTTCCTGGTTACCAAGAAACTGCTGAATTTCGTGGGATTCCACGAAAACAGGATCCAGTTCTCCTGGGTGTCGGCTGCCGAAGGTCCCAAATTTGCCAAGGTGGTGAACAAGGTGACCGAAGACATAAAAAAACTCGGACCGCTTCATTTGTATAAAAAAGAAAATTTCGAAAAGAAATGAACTACACGAAACAGATCCAGGAGATCGCGGCGAAACTCTTTGCTGAAGGGAAGATCGATGTGTTCGTTGGCTACCGCATGAACGGCTTCGACGACAACCAGGTTCCGGTGCTGGTCACCACAACCGAGGATGTTTCAAAACTGGTATTCACCGGCAAATCGGTGTTCAACCTCGTCAATTACCTCAAAAACGAACATACCCGCCGCAAACGGGTGGGTATCGTGGTAAAAGGATGCGACAGCCGTTCGCTGAACCTGATGCTGACCGAAAGCCAGGTGAAGCGCGAAAACCTTTATGTGATCGGGATTGCCTGCGAAGGTGTGACCGACGACAGCGGCCAGAAGATGCAGAACTGCGTCGACTGCATGGTTCCCGATGCGGTGGTGTTTGACGAAATGCTGGGCTCTCCGGCAGCATCGCTGAATGTACCCGTGTCGTACAAGATGAACGCCGATATCGCCTCCCTGGCCGCCATGCCCCTTACCGGGCGCGCCGCCTACTTTGAAGAGGTGTTTGAAAACTGCATCCGCTGCAACGCCTGCCGCCATTCCTGCCCGCTTTGCTATTGCGCCAAATGCTGTATCGACCAGGAAACCGCAACGCTCTATAACGGCGCCAACACGACATCCGCAGCCTTCCATGCACTGATGACGTGGTCGCTGCACCTTGCGGGCCGTTGCGTCGATTGCCGCAACTGCGAAAAGGCCTGCCCGAGCCACCTTCCGCTGCACCTGCTGCATAAGCAAAACGAAAGCGTGATCTATGAAAACTTCCAGGAACACCTGGCCGGCGTTATCCCCGGCGACCGGGGCGCCTTCTACAAATACAGTATGAAAGATCCCGATGATTTTATCATGTAATCCGAATCCAAACCTATGAGCTTTTCCACCTTTGTAACCGATAAAGCCGGCCTGCAGAAAATCTACGAAGCCATCGTGGCCAGTCATGAAACCTATGCTCCGGTTGAAAAATTCGGCAAATTTGATTTTAAACGGGTAACCACGCTTGCTGAATGTGACCCCGATTCACCCATCGCGAAAACCCAGAGCATCAAACCGCTTTTCTTCCCCAGGTCGGCCAAGGTGATGAAATATGTCGCCACCAGCGCCGGAACCGACGTGAGCGAGGTGGATGAAGATCCCCTGGCGGCAAAACGCGTTATCCTTGGCGTGAAACATTGCGATGCCCGCAGCCTCCAGGTGCTCGACAAGGTCTATAACTGGGATTTTATCGATACCGATTACCAGAAACGCCGTAACAATACCCTTATCATCTCCACCCGCTGCGATAAGGCCGACACCCATTGCTTCTGCACCTCGCTCGATTATGATGTCGAAAAGCTCGATGCACTCGATATCCTGGTGGTCAATGGCCAGGAGGGGAAGATTTACCTGAAGGCCAGGACGGCAAAAGGTGAAGCATTCCTGACCGAACCCCTTACCCGTCATGCATCACCCGTTGCCGAAGAGGTTGCCGGTCCCGAAATGAGCAGGCAGTATGCCGCCTTCGACGGCTCATTCCGACTGAAGATGAACTACGCGGAGGTGAATGCGCGGCTTTCGAAGATCTTCGACACCCCCGAATTTGAAAATGTATCGGGAAACTGCATCAGCTGCAACACCTGCGCCTTCGTTTGCCCATCGTGCCATTGCTTTAAGATTTCCGATGAAAAGGTTAAGGATACCGGTGTTCGCTACAAGAGTTACGACTCCTGCAACAACGGCTATTTTACCCTGATGGCGGGAGGCCATAATCCGCGCCCGGCTAAATACCGCCGCTGGCGGCAAAGGGCCATGCATAAGTTTGTCTATTACAAGGAACGCTTTGGCGAAAACCTCTGCGTGGGTTGCGGCAAATGCACCATCGCCTGCCCGGTGAACATCAGCATCTTTGAGGTGGTGAACCAGGTGGCAGCAGATGTTTAAATGCAGGAATGCAGGAATGCAGGAATGCAGGAATGCAGGAATGCAGGAATGCAGGAATGCAAATAATGCAGACAATGCAAATAATGCAGGAATGCGGGAATGCAGGAATGAAAACAATTAATAAATAATATTTTTTTTTGCCGGTTCGCCATTTATCTTATTTTTATGGAAAAGCTGTTAGTTCCAACGATCTGTAAAGTCGACAAAGTCATTCAGGAAACCCCCGATATCCGTACCTACCGCCTGAAATTCAGGGAGGAGGGGATGATGGAACAGTTCACCTTTCTGCCGGGCCAGTTTGTGGAATTTTCACTGCTGGGGTCGGGTGAATGCACCTTTTGTATCGCCTCTTCGGCTACAAGGAAGGGCTATTTCGATTGCTCCATCAAAAAGGCCGGCGTTGTCACGGCCGATATTCACAATTGCATTGAGGAGGGCGACGAGGTAGGCATCCGCGGACCCTTCGGCAACTGGTTCCCGCTCGAGGAGATCAAGGGAAAAAACCTGCTCTTTGTCGGCGGCGGCATCGGCCTGGCCCCCCTCCGCTCGCTGATCCAGTATTGTATCGACAACCGCGGCGATTACAAGGATTTTACGATTCTATACGGCGCACGTACATCGTCCGACCTGTGTTACAAGGATGAGATCAGGGAATGGCAGGACGATAAAAGCCTGAAGGTGGTCCTTACCATCGACAGGCCCGAAGAGACATGGAATGACAACGTGGGCGTCGTTCCCAAAATTCTTGAAGAGGTTGTAAAACCTGTGATCGAAAACACCAAGGTGATCACCTGCGGCCCGCCGATCATGATCAAATATACCATCCAGTCTTTGCTGAAGCTTGGTTTTGCTGACAAGGACATCATCACAACCCTTGAAATGAAGATGCAGTGCGGCCTGGGAAAATGCGGCCGGTGCAACATCGGGTCAACCTACGTTTGCAAGGACGGGCCGGTGTTTACCAACGAGCAGCTGAAATCGCTTCCCGACGAGTTTTAACTTTTACCTGTGTCAGCAGCTTCCTGTGTTTACAGGTAAAGTGGCAGTTCCAGGGTTCCCCTTTCATCCCTGTTTTGGATGGCAGGGAAGGGGTCATTTCCTTCAATTGGCTTTGTTAACGGCTTCCCGGTGATGACCGGGACAGGAGTCGTTTGTCAACCGTTTAGTGTTGTTCCTGTCGGGCAAATCAGAATATTCCTGATTATTGGAAGAAAAGCTACTTTTTCACTTCCCGGGTTTCGGGAGAATAAACAAATTCATAACTTTGAAGTATGAAATTTCCGGGGGCGCGATTTTCATGCAAACCATGAATGCGTGTTCCGGTAATTCCATGTGTACCGGAAAACAAATAGTATCACATGACAAAATATTTATTGCAGGGGTTGATCCTCACAGCGATCATCCTGGTCAGCCCGCTGACCATGTTCAGCCAGAACATCCGTATCGGGGGCGCTGAAAAAGCGAAGGCCCATCAAGAGGTCCCGGGAGACAAATATCTCGCACCAACCGGAGGCACCAACAACACCTCCCCGGCCGTACGGCTTAAAACTGCCGGCTTCTTCACCACCCAGGTTAATGTAAATTCGGCAGGGCAGAATATCGTCGGGGATGCCGCCAACGAACCCTCTATCGCCGTTGATCCAAAAAACCCAAACAACATGGTCATCGGATGGCGGCAGTTTGACAATGTTTCCAGCAATTTCAGGCAGGCAGGTTATGCCTATTCTTCCGATGGTGGCCAGCACTGGACCTTCCCGGGAGTGATCGACCCGCAGGTATTCCGTTCCGATCCGGTGCTGGATTATGACACATCGGGTAATTTTTATTACAATTCGCTTACCAACGTTACCGGGGCTTACACCTGCAAGGTTTACAAAAGTACCAACGGTGGTGCCCAGTGGGATAACGGGACCGATGCGCATGGCGGTGACAAGCAATGGATGGCCATCGACCATACCACCGGCCCGGGATCGGGAAATATCTACTCTTACTGGACCCAGTATTACAGCTCCTGCCAACCCGGATTTCTGACACGTTCAGCCAACCACGGAGCCAGTTACGAGGATTGTGTATGGGTCGACAGCGATCCATTCTGGGGAACGATGACCGTGGGTCCCGATGGGGAGCTCCTGGTGGCCGGAACGGCCAGCCCTGACGGCATCTCCGTTGCCAAATCAACAAATGCCCAAACCCCTGGTTCGACCATTATGTGGGATATCGCCAACCGGGCCGATATGGACGGCTACCTTACCGCCAACTGCCCGATAAATCCTGTCGGCATCCTGGGCCAGGCCAACGTGGATGTGGATCGCTCCAACGGGCCGGGCCGTGGCAATGTTTATGTTCTGGCCTCCGTACAACGGATTTCGGTAACCGACCCGGCTGACGTGATGTTTGCCAGGAGCACCGATGGCTTCCTCTCCTTCGAACCACCGGTAAGGATCAATACCGATGTGAGTACTACCAACTACCAGTGGCTTGCAACCATGTCGGTTGCCCCCAACGGCAGGATCGACGTTGCCTGGCTCGACACCCGCGACGCACCTGCCGGTTCGTTCCTTTCGGCGCTCTATTACTGCTATTCCGATGACCAGGGAATTACCTGGTCGATCAACAAACGGTTGTCGGATCTCTTCGATCCCTCTGTGGGTTATCCCCAGCAATCGAAAATGGGGGATTATTTCGATATGATTTCCGATAACAACGGGGCTCATCTCGCCTGGTCCGGCACGCTGAACGGAGAAGAGGATGTCTATTACACGCACATTATTCCCACCATCGTCGGATTGGATGAAACTCACGGCACAGAACCTGTCTCACTGAGCTGCTATCCCAACCCTTTCCGTGACCAGACCAGTATCCGCTATAAAATCCCTGTGGATGGTAATGTAAAAGTTGTGCTGTGTAATATCTGCGGAACGGAAATCAGCACCCTGGTTGACAAACACCAGGCTGCAGGCAGTTACATGGTGAATTTTTCTGAAGAGCAACTGCCTGCCGGTTACTATTTGTGCCGGCTAACCGCAGGGACCCAGTCGGAGACCAGGCAGGTGATCAAACTCAGGTAACCCGCTGCGGCCATACCTCCTGCTGCTGAGGAAGCCATTCCGTGGGAATTACAGGAATGCCTCAAATCCTTTGGCAAAACTCCTGCATTCAAACTCAATGATGCTGTATTCTGCGACCCCATGCATGACGTAGGGGTCGTTTTTCATGATTTCAAGCGCCTCGGCTTTCGATGCCTTCATCATGATAAAACCGCCGTTACGGGGGATCTGTGGCCCCGAACAGATGGTAATGCCCTGGTCATAGAGTGTTCTCAGAAATACACGGTGATCCGGCAGGTACCTGTCAACCTCTTCAATGGGTTTCAGGTATACAGAGTGAAGTGCGATCATGGGTTGCTATTTGAAGCAAATATACGGTAATTCCGCTTTCCGGGGTTTACCTGTTGCCTTTCAGTTTGCCTGGAATTCCGGGAAAGTTCAACGTTCATGTGAACCAGGTTCAGAACCCCGTTTGAATTTCAACAGGATGATCTGTCCGTAACTGGTACAATTTCCTGATTCCGTATCCCACACCCAGGGTAATCAGGAAAACCGCCCCGTTGCCAACGGGTGCGCCAACGGGAGTCCCTCCGGGGCCCGGGTCTCCGCCCGGATCAGGAGGCGGACCGTCGGGAGGTTCAGCCAGGATGCCACCCAGGGGCATCGTGATAAACAGGAGCACAACAGCCAGCTTTGGGAGTTTTCGTTTCATGACAGTAAAGGTTTACCTCTCGCCGATAAAAACTTTTTTTGAAATAACCGTGCTGCCGGTTTCGATCTTCACCAGGTACAGTCCGCCGGGGATCAAAGGCCGGAACCTGTTAAGACTGAGGTTCTGCAGCAACCCGCCGAATACCTGCCTGCCCGAAAGGTCGTAAATCCGGAGGTTGCCCCTGATTTCGCCCGGGGTGAGAATCTTCACATAAACCAGCTCCCCAAAACTATATACTGCGATGCTTTCGCCGGCAGCCTCCCCCAGCCCCAGGATTGCTGCGGAAAAATGGAGGAGGAAGCGTATAGGCGCTTCGCCGGCCGAATAGGTGAAATGATGCACAGGATTCGTTGCCAGGTTCTGAATGGTGTTTTCCTTTATATCCTCCAGGAAAATCTGGGTCGGCGTATTAAAAGATGACAGGTTGCTGGCAGTCAGGAAATAGATGCCTGACAAACCGCAGGTAAAGCCTACCGGGATAACCTGGCCGCTACCAGTGCGCGGAAGCCAGTTGACGGCAGCCATGATACCGCCCGGAAGGCGGCTGTATAAATTGGGGGCCTGCGATGAACCTGTCATCTTATAGGCGTCATAGTCCGGATCAAAATTGGGGGTTGCACTTTTGTTGAAGACAATATGGGCCTCGTCCTCTATTCCGTTGGCCGTTGCAGTCAGGATCAGCTGGTCGCTAAGCCCGCCCGACCTCTTGTTGTAACTGCCCGTGGTGTGCAGGCGTGTCGCACTGCTGAAGGTGACCATCCCGGATGTATTGTCGGTGACATGGACAAAGAATCCCTGCTCCGGTCTGATAAACTGGTCGCCGCCGTTTGTACTTTCGCCGGTTACCGCATTGTAGGTCTGATATTGGTTGATATTAAAGCTGTACTTGACTGGTTCGACATTTATGCGGTCCCACCCCGCTGCCGCCCAGTCGAGGCTGCTCGGGTAGGGGTTACCGATGAGGTTGTAGCCGTCATAAACCGCCGGACTGACAAGGGTGCTGGTCAGGGTCGGGGTTGCAACCAGCCCGGTGTTGAAAAACCCGGATACCCCTCTCGTGGTATTGGCGCCGGCTGACCAGACGATGTAACCTGCTGTTGGCGCCAGGTTGTATCCCCCGGAGGTGATTTGCAGGAAGAGATGGCTGGGTTCATCATACCAGCGCACATATAGTCCCGCGAACGGCGCAGCGGATGACCCATTCACAGGCATGCTCCAGTAGTGCCACATCCCCTGTGAAAAATAACGGTCTGCCCTTGCCGTCCCCGGCGAATTATAGCTAATCGTTCCGTTATCAATAAAGGAGCCTGTGCCGGTTGCATCTGAAGCAATCCAGAGCCCCTGTGCTTCATTGATCTCGGTAACGCCCGTGCAGGTAAGGTCCCTCCCCGTCCTCACCCTGAGCCTGGCGCCGGGATGGATCCGCAGGGCGATCGCCTTTGAACCGGCCGTATCGATGGTGGCCGCAGCGGCCAGGGTATCCCATACGGAGGTGTTCATCGCGGTGGCCCAGACCGTATTCTGACCGCTCTTCGTGGTGTATTGCGACCAACCCCAGGCAGAGGAATAAATCCTGCCCAGATAAATATCGGAAAAATCGTGACCGGAAAATAAATTCGGTGAATTGTAAAAATGCTGTGGAGGTATTACGAGTTCCCCAAATAATGCATACTGCTGTGTATTTCCAAATCCTGCAGACATTTGAGTCGGATTAAAAGCAATACCAGCCATTCCTGCAACCCCCGAAGGATTTGATATCCCGATCGCAATTGTTGCAATTTTCTGATAAGAAGTTGTAACAATGGCACAAACGTCTTCGATATTGCTTCCTCCAAGATTAAATGCATCTAATGAAATACCAACGCCGAAACCTGTATTATCCGGTGCCCACGTTATGCCTGCCGGTAAAATATAATTCCCTCCTGATAAAAAGCCACCGGATATATCACATTTAAGACTGCTCCCGGTCATTAAAAAATTTGACGAATTTGCCACACTAAAAGCAAGTTGTGTGGCGTACAGGTAGGTGCTGTCTGCTGATGCCTTTACGAAAACATCAAACTGAAACCGGGTTTGTACCGGGGATCCTCCCCGGAAGATGCGGGGGTTATCCATTTTAAAGGTCAGTGTAGGCTGGGCTGCTGATCTTAATCCCGGGAGAATAAACCCTATGATGAGAAGGAAAATAACTGTGTTTTTCATGGGACCATCACTGTTTTTTGCGATCGTACGAGGTACCTGGATTTACCTGTTTTGCTGACTTACAGGGATATTTTGCGGTTTTTCGGCATGGATGACCTATGTAATCAACCCGGGGTCAGCATTTATGGCAGCATATTTGAAATGAAAAAATTGGGCACATAAAAATTGGTGTAATCGTTGTTCCAAACATTGGCATCGAGATTAAAATCGGCTGGCAGATAGTGGTTGCTGATGAAAAAAGAGGGCACGTAAAAATTGGTATAATCGTTATTCCAGATATTGTTGTCGGCATTTGCATCGGCGGCGATCATCCCCCACCGAAGCGGGGTGTTGTCAACCTTTTTCACGCCTGTTGCTCCGCCCCAGACCTGGCTTGTTCCCGATGAAAAATCATAGGTATAGGTTCCCGAGCCATCTTTGACAGCTGCATGTGCCGCCATGACCGCCATATGGTTCCGGTGCCTGATCACCGGGAAAATATTTTTGCTTACCGTGGCATGATAGAACTTCAGCGGGCTGAACCCGTCGAGATCGACGACCGATCCGTCCTGCTTCAGGAAACCGGCCCGCCGTGCAAAGAGAGTCGCGCCGGTTGCATGAAGGGCCACATCTGCCTGCCGGAGTTCAACCAAAACCCAGTCGACGACACCGGGAGGCAAAGTGGCAACACTCTCGGTGCCTTCGTAACCCCAGGTGGGATTATTATAGGGCTGGCTGGAGGGGAACTTCGTCAGGTCTGTCCGGCTGCCGAGGGGAAGGGTCGTGGCGAGGGTATGGGACATGTTGTGGTTATACACCGAGTCGTAGGGGCCCTGCAGGAAGACCTTAAAACTGGCCTGCAACGCCTGATCTGCCCCGGTAAACCTTCCGAAACTGCTGACAGTGCCGGATAGTTGGTTCCCGTTGACGGCATTGAGGGTCTCCACGACAGGATCGCTCCTGAGACAGAAAAGGTTTGCCTTTGAACCCACCACATCGGCATCGGTAAAAATGAAGGTCAGTCCGCAGGAAATGGCCCCGGTAATGGCATTGTTGTTAAGGTTCCAGTAACGTTTAAGATAATCGGCGGAGGCAATGCCCGGGTTCGGATCAGGACTGTTTTTAAGGGTTACCCCCAGGTAGTTCCCGCTGTTGAAGGTTGCGCCTGTAAAATTTACCGTAACAGGCGAGTATTCTGCCGTTGCGGTGGTATCGCCGACCGGGAAGGTAAAGGAGATGGGTAAGGAGGGAGATACCGGGAACTCCTTTCTGAATTCGCCTGTTCCGGTAACCACTGCCATCCCGGCGGCAGATCCGCCGGAATCGGAGGCAGCAGGGCCGAGTAGCAGGTTGTTTGTCCCCAACACAACCAGGCCGCTTTTGAGTTTCAGCGCCCCGTTGACCCGGGTATCGCCGGCAATGGCGACACCGGCCCCATTATTGATTCGCAGATCCCCGATAATATTCTGCCCGCTGACCACCTGGGGTGAGCTCCCTGAAAATTCGATAAGTCCCGCGCCAAGGCCGGTGGCAGAACTGTTTTGGTTGACCAGGTCTTTTTTCAAAACCAGGGTACCCTCGACATCGAGGGTTCCCCCGCCCTGGAGGTTGAGATCATTTTCGGAAGTGACACAGCCACCGCTTCCGATCATCATACCGGCCCCCTGGGAGACAGTTTGCGCCCGTGAGATAACACCGTTATAGATGCATAAAAAGAATAAAGGTAACAGAAATTTTTCCAAAGCGATCCTGCCCCCCGACCCGACCAACGCTGTGGTTTTCATCACTGAAAATTTGGACTAAAGATAATAATATAAATTGTAAAAGTCAATGGTTTGTTGATTTCTTTGTGAAGGGAAATGTAATGCCATGGAAGACCGTTCAGCAAAAAAGCTTCCGGCTCCTGTCCTGTTTTGCGGTTCCCCCTTTTATCTATCTTTACCTTGTCCAAATAACAAGGTCATGATCCATCCAAAACGCCTGACGATCCTCTTTTTTATAGTTTTCACCCTGGCCGTTTCGGTACATGTGGCTAACCATTATCTCTTCCCGGGGATTCCCTTATGGATCCTGGGAACACTGCGATGGATACCGCTGTTGTTGTTTTTCGTTTATGCCGTTCAACGGAGGAAACTGACCACCTGGATCTTCCTGAGCATGATGACGGGGGTGGAGTTCGGTTACGATCTCCCGATGGTGGCAAAGGAGCTGAATGTCGTCAGCCAGATCTTCATCCACCTGGTGAAAACCATCATTGCCCCGCTGCTTTTTGGCACCCTGGTGACCGGCATTGCAGGTCATGCCAACCTCCGCCAGGTTGGCCGCATGGGATGGAAATCGCTGCTGTATTTCGAGGTGGTTTCGACGATCGCCCTGTTCATCGGGCTGGCCGCGATCAATATCAGCGGGGCTGGCCTGGGGGTGACCGTTCCACCCGAAATGATGAAGGGAGCCCTTCCGGAGGTGCATACCCAGAACTGGCACGAGATAATACTGCATATCTTTCCTGAAAACCTTGCAAAATCGATCGCCGAAGGCAATGTCCTTCAGATCGTCGTGTTCAGTATCCTCTTCGGCATTGCCACCGCCATGGTAAGTGATCAATACCGTGGTCCGGTAATTCGTTTCACCTCGTCGCTGACGGCGGTGATGTTCAAATTCACCAACATTGTCATGATGTTTGCCCCGTTTGCCGTTTTCTCGGCCATTGCTTACAGTGTCGGGCATATGGGGCTCAATGTCCTGATGAACCTGTTCCAGTTGCTGGCTACCCTTTATGTAGCCCTGCTGGTGTTTGTCCTCGCGGTATTTTTACCCATCATGCTGGTGATGAAGATTCCGGTAAGGAAATTCTTTAAGGCAGTAGCCGAACCGGCAACGATCGCCTTTGCGACCACCAGCAGCGAATCGGCGCTGCCCCGGGCGATGGAGAATATGGAGCAGTTCGGCGTTCCCCGGAAAATCGTCGCCTTTGTGATCCCGACGGGGTATAGTTTCAACCTCGACGGAACGACGCTGTACCTGGCGATGGCCTCCATCTTTGTCGCCAACATGGCCGGGGTGCATCTCCCGTTCGATACGCAGCTCGTGATGATGGTTACCCTTATGCTGACCAGCAAGGGGGTGGCCGGCGTACCCCGCGCATCCCTGGTAATTCTGCTGGGTACGGCCGCCAGTTTCGGACTCCCTGCATGGCCCATCTTTATCATCCTGGGAATTGATGAATTGATGGATATGGCGCGCACCGCCGTCAATGTGATCGGGAATTGCCTTGCGACGGTCGTGATTGCCCGGTGGGAGGGGGAATACGCCTGCAGGGAAATGGAATGACGAATCCATATGGCATGAAGGAGTTTTACGATATCAAACCGGAGAATATTATGTGGTAGTGTAATATTTTATAGGACTCCCTTCCCGTATTTCCAGTTGTTTTCTTAATATGTAACCCATTTACTGGCGGAATACAGGCTGTTATTTGTTCATAAAGAGGGTAAAACTAAAAATAATTAATTAATTACCTGATAATTATGAATTGCCTGGAAAATATTTGATGGATTTGCATTTATATTAAAATTAGGTTTATATTAGCATTAAATTATTTTTTCACCTGGAATTAATTAATACAAAGGCGTAACCGAAAAGCCATACGAGTAGGACTTCCTAAAAAAAACCAATTATGAAAAAGACCTTTATTTTTTTAATGCTTTGCGTTGTTTCTGCGGGTTCTCTTTTTGCGCAGAAGGGTTTTAATGTCTCAGTAGCCCTGCAGCCGGGCATCTCTATGCTGAGCGGTGACTGGAAAGTATATCAGGATCCGACCACATCCTATCTCTTTAAAAAAAGTGTTACCTTTGGTTTTGCCGGAGGCGCTATTGGCGGTTTCAATTTTACCGATAATATGGGTGTAAGCGCAGGTTTGATTTTTTCCTCCCAGGGACAAAAATATGCTGACTTAACTGTTCAGCCAAATGCATATGGTTCTGAAACAATCAATCAAACCATACATCTTTCCTATTTCAAAATTCCATTGAAGTTTAATTATTCCACTGACCCGACTAAATCGGTTTCATTTTTAGGATCGGCCGGTTTTTACCTTGGATTTTTAACAGGATATAAACAAACAGTGGAAGAAAATGGTTCATATACGGCCTATGGCACCACCTATAATATTTCCGCTACCAGTGTAACAACAGGTACAACAGTAACCTACACAGGTTCGCAATCATCTTCGACACATAACCTGGACAGTAAACCCTTCAAGTCGGCTGACTTTGGACTAACCCTGAGTGTAGGCGCTCAGAAGAAATTGATGGAGAAATTATTTTTATTTGTCATGATTAATTTTGAAAAGGGGTTCGGGGATGTGAAAAATGTTTCGACACAGGAAACCCTATCCAATGGAACACTGACTCCTTATTATAATGCGAATGATCCCAACAGATCGGTTACCCACTCCAATACCCTGCTGGGTTTGATGATCGGCGTGAAAAAGGCCTTCTAAGGCGGGTTGGTTTAACTTCAGCTTTATTGTTTGCAAAATCCCTGACGGGATGGATACCAGGGAGAGCGGGAATGTTCCGGCTCTCCCTGGTTCTTTAAGGGATCAGGGTTTTCGCAGGTAATCAATGGTGGCCGACGGGGAGGTCATCATGGGCAGGCAGGTCCACGCTTTATACTTTGCCTTCAGCTCCTTTTCACGGGAAGGGTTAGCCGCCGCCTCCTTCATGTCGAGAAAGTAGCTCCTCATCGATTCAACAATTTTGATATCCCCGGTTTTCCCATGCCCGGGAACTATCGTAACGATGCCCGGCAGCTTCAGCATCCGGTCAAGGGTGCCAATCCATTTGTCGACGCTGGCGCTGCTTTCGCGCTTTAAAAAGGGATTGATCCTGTTAAAGACCAGGTCGCCGGTAAAGAGGACCTTGCGGTTCTTCAGCAGCACGACCATGTCGTTCATGGTGTGTCCCTGGCCCAGGTTGTAAAGGCTGACGGTTTCACTGCCGAGATTCAGCACCACGCTGTCGGAAACAAAATGATTCGGCATCTTTTCCTCCCCCATATCTGCCAGCAGGAACTTACGGTCATAAGCGCCGATATAGATGTCACAACCTTTGTAGAACTGGTTCCCGTTTACATGATCGCCATGATAATGGGTGTTGATGGCAATGATCCTTTTTGTACCGGCCTTCGATTTTGCAAGTTTGAAAAGTTCTTCGGCATTGCTGCCCAGTTTGGTGTCAATCACCACCACGGCGCTGTCGGTAACCAGCAGCCCGCTGTTACCCCCGCCCCCCAGGAGAATGGTGAGCTCTTTGTCGAAGGGCTGCGTGGTTTCATGGAACATAAAGCGATAAACCGGGTAAAAGACGACGGCTGCCGCCCCGGCAATCAATACCAGGGTTAACAGGATGATCAGGATGATTTTTTTCCACTTCATGGCAATCAGTTTTATGTTATTATTTGTCAGAGATATGTTTCCATTTTACCGGCCGGTTATCCTGCCGGTGGAGTTATAGCCTGACATCCACGATCCGGTTGGTGAGCCGGCTCTCTTCGGCGGCAAAACCCATCAGGTGACTCTCGATCGACTGGTCGATGGTCGAGGTAAGCCGTTTCGGATCCTGGTTGGCGATGGCCATCACGAAATCGCGCATCAGGAGCCAGTCGCCCCCGCCATGGCCGCTGTTCTTATAGTATTCGACATCATCGGCCTTCGGAACAAGTTTCACGCTTTTACCGGTCCTGAAGTCGGTAACGGTAAGCTCTTCCATATCGCCTACCATGTCGCCCATCGAGCCCATCACGCGGGTTCGGCGGCCGCCGTAGGAGGTAAAGGCCTCCATGGAGAAGCTGGCGGTGATGTGATCGTCGAAGCTGATGGAGGTGACATAGTGGTCGGGCTGGTCATTTTCCATCCTGTAAACGCACCGGCCATAATTGGTGGTGCGAAGGTATTCGAGGATGGCATCCCCCTCTTTTGCCTTATCATCAGGCAGGTCGAAAACATAGAGCCATCCGCGTTCGCGGTAATAGATCTTCATGGCCGAATAGGGGCAGGTCGCCTCGACGGCGCAGCCGTTCATGCACCGGTCGGTGCTGCCGGCAGGGGCATTCTCCCTGCGGAACCACTTCAGGTCGCCCATGGCGGCAATGCTTTTGCAGTTTTTCCCGATCATCCAGCGAAGGATATCCAGGTCGTGACAGCTCTTGGCCAGGATGATCGGCGTGGTTGCCTTTGAATCGTGCCAGTTGCCGCGCACATACGAATGCGACATGTGAATATGAAAGATCGGTTCCATATGCTGGAAACTGACCACTTCGCCGATGGCCCCCTCGTCGATGAGTTTTTTCATTTTCAGGAAATAGGGAGAATAGCGCAGAACATGGCAAACCGCCACGATCCGGCCGGTTTTGCGGGTCATTGCCAGGATGTCGCGGCATTGCTGCGCCGTTTGGGCCATCGGCTTCTCGAGCAGCACGTCGTAGCCCATCTCCATCGCCTTCATGCAGGGCTCATAATGGAGGTTGTCGGGCATGGTGATGATGATCACATCGGCAAACTTCGGTCTTGAAAACACATCCTCCCAGGTTTTAAAGCGGTTTTCATCAGGGATCTTATGCAGCTTTGCATACCGCTCATTCCTGATCATGATCGGTTCAGCGACCCCCACGATGTGGATCTGGTCAGCAAATGCAGCCGCATAATCGCCATATACGTTACCCCTGTTTCCCGCCCCGCAGGTGATGGCGGTAATCGGGCGATTCAAAGGGTTGTCGATGGGTTTATAAACGTCATCATAATTGAGATCGTACTCGTATTTATGATCATCAACCTGCGAGAATCCCCTGATGCCAATCGTGGCTGCACCGATGGTCAGGCCAAGGGTTTTGATTGCCTGCCGGCGGGTCATGAAACGTGTCATAGAAAAAAATTTGATACGAAGTTATTAAGTTCCGGCCTTACTGCAAAAATGAATTTGCATGAATCCTCTTATTTTTACAGACAATTTGTACATTTGAATTACTGTAAAAGATATTTATGGCATACGATGAATTCCTGGCCGACCGCATCCGGCGCAAGTTCAGGGAGCTGGACGTTCCCTTTGAGGATAAAAAAATGATGGGAGGCGTTTGTTTCCTGGTGAACGGAAAGATGTGCGCCGGCATTGTCAAAGAGCAGATGATGGCACGGATCGATCCGGCGAAAACAGAAGAGGCCTTTTCAAAAAAGGGTTGCCGGGAGATGGATTTTACCCATCGCCCGATGAAGGGCTTTATCTTCATTGACCCGGAGGGAATTGACCGGGATGACGACCTCGAATATTTCATCAGGCTCGCCCTGGAATACAACCCGCAGGCAAAGTCCAGTAAGAAAAAGTCTGGTTAAAGATAATCCAGGAACCATGGAATCGCAGGAGGGAAATTTTTTACTCCGGTCCTGGCAACCCGACGATCTCGACAATCTCGTCAGGTTTGCCAATAATCAACATATTGCCTGCAACCTGACCGATGTATTCCCGCATCCCTACACGCGCGACGACGGCATTGCCTTCATCAGGGCGAGTCAGCCCGGCGATCTCCCCGGCACCGCGAGGATTTTTGCCATCGAGGTGAACGGGACAGCCTGCGGTGCCATCGGGATCTTCCCCCAATCGGATGTTCACCGGAAAAACGCCGAGATCGGCTATTGGCTTGCCGAAGAATCGATCATCAAAAACGGGCTCCTGCTGGATGAACTCATCTATTCGATCCTGAAACCCTGAACTATCCTGGACTGCCCGTCAACAAGCCGGTACAGGGTACCAGGAAACAGCGGTTTTTTTGCCGGGGATCACTTCAGATAGCCGGTGATGAAATGTCGCGCGGTTGCATTATCTTTGCCTTCTCAGGCCACAAACTTAGCTGTATGAAAATTTTGCTTACCGGGGCTACCGGCTATATTGCCAAACGGTTGCTGCCTGTGCTGCTTGAAAACGGCCATGAAGTGGTGTGCTGTGTCAGGGATACCAACCGCTTCGACCGGAACCGGTTTAAAAGCGAAAGGTTAACGGTTGTCGAGGTTGATTTTTTAAGGGAGGATGAACTGGCCAGGATCCCTGCCGATATTGACGTGGCCTTTTACCTGATCCATTCCATGACAACCCGGCAGGGGGATTTTGAGGAGCTGGAGGCCATCTCCGCAGGAAATTTTAAAAAGAGGATCGAACAGACCCGTGTCAGGCAGGTCATCTACCTGAGCGGGATCGTGAATGAAAAGGAGCTTTCAAAGCACCTCTCCTCCCGGAAAAACGTGGAGGATATCCTGGCCTCGACCGCATATCCCTTAACTACGCTGAGAGCCGGGATCATTGTCGGGTCAGGCAGCGCCTCCTTCGAAATCATCCGCGATCTTGTTGAAAAATTGCCGGTGATGATCGCCCCGCGCTGGCTCAATACCCGTTGCCAGCCCATCGCCATCCGCAATGTGATCGAATTCCTCTCGGGGGTGATGCTCAGGCCGGAGACCTTCAACCGCAGCTTCGATATCGGGGGGCCGGAGGTGCTTACCTACAAGGAGATGCTCCTGCGGTTTGCCAAAATCAGGGGACTCCCGCGATGGATCGGCATCCTGCCGATCATGACGCCCAAACTATCCTCCTACTGGCTGTTCTTTGTCACCTCGATCTCCTATTCACTGGCCACTCACCTGGTCAACAGCATGAAGGTGGAGGTGGTGTGTCATGACAACGACCTGGAAAAAATGCTCGGGATCACCCCGATCCGGTATGATAAGGCAATAGAGCTGGCATTTGACAAGATTGAGCAACACCAGGTGCTTTCCAGCTGGAAGGATGCCCTGACCAGCCAGCGCCTCACACGGGGTCTGTCGCAGTTTATTGAAGTCCCGGTCTACGGGTGTTATAAGGATATAAAAACGCTTAAAGTGGCAGATACAAGCCGGGCCATGGAGAAAATCTGGTCGATCGGGGGCGAAAACGGCTGGTATTTTGCCGATCTGCTTTGGAATATCAGGGGCTTTATGGACAGGCTGATCGGCGGGGTAGGCATCCGCAGGGGAAGAACCAACAAGGGCGAGATTGCTGCCGGCGATGCCCTTGATTTCTGGAGGGTGATCCTGGCGGATAAAGAGGAAAAACGGCTGCTGCTCTTTGCCGAGATGAAGCTTCCCGGTGAAGCATGGCTGGAGTTCAGCATTGATCAAAACAACATACTGCACCAAACGGCCACCTTCAGACCCTACGGGATCTGGGGAAGACTCTACTGGATCTCCATGCTCCCCTTTCACTGGCTTATCTTCAGGGGCATGATCCACAATATTGCCGGATAGGAGCCCGGAATCTCCTTTTTAAGGAGACCGGCACCCGGTAATGAAATGCTTTTGTTTTATCAAAAACGGCACAAATGGAAACCTACATAGCCCTCCTTCGCGGGATCAATGTCAGCGGTCATAACATGATCAAAATGGATGAATTGAAACGGGTCCTGGCCGGGCTGGACTTCTCCGGCATCACGACCTACATCCAGAGCGGCAATATCACCTTTGACGCTGAAGCCGGGAACCCGCAGGAACTTGGCGAACGTATTGCCGGGAAAATATTGCAGCACTTTGGACTTACCGTGCCGGTAATGATCCGGACCCTCGCTGAAATGGAATTTGTCAGCCGGAACAACCCCTTTTCCGGGGATGTCGGCAGGGATCCTGAAAAGTTCCATGTTACCTTCCTTTCGGCCGTACCCGGCGTTGAACGCGAACAGAAGATCCGCGAATTCAATTTTTCCCCCGATGAATTTGTGATCCTTGGAAAAGAGTGTTACCTTTATTGTCCGAATGGCTATGGTCAAACGAAGTTAACGCCCCAGTTTTTTGAGAGCAAACTGAAGGTGACGACAACGACCAGGAACTGGAAGACCATTATGCATCTCGTAACACGTAACACGTAAATTTTTAACCATTATGCAAACAATCCTGGGATCAGGCGGGGCAATAGGGAATGAACTTGCCAAATCGCTTGCCTGCTATACCAAAGAGATCAGGCTGGTAAGCCGGAATCCAAAAAAGGTGAATGACACCGACCTGCTGTTTCCGGCCGACCTCACCGACCGTGATTCCCTGTTTTCAGCCGTGAAGGGCTCCGATATCGTCTATCTGACCGTTGGCCTTGAATACAAGACCAAAGTATGGCAAACCTTGTGGCCGCCGCTGATGCAGAACGTCATCGATGCCTGTTTGGCATACAACAGCAAACTTGTCTTTTTCGACAACATCTACATGGTAGGCGGGGATCATGTAAAACATATCACGGAAGATTCGCCGATGAGCCCGGCGAGCAAAAAGGGGGAGGTCAGGACCCTGCTTGACAAGATGATCCTCGACCTGGTGAAAGCGGGAAAGCTGCAGGCCATCATTGCACGGTCGGCCGACTTTTACGGCCCGGTGAAGACCCAGAGCCTGTTAATCGAGATGGTCTACAAAAACCTGTTGCAGGATAAGAGGGCAAACTGGCTGTGTAATGCGAAGGTCTGCCATTCCTTTACCTATACACCCGATGCCGGGATGGCTACCGCCCTGCTGGGCAATACGCCCGATGCCTATAACCAGGTGTGGAACCTGCCTACCGACAGCCAACGGCTGACCGGGGCTGACTGGATTGCCCTTTTTGCAAAGGAGATGGGGAAAAACCCAAAGTATATGGTACTTCCGGGCTTCATGGTCTGGCTGGCAGGGCTGTTTGTCCCGGTTATGAAGGAGTTCCCCGAAATGCTGTACCAGTATGACCGGGATTATTTCTTTGACTGCAGTAAGTTTGAAAAGCGGTTTAATATCAAGGCGACCCCTGCCGCTGAGGGGGTGCGGGAGACGGTAAAAATGCTCAAAGGCTGATTTGATGTTTCTGCCCCCTTGACAGGCGGTTGTCAACCGGCAGGATAATTCCTCCCGGTATCCGTGCAGCTATGAAAACGAAGATAATTTTCGTCCTGTTGATAATACACGCACCATGGCTGTTTGCCGGGACGATCGTAAAAACATTTTACTTCGGTCATCCTAAAATCGAATCCAGGGGTGTTTATCAGGCCGTCTGTTTTGACAGTACCCTTCAGTGCGGCATCCCCGGAGAACCTTTGCTTCCCTGGCATGAGGTTGTACTGATGCTTCCACCCGGCGAAGCTGCCGGCGCCATCCAGGTCATTTATGAGAATGAAACCCCTGTTCCCGGTCAATACCTGATCCAGCCCAGGCAGCATGTCCGTCCGACAGCGGAGGATAAACCAGGCGAATTTCTGCTGAATGCCAGGGTGTATCGCCGGCACGGGGTTTATAAAGTTCCCGCATCCGGACAGTTGCTCACCCAGTACCTTAACGGTTTTGCCCTGGCACTTTCCTCCTTTACCCCTGTAAGGTATAATCCGGGGGATAAGCGGCTTTCCTATTATAAAAAAGTCACCGTCACTATTACAACCAGTCCCGACGCCAGGTCGGCAGAGGCGTTAACAAGGCTGAGCGCTTCGGAAAATGTCGTCAGCCGGGTTAAATCGTTCGTGATGAACCCCGGAATGGTTGCCCGTTATCCCGCAAGAAGATCTCCCCTGTCAAACTACCAGTACCTGATCATCTCCCCATCCAGCTTTAAAGATGAGTTCCAGCAACTGACCGCCATGTATGCCGCGAAGGGAATTTCAACGCGTATTGTCACGGTCGACAGCATCTCAGCCTGCGGAACAGGCTATGACCTTGCCGAAAAAATCAGGAACTTCGTAATTGGCCAGTACCAGCTTTACGGCATAGAATACCTGCTGCTGGCCGGGAATCCTCCGCTGATCCCGGCCAGGGGTTTTTACTGCCAGGTTTATTCGGGAGGTTCAGTCTACGTCGATGCCAACATCCCGGCCGATCTCTATTATTCCGCGCTTGACGGCAACTTCGACCTCAATGGAAACCACATCTATGCCGAAGTAACGGATGCCCCCGACCTGCTCCCCGATATCGCGGTGGGCCGGTTCACGGTGAATGATACCGCGGAACTTCATCATATGATCCATAAATCAGTCTCCTACCAGACCAACCCCGTGATCGGCGAGGCGAACAAGCCCCTGCTGGCCGGCGAGTACCTGTGGGCAGCCCCCCTGACCTTCGGGGGCAGTTACCTTGACCTGCTGGTCAACAACCGTTCCGACAACGGTTACTTTACCTGCGGAATCCCCGCTGCAACCAACGTTATCCGCAGACTCTACGATACCCTGATCTCGCCGCCCTACAACATCTGGCAATGGATTCCGGCCATGTTACTTGAGAAAATCAACCAGGGCAACTCCTTTATTCACCACCTGGGGCATGCCAACACTAGCTATATGATGCGCCTTTCCTATGACCAGATCACCAATTCTAATTTTCAGGGAGTGGACGGCATAGCCCACAATTACCAGCTTTGCTATACCCAGGGCTGCGATTGCGGCGCCTTCGACAACGGCTGTATCGCGGCAAAAGCAGTCACCATCGATAATTTCCTGGCAGCGGGGATTTTCAACTCGAGATATGGTTGGTTTGACGAGGGAACCACCGAAGGACCCTCCGAACACCTCGAAAGGGAGTTCGTCAGCGCAATTTATAATGACACCCTGCCCGAGAAACACATCGGCGCGGCCCACATGATATCAAAAATCAAAACAGCGCCCTGGGTGGGACTTCCGGGTGAATTCGAACCGGGAGCCCAGCGTTGGTGCCAATATGACTGCAACCTGTTCGGCGATCCTGCCATGGAGATATGGACGACGGAACCCGCCACATTCTCCTCCGCCACCTGGACCGGCAGCGTCGATTCAAACTGGAATGACCCCGGGAACTGGAACCCGCCGGTTGTGCCTACCACCCTCACCGACCTGACCATCCCGGCTGCGCCCCATCTCCCGGTCATTACCACGGTCAACAGGACATTCGGCCATAATGTTACCATCCAGCCGGGAGGAAACCTTACCATCAATAAGGGGAAATCAATGGTGATATATGGAACCGTTACCCTTGCCCCCTGATTCCCCTGATTTTTTTCATTCTCTCCCTCTCCCATTGACAGAAATCAAGGATATTCCTATATTTGTTGTCACTTGTTATTTGATTTAAGACACAAAGCCATCGTTATTTTTTCCGACGAAGCCTCTTTTAAACAACTGAAAAATACTTATTTTACGGACAAATAAACTGACTTATGGGCAATTCCGCAAAAAAAAGAGCACTTAAAAAAAAGAATGAGCCCTCCGCGTTTCTCAAGGGGGTCCGTTCACAATGGATGCAGAAAAGGCCGGTTCTGCTCTTTGTCGGAGCCTTCGCAGTTTTGATGATCCTGTTTTATATCGGCATGATAACCGATTTTTTCCAACTTGGCATCCAGCCTCATATCGTAGCCCTTAATTCGAGCCTGTCGAGTTTTTTCCTGAACCTGTTCGGCATGAAAACCACCGCCAATAAAGAGATCATAGCTTCCTCCTCATTTTCCATCAGCGTCGCGCGCGGTTGCGACGGGGTGGAGGCCATGGCCCTTTTTGCCACCGCGCTGCTGGCTTTCCCTGCAAAATGGAAATACAAGATCCCGGGTGTTTTTGGCGGGCTTGCGATCCTGTTCACGCTCAATATCGTGAGGATTATCTCTCTTTTCCTGATCGGCAGCCGTTATCCGAAACTTTTTGAGTTTATGCATGTGGAGGTGTGGCAGGCGGTGTTTATCATCGTTGCCATCGGTTTGTGGATTTTCTGGATTAAATGGTCAAGAAAGGAGCATCCAGATGTTACGGAATAAAACGCTCCTCCTTTTCCTGCTTAAGGCAGCGATTTTCTATGCCCTTCTTTCGGCTCCCTTTTCCTTCTATGACAAGACCTATGGCAAACTTTACAGGCAGGTTGCGGGCTATGTCTTTCACCATATCAGGGATAACGGATTTGTACTGTTCAGGGAACTTGACGACCCCGCAACCACCCACGTGCTGATCGGCAGTTATGCACTGGTGCGCCCCGACAAGACCACCGAAACCCTCGAACGGTTTGTCAATACCCGTTACCTCGGCTATATTCCAACCATCCTGCTGATATCGCTGGTGTTGGCCTCGCCGGTACCCTGGAAGAGAATGCTCATAGCCCTGGCTGCCGGATTGTTGCTGGTTACCCTGCTCATCCTCTTCAAGCAATGGATCGCCCTGTTGTGGCATTGCGAGAACAACAAATGGCTGAACCTGACTAATTTTACGGGGACCCGGCAACATCTTTTCATGTTTATCTATGGAATCGTCTGCGCCTCCTCGAGCACGCTGCTCTATTTTGTGGTAGCCATATGGTTGCTGGTCACTTTCCGGATTGATGATTTCAAAACGGTAAAGGAGAAAATCCAGGGCCATTCAGCAACTCCGAAAATCCAGGGCAAAGGCGCGAAATAGGATGATCACCCCAACTGCCTGACAGGAGCCCCTCAACGGAGTTCGCTGTCACCGCCCGGTTTCTTGACATTCCGCCACCAATTTTGTACTTTTATGGTGAAGAAAGAGTCAACCTTTGATCTCAGGAGTTTCTTGTCACGAATAAATAATCTGTACCATGACAGACAATCCCGATTCACTTAGCAGGATCCTTGACAGGCTGGAAACCCTCGCCGGGAGGCAGCGAACCATTCAGCAGGAGATCGACAACCTGAGAAGGGATATTCAAAACCTGGTGCCGACGCCAGGCCAGGGAGTCCAGGCCCCGGAGATGCCGCCCGCTGATGCAGCTGCTATTGTCAGCCCTGAACTGATGGAGAACCGACCTGCCTTACCGGAGGACCGGCCAGCGCCGGTGAAGTCAACCCCGGACGGAACATCGGAGACAACCCCCCGACACTCCTTCAGGTTAAATATGGAAAAATTTATCGGTGAAAACCTGATCAACAAGATCGGTATTGCCATTACCGTTCTCGGAGTCGGTGTTGGAGCCAAGTTTGCCATCGACCACGAACTGATCAGTCCGCTCACCAGGATCATTCTGGGCTATCTTGCAGGGTTAACCCTGCTGGGAGTTGCCTTCAGGCTCAGGAAGCAGTATGCCGGTTTCAGCGCTGTATTGTTAAGCGGCGCCATGGCCATCCTCTATTTTATCACCTTTGCGGCGTACGATTTCTATAGCCTGATCCCCGTGACGCCTGCGTTTGCGATCATGACCATCATTACCCTTTTCACAGTTGCCGCGGCCATCCTTTATGACAAACAGGTGATCGCCCATGTCGGGCTGGTTGGCGCCTATGCCGTTCCGTTCTTGCTGGATGACGGCTCCGGGAAGGTAGCTGTCCTGTTCAGCTACATGACCCTGATCAACACCGGCATCCTTGCCATTGCCTTCCGGAAATACTGGAAACCACTCTATTATTCCTCCTTTATCCTTACCTGGTTCATCTTTTTTACCTGGTTCAGCGCAAAATACCAGCCAGCCGGCCACCTGGGGCTGGCACTGGGATTCGTTACGGGGTTCTTTGCCACCTTCTATCTCATTTCAATTGCCTATAAGGTGCTGAAAAATGAAGCATACGGCATTGAAAACGTACTCCTGCTGATGGCTAATTCCGCCATTTTTTACGGGTTGGGATATGCGGCGCTCGGCGCCGACAAAACCGGCGAATCCTTCCTGGGATTGTTTACCCTGGCCAATGCCGCGGTCCACGGCACGGTCGCCATCCTGCTTTGGCGGAGGAAACCGGCGGATAAAAACCTCTTTTACTATGTGACCGGCCTGGCATTGGTATTTACAACCATAGCAATACCCGTACAATGGGATGGCCGGTGGGTAACCCTGCTATGGACCGGCGAGGTGGCCCTGCTTTTCTGGATTGGCAGGGTCAAGGGCGGCTGGGTATTTGAACTCCTCTCTTACCCGCTGATGTTTGCTGTTTTTTTCAGCCTGGTCCACGACTGGTCAACGGTTTACGGTACCTATGACCCAAAAATCGCCGGAAGCCGCATCTTTCCTGTCTTCAACATCAATTTTCTGACCTCACTGTTCTTTTGCGCATCCTTTGGCATCATCAATTATCTCCATCAGAACCGCTCCTGCAAACCGCCCCTGGCTGAATGGAGGATAGCCGTGAAAATCATGGGTTTCTGCATCCCCGGAATCCTGCTGACCGTGCTTTACTGCTCCCTCCTCAAGGAAATCCTGACCTTCTGGAACCAGCAGTTTCTCGATTCAGGGGTAACAGTCAACACGGACCTGACCCTCCCAAAACATGTCTGGAACGATGCAATCTATAGATTCAGTACACTTTCCGTGATCAACTATTCAATGCTGTTCCTCTCCCTGCTTTCCCTGGCGAACATCAGGAGGATCAGGAACAGCCTGCTGGGCAACATAAACCTCGGGCTTAATGCCATTGTACTCGGGCTCTTCCTGACGATAGGATTATATACCATCGGCGGGTTGCGTGAAAACTATATTTCGCAGGACTTGTCGCAGTACTATTACCGGGGTGTCCTGTTTATAGGCGCCAGGTACATCTCCTTTGTTTTTGCCGGAATCATGATCTGCTCCATCTTCCAATATGTGCGGTGGGAATTGCTGAAGACCGACTTCAGGGTTGAATTTGACCTGTTCCTTCATGTAACACTACTC
The DNA here is from genome assembly GCA_037133475.1 of Bacteroidota bacterium. Lineage (GTDB taxonomy): Bacteria > Bacteroidota > Bacteroidia > Bacteroidales > FEN-979 > CAIVAT01. The sequence continues at coordinate 46,828 of JBAXOB010000023.1, forward strand.
ACTGTTGCAGGCAATGAACTGATCAACTGGATGGACCTCTACGAACCCGGCCAGTCCTACAAACTCGGGCTGACCATTCTCTTTGGCCTCTATGCCCTGCTCCTGGTCGCCATGGGTATCCGGAAGCGGAAGGCCCACCTGAGGATCGGCGCCATCGTGCTTTTCGCCGCCACCCTGGTGAAACTATTCCTTTACGATATAAACTATCTGAATACCATCTCCAAAACCATCGTGTTTGTCTCCCTGGGCATTTTGCTGCTGATCAGTTCATTCCTCTATACCAAATACGGTAAAAGGATTTTTGAAGATCATGAAGAGAAGCCCGGAGGCTGATATGAAAGGGTGATGGCGAACAATAGTCGCACCTGCAGATATTTACCGTTGTTTCCTTTGAATCTTGCCGGAGTTTATTTAGATTTGTACCAAATAAAAAACACAACCCTCCCATGAAAACATTCCTGCATTTTGTCACCATTTGTATGTTTGCCGGGTTGCCGGGATTTGTGACCCCGCTCTCAGCCCAGACCTACCCGTATGAATTGCCGAAATTACCATTTGCTTATAATGCACTTGAACCCGTGGTCGATGCCCAGACCATGGAGATACATTATTCAAAGCATCATGCCAACTATGTCAAGAACCTGAATGCGGCCGTCAAGGGAACCGAATATGAGAAATATTCGCTCGACGAACTGATGCTGTATGCCTCCGAAAATGGCGATGCCGTGCGCAACAATGCCGGCGGACATTACAACCATTCCCTTTACTGGAACACGCTGTCACTGAACAGTCCGTTCGACCTGCAAAGTCCCATAGGAAAAGCCATTGCGGCTGCCTTCGGGAGTGTCGACAGCTTAAAGAAACTGCTGACAAAGGCGGGAGCCTCAAGGTTCGGATCGGGGTGGGTATGGCTCTACGTCACGCCCGAAAAAAAACTGGCCGTTTGTTCCTCTCCCAACCAGGACAACCCCATCATGGATGTCTCCCCCGACAGGGGAATACCCATCCTGGCCATCGATGTATGGGAACATGCCTATTACCTGAAATATCAGAATAAAAGGGGAGACTACCTCACCGCGGTGGTTACCGCCATCAACTGGGATGCCGTGAACAAAAACTACTCAGCGGCGCTGGCAAGCCCGTTGCTGAAGAGCATCGAACTGGATACCTGGAAGGGACTGAATGATTTCCATGAAGTGATGGGGCAGACCTTTCATCCCTCGGAGAAGGGGGATCTGAAACCGATCCGTGAGCAGTCGGGCGATTTACTGGCGAGGGCGAAAGCATTGCAATCGGGCAAGATCCCCGCCTCATTCAACACGCCCGAAATCAGGAAATCGATTGAAAACCTGGTGAAGGGGGCCAATTCCCTGCACCAGATGATCCTGAAGAAGAGCGACGATAAAGCCATCACGAAAAAGCTGGCGGAGTTGCACGAAATTTTTCACAGCATCAGGTGATCTTGGTGACCATTGAAACCCGACCCGATTCCTGTTTTAACAGTTTCTGTATCTTTGAGAGGAATTACCAATACTACATTTATGGTTCCAGTTTCACCCGTACCGGCAATGATCGCGATCAGGATCCGGAGAATCATCAGTTTTTTCGAACAACATAATGCCACAGCACCCGAAAGAGCCATTTCGCCTGAAGAGATCAGCAGGTTAGGCCAAAGATTGATGCAACGGCTCATCAATTCAGGCGTACTTATTGAGGCAAAGCCTGGCCGGTATTACCTCAGCTATGAGAAGCTGGCTGAATACAACACTGCCAGGCGAAAACGGATCCTTATCGTTTTAGCCATTTTATTCCTGGGCCTCCTGGTATATGCCATCCTTCAGCACAATGGATAAGCTGTTTACACGGCCTTTCGTTAAATTATTCAGGTATATGGAATTGCATTAACCCTTTTCTTATATTTGTCTACTTGGGAAAAATTCTCACCCTGGTCACCAATCCCAAAATCGGAAAGTATGAGCAGTTTTTCAATTTTTATTGTTGAGGATGATAAATTCTACGGGGAATATCTGAAACATTACCTTTCATCGAACCCCGATTACAATATCCAGCATTTTTTGACAGGGAAGGAGTTGATTGCCAATCTCCACAGGAAACCCGATGTAATTACCCTTGATTATTCCCTGCCGGACATGAATGGCGCGCTGGTGCTGAAAAAAATCAGGCAGTACAGTCCCGATACCCAGGTGGTGATTGTTTCCGGGCAGAAGGATATTTCAACGGCGCTCGATTTATTAAAAGACGGGGCCTATGATTACATTGTCAAGGAGCAGGATTCGCGCACGCGCCTGTGGAATGTAATCCTGCGCATCCGCGAAAACAGGACCCTGAAAAACCAGGTTGAGCAGTTGCAGGAGGAGGTTGGCAGGAAATACGACTTCGAAAAGGCGATCATCGGGAACAGCCAGGCGATCAGGACCATTTACTCTTTAATAGAAAAGGCAAGCAAAACCAATATCAACGTTTCCATTACCGGTGAAACCGGGACCGGGAAGGAACTGGTTGCGAAGGCCATCCATTATAATTCGGCGAGGCGAAAAAAGCCGTTCGTGGCAGTTAACATGTCGGCAATTCCCAAGGATCTTCTTGAAAGTGAATTGTTTGGTTACGAAAAGGGAGCTTTTACCGGTGCCGATACCCGGAAGACAGGCAAGTTTGAAGAGGCAACCGAAGGCACACTTTTCCTGGATGAGATTGGCGATATGCATATTGCCATCCAGGCCAAATTGCTGAGAGTCATCCAGGAACGTGAACTGGTGAGAATCGGCGGGAAGGATACGATTCCGCTCGACCTGCGGCTGATTGTCGCCACCCACCGCGATCTGAAGGAGGAGGTTGCCAATGGCACCTTCCGCCAGGATCTCTATTACCGCCTGCTTGGATTGCCGGTCCACCTGCCTCCCCTGCGCGAACGGACCAACGATATCCTGATCCTGGCCAAACACTTTGCCGAGGCGTTCTGCAAGGAGAATAACCTGCAAATGGTCGTTTTTTCAACCGAAGCCAGTGAGAAACTGCTCCGCTATCCCTACCCGGGAAATATCCGTGAACTGAAGGCCATCATCGACCTGGCTGTTGTCATGTCGAACGGGAAGGTGCTAAACCAGGAGGATATCATCTTTTCCCAAACGTCAAAGCCATCTGACTTTCTCAATGCGGGAGAGATGACCCTGGATGAGTACAACAGGCTGATCATCAAATCATACCTGGATAAATACATGGACGATATCCCCCTGGTCGCCAAAAAGCTGGGGATCGGGAAATCAACCCTCTATCGCATGAAACAAAATGAACAGATCTGACCGGAAGAGTTGCCTTATACCAATCTGCCATTCTTCCAACCGACCTTCCAACATCGAACGCTATGGAAAAATTACCGGAAAAACTATTTGACCTTCATGAACTCCGGACCATTGCAGCCGGGGATGACGATTTCTTCCGTCACATGGTTAGCCTGTTCATTTCACAGAATGAGGAGGCCCTGCTCGAAATCAGGGGGTGTTTTGATAAAAGAGAATTTGCCGCCATTCAAAAGATCCTCCATAAACTGAAACCCTCCATCGGGGTGATGGGAATCACCACCGCCACAGAAATCATCAAGCAAATTGAAGAAACTGAACTGCACGAAATCGATGAATCTGTCTTTTCCGTGCTGCTGCTGCGGCTCGATACAATCCTGAAGGAGGTAAATGACCAGCTAAGATTGCTGTGAGACAAGAACTCTCATTTTTAGATTGATTTTCCATTTTTATCGATATGAGTAATTAATAAAGCATTGTTTGTTAATTATTTAACAGTGTGTTTTTAATCTGGCATGAATTTTGTATCAGGATAGAAAAACACTGATATGAAACGATTTACACTGATCCTGATGATTGCTGCAATCTCAGGCGTTATGATCACCGGTTGTAAAAAAGTCGAAGTTGCCACACCGGTAACCCCCTTACCCAAAACGCTCAATGAGTTAAAGGCCTCCGATGCCTTCAGCTGGACCACCGGCAACACCGTGGAGGTGATGATCACGGGCCTCCCCACAGCGGTACCGGTCAGGGCCACCCTGACCATCAGCCTTGCCGATGGAACAATCCTGTTCAGCAAGCTCCACCCGATGGATCAGAATCTCACCGTCAGTCTTACGGTACCCTCTACCGACAAAGAGCTGACGCTGAAATACGGGTCTGTATCCTACCCGGTTGCCATTGTGAATAACCAGGCAGCCTTCTCCTTTATCCCGGTTCTTATTGATTAACAAATAACAAAAAAGCAAAATATGAAAAAGATTATTATTCTGACTGCATTGACCACCCTGTTATCCATGACAGGACTCATGGCACAGGTCACGCTCAACTGCGAATCGGGGAACCGTGCCATCGAACAGGGCAATTGCTGGGGTTTTGGAGCAACCTCCTATTCCAATACGGCAGGCCTGGTGATCAGTGGCAGCTGGTCGACAAAAAGCAACTCCCTTACCAACTCAGCTCCTACCGCATGCTGGATCAAAACCCCCTGGATGCTGATCGGCAACGGTAACATTACCTTCCAGACTCGTCTCGACGGGGCCGGCAACGGGGTTTCGGCAAAGGGGATCACGCTGTGGTATATACCCTATGTTGCTGCTGCACCTTACGGAGAAGGAACCCCCGTACAGTTTTATACCTATGATTTTCCGGTCTTCAATGTAACCACTGTCAGGGACATTTCCGCCCCGATCCCTGCAGCCATTCAAAACTCAACCTCTGTATATAAGATCAGGGTCAGCTTTGCCGGTACCGGTGGCAATGAGAGGGCCTATTCCGACAATTTCATCTTCCCGGGTACCTACTGGTCTGATCCTGCAAACGGATGCATTCCCCTGGCCGTGATACAGGATGCCGATGGCGATGGTGTTCCCGATGCAGAGGATGCCTATCCGAACGACCCGAACAGGGCCTATAACAGTTACTTCCCCGCTGCGAACCATTCGGGAACCCTCGCGTTTGAAGACCTGTGGCCGGCAAAAGGCGATTATGACTTCAATGATGTCGTGGTCAATTACCGTGTTCAAACGGTGACCAACGCCGCAAACAACGTGGTGGAGGTGTTTGGCAGGTTTGTTCTTCGGGCCTCGGGAGCCAGCTATCACAATGGTTTCGGTTTCCAGCTCAACGGCATTTCACCTGACAAGATCATCAGTGTTACCGGGAACTCCATCGGAGGCTCTTCCATCTATTCGTTCCTTGCAAATGGCCTTGAAAGCGGGCAGACTTTCGCCAACTGCATCGTGTTCGACGATTTCTTCAGGCTGATGCCCTGGTCCGGTTCAGGCATCGGTGTTAATACGAACCCGACCGCACCGCATATTCCCTACGACACCCTGAACGTTCACCTGGTATTCATCAATAACGGCATACCAGCCCCGGGTGGAACCGTGGCAAACACGCAGCTGCTGCCGGGAGTGTTCAACTATTACATCGTAGCGAAAAAGGTGCGGGGCAATGAAATTCACCTTGCCGGGGGGTTACCGACAAACCACGCAAACACAGGACTTTTCGGCACCCTGGATGACGACTCCAATACCGGCACGGGAAAATATTACAAAACAGCTAACAACCTCCCCTGGGGGATCAATATCCTGCAGGGATTTGACTACCCGACAGAAAAAACACCCATAAACGACGCCTACCTCCATTTTATCGAATGGGCAGCCAGTGCAGGTGCGGCTTATCCCGACTGGTATGCAAACCTTCCGGGATACCGGAACCAGGCGCTGATCTATTAAGAGGCTCCTGTTCATTTTCATGACCGGTTCCGGATTTCGGGGCCGGTTTTTTTTATCCATTACAGGTAATTGGACCAGGATCACACACACCATTCACCGTTGCACCTTTCGGGTGTTTTGGTATCATATTTAAAATTTATAGTAACTTTGTTCGGCATTGACCTGAATGATTTCCGAAGGTTAATGCTCTGGCAACCCCCTCTGACATTAGCAGTCAGACACATAGGATTATTAACCCTAAAAACCAACGTTATGTCAAAAGGAAAAGACGCAAAGAAAGATGTTAAAAAAGCGCCTGCAAAAACGCCAAAAGAAAAGCGCCAGGAAAAAATAGAAAAAAAGGCGAAAAAATAGGCGCATGCAATTCCGTCAGGGCTTGCTCACAGGCGCCTTGTATAGGCCAAAATGCACTATTTCCGGGACATCCCGCGTGGAGATGATCCGTAACCTTATTTTATCTGAGCTTACCGGGTTAAACCGTAAAAGACGTTTGTAACCGATGGTCGTCCCCCGCAGAATTTCCTGCCAGTCATGACCATTGCGGGTTTCAATGACAAACAACTCCACCCGTTGTCCGTGCCGGAAATTTTCCTGGAGCATGATCCTGTCAAAAGTCACCGGTTGGGGAAGATCCAATTGGACCATGGTGTCGTTTTCCAGGGTGGTGGCGCTGGCGGCAAGGTTATTCCCAAAGGTGGCATCCAGCACCGACCTCATCTTCTTTAAAGCCGCCACATCATTTTCGTGGATGAGTCCCCTCCGGTCGGGGGGGAGGTTGAGCAGCAGCACCGAATTTCGTCCCACCGAACTGTACCAGATATCGGTGAGGGTTTCGGGGCTCTTGACCAGGGTATCTTCACGTTCGTGCCAGAACCAGCCCGGGCGGATCGAAACGTCAACTTCGGAGGGATACCAGACCAACCCGGCTGCCTTTGCGATCTTTTGCCGGCTTCCCAGGTCCTCCATCATCAGGTCGCCCAATGGCGGGAACAATCCCTCTTTCGTAATTTCCTGCCGGGAGGTGGCTGCCATTTCATCCAGCGCTGCAGCAGGCACCGGCACCACGCTCCATTCGGCGTCACGGCCATAGCCCGATTCGGTGCCCACCCACCTGACGTCGGGACCTGTTACTGCAATTACAGCCTGTGGCTGCAGGGTCCTCACCAGGGTATAATAGCTTTTCCAGTCGTACACCTGTCGTTTGCCGTTGGGACCCTCCCCGCAGGCTCCGTCAAACCACACCTCATCCACCTTCCCGTATTGGGTAAGCAGCTCGGTAAGCTGGTTCCTGAAATGTTCGTTATACGCCTCCGTCCCGTAAAGGGGTGAGTTCATGTCCCATGGCGAAAGATACAGGCCAAGCTTCATGTCCAGTTTCCTGCATGCGGCAGCCACCTCGGCCACCACATCGCCACCTCCTCCTCTCCAGGGGGAATGTTGAACTGTGTAATCGGTATATTTGCTGGGCCACAGGCAAAATCCATCGTGATGTTTGGCTACCATGATTACCAACCTGGCTCCCGCCATCTTTGCCGTGGCAACCCATTGTTCAGCATCCAGGGCCGTAGGGTTGAACAGAGAGGGAGAAGTTCCCTTTTCGCCCCATTCCCGGTTGGTAAAGGTGTTCATCCCGAAATGGATGAACACTGTAAATTCCAGCTCCTGCCAGCTGACCTGCCTGGCGGTGGGGCAGACATGGGCCGCCTTTTTCAGAATGGCCGGTTCGCTGTCCCCGGGGTTTATGCGTACGACATTGACCGATCGGAACTCCTGGCCAAAAAGGGGGATCAATCCGATGAATAACAGGACAAAGCACACGGAGGTCTTCATAGGAGGGGAGTTTTGATATTCATAAACGAAAACGGAGGATAACTGTTTTGAAATTCACGACAGGGCCTGCCGGGACAAAATTAGGGAAATAGTAAAGTCAGGGGTAAATCAGGCCGGTCTAAGTTTGCGAATAGTTCATCATACCGGCTAATTTCTTTGTGAAGATTATAACGGAAATTGAAAAAATTATTTACCTTTGTCAAGATTAATTCTAAATAATGGACAGGACTTTCTTTCCTTCGGACTATATCCCGGTGCTGGTTCAGTCGGTAGTAGCCTTTGGTTTCGTGGCGGTCACCATGCTGGCAACTCACTATATCGGCGGTAAACGCAAGAAATTCCATACCCTGCGCAAGGACCAGAATTTCGAATGCGGCATCGAGGTAAAGGGAAATGCCCGTTTCCCGTTTTCCGTCAAGTATTTCCTGATAGCAATTCTGTTTGTCCTGTTCGATGTGGAGATCATCTTTTTTTATCCCTGGGCGATCAATTTCAAGGAGTTCGGCTGGGATGGATTCTGGGAGATGTTATTATTCCTGGGGTTCCTTCTTTTCGGCTTCTATTATATCATCAGCAAAGGAGCCCTGAACTGGGAGGATTGAAGAGACAGCATGCAGCATAGGGGGTGAAAGTACCCGGAGACAGCGGGCAGGACGATTCTTAATGATTTTTGCCTTTTGATTTCAGTGACATGGATACCAACGTTAAAACATATAACAAGGCTGATGCTCCCGACGGATATACCGCCCCGGGGATCTTTGCCACCAGTCTTGACAAAGTGATCGGCCTGGCCAGGAAAAATTCGATCTGGCCCCTGCCTTTTGCCACCTCCTGTTGCGGCATCGAATTCATGGCCACCATGGGAGCCCATTACGACCTCGGCCGGTTTGGCGCCGAAAGGCTGAGTTTCAGTCCGCGGCAGGCCGACCTGCTCATGGTGATGGGCACCATTGCAAAAAAAATGGCCCCGGTAATCCAGCAGGTCTATATCCAGATGGCAGAGCCCCGCTGGGTGCTGGCCGTTGGGGCCTGTGCCTCGAGCGGTGGCATCTTCGACACCTACAGCGTGCTGCAGGGCATCGACCGCGTGGTCCCCGTGGATGTTTATGTGCCCGGGTGCCCGCCACGACCCGAACAGATCATCGACGGGTTTATGAAGATACAGGAGCTGGTAGGAAACGAATCGCTCAGGCGCCGTTATTCTGATGAATACAGGGAGTTGCTGTCGGGGTACGGAATCCTGGTCTGATTAACAGCATGATAGTGAAATTATAGTGAAAGATGGAGAATGCACTGGTTATCGATAAGTTGTACAAGGCATTCGGGCAGGATATCCTGAAGATGGATACCGGGTCGGATATCCTTTCTGTTACGGTTGCGCAGCCTGTGATCCACGAGGTGATCCGTTTCCTGAAGGAGGATCCTCAGCTGGATTTCCAGATGCTGACCGATCTTTGCGGCATTCATTATCCCGACCGCGGGTTGCCCCTGGGGGTTATCTATCACCTGCATAACCTCTCCGGAAATTTCCGCATCCGGATCAAGACCTTTGTCACCACCGCCGAACCGGCAGTGCCCACCGTATCCGACCTTTTCTCGTCGGCCAACTGGATGGAGCGTGAAACCTATGATTTCTACGGGGTCCTGTTCACGGGCCACCCGAACCTGAAACGTATTTTAAATGTGGAATACATGGATTTCTTTCCCCTGCGGAAAGAATATCCTCTTGAAGATCCGACCCGGGAAGATAAGGATGACCGGTATTTCGGAAGATAAGCGATATTGAAACCGACGACCATGGAATCAGCCGAAAAGCAATATACTACCCTCAATCTTGGCCCTACTCATCCGGCCACGCATGGTATTTTCCAGAACGTGCTGACCATGGACGGGGAGCAGATCATCGATGCTGAACAAACCATCGGCTATATCCACCGCGCCTTTGAAAAAATCGCCGAACACCGTCCCTACTACCAGATCACCCCGCTGACCGACCGGCTGAACTACTGCTCCTCCCCGATCAACAACATCGGCTGGCACATGACCGTCGAGAAGCTGCTCGGCATTACCACCACCGGCAGGGTCGATTACCTGCGGATCATCCTGATGGAGCTGGCGCGCATCACCGACCACCTGGTATGCAACAGCGTGGTAGGCGTCGACAGCGGGGCCCTCACAGGCTTTATTTATGTATTCCAGGAACGGGAGCGCATCTATGAGATCTATGAAGAGGTCTCTGGCGCCAGGCTTACCACCAACATGGGCCGTATCGGCGGGTTTGAACGCGACCTCTCGATGACTGCCGTCAAAAAGATCAGGGAATTTCTCGATCATATTCCCAAAGTGCTTCATGAATTTGAAAAACTGCTGATGCGCAACCGGATCTTTATGGACCGGACCATCGGCGTCGGACCCATCAGCGCTGAACGGGCCCTGAACTATGGATTTACCGGGCCCAACCTGCGGGCCGCGGGGGTCGATTACGATGTTCGCGTCATGACTCCCTACAGCAGCTATGGCGATTTCGAATTTGCCATCCCGGTGGGGACGCAGGGCGACACCTACGATCGCTTCTGCGTGCGCCAGCAGGAGATCTGGGAAAGCCTGAAGCTGGTTCGCAACGCCCTTGAAAACCTTCCGGAAGGAAACTTCCATGTGGATGTCCCGGGCTATTTCCTGCCACCCAAACAGGAGGTCTATTCCAAAATGGAGGCCCTGATCTGGCATTTCAAGATCGTTATGGGCGAAATCGGGGTTCCCGTGGGCGAGGTCTATCATTCCGTTGAGGGGGGAAATGGCGAACTGGGTTTCTACCTGGTCAGCGATGGCGGGAGAACGCCGTTCCGGCTGCATTTCCGAAGACCCAGCTTTATTTACTACCAGGCTTACCCTGAGATGATAAAAGGAGGTGTCCTTTCAGATGCCATCCTGACGATGAGCAGTATGAATGTAATCGCAGGGGAACTGGATGCCTGATAACCACAAGATCAATATGGAACAGCATAACAACAAAATAATTCACCCACAGTTCACCAGGGAAGGAAAGCCGGTTGCTTTTTCTCCGGAGGTTCTTGGCAGGATCAGGCAGCTGATGCTGCGGTATCCTGATGATCACAGGAAATCAGCATTGCTGCCTGTTTTGCATATTGCACAGGAGGAGCTGGGCGGCTATCTTTCAGTCGATGTCATGGATTATGTGGCAGCTTTGCTGGGAATCCTTCCCATCGAGGTGTACGAAGTGGCTACCTTTTATTCAATGTTTTATCTCGACAAAATGGGTCATTACGTGATTGAGGTTTGCCGGACCGGTCCCTGTGCTATTTCGGGAGGTGAAAAGATCATGCAGCACCTCCGGGATGTGCTGCGCATCGAGCCGGGAGGAACCACTCCCGACGGCCTTTTTACACTGAAGGAGGTGGAATGCCTGGGCTCGTGCGGGTCGGGTCCCGTGATGCAGGTGAATACAGGCTATTACGAGAATCTTACACCCGGGAGGGTGGATAAGATCCTGGAGGAGCTCAGGGAAAATGCAAACAAGGATAAACCGGGTGATTCGACATGGGTGGAAAAATTCTGTTAGCCGGTATTGAGGTTCCGGGAATCCGGGGATTCGACGTTTACCGCAGTCTCGGGGGCTATGCCTCTGTCGAGAAGGCGCTCCGCGAAATGACACCTGCCCTGGTCAATACCGAGGTCACCAAATCGGGCTTGCGCGGAAGGGGAGGAGCCGGCTTCCCGACCGGGCTCAAATGGAGCTTCCTCGACCGCAAATCGGACAAACCCAGGTACCTCGTCTGCAATGCGGATGAGAGCGAACCCGGCACCTTCAAGGACCGGTACCTGATGCATCACCTGCCGCACAGGCTTATCGAGGGACTTATCCTCTCCAGCTATGCCCTTGGCGTAAAGACATGTTACATTTATATCCGCGGGGAGTTCAAATACCTGGTCGGCATTCTCGAAAAGGCCATCAGGGAGGCTCATGAACATGGCTTCCTGGGCGAAAAGATCCTGGGAACCGAATTCTCCCTGGACATCTATGTCCATCCCGGCGCCGGGGCCTATATCTGCGGCGAGGAGACCGCCCTGCTCGAATCGCTCGAAGGCAAGCGGGGAAACCCCCGCATCAAGCCGCCATTCCCGGCATTCAAGGGATTGTACGGATGCCCCACGGTGGTCAATAATGTTGAAACCCTCGCCACCGTTGGCCCGATCATCAGCATGGGCGGCGAAGCCTATGCCAGGCTTGGAAAGGGGAAAAGTACCGGCACCAAACTCATCTCCGCCTGCGGAAATATCAACAGTCCGGGGGTATATGAAATTGAACTCGGCCTGCCCGTCGAGGATTTCCTTTATTCTCCCGAATACTGCAACGGCATCGCCGGGGATAAATACCTGAAGGCAGTCATCGCGGGAGGTTCGTCGGTTCCGGTCCTGCCGGCCGACCTGATCCTCAACACCGCAAAGGGTGAAAAGAGGCTGATGACCTACGAATCGCTCTCCGACGGGGAGTTTGCAACAGGCACCATGCTGGGTTCGGGAGGGTTTATCGTCTTCGACGAAGATGCCTGCATGGTAAGGAATACCTGGAACCTGTCCCGTTTTTATCACCACGAATCGTGCGGCCAGTGCTCACCCTGCCGCGAAGGAACAGGCTGGATGGAAAAGGTGCTGTACCGTATCGAACACGGGCAGGGGAAGATGAGCGACATCGACCTGCTGGTGAGAGTGGCCAAAAATATCGAGGGAAATACGATATGCCCGCTCGGGGATGCGGCAGCCTGGCCTGTTGCCAGTGCCATCCGCCATTTCAGGAAAGAATTTGAATACCATGTGGAACACCCGGAAAGGGTGAAAAACATTAATCACGGCTCCCTGTTCCCGCTCGCGGCTGAATAGGGGATGGCCCGCTTTTTTGAAAAAAAGATATGATCAAGGTAACCATAGATAATATACAGGTCGATGTAGCAGAGGGCACCACCATTCTCCAGGCGGCACGCCAGATTGGCGGCAAGGTCGTTCCCCCGGCCATGTGCTACTATTCCAAGCTGAAGGGGTCGGGCGGAAAGTGCCGGACCTGCCTGGTAAAGGTGGCACAATCCTCGGCCAAGGATCCACGCCCCATGCCCAAGCTGGTTGCTTCGTGCAGCACGCCGGTCCAGGATGGCATGGTGGTGCAGAACCTTACCTCCCCGGAGGTCATCGAAACCCGCAAAGGCATCGTGGAATTCCTGCTGCTCAACCACCCGCTCGACTGCCCCGTATGCGACCAGGCAGGGGAATGCGACCTGCAGGACCTCAGCTTTGGTTTTGGGATGGAAGAGACGGCAACCGAAGAGGAGCGCCGCGAATATCCCATGACCGATATCGGCGAAAATATCAAGCTTCACATGAACCGCTGTATCCTTTGCTACCGCTGCGTCTATACAGCCGACCAGCTTACCGGGAAACGACTCCACGGGGTACTTTACCGCGGCGATGTGTCGGAGATCGGGACCTTTATCAAGGAGGCGGTCACCAACGATTTTTCGGGCAACATGATCGATGTTTGCCCGGTGGGAGCGCTTACCGACAAGACCTTCCGGTTTAAAAGCCGCGTCTGGTTTCTCAAACCGATGAACGCCCACCGTGAATGCCCGGCCTGTTCGGGGAATGTCACCGCATGGATGTTCGGCAATGAAATTTACCGCGTCACCGGCCGGAAAAACCAGTTCGGGGAGCTGGAGGAGTTTATCTGCAACGAATGCCGGTTTGAAAAGAAGGAGGTAGCCGACTGGGTCATCGAAGGGCCGCGGCATATCAAGCGCCAGTCGGTCATCTCGGCAAACCATTATGAACAGATGAAAAAGCAATCTATCATCCATCCCATCGAGGGGACCATGGAGGACCAGGAGTAACTTGACTTTGTGAACGATATGATAACACAGATAATCTATAAGGCCATTCTTGCAAGCATCATCCTGGTGCTGAGCCTGGTGGTTGCCATGTACTCCACCCTCATCGAACGCAAGGTTGCCGGCTGGTTCCAGGACCGTCACGGCCCTAACAGGGCAGGCCCGTGGGGATTGCTGCAACCCCTTGCCGATGGCGTCAAGCTCTTCTTCAAGGAGGAATTCATGCCCAACACGGCCGACAAGTTTCTCTACATCCTCGGACCGTCGCTCACCATGTTCGTTGCGCTGCTTACCAGCGCGGCCATTCCCTGGGGCCCCGACCTGGTGATCAACGGGCAGACCTATGCCATGCAGGTGGCCGATATCAACATCGGCATCCTCTACATCTTTGCCATCGTCTCCATCGGTGTTTACGGCATCATGATCGGGGGATGGGCCTCCAACAACAAATATGCCCTGCTGGGCGCCGTGAGAGCATCCTCCCAGATGATCAGCTATGAACTGGCCATGAGCCTTTCCATTATCACCATCGTGATGATGACAGGCTCGCTCAGCATGCGCGACATCGTGGCCCAGCAGCAGGGATTTCACTGGAATATCCTTTACCAGCCCCTGGGATTCCTGATCTTCCTGATCTGTGCCTTTGCCGAAACCAACCGCTCCCCCTTCGACCTGCCCGAATGCGAAACAGAGCTCGTCGGCGGATACCATACCGAATACAGCAGCATGAAACTGGGATTTTACCTCTTTGCCGAATATATCAACATGTTTATCTCCGGGGCGGTCATGGCGACCCTCTTCCTGGGAGGATACCATTTCCCCTTTATCGACAAACTCGGGTTATCCCCCAACGCCTTCGCCCTCGTCAGTTTTATGGTGCTTTTTGCCAAGATCACCTTCTTCGGCTTTATCTACATGTGGATCCGCTGGACCCTCCCGCGCTTCCGCTATGACCAGCTGATGAAACTGGGATGGAAAACACTCATACCCCTGGCGATCCTCAATGTGGTGATCACAGGCGTGGTGATCCTGCTGAACCAATAAATGAATGCAGAATGCAAAATGAAGATGAATAACCTGACCAACCGATCGATCATAGTTTCCAATAAGAAAATGACCTTTTGGGAGAGGATCTACCTGCCTGCCATTCTCAAGGGGATGGCCATTACGTTTGGACACCTGTTCCGCAGGAAGTCGACGGTTCAGTACCCCGAGGTCAAGCGTGAGTTTTCTGAGATCTATCGCGGGAAACATGTGTTAAAGAGAGATGATGAGGGCCGCGAACGGTGCACCGCCTGCGGCCTCTGTGCCGTCGCCTGCCCCGCGGAAGCCATCACCATGGTGGCTGCCGAACGGAAGCCCGGCGAAGAGAATCTTTACCGCGAAGAAAAATATGCAGTGGTTTACGAGATCAATATGCTGCGCTGCATCTTCTGCGGCGACTGCGAGGAGGCCTGCCCCAAGGAGGCGATTTTCCTGACAAAGGAGATTGTAAGGTCGGAATATGGGCGGGAAAAATTCATCTATGGAAAAGATGAACTGGTCGAACCGGCCGACCCTGCCAATAGGATTGATGTTTCAAACCGGCAGACTCCCGAAGTGCTGGAATTTAAAAAGAACAAAAAACTCAGGCATAACCGGTAGGAAAAAATAGTTAATATGGAAGTTGATTGCTAATCTGTACAGATATGTTCACCCAATACATCTTCGGTTTCCTCAGCATCATGGCCCTGTTCTCGGCGGTGATGGTGCTGGCGTCGAAAAAACCGATCCATTCCGTCCTGTTCCTGACCATGACCTTTTTTGCCATCGCAGGTCATTACGTGCTGCTGAATGCACAGTTCCTGGCAGTGGTCCATGTGATCGTGTATGCCGGCGCCATCATGGTGCTGTTTCTCTTTACAGTCATGCTGCTGAACCTGAATAACGACGAACGCTCCCCGAAACCCATGTGGGTCAAGATCATCGCCCTGGTTGCGGGAGGAATGCTGCTGCTGACGCTGATCGGCGTTTTCCGCGGCTACGACATCAAATCGGCGCACGATCCGCTTACCACGCAGATCGGGCTTGTCAAGGAACTCGGCAAGATCCTGTATCACGATTATCTCATCCCCTTTGAACTGTCGTCGGTACTGTTCCTGACAGCCATGGTGGGGGCGGTTCTGCTGGGGAAAAAGGAACAGATCTGAAGGAAAATAGAATATCGAATATTGAATATTGAACACTGAATATGGAATGAATTATTAATTATGTGAATCAAGGGTTGAAACCCTTTTTAATGTGGCAGTTATAAACAATTGAGTG
>JBAXOB010000024.1:0-62192 GCA_037133475.1 Bacteroidota bacterium
TAACACAAATCGGGTCCAGTCAAAAAGAACTTTCTAAATTTTGTAAGATTAACACTGCGACCGTTAGCAAGCTGATTAAGTCAGGGCACACCAGTGAAATCAATGCGCGCTTAATCGCAAATTTCCTAAAAGTAAATTTGAATGAGATAGCAACCTTTGAAAATGGCGATCCGATCCCCGTTCCTTCAGAAAACGTGGTTTACGTTAAGGATCCGGAATGTGAAAAGCAGATAATTGAATTGATGGATAAGGTGAAGGATTTAAAAAAGATAATTGAATTGCAGGAAAAAATCATTTCCCATTGTGATGCGAACAATCAAAATAATGAAAATCTGATACCATAAATAATTAACCCCAAGTGTTTGCAAACACTCAAAATAACACATATTTAATACCATGAAGAATAATACTCTGGGAAATCCTACATAGATAGGCGAAGCAGAAAATCGTCGAAGCCCCGTCCGGTCCGCAAAAAGCCCCAGTTTCAGGGGCTTTTTTTATGCCCTGGGGTTACTGTCCTGTGCGCAAAATCCGGGAGAAACGGAATTCCGGATCCCGGTATCAGTATCAGATTTCACATCTCACATTCAACCAACTTACCGCATTTACCGATTGAACCGGAAAATCAGCCAATTCAAAAATGAACTGAAATAGTTCTTGACTTTTCGATTTTATGGCTTACCTTTGTTACAGCATCAAGAACCCTTTATGGGTACCAACCGAGTTGAACACCACGGTGGTAAAACGATGCGGATCGCAAGGTCAAAAATGTTCTGCAACATTCCTCCCTTCCATTTCCGCCCGTTTCCCTGATGCGATAATGTTTAACCCTTTAAACTTTTATCGTATGGAAACAAAAAGTTCAGCTTCTTTTATTGGTCATGGTCAAGACCTTGAAACCCTCATTGCATTCTGTTCAAAGCGGGAATCATGTTTGTGTATAAGTACTGGTAGCAGGAGGAACCCTGTAAGCGATGTCAGAATTTGATCAGCTTTTTCCCGTAAAAAAACAACGTGCAGTTATAGAAATTCAGAACAGGTTACTAATGCATGAAAAATGAACAGAACACAAAGGCAAATAGCATCGGCAGAAAAGTGGAACAAGGTGCAGGGAGTCTCACCGGAGTACCTTAAAAAGGTGAATGACCTATTCAGAACACCCGTGATAGCAGTTCCAGTATTAATTAATAACTCACCGGATACCGGCAAGGCGAATGACACGAAAAATCAAAACAATACCAATAAACTGGTAGAAAAAATTATAAAAGAAGGGGAAAAGCAATGAGAGACATAGCAATGGAACTGGCGATAATCGACAGACTGAATAAACGCAACAAGGTATCCAAAGCACGGATCAGGTATGTGCGGAATTTGGGCAGCGAACCCGTGATAGTTACGAAATTGTCCCTTAAGGCACCGCAGGGTCAGGGGGAATCAAAAAACAATACGGCCAGGTAAATCCAGCCATGGACCCTTGAGCATGTTGTAATTCATTACTAAACAATAAATCTTATAAATCAGCTACAAAAGGGACAGAAAATGATAGCCGGCTGGGACAAAAGGCACAACGTCTCACCGGAGCGGATAAAGCACGTCAAAAACTTAGGGGGTACGCCCGTGATCTGCATTCAGATGACCGCAAGGTTGTCAAAATCTGGAGAAAAAACTGGTGTTAATACAGAGGAAAAATGACCTTGGTGACAGATAAGGCAAAAGATTTCAGGGTTAACCATAATAAAGGGACAATATATGAACAGAACACAAAGGCAAATAGCATTGGCAGAAAAGTGGAACAAGGAGCAGGGAGTCTCACCGGAGTACCTTAAAAAGGTGAATGACCGATTCAGAACACCCTTGATAGCTACTCCAGTATTAATTAATAACTCACCGGATACCGGCAAGGCGAATGACACGAAAAATCAAAACAATACAAATCAACCGTTAGAAAAAATTATAAAAGAAGGGGAAATGCAATGAGAGACATAGCGAGAGAACAGGCGATAATAGCGGAGTGGGACAAGGACTTGGGAGTCACCCCAGCTCGCAGGAAACAAATTCAGAACTTGGGCAGCGAACCCGTGATCTCTACTCAGGTGTACTCAAAGAAATCTCAGGGTCAGGCGGCGCAAGCGGGAACGAAGCCCAAGCCGATCCTGTAAGCCACAACATGGAAGGTCGGGAAATATTAAAATTGCAAAACATGAATAATGGATGATTTTCAAGGTTATTCCACATGGAAATGATAATTTAAGAAGTTCATGAACAATATGTTATTGTAAATAAGGCAGTTTATGGCATGTTACCAAAATGCCTTCATAGAACCAATTGCCTATGAATGAATATTTCTGACCATAAAAAAACTTATGAGAGACATAGCGAGAGAACAGGCGATAATGGCGAAGTGGGACAAACGGTTCGGAGTGACCCCGGCTCGCAGGAAACACGTACAGAACTTGGGCAGCGAACCCGTGATATCTACTCAGGTGTACTCAAAGAAAGCTGAGGGACAAGCGGGACAGGCGAGAGCGAAGCCCAAGCCGATCAAGTAAATCCATTGGCCTAATAAATCAGCCCGTTCAGCTAACTCAAAATTTGTGCAACATGGAAAATGATATGATAGTGAGCAGCTTTGAAATCTATTACAAGACGGGATTCAGTGAAGATCTTAACAGGTTTTTCTCAACCATCCCCGATGAAAGCAGGTTTCACCATGGTTACAAACCGGCAACATTGACGATTCAATTTAACCGGCTGACAAGAGATTGCGACCATCTGGATTTTTTAACACAGGATAACCGGGTGAATTTTGGCATAGCGCTGTTTTTTACAGTGCTTGCTGATATGGTGTGCTATTCACAATTCAGGGAATATTATGAAAAATTCAGGGGGTTGACACTTTATCCAAAGTTCATCGGGAATTGTATGCATGCGTGCAGCTATCACTTTAATCCCAGGGAAATATTGAAGGCAATGAATTTCTCGGCAAACAGGGCAATTTCTCCTCGATCGTCGAAATGGCTTGATTTTCGTGAGAAGTTTAAGGAAGCAACACCGACGATGGAGGGAGAAATCGTTGATTTTTTTGAGAAGTACCTGGTTGAAATTGATGGGAATGAGTTTTGGAAAAGGTGCAAAGCGGAATTTCCAACAGTTGAAATATAGAAGAAGTTGATGATTTGATGAACTTGCCAGGAATGTTTCATGGTGATCATGAAAGCTTTATGCGGTTGATAAAAACGCCCGGAAGTTACCCGGGCGTTTTCCAGTCCTGAAAAATCATTGGGTATGACCACCTTCAGCAGTGGTCTCAGCTGAATGCGGTGAGGTTTCCCTTCAACATTGCTGATAAAGAAATGTTGCCAATACCGGCTTATTCCTTTACAATCTTCCTTACCTCAACTTTGTCATTATTCAACAGCCTGATGGTATAAACCCCCTTTGCATAACCCGACATGTCGAGTTGTGTTTTGGTGGAAAGCACCGGCTGGGTTAACACCTCCTGGCCGTTGATGTTAAATACCGACAAGGTGCTGCTGCCCGAAGTTTTCGATGTTTCAACAGTGAGGGTGTTTTTTACCGGGTTGGGGTAGATTTTCATCGCTCCCTGGTCATGATGCTGTTCATTCATCCCAACCATAATGGATGCCAGGTTGACCTTCTGCGCATCGACAACCTGTTTGGTCGTTAAATCCTGAACCCAGGCAACCACCTCGTAATCGGTTGTCAGGTTGCCACCCCAGGCGGGATCGAGTGTGAAGGTTAAGGGAACCGTTACCTGGGCCGCAGTTTGCAAATTGACAGGTGTCCCGTTGGCATCGGGAGCCATGGCGCGGCTTACATATTCCAGGTGGGTTTGACCCTGCCAGTTGACCATGATGTGCGACTGGGTCAGCGCCAATTGTACCACCAGGTTGCTGGTTGAAAAGGGCGTTTCGCCAAACCTGTCGACTATGACCGATACGTTATAGACGTTGCCAACCCTGGCCCCGTTGCCGATGGTGACCCCAAAGGCGGTTTTGACGGCATATTCCGATTCATAAATCGGTAAATAGGACGGATAGAGGCTGACCGAATGGTCTCCTCCCACAAGCTGTTTTATCCCGTCGAAAGTTGCCGTCGGGTAACCGGTGGTTAAATAATAGGTGTTCCGGGCATTTGACGCGGTATAAGCATATACGTCGTTATAGTGATTCTCAACAACTGCCACCTGCTGGCCGTTGGTAACCAGGTCGTCGGCCCCCATGGCAGCTCCGGGACAATACTGGCACCAGGTGCCGGTGCCGATCTCCAGTAAAACAGTTTGTTTATTATGGGTATAGGTATAGACCGTTTTCACCAGGGTGTCGTTGGAATGGTCCATGTCGGAGGCCAGCGAGGTATAGATCTGCATTTTATAGATTGCCTGTGCCGCAGGGAGTGAGAAGGAGGGAAAGTTCACAACGGCGGTATCCCACGAAGCCAGCGACGGCACAGTCTGGCTGTTGTTATAGATTTCGGCGTTCGCATAATTATAAATTTTGCAGATGACATGGAACGCCGTTTCGGTGTTGATCCCGGTATTTTTAATGGTGGCCGAGGGAATTACCGGCACCGTGTCGGTTAAATACATGTCGTTGTTGATCGACATGGTTGCCAGGTCATCGGCCGGGGGAACAACCAGGTTTACATCATCCACGAACATGTTGTTGCCATACTGGCTGTATCCTCTGAAGATAAAGTACCTGGTTCCGGAAAGGCTGGCCGGAAGAAGGTAACTGTGTTTATACCAGCCATCCACAGGGTTGTACCTGGGAATCGTGGCCAGCCAGGTTGCCCCGGTCAGGCTGGCTGCAGAGTTATAATAAACGCCGATGCTGTCATTATAGATTGGCCAGCCCGAATCGCCATATTGCCAGAAACTGAAAACGTGTACCGATGAACCTGTAAAGGTAAGGGCAGGAGAGACCAGCAGTGCATTTGCCCCACCCAGGTAGTCGTAACTGTTGTACTGTGCCATGCCAGCTCCGCTGTGGGGGGGGCAGGTAGGTTCCACGCCGGCGGTTACCCGCTTCCAGAGGCCGGTGCCGCCAACCTGGATGTTCTGCCAACCCGTGGGTGGAAAAGTTGTGCCGTCAAAACTTTCATTTAAGGTTTGCGCCCATCCGGAAAGGATAAAGCCCAGGGAAAGCAGCAACAGAGAGATTTTTTTCATGTTTTCGTTTTTTAGTTTCTTTAACAGTAGTGCGTTTGCGAATAGGTGATGGACGAACCGGAAGGTTGCGGATCAGAGGTGCAAATTAGTCATTTTATCCCTTCTCTCAGCCACGCAAATCGACACAATATCCTCTTGCATTTTATGCCAATTCCGCTGGATTAACACGAAGCAGGTAACGGCCATAGCATTTTTGCTGTATAATTCAGATAACCAGAATTATATCATATCATGCTCCCGTAATTTGTCAGTAAAATGGTTGTTTTCCCCGGTATTTTCCCATCCTCCTTCCGTAAATTCCCCGTTAAATCGATCATTTTCCCATTGTTTTGGCTTCGGACTTCCGTCGATTACCCGTTAAATCCATCTTTTTTCCCATAGTTTTGGCTTCGGGCTTCCGTCGATTCCCCGTTAAACCGATCATTTTTCCCATTGTATTGGCTTCAGGCTTCCGTCGATTTCCCGTTAAATCCATCCTTATCCCCAATGTTTTACCATGGACGCTCTGTTAACTTACCGTCAGTGCTCCGTCAGCTTACCGTCAGCGCTCCGTCAGTCTCCCATGGCGATGGCTGCACACATGCAATGTCCTCCCATCGTTGTTGCATTGCGGTTGCATTGCGGTTGCGTCGGGGTTGCGTCGGGGTTGCGTCAGGGTTGCGTCGGAGTTGCATAAGACCAATTCGACTCACTGGAAATGGCAAAAACAAAACAAAAATTGAAACCTGTACCTTAAATCACTACCTTTATGTGCTGAAATTTCGGGCATCTGACAATCTATGGATGAAAGTTTTAATCTTTTCAATTTTAACCGCTATTCTTTTTCTGTTCCCGGGCAACCTCTTCCCTCAGGATGCTGCAAAGTTGGCTGACCAGGTGTATGGACTGGATCAGGTGCTCTATAACGGGAAAAAATACAACTACTTCCTCCCTCCCGGTACCCACGGGCACCAATACCTCCTGACGGAGGAATTTATGGAAGGAAGTGTCACCATCAGGGGAACCTGTTATCAAAACCTCCGTCTTAATTTCGACATCCTAAACCAGCAGCTGTTGCTGAAGTATAAGGATGACGCGGGTGCCGTAAACATTCTGGAGGTTTCGAAAGCATGGCTGGAGGGTTTCAGCCTGGGGACGATGAACTTTGAATATCTCAGCCCGGAGCAGAACCCCCGCTTTTTCCAGGTGCTGGGCAGTGGTTCATACCATATCCTTTATTATTGGAGGAAAAGCCTGGACATGGTTGCCGCCGTGGGCTCCTCCGATTTTACATTCAGCGCGGCGGTGAGGGATTCGTACGTGCTGATGAACGGCCAGCTCAGGCCCTTCAGGAACCGGCACGGGCTTGTAAGGATCTTCGACCGCAGCCACCGGCAGGAGATCAAGAGTTACCTCAACCGGAATAAAATCAAGGTACATAAGGCCAGCGACGCGGTACTGGGGGATATGATCAGCTTTATCGGAAATCTCAAATAGCTGATGAAACTGCTGGTGCTCATACACCTGTTCCTCCTGGGTCATCCCGCTCCTGACCAGGGGCCAGGCACGCTGGTTTCTTTTCATATCAGAGACATATCCTTCCAGGCATTCTGTGATTCGGTTTACAGGAAGTCGGGGGTGACGGTTTATTACCAGGAGGGCTGGGTCCGGCAGGTAAGGGTAACCCTGGATACGGAAAACATCACCGTAATGTCGGCTGTTGAAAAAGCCCTGAAAGGCACCTCCCTGAGGGTATCGGTATGGAACAGCAACCTTTTGGTGATGCCGGGGGTGATCCTTCCACCCGGGTTGCCCGAATACGAGACACAACTGCCGCAGCCCGACAGCACAGGGATGGCGTCGGCGGCACTGACCCGCAGTGCAGAACGCTATCTTACGGGCCGGAAAGCCGATGTGATGAAGACCCTCAGGGTGGGGAAGAAGGGACTTGCCGGCGGCGATGCCAGGGTCACCATCCGCGGGCGGATCACCGAGCAGGAGTCGGGCGAGGCGCTGATCGGTGCGACGATGTATGTGAAGGAGAACCATGCCGGCGCCGCCACCGACCAGAACGGTTTTTTAAGCCTGGTGCTGAAACCGGGAAGCTATACAGCCGTATTTGCCTTTATGGGGATGGAAACGAAGAAATTTTTCCTGGAGGTCTATTCCGACGGCGAATTCAAGGTGGAGCTGAAGAAGCTGGCCATCCAGATGAAGGAGGTGGTGGTGATGGGCGACCAGCAGATGAATTTCCGTTTCAAGGCCCCGGGGCTGGAGAAGATCTCCGCCAAGGCCATCAAGGAGATTCCTGTGATGATGGGCGAACGCGACATCCTGAAGGTGTCGGAGATGATGCCGGGCATTGTCACCGTGGGCGAAGGCTCCGCCGGACTGAATGTCAGGGGCGGCAATTATGACCAGAATGCCTTTTATATCAACAGGATCCCCATTTACAACACCTCCCATCTTTTTGGCTTTTTCCCTGCCTTCAACGCGGATATCGTGAAGGATTTCTCGATCTACAAAGGTTATATCCCTGCGCAGTACGGTGGCCAGCTGAGCTCGGTATTCAACATCATCGGCCGCCAGGGTAACCGCAAACACTTCACCGCCCACGGCGGCATCAGCCCGGTGGCGGCCAATTTCTCGTTCGAAGGCCCGCTGAAAAAAGATACCAGCTCCTTCCTGGTCAGCGGCCGTTACCTCTATTCCGACTGGATCCTGCGCCAGATCGACGACAAGGTGATCCATAACAGCAAGGCAGGATTCAACGACCTTACCACCTCCTGGAACTACGATTTCCACAAAAGCCAGATATCTTTGTTCGTCTACCATAGCCAGGATGATTTCAAACTCTCCGACCTGAGTTCCTATTATTATGCCAACAACGGCGCGTCGGTTAACGTAAGTCATCATTTCAGCACCTCGCTGAGCGGCGATTTTTCAGCCACAGGCTCCATTTACGCTTTCAGTACCATGGACCAGCAGGAGCCTGCTACCGCCTATAAACATTCCTACCAGATCGGCGATTACAGGTTAAATGCCGACTTCACCAAAGAACTGTCCCAAAAGAACACCCTGCAATATGGTACAGGGATCACCCTTTACAGGATTGACAGGGGAACAGTGTCGCCCTATGGTCCCAAGTCGGTGAGGGTGCCGGTGGCATTGGGCACGGAACAGGGGGTGGAAAGCGCGCTTTTCGTGAGCGACTCGCATGATCTGCTTCCCTGGCTTAACATTTCGGCAGGATTGAGGTTCACCCTCTTCAACCCGCTGGGCGCCCGAACGGTCTATACCTATAATGCAGGAGGTCCCAAAGACCCGCGCTATATCAGCGATACGCTTCATTATGGCAGCGGCCAGGCAATCCGCTGGTATTTCGAACCTGACCTGAGGAGCGCGGTGATCATGCGCACCGATCCTGCCGGGACGGTAAAGATCGCCTATGCGCGGATGCACCAGAACCTCTTCGTGCTCAACAACACCATCGCCCTGTCGCCCAACACGCAGTGGAAACTGGCCGATTATTATATCAAGCCGGCCCGCAGCGACCAGTTTTCAGCCGGGGTCTTCCGTTCCTTCGCGAAGCAGGGCTGGGAAACTTCATTGGAAGTCTATTACAAGCGAACGGTCAAATACCCTGAATTTGTCGATGGCGCCAACTTCCTGGCCAACCCGTTGGTAGAGACCACCCTGCTTCCCGGCAAGCAGGATGCCTACGGACTGGAGTTCCTGTTGCGCCGGAGCGGCCGCCGGTTGGAGGGATGGCTGTCGTACACCTTCTCCCGCTCCATCGTCAGGGTGGAGGGAAGCCAGCCGTGGGAACGGATCAACAACGGGCTGGCCTACCCGGCCAACTACGATATCCCGCATGTGCTGAACACGGTGGTTATGTATCATTTCACCCGCAGGTTCACTGCCTCAGGGGTGCTTACCTACCAGAAGGGCCGGCCGGTGACCTACCCGGTATCGGTCTATTATATCAACACCATCCCCTATGTCGATTATTCAAACCGCAACGAATACCGCATTCCCGATTATTTCAGGCTCGACCTTTCGCTGACCCTTGAGGGAAATCTTAAAAAGAAGAAATTTATTCATAATTCATTAATATTCAATCTCTACAATGCAACCGGCAGAGAAAATCCCTACTCGGTCTATTTCAAACTGGTGGATGGGAAGATTAAAAGTTACCAGTATTCCGTTATCGGCGTACCTGTGTTTACCATCACCTGGTTGTTCAAACTCGGGAATTATGCGGCGGATTAAAAATAGTATATTTATCTTCAGCATCTTGCTGCTGTTTGCCTGTATCAAGTCCTACGATCCGGTCATCAACAGCAATGCGCAGAAAAAATATGTGGTTTCGGGGAGGATCACCAATACGCAGGGGTGGCAGATCATTAAAGTTACGCTTTCGTCGCCGGTGGGCGCCCCTGATTCTGTTCCCGTTAAGGGCTGCCAGGTTACCATTGTAAGCGGAGAGGGTTATGTATTCCCGACCCTTGCCTATAGCAACGGGGAGTACTGGGCATGGATGTCCCAGAACATCCTTGTTCCCGGGACCTCCTACCAGGTGAAGGTGATCACGCCGGAGGGGGATCTGCTGCAGTCGGGGTTCGAAATGATGCCGAAAGGTCCCGCACTGGATTCGGTCTATTATCATATCAAGGAGGTGCCCACTTCGATCCCGGGAGTGACCTCGGTTGGCATGCAGTTTTATGTCGATCTTGTGGCTGTCGGAGACTACAGCCAGTATTACAAGTGGGAGGTTACCGAAACCTGGGAGTACCATGCCGCCCACTCCGTAGAATACTATTATGACGGTACCTTTCACCAGGTCAAGCCCCCCGATTCTACCAATAAAATCTGCTGGTTTACCGGGCCGGTCAAGAATATTTTCACAGTTTCTACAAAGAGCCTCTCGCAAAACATCTATAAGCAATTCCCGTTGCATACCGTCGACGGGCACACTTCGCGCATGGGGATCGGTTACAGTATCCTGGTAAGGCAACTGGCCCTGAGCGAAAAGGCTTACAATTACTGGGAACAGATGCGCATCAACAGCAACGACCAGGGGGGGCTATATGAGCAGCAACCGCTGGCCATAAAAGGGAATATAATCAATGTAACCCATCCGGAGAAGGAGGTGCTTGGCTATTTCTATGCCGTATCGGAAACCACGCGAAGATATTTTTACAAAAACATCCCGGGACTTCCCCTGGACTTCCCGGATGGTTGCGGTGAATCGGAACTGGGAAGGTTCGGATGGAAGGAATTTTTCAAATACGAATATCCAATCTATTATTATTTCCCTCCCGTTGGGTTGAGAATACTGGATGTTAACTGTGTCGACTGCCGCAAGGCGGGAGGTGTGACCCATAAACCTGATTTCTGGCCATATTGATATGTTAAGGACGACCGGACGATATTTTATCCTGCTGATGATGCTGGCTTCGGTCTGCCAGGGACTGATGTCGCAGCAGCTCGCGGCTATCGGATCCGGGGAGCGGGTGGAGGCATGTATCGACCGGAACATGTATGTTGCGGGTGAAAACATCCTGTTCTCGGCCCTGGTATTTAATGTTAAGAACCCGTCTGCTGATGAGATAAGCCGGACTTTGTACTGCGAGCTGATCGCCCCCGACGGGAAAAAGATCGCTTCGCGGAAATACGGGCTGCTCCATTTTTCTGCCTGCGGAGCATTTCCTGTCCCGGAAGAGGCTGCCTCCGGCATCTATTACCTCAGGTTTTATACCCGGATCATGCGGAACAGCACCACCGGCAACTATAAATATATCCTGCTGAAGATTGTCAACCCCGTTAAAACAGAGGTGTTGCCTGGTGCCGATATTGATGATACCATCAATTTCGCCGGGAGGGAGCAGGTGGTTCCTGCAACATCGCCGGCACTCAAGATCGTTGGTCAGCGGGTCGTTTCAGCGAGGCAGGAGTTTCACCTGGAGGTTCAGCGCAAGGCAGATCCGGCGCGGCCGGCAAAGTTATGCCTGTCGGTAATCCCTGAATTTACCTGCGGAAAGGTATCCTTACCCGCCAGGAAGGAGGCAGGGCCTGCAAAAAGCGTCCTGTTCTATCCCGAAACCCGCGGTGTTTCCATCTCCGGGCACCTGACCGGAAGAGAAACAGGCCAGCCGGTAGCCCGTGCAAAGGTAAACCTCTCCATTATCGGTGATAAGGATATCATGGTAGTCCATACCGATTCGACAGGCAGGTTCTTTTTCGCACTGCCGGATCATTCCGGGAACAGGGATATCTTCCTTTGTGCCGACGATATGCCGGGGATCAAACCGGAGATATTGATCGATAACGATTTTTGCACCAGGCCTGTCAGTCTTCTCTCCCCGGTTTTCAGCCTGAGCAGGCAGGAGCTGCAGACTGCATTCAGCTTGTCGGTTAACGCCGGGATTACCACTGTTTTCAGCAAGGATACCATGGCAGGCAGGATGGTAGCCGAAGACCCGGGTGTCTCGTTTTATGGCGAGCCATCGGAGGTGCTGGTCATGGATAAATACATTGAACTGCCTACGCTCGAGGAGTACTTTTCAGAGCTGCAACTGATGCTGAAGGTGAGAAAAATAGATGGGAGAAAGCAATTCAGGTTTTACCTCAGCCAGGGTGAGATGTCGATCTACGAACCCCTGGTACTGGTCGACTGGGTCGCGGTGAATGATGTGGATAAGGTACTTGCGATGTCGCCCCGCGAGATCGGGCGGATTGAATTCGTGAATTCAGTCTATATCAAGGGGAATGTAACCTACGGGGGGATCGTCACATTTGTTTCGAAAAAGAACGACTTCGCGGGGATCAACCTGCCATCCTCGGGGACCTTTGTCAATTACAGTTTTACCGAGCCTTCTCACCCGGGAATGCCGCAGGATCCCGGAGTTCCGAACATTCCCGATTCGCGCAATACCGTTTACTGGAACCCCGATTTGCAGGTGAACGGCGAGGGTGTTTCAGATGTTTCCTTTACCGCACCCGATACGCCCGGCCGCTATTTGGTACTGCTGCGCAACCTGGGTCCGGCAGGGGAGGAGGTGCTGGCAAGCGAGTTTGTGGAGGTAAGGAGCCGTTGACCGTTAACCTATCCTGACCCTTTCTCCCAAAAATTTGGGTTGTTTCTCCATCCAGAGATCGATAAACATCTTTACCCTGGCAAATTTTTCGCGCAGGTTCGTCTTCAACCCATACCAGGCCGGGACTCCTTTTGCATTAAATCCAATGGCCCCGATGCCGTAATGGCGGGCGATGAAAATGGCCCGCTCGTTGTGAAACCCTTGGGAAATAACGGTAAAGCTGCTTTGGCCGAATACCTTATAAGCCCTGATCATGGAATCAAAGGTGCAAAAACCTGCATAATCGAGGAAGATGACAGAATCGGGCACACCGCACCTGACCAGCTCCTTTTTCATGGCAAAGGGTTCGTTATAGTAGGCCGTGCTGTTATCCCCGCTGATAATCAGGTAACGGATCTTCCCCGAATGGTAGAGGATTACCGCGGCATCGATCCTGTTTTGCCAGAATTCGTTGATCACGCCATGCCGGATGTATTTTGACGTTCCCAGCAATACGCCTGCCTTGTTACAGGGAATCAGGGAGGCATCCTGGTAAAGGTAGATCCTGGTATTATCGCTGACTTTATCATTCAGACGGAAAATCAGCACGAGGCAAAACACCATGATGACACCTGCCGCCGGCCAAAGGAATTTTTTTACATCAATTTTCATTCCTGGCCGGGTTCGTCACAGATTTTTTTTTCGATGCCTTTGCCGTTGCCTTCGCGAGGTTGTCGTTCACCCTGATGGTTACCATCTCCCTGATAAGGTCATGGGGCAGCGGTTTGTCAAGCCGGAACTGTATGGTACCCTTTGATGTTGCATAACCGGCCAGTTCCCTGCCAAACCGTTCGATCAGCGTTGCATTCCCCGGGTAAAAACCGATATGCCCCTTATGACCGGCGAAATAGAGCAGGATCCCGTGGAACCTGAAGGCCGGCATGTTGTAGCTGATCGCCTCCTGCGCCTCCGGAGCGGCAGCCCGGATCAGCATTCGTAATTCCTGCAGCAGGGTTGCCGTAGGTTCAGGAAAGGAGGCAATATATTCATCGACAGAACTGAATATTATTTTTGGCGCTGGTTCCATATTTTTATAATGACTTGATTCAGGAGGGATTTACCGGGAAATAGAGGCATCGCCGGAATACTGGTTCGCCCGCCACGGAAAATACCGGGAAGCAAAATTACGGGTAAAACATTCCCAAAGCACGGCCTCCCTGAAATCTTTCCTCAGGAGGCACTTGCAGATCCTGTATCACATTGGTTTAGCATGGATTATCCTGCCCTGCTGCCTGGGCTGATCTGAAGATACAGGGAAATTACCGGATAATGACCAACTTCCTGGCCACAGTCAGGTCTTTGCATTTCAGTATAAGGGAATAGACTCCCGGCGCGGCAGTGGAAAGATCAAGGGTGAACTGTTTCTCCGCGCCGAAACTCCTCCTGAGCAGGCAGTTCCCGTTCAGGTCGCCGACGGCCAGCTCCGTTGTTCCACGGTAACTTTCAGGGATACGGATGGTGAAGATCCCCCTGCCTGGGTTGGGCCATATCCGGAGGTCGTCGCTGCCGTGGGTCCCGGTTCCCAGGTTTGACTTTGCCTGGGTTATGGTGACCGTTACCGAATCTGTTCCCTCCGCGCGAACGGTGATCCTTGCGACCCTTGCGGAGGAGGTCAGGTTTTCGGAGCAGGAGGCCACGATGGTATCGCTTAGCGAACCTCCCTGGGTGACACTGCACCAGGATGCATTGGTGGAGACTGTCCACAATGTATTGGAGGTTACGTAGAACTCAGCGGAGCCTGCAGCTGCAGGAACAGTGCGGTCGGGAGGCGTTACCGCCAGGGTGGCGGGGGGCATTCCCCCTGTGGTTGTGCTGAGGATGGTGCCATAGCTTCCTGCAACATAGCCTTTGGTTCCGGAGGTAAAGGTAACTGCATAAAGGTCATTGCATGTTGGCGGATCCTCAGTAGTCCACTGGGCCCCGCCGTTGGTGGTCCTCCTGATAAGGCCGTTTTTGCCGGTTGCAAAACCGGTGGTGCCGTTAATGAAAAAGAGCGACAGGTAAGAGTCCAGGTTTCCTGTGCTTTGCGATATCCAGGTGGTTCCGCCGTCGGTGGTTTTCTTAAGTGTCCTGTTGTCGCCTGCAATCCAGCAGGTGTCGGCGCTGATGGCAAATACGGTACATAGGTCGACGACACCCCCGGGAAAGGATTTTGTGACCCAGTGCAGTCCACCGTCGGTGGTTTTCATGACGATGTTGTATAAGCCAACGGCATAGCCCGTTTTGTCATCAGAAAAACTGACCGAAGTGTAAGTGAAAAGGGTGTCGGTATATTGCCGTATCCAGCTGGCGCCGCCATCGGTCGTTTTCAGGATAATGCCCTTGCTCCCTACAGCATAGCCGGTAAGCGCATTCGGGAAACAAACTGAATTCAGCCAGGCCGAGGTTCCCGAATTCAGCGCAGTCCAATCAATCCCGCCATTGATAGTCTTGTCTATCCTGCCCCAGGCGCCGGCGGTATAGCCGGTATTCGGATCAGTGAAACAAATGGTCGAAGAGGTGGGATAAGTTCCTGGACGGACCACATTCCAGGTTAGCCCGCCGTTGTTCGTTTTCAATACGCTACCATCATCCCCGACGGCATATCCCGTGTTCGCATCCGGAAAGCAGAGGCCCTTGATCCAGGAAGAGATTACCCTGGAGGATTGGCTTTTCCAACCGGATCCTCCGTTGATGGTTTTGATGAGCGTGCCGTTTATGCCAGCTGCAAATACAGTGCCGGAACCTTTGCATGACACGGAGTTAAGATATTCAATGGTGTCGGATATCCCGGCTAACCAGTTTGCGCCCCCGTCGGTGGTTTTCAGGATGACACAGTTAAACGAATCGCCGCCAACAGCAAATCCTGTATCGGCATTGGCAAAACTTACTGAATACAAGTGCTGCGTGGTGGCGCCTGATAAATTCTTCCAGGTACCGCCCTTGTTGGTCGTTTTCAGAATGGTACCGGCATAGCCTACTGCAAAACCGGTATCGGGGTTGCAGAAACAGAGGGATAACAAGGGATCCGTGTTCCCTGTTGTCAGGGTGTTCCAGCCGGAAGTGCCCGCTGTCGTGGTTTTTAAAACCGTACCATCCCAACAGGCAATGTATCCTGTAAGTTTATTGGTAAACCATACCGATTTCAGGTTGAAAGGAACCCCCGCATAATATTGATGCGTCCAGCTTGTTCCGCCATTGGTGGTCTTTAAAATTTCGCCGTATTCACCTGTTGCATAACCCGTGAGTGAGTCGGTGAAAAAAACGGAATAGAGGTTTCGCTGGCTCCCTGTATGCAGCAGGGTCCAGCCGATCCCCCCGTCGACGGTCTTCAGCACCACCCCGGCCGACCCTGTGGCGAAGCCGGTTTTGATGTCGGTAAAAAAGAGAGAATACAGGTCGGCCGTGGTTCCGGATCGCTGGATTTCCCAATTGGCTCCCCCGTCGGTGGTTTTCATGATGGTGCCGCAATCGCCGGCTGCAAACGTTGTGTTTGCATCCAAAACCTTAATGCAGTTCAGCGTGTTTCCCTGTGGTATGGGGTTTTGCCAGCTCCATTGTGAGAAAGTGTAAGGGGAGACCAGGACAAACAAAATATACAGATACATCTTTTTCATCGTTGCTGTTTTTGAAGAAAACATATCATGACGGATTTATCAAAACTTTTTCCGGATCAGGTACCTGTTCCGGTCATGCCGGATGCCGGGCTGACGTTAACCCATGCCGGTATTGGTATACAAATATAAGCTGCAAAAGATGTTTTTGCAAATATGGGTGCTGGAAATAGGCGACCGGATGGAAATTCAGGCAGGAGTTGCCGGAAAAGAATACCCCCGGGTCGTTTGGCGGCCCGGGGGTATCAGAAAAGCAATTACAAGGCAGGGTTACTTGGCGTAGCTAACGGCCCTGGTTTCCCTGATGACGGTGATCTTGATCTGGCCAGGATAGGTCATCTCGCTCTGGATCTTTTTTGACAGGTCGAAGGAGATCTGGTTGGCCTCAACGTCGGTGACCTTGTCGGCGCCCACGATCACGCGCAGTTCGCGGCCGGCCTGGATGGCATAGGTTTTCACAACGCCGGGGTAGCTGAGGGCCAGTTCTTCGAGGTGTTTCAGACGTTCGATATAGGCTTCGACCACTTCGCGGCGGGCGCCCGGGCGTGCACCTGAGATTGCGTCGCAAACCTGTACGATGGGAGAAATGAGGTTGTTCATCTCGATTTCGTCGTGGTGAGCGCCAATGGCGTTGATGATCTCCGGTTTTTCCTTGAATTTTTCGGCCATCTTCATCCCCAGCACTGCGTGTGGTAATTCGGGTTCCGTATCGGGCACCTTGCCGATGTCGTGGAGAAGCCCGGCGCGTTTGGCCATTTTGGGGTTCAGGCCCAGTTCGGCGGCCATGGTGGCGCACAGTTTGGAAACTTCAATACTGTGTTGCAGCAGGTTTTGCCCGTACGAAGAGCGGTATTTCATCTTCCCGATCATGCGCACCAGTTCGTGGTGCATATTGTGGATACCCAGGTCGATGCTGATGCGCTTTCCTGTTTCGATGATCTCCTGTTCTATCTGTTTTTTTGTTTTGGCAACCACCTCTTCGATGCGGGCGGGGTGGATCCTGCCGTCGGTGACCAGTTTATGGAGCGACAGGCGTGCGATTTCGCGGCGTACCGGGTCAAATCCCGAGAGGATGATGGCATCGGGAGAGTCGTCGATGATGATCTCAACGCCTGTAAGCGATTCAAGGGTACGGATGTTTCTTCCTTCGCGGCCGATGATCCGGCCCTTTATCTCTTCGCTTTCGATGTTGAATACCGAAACGGTGTTTTCAATGGCATGTTCCGAGGCGGTACGCTGGATGGTTTCAATGATGATCTTCTTGGCTTCGGTGTTGGCCGTCAGCTTTGCCTCGTCGATGATATCCTTCATATGGACGATGGCCTCGCTTTTAGCCTCTTCCTTGAGGGTTTCAATGAGCTGCGACTTGGCTTCCACGGCCGAAAGGTTGGAAATGGCTTCCAGCTTTTCTACCTGGATCTTCATGGCCTTGTCGAGATCTGTCTGCTTTTTGGTGATGATGTCCATCTGTTGTGACAAGGTCTGTTTGATGGTCGCAATCTCCTTTTGTTTCTTGGCAAATTCGTCGACTTTAAGGTTGAGCGTTCCCTCTTTTTGTTTCAGCCTGTTTTCGTTGCGGGCAACCTCTTCATTCTTTTCGTGGATGAACTTTTCATGTTCTCCTTTGAGCTGCAGGAACTTTTCCTTGGCCTGAAGGATCTTTTCCTTCTTGACCACTTCGGCTTTGTCCATGGCCTCTTTGAGCAGTACGTCGCGTTTGCGTTCCAGCGCCCGGTTCAGTATTGTTCCGGTGATGACACCGCCGAGGATGACTCCGGTCACCCCGATGATGATATATAGCAGTATTCCTCCCATTGGGTAATTGTTTTAGGCAGGCTCACAGCGGGCTGTGAACGTGCAGATGGTTATTAATAGTGAAGGAACGTCAGAAAAAAAAGAAAAAACCCACGCCAATCCAGTAGGGTATTGATAAACCTCATACGACACGAATAGGCATGCCATGTCTTTCGAACGTCCACTGTCCGGGGTTGAATCCGGTTCTCCTGCCGAAGCAGGAGTGAGGCCTGTCCTACGAACTTCTGAGTCATAACCTGATATTTGTAATGTTAGGTTTACAAACTGTCTGAAGAGGCGCGGGTGTATTTTCAGATATTTTCAAAGAACATTTAAGGCTTTATCGCGGTAAGCTGTTCATCAAGCGCCTGGTCAATCGACACAAGCTTGGTTTGCCATTGTTTTTCATTTTCCGACAGCAGGCGGTCATTTTTCAGATAACCTGTTGCATATTCAAGCGCTACCATGGCCAGGAGGTCCTGTTTATCTTTATAGGCATAGCTGGTCGAATAGTCCCTGATCCTTTTATCGATCAGTTTGGCAGCTTTGCGAAAGAGTTCCTCGTGTTCTTTGTCAATCGCCAGGCGGTATGAACGCTCGGCGATGGGTAACGATATGGAAAGTTCGTCCATTGGCCTGTTTCTGAATCTTTTCCTAAGAATTTAAAAGCCCGATACATTTATCGATTTCCCGTACAAGTTCATTGATTTTCAATTTTGCTTCTACGTTTCCTTCTTTGTTTTCCAGTGTTTTAGCTAGTTTAAGTATTTTTATGTTTTCTTCCAGTAGTTTGATCTTTCTTTTCTGGTCATTGGTTTCCTGTTTAAGCTCACTGATTTCGTTGATGAAACGCCTGTTTTCAGAACGAAGCAAGTCGTGATGCTCAATCAGTTTCCTTATTTTATAATCAATCCCGGAAACCAGTGTGGCGACATCTTTCATTGCGCTGACTCCTGTTTTAATTCATGCAAAGATAAATATTTATTTTACTTTTTTTCAACAATGGTCATTACCTTTTCCCTTTTAGGCGATTAACAGGAAAAAACAACTCTGTTAAAAACCTAACGTCATGAATGAAGCCTTTTTGTCTTACCTGTGGAAGTACAGGCTGCTTCACCGGGAGCTGTTTACCGAGTCGGGTGAACCCTTGACCGTTCTGCATCCGGGCGAGCAGAACAGTGATGGCGGTCCCGATTTTTTCAATGCCAGGTTGCGTATTGGCGATACCACCTGGGCCGGCAATGTTGAGATCCACCTGCGTTCTTCCGACTGGTTCAGGCACGGTCACCAGCATGACCATGCGTACGACTATCCTATTCTTCACGCGGTATACGAGGCCGATGTGCCTGTCTGTGACAGTAACGGCGTGCCTTTTCAGACCCTGGTGATGCGCGACAGGTTTCCGGGATCGGTTTACGAGCGTTATGAGGGAATGATGGCCAACCATCAGTGGATTCCCTGTTACAACCAGCTCCTTACGATCGGTGATCACGGTTTCAACCTGTGGGCCCCGGCGCTTGCGGTGGAGCGACTCGTGTACAAGGCATTTAATATCAGGCAGCTATGGGAGATTTGCAGGAATGACTGGGAGGAGGCTTTTTACCAGCACATGGCCTCCTCCTTTGGGTTTAAGATCAACAGCCTGCCCTTTGAATTGCTGGCCAAGTCGTTGCCCCTGAAGATCATCCGGAGGCACCTGGATCAGCCCTTTCAGATGGAGGCTCTTTTTTTCGGGCAGTCGGGCCTGTTGAACCGCGACCTGGCCGACGACTACCCCAGGTCGATGCTGCGGGAATACCGTTTTTTGAAAGAAAAGTACCGTTTACGGCCAGTTCCGGCAGCGACCTGGAAATTTCTCCGGTTGCGCCCTGTCAACTTCCCGACCCTGAGGATCAGCCAGTGGGCCAATTTCATTGCCGCGAGTCATGCCGGTTTTTTCAACCTGCTGGAAAATGGATCCTATGCCGATATCATTCAATCGCTGAGTACATGTGCCTCGCCCTACTGGGACACCCATTACCTGTTCGGAAAAACAGCGGTCGGCCGGAAGAAAAACATCGGCCGCGACAGTGTCAATCTCCTGGTGATCAATGGGATTGTGCCATTCCTTTTTTTCTATGGCATGGAAAAGGAGGAGCCCCTGATACGGGAGCGGGCGGTGAATTTCCTGGAACAGACCGATGGCGAATACAATGCCGATATCGGCCGGTGGAGGGGCCTTGGCCTTCCAACCCATCATGCCATGCAGACCCAGGCCCTGCTGCACCTCAAGCGCTTCTACTGCGACCGCCGGCGATGTCTCGACTGCCGCATCGGTGCCGCCCTGCTCTCTGGTCCCCCGCACTAGCCTCCTCCCCCTGCCAAAACACCATCAGCACATCAGCACATCAGCACATCATCACATCAGCACATCATCACATCAGCCCATCAGCACATTAGCACATCAGCACATCAGCACATCAGCACATCAGCACATCAGCACATCACCCCCATGAACCCATTATCCAGGATAAACCAATGGCTCGCCAACTACCTGACCTACAACAGGGCCGAGCAGCGCGGCATCCTGGTGTTAAGCCTCCTCCTGCTGGGCCTGATCCTCTTCCTGGCGCTGATACCCGCTGAAACCCTGCAGCCGGCTCCCGATTTCAGGATATTTGAAGCAGACGTAGCAGCTTTTGAAAAGGAATGGAAGCGGGCAGCCGATTCCGACAGCCTGGCCCGGGTAAACCGCTACCGGAATTACCGGAAAAGTTTCGTCGGTTTTCATCATGATTCGGCGACGCAGCCGGCAAAATACCAGAAGCCCCTCCTGCTGGTCGACCTGAATGTTGCCGACACCTTTGCCTTGCAGCAGCTCAGGGGTATCGGGCCGGCCTTTGCGCGGAGGATTGTCGCCTACAGGGGCAGGCTTCGCGGGTTTTATGACAGGCGGCAGCTGATGGAGGTTTTCGGAATGGACTCCGCGCGCTATCTCTCCATAGAGGAGAACCTGCAGGTCACTAAGGATTCGGTGCACCCAATTGACCTGAATGCCGTGACCTTTAAAGAGTTGTTGCGGCACCCCTATTTCCCCTTTGCCATCACGAAAAATATCATGATCTACCGTCAGAAAAACAAGCTGTTCAGAAGCCTGGAGGAGTTGCGAAGGGTGGAGGGGGTGAATGACTCAATCTTCCGCAGGATGGTCATCTACCTGCGGCTCGGCCCATAGGCCGTCGTCGTCGTCTTCGTCGCCCCAGTCCCAGGAGGTGCGCTGGGGGCCTTGGTTCCTGTAATAGACCGCAAGCACCAGCCCGGAGATAAAGCCCATCAGGTGCGATTCCCAGGAGATGGGCTGGTTTGGGAAAAGCTGCGGGAATACGCCCCAGATAAGCCCTCCGTAGAGAAAGGCCACCAGCAGGGTAATGACCATCAGCGCCTTTTCCTTGCGGAGGATGCCGCTGAAGAAGAGGAAAGCGGCGAGCCCGTAGATGATCCCGCTGGCGCCGATATGTGCTGCGCCGCCGCGGGCAAAGGCCCATACCCAGATGCCGGTGGTCAGGTAGATCAGGCAAAGGATCATCCAGGCGATCTCTTTATAGAAGTAAAAAAGGAAGGAGCCCAGAATCATCAGGGGCAGGGAGTTGGCGAAGAGGTGGGCCAGGTTGGCATGGAGGAAAGGGCAGGTGAGAATGCCGATCAGCCCCTTTTTCTCAAGCGGGTAAAGGCCATAGTTGTTCAGTCCGAGGTCGAAAATCATATCCACACCCCTGATAATCCATAATATCACCACGAAGAGGGTGGGATAGAACAGGCTTCGGTAAAATCTTATTTTTTCTTCGTCGGCCAAGGTGTTAAATTCTCGTTAAAATTAGTTAAAAATGGAATATCCAGCAATCCGAACCCAAAATAAAAGTACCTTTGATCGCTCAAAACCATTGTTTAATAAGCTATTCACGATGAATAAAAGATATTTTTCATTTTTGAACAGGTATGGATGGGCCCTTGTCGCGGCCCTTTTATTTTCGATACCTGTCATCTCCAGGT
This sequence comes from Bacteroidota bacterium, assembly GCA_037133475.1. Classification (GTDB taxonomy): domain Bacteria; phylum Bacteroidota; class Bacteroidia; order Bacteroidales; family FEN-979; genus CAIVAT01. The sequence continues at coordinate 21,726 of JBAXOB010000024.1, forward strand.
CGCAGAGCCAGGATCCGAAAGCGGGGGTTCAAAAGTACAATGCCGCCATGCAGATGATCCGCATGGCCTATGTTGACACCACCAACGAGGCCAGGCTGGTGGAGAAGGCGATCGTCGAGACCCTCAAGGAACTGGATCCGCATAGTATGTATATTTCAAAGAAGGATGTCCAGAAGGCCAATGAGCCGCTGGAGGGCAACTTCGACGGTATCGGCGTTCAGTTCGAGATCCTGAAGGATACCATTGCGGTGGTTCATTCCATCCCGGGCGGGCCTTCGGAGCGGCTGGGGATCATGTCGGGCGACAAAATCATCAAAATCGAACATGAACTGGTGGTAGGTAAAAAGATCACCAACCAGTTTGTACTCGATCATCTTCGCGGCAAGCGGGGCACCAAGGTCATGGTATCCATTTTGAGGAGCGGCAAAAAGGAGCTGATGGACTTTACCATCACCCGCGACAAGATCCCCATCAACAGCATTGATGCGGCTTACATGATCAGGCCAGGGATAGGTTACATCAACCTGAACAAATTCGCCCAGACCTCGCTGCAGGAGTTTACCGACGCCACCATCAAGCTGAAGTCGCAGGGGATGACCAGCATGATCCTCGACCTGCGCAACAATTCGGGAGGATATATGGGAACGGCAATCGATCTTTCCGACGAGTTCCTCTCGGCCAACAAGATCATCGTCTATACCAAGGGTGTGCACAGTCCGCGCGAGGATTATTATTCATCCGCCAGGGGACTTTTTGAATCAGGCAAGCTGGTGGTGATGATCAACGAGAATTCAGCCTCGGCCAGCGAGATCGTATCGGGGGCCATCCAGGACTGGGACCGCGGGATCATCGTGGGTCGCAGGTCGTTCGGGAAGGGACTGGTACAAAGGCCTTTCCTGCTGCCCGACAGTTCGCTCATCCGCCTGACCACGGCCCGGTATTACAATCCTTCGGGAAAATGTATCCAGAAGTCGTATGCGGAGGGAGTTGACAAGTACTACCAGGATTTCAGCAACCGCTACAAGCATGGCGAGCTGGTGCATCCCGACAGCATCAAATTTCCCGATTCGCTTAAGTTTTATACCTCGAAAAAGCGCGTCGTTTACGGCGGCGGAGGCATCATGCCCGAAGTGTTCATCCCCTGGGATTCGGTGCCTATTTCCGACTATTACCTCGATCTGCGCAGGAAAAATGTCATCAACTCCTTTGTGGGCGATTATATGGATAAAAACAGGAAAAGCCTGCAGGCAGCCTATCCCGATTTTGCCGCCTTTGACAAGGGTTTCGTGGTGGATGATCCCTTTATGGAAAACTTTTTCGCCTACGCTGTCAAGGAGGGGGTAAAGAAGGATGACAAGGGTTACGGACTTTCGGAGAAACTCATCAAGTCGCAGATCAAAGGCATTGTGGCGCAGAAACTCTGGGACCTGAATGAACTGTATGCCGTGATCAACCAGTATGATGAGGAGGTGTTGAAAGCCATAGAAGTAGTGCAGGATGACGCATTGTTCCAAAAACTCAATATTGACAGGTAGTCAGGAGAAGAATTCGACGTTACCCTTCATTAACCTGGCGCTACCGGTGATGGATGAGCCAGAACTGTTGCCACGCCTGCTTGATTGCCTGTCGGCCCAGACCTACCGGAATTTCCGACTATTTGTTTGTGTAAACCAGCCCGATTCGTGGTGGAGTGATCCGGTGAAGAGGAGCAGTTGTTTGAACAACCAGGCCTCAATTGCCCTTTTAAGCAGGTGGGATGGTTGTGAAACCCATATCATCGACCGTTCGTCGCAGGGGCATGGCTGGACCGGGAAACGGCATGGCGTGGGCTTTGCGCGCAAGGCCGTGATGGACCTGGCCGACAAAATGGCCGGACCGGATGAGCTTATGGTGAGCCTCGATGCCGATTCGGTGTTTTCGCCCGAATACCTGGGCTCGATTGCCCTGAATTTCAGTACAAACCGGGGTGCCGTGGCGCTGGCGCTACCCTATTATCACCGCACCGGCAGCGACCCCGCCGCCAACAGGGCGATGCTGCGGTACGAGATTTACATGCGACATTATTTTCTCAACCTTCACCGTATCGGGTCGCCCTATGCCTTTACCGCGCTGGGCTCGGCCATGGCCCTGCCCGTGCGGGCTTACCGGGCGATCGGGGGGATGACCCCAAAGCTGAGTGGCGAGGATTTCTATTTCCTGCAAAAGCTCAGGAAGTTCGGGCTTGTGATGGCATGGAACGACGAGGTGGTCTATCCCGAGGCGCGGTTCTCCGACCGGGTTTTCTTCGGTACCGGCCCGGCCATGATCAGGGGGGCTGCCGGCGACTGGAGCAGTTATCCCATTTATCCTGCTGCGTTGTTCGACGATATCCTGGAAAGCTACCTGCTGATGCCCCTGTTTTATATCGGGCCGCTGGGGACGAAGGTCTCCGCTTTCTTATCGCAGATTTTCAATGAAAGCGATCCCTTTCAGCCATTACGGGTCAACCACCGCGACCTGGATCATTTTACCAGGGCATTTCACGAAAAGTTCGACGGGCTGAGGATCCTGCAATACCTGAAAACCGCGCATGACGGCCATGGAACCTCCGATGAAGGAAATCTTTACGATTTCCTGGGAAGGGAATATCCTGCAGAAGAATTAAAAATGTTGAATGTGACTTGGAAGACTTTCTCATTTTCAACCTCCCCTCTGGAGGAGCTTGAAAGGATCAGGGAATTCCTGTTTAAGAAGGAGATGGAGGCGCGGGTTACCGCAGCACTTCCGTAACCAGGTCGGCGGCCTCTTTCAGGGTAATGGCCGAATGGACCTTCAGTCCCGACTCGTCGATCAGTTTCTTGCCCTCGATGGCGTTGGTGCCCTGCAGCCTGACGATGATGGGGATATGGATCTCCCCGATATTCTTGTAGGCATCGACGACACCTTGGGCAACCCGGTCGCAGCGCACGATGCCGCCAAAGATATTCACCAGGATGGCCTTGACGGCGGGATCTTTCAGGATGATCCTGAATCCCTCCTCCACCCGTTTGGCATTGGCCGAGCCGCCGACATCCAGGAAGTTGGCGGGGTCGCCACCGGAGAGTTTGATGATGTCCATCGTGGCCATGGCCAGTCCTGCGCCATTCACCATGCAGCCCACATTGCCGTTCAGCTTCACATAGTTCAGGTCGTGGCGGGTCGCTTCGACCTCGATGGGATCCTCTTCGTCGAGGTCGCGCATGGTGGCGATGTCGGGGTGACGGAACAGGGCGTTGTTGTCGATCACCATCTTGGCATCGGCAGCCAGGATCTTGTTGTCGGAGGTCTTGAATACCGGGTTGATCTCGATCAGGGAGGCATCGCTGCCTTCATAGGCCCTGTAGATGGCAAACACGAACTTTACCATGTTTTTATAGGCATCGTCCTTCAGCCCGAGGTTAAAGGCAACCTTCCGCGCCTGGAACGCCTGGAGGCCGATTTTGGGATCGACCTCCTCGGTGAAGATCAGTTCGGGTGTCTCTGCGGCGACGGCTTCAATGTCCATCCCGCCCCGGGGCGAATACATCAGGATGGTGTGTCCCTTCTGACGGTTGAGCAGGATGCTCATGTAGATTTCGGAGGGCTCTGTTGGGCCGGGATAATAGATGTTCTGCTCAACATAAACCTTACGGACCAGTTTGCCCTCTTTGCTTGTCTGGGGCGTTACCAGGTGCATCCCGAGGATCTGCTCGGCATAATGGCCAACCTCCTCGGTCGATTTGGCGATTTTCACCCCGCCGCCTTTGCCTCTTCCGCCGGCATGAACCTGCGCCTTGATCACAAATTTGTCGGTACCGGTTGCTCCCTGCAGGTATTCAGCGGCTTTGACAGCCTCATCCTCGGTAAAGGCCAGCGCCCCCTCGGGAACGGCTACTCCGTATTGTTTTAGTATTGTTTTGCTCTGATATTCGTGTAGATTCATGTGGCGAAGGTTGTTTTTTGAAATACTCAGTGAACAGCATGCAACTTACCGGATACCCGGGAGGTAATGCCCGCGCTGATTGGTTTTCAAAATTAACAGTTTGAATCGGATTTACAAAAAAGAGCGTGCAAAGATTTCAATTTTCTTAACTTTGCCGTTTAAGGCAACGGTATGATCATCGCAGAAAACATTCAAAAATCGTTTGGACCGCTGAAAGTTCTCAAAGGCATCAGTCTCGAAATCGCCAAGGGTGAAATCATCTCCATCGTTGGCGCGTCGGGCGCCGGGAAATCAACGCTGCTGCATATCATCGGGACGCTCGACAAAGCCGATACCGGCTCTGTCGAATTGAACGGGATCAGGATCAGGGAGCTGTCGGAGCGGAAATTGTCTGATTTCAGGAACAGGCACATCGGCTTTGTTTTCCAGTTTCACCACCTGTTGCCCGAATTTACCGCCATGGAAAATATTTGCATCCCTGCCTTCATTGCCGGGCAGGGAAGGAAAGAGGCGGAGAAGAGAGCGATGGAACTGCTTGATTTTATGAACCTCAGAAGCCGAGCCGGTCATAAACCCTCGGAACTCTCCGGAGGGGAACAGCAGCGGATCGCCGTTGCCAGGGCCCTGGTAAACAATCCTTCGGTCGTGCTGGCCGATGAACCCTCCGGGAACCTCGATTCAACCTCCGCCATTGAGCTTCACAAGTTGTTCTTCAGCCTGAGGGATACTTTTCGACAGACCTATGTGATCGTCACCCACAACCTCGACCTGGCCGATATGGCCGATCGTAAACTGACCATCAAAGACGGTTTGATCGAACATTAATCACCCGGTAAAATTAATTTCCTGAATTCCCGTTATATTATGTTGACCTTATTATAATCAGAACGTACAAGCATCCTATGAAAATATCCGGTTTTATTAAATCCTTCCCCATATTATCTGCTTTCCTCGTATCCACTGTCGCATTCGGACTGTATTATTCCTACACCGGAATGGTCGGCCATCCTGATTTACCTGCCGAAAATGCGGCTGTCGGGAGCTATGATTCGATACCCGGTAAATCAAAAGGATCGCAGGATTCGTTGTACAATGCCCTGATCATTTCGGCCGACAAGGCCATGTTGGAGAAGAACTATGCGAAAAGCCAGTCGGATCTCGAAAAGGCCCTGCTGATCAAGCCGGGTGTTCAAACGGCAAAAGAAAAACTTGCCAGGGTCAAGGGATTGCAGACCGACAAGAGGCTTCAGGATGAGTCGGTGCAGAAGGCGCTAGCCTCCGGCGACGCCTATTTCAAGGCAAAGGATTACCTGAATGCAAAATCGGCCTACCAGCAGGCGGTAAGCCTGAACCCGGGCGATGCAGCCGCGAAGGAAAAACTGCAGAAAGCGCTGGAACTGCTGCGTTCCCAGAAAGCGCAGAATACCCTCTTTGACGTGGCTGTTGCCAGCGCCGACAAACTGTTCCAGGCCGGCGATTATGCCAGGGCCCAGCAGGAGTATGAAAATGCAAGCAAACTGCTGCCCGGCGATCCCTATCCGAAAAACAGGATCAACGAGATCATCAAGATCCAGGTGGATAAACAAGTTAAGGAGGAGGAATATGCCAAAGCCATTGCCTCGGCCGATAAATTCAACCTGATAAAAAATTACCAGTCGGCCCTGCTTGACTATAAAAAGGCCAGCGGCATCAAACCCGATGAAAAATACCCGCAGGATAAAATCAAAGAGCTGACCGACCTGATTGCCGCCAAAAAAGCCGTTGATGAGGCCTACCAGAAGGCGATTGTCCTGGCCGACCAGAACTTCACAGATGTTAAATATGCCGACGCCATCAAGAGTTACAACGATGCGCTGGCCATCAAGCCCGACCAGACCTATCCCAGGGTGAAGATCAAGGAAATCGAGGGGATCATGGCCCGCATGCAGGCTGCTCAGGCCGATTATGACAAGTACGTTGCGCTGGCCGACAGTTTCTATATCGATAAAAAATACCTGAAAGCCCGCGAGAATTACCTGATGGCCACCTCGGCGAAACCCACGGAAAGTTACCCGAAGGAGATGATCTCCAAGGCCGGACAGAAGCTGACCGGGCAAGAGGATGCCATGGCCAGGGCGGCCGAAGAACAATATGTCAAAACCATCGCCGAAGCCGACAAACTGCTGGGCGATCTCTCCTACGAACCTGCCCGGGCTGCCTATTCAAAGGCTTCGAATCTGAAACCCGGTGAGAAATATCCAAAAGACAAGATCGCGGAGATCGACCTTGTGCTGGCCAGTGCGCTGAAGAACAAGGAAGAGCAGTATAAGCTGGCGATTGCTACCGGCGACAAGGCCTATGCCAACAAGGTTTATGAAACCGCCAGGATGGAGTTCCAGAAGGCATTGGCGGTAAAGCCAAATGAGATCTATCCGAAAACCAAAATCGGCGAACTTGACAAACTGATCGCCGCCGAATCCAAACAAAAGGCCTTCGACGCGAAGTATGCCAACACCATTGGCAACGGCGACAGTTTGCTGATGCTCCGGATCTACCTGCCGGCCAAAGCAGAATTTCAGAATGCCCTGAAGATGAAGCCGACCGAGGTCTATCCGAAAAGCAGGATTGCCGAGATCGACCTGGCCCTGGCCGACCTCGACAAGCAGAAGGCGCTTGACAGCCAGTATGGCGCATCCATAGCGGCTGCCGACAAACTGCTGACCGAAAAATCGTACCTGCCCGCCAGGAATGAATATATCCACGCCAAAAACCTGAAACCGCTGGAAACCTATCCGAAAGATAAGCTTTCCGAAATCGAAAAGATCCTGGCCGACCTGGCTGCCGCCAAAGCCGTGGAGGATCATTACCGCGAAATTCTTGCCGGGGCAGATAAACTGCTGGCAGCGAAAAATTACGACGAGGCCAAAACAGGCTACCAGAATGCCCTCGGCATCAAGCCGGCCGAGCAATACCCGAAGGATAAAATGGCAGAAATAGAAAAGGCCCTTGCCGACCTGGCTGCCAGTAAAACAGTAGAGGAAAACTATAAGGCTGCCATTGCAAAAGCCGACCAGGATTTTACCGCTAAAAACTGGGATCCGGCGAAGACGGAATATGCGAATGCTTCGGCCATCAAACCTTCGGAACAGTACCCGAGGACGAAAATTGCGGAGATTGAGGCGGTACTGGCCACAGCCGCGAAGGATAAGGCCCTCGGGGAGCAGTATGCCGCCGCGGTTGCCAGGGCCGACCAGTTGCTGGCGGACAAGAGTTACGAACCGGCGCTGGCCGAATACCAGTCGGCACAGAAACTTAAACCAGCCGAGGATTACCCGAAGGGGAAAATCGGCGAGATCACCACCATCCTGGCCGGGCTTGAAAAGCAGAAATCGCTTGAGGCCCGGTATAGCGGCCTGATTACAAAGGCTGACAAACAACTTTCCGAAAAATCATATGGTTCGGCCAGGGCTGATTATCTCAGCGCATCTGTGCTGAAGCCGCAGGAGTCGTACCCGAAAGAGAAGATCGGGGCCATCGATAAGATCCTGGAAGAGCTGGCTGCCGCAAAGGCGCTTGATGACAAGTATGCCGGCATCATTGCCAATGCCGACAAGCTGCTGGCCGCCAAAAGCTACGAGCAGTCACGGGGAGCCTACCAGGAGGCGCTGACGGTGAAACCTGCAGAGAGCTACCCAGTTGGAAAAGTTGCAGAGATCGACAGGATACTTGCCGACCTTGCCGCTGCGAAGTCGCTCGATGAAAACTACAAGACCGCCATTGCCAATGGCGACAAATTCCTTGGCGAAAAGAATTATGATGTTGCCCGTGTTGAATATGTAAAGGCCACGGGGTTGAAACCCGGCGAAAAATACCCGCAGGCGAAAACCGCCGAGATTGACGTGATCCTTGCAGGGATTGCAAAGCAGAAGGCCCTCGATGAAGAGTATGCCGGCATGATCGTCAAGGCCGACAAGCTGCTTGCCGACAAATCGTATGAACCGTCGAAAGTGCAGTACCAGTCAGCCCTGGGGTTAAAGCCGGCGGAACAATATCCCAAAGACAAGATTGGCGAAATCGACAAGACCCTTGCCGAGCTTGCCCGGCTGAAAGGTCTCGACGACCGCTATTCGGCATCTGTCGCCAATGGTGACAAACTGCTGCTTCAGAAGTCTTACGACCCGGCCCGGGCTGAATTTGTCAATGCCTCCGGGATAAAGCCGCAGGAGGCCTATCCCAAAGACAAGATAGCCGAAATCGATGCAATCCTCGCCGGGATTGCCGCTGCCAAAGCCCTGGATGACAAATACACCGCGATCATTGCAGGCGCCGACAAGCTGCTTGCCGCGAAGATCTATGACCAGTCGCGTGCCGGGTATCTTGATGCCGAAAAGATAAAGCCTGCAGAGAGCTATCCTGTAGGGAAAGTTGCCGAGATCGACAAAATCCTGGCCGATATTGCCGCGGCAAAATCGCTGGATGAAAACTACAAGACCGCCATTGCCAGTGGAGACAAGTTCCTGGTTGAGAAGAATTATGATGTGGCCCGTGGTGAATATGTAAAGGCCACAGGGTTGAAACCCGGCGAGAAATACCCGGTTGCCAAAACCGCCGAGATCGACCTGATCCTGGCCGGCATTGCCAAACAAAAGGCCCTCGATGAGGAGTACGCAGTGATGATCGTCAAGGCCGACAAGCTTTTGGCCGACAAAACGTATGAGCCGTCGAAAGTGCAATACCAGGCCGCACTGGGGTTAAAGCCTGCCGAACAGTACCCAAAAGACAAGATCGGCGAAATCGACAAAGCCCTTGCCGAACTGGCGCGGCTCAAGGATATCGACGACCGCTATGCTGCAACCATCGCCAATGGCGACAAACTGCTTGTCCAGAAGTCCTATGCCCCGGCCCGGACTGAATTTGTCAATGCTTCGGGGATCAAACCGCAGGAAACCTATCCCAAAGAAAAGATCGCCGAAATCGACGGGATCCTGGCTGCAATTGCCGCTGCCAAAGCCCTGGATGACAAATATGCGGGGATCATTGCAGGCGCCGACAAACTGCTGGCCGCGAAAACCTATGACCAGGCGCGAACGGAATATCTCAATGCAGGAAAGGTTAAACCGGCGGAGAGCTATCCCGGGGAAAAAGTTGCCGAAATCGACAAAATCCTTGCCGACCTGGCCGCCAAAAAGAGCCTGGAGGAAAATTACCGGGCTGCCATTGCCAGGGCCGACAAACAGCTGCTTGCAAAATCCTATGAGCCGGCGAAAGAGGAGTACACCGGCGCTTCAGCGCTGAAACCGGAGGAGGCCTACCCCAAAACCAAGATCGCTGAAATTGATGCGATCCTGGCCGGCATTGCCAAGCAAAAGGCCCTTGACGAGGAATATGCCGCCACGCTTGCCGGCGCCGACAAACTCCTCCTCGACAAGTCCTACGCCGATGCCAAAACCGCCTACCAGAAGGCTGCCGGGTTAAAACCTGCGGATCAATACACAAAAACGAAGCTTGCCGAGATCGACAAGGCGCTTGCCGATGTGGCCAGGCTCAAGGCCATCGATGACCAGTATGCCGCTGCCATGGAGGGCGCCGGCAAACTGCTTGACGCCAAGGATTACGAGAAGGCGAAGGCGGCCTACCTGGATGCGCAGAAGATCAAGCCGAACGAACAGTTGCCCAGGGACAAGCTTGCCGAGATCGGAACGATCCAGGCTGCCCTGTTAAAGCAGAAAAACCTGGATGACCAGTACCATGCCTCCATCGTCAAGGCTGACCAGCTGCTTGCGGCGAAATCGTACGACCTTGCGAAGACCGAATACCAGGGGGCCGGACAGCTGAAACCTGAAGAAACCTATCCGAAGGAGAAAATTACTGCAATTGACGACATCCTTGCCGAGATCAGGGCCAAAGAGGATGCCTTTAAGGCAAGTACGGCAAAGGCCGATCAGTTGCTGGCGGAGAAAAAATACGAGGATGCCCGCAACGAATACCGGAATGCGCAGGAGATAAAGCCATCATCAACCTATCCGAAAGAGAAGATCGCCGAGATCAACAAGACCCTTGAGGATTTGATGGGAAAACAGAAGTTTTATGAAAACCTGGTAGCCAATGGGGATAATTCCTTTAAGGACAAGGATTATGGCAAGGCAAAGGATGCCTTCCAGCAGGCACTGGGGATTTTTCCTGACCAGAAATATCCCAGGGAGCGCATTACCCTGATCACCAACAGGGTCGACAGTATCTACCGCGCCAACAAATCACAGTATGACAAGGCCATATCGGATGGCGACCGGTTTTTCAACACCTTCGAATTCGACAAGGCGGTTGATTCCTACAACGATGCCGCCAACCTGTTGCCGATGGAGAATTACCCGCGGGAGATGATTGCCAAGATCCGCAGGACCATCGCCGAGAACGCCATCGCCGACGTGCTGAAATCAACCGTGACCATTGCAGCCGGCACCGAAAAACAATTTCCATTTGCGTCGGTAAACATTGCCTCCCGCAAAAACAACTTCATCTATATCAAGATAAAAAATCTCTCGGGCAAACCCTTCAACGTGCTGATGCGTTATGGCAAGGACAAACAGGCCAACGGGGGTGTCGTGATGAAGAACCTGAATCTTGAAGGGAAAGTGAATGAGCGCCTGGTCAGTGTGAAGGACCAGGATCTCTGGTACCGCGAAGATAACAACTGGATCTCCCTCTACCCGCAGGGAGGCGATGTGGAGGTCTCCTTTATCCAGGTTTCAAGGGCGAAATAGGTTTTCTCACCTCCCCTGGTTCACCCTGCCCAGCAACTGCAGCAGGTCGGGTTTGGTGACCGGCTTGGTAAGGTAGGAGGTGTATCCTGCCTTCATCATAATATCCCTGTCCCCGGCTTTGGAAAAACCTGTCAGTGCGATAATGGGGATCTCCTTGCAGGCACGAAGGGTCCTGATCAACTGGTTGTCCTGAATGCCTGCCCGGCTGAGCCCCGGGTTGACATCAACCAGTACGGCGGCATAAGGATGATGTTTGACCATTTCGATGGCCGACTTTCCGTCGGAGGCCCATTCCACCCTGTATTGCCCTTTAAGGTACACCTGGATCCGCTGTGCATTCACCTCTTCCTCATCCACAACAAGAATGACCTTTACGGATTCCTTTTTTTTCGCTGCCGGCTTTTTCTGATCAGGCAATCCGGCGGTTGAGTCCGGCTCCTGGAACAGCTCCACCGTCTCAGGAAAGGGCAGGGTGATGTTAAATACAGAACCTTTGCCCATTTCACTTTCAACCTGGATGTCGCCCGAAAGCAGCTGGATCATTTTGATCGCAATGGTAAGCCCGAGCCCGGTACCTTCAAAATTCCGGTTGCGTCCTTCGCTTACCTGGCGGAATTCGTCGAATATGATCTTCCTGTGGGTCTCTGAAATACCGATGCCGGTATCCACGATGCGGATCAGCAGAAAGCGGTGTTCTTCGCGGATGGTCTCCTGTACTTCGATATATACTCCACCCTCGTTGGTAAACTTGATGGCATTTTCCAGTATGTTGGAAATGGCCTGGTTGAAGAAAAAGGCATCGAGATAACCCTGGCAGGAGGGGATTTCCCGGATCTCAAGAAACAACCCTTTTTCCGTAGCGATTTCGGTAAAACTCTCAAGAATCTTCCGGAACTCAATTTCAAGGTCGACATTGTCGGCCTGTAACATCTTAATGCCTGATTCGAGCTGCGACAGCTGCATGATCGAATCAAGCGTCTTCATCAGCCGCCTTCCGGATTTGTTGATATAGGTGGCCATTTCAAGGTAGTCGGGATCCCTGAGCTCCTTGATCATGATATCCGAGAATCCAAGAATGCCGTTGAGCGGCGTGCGGATTTCGTGACTCATATTGTGGAGCAGGGTGGTTTTCAGCCGTGATGATTCCTCCGCCTTCTCCTTTGCCTCCATCAGCTCCTGCTGCAGGGTGTTCTGTACCGTGATGTTCCGGGAGATGCACAGTACCTTTTTGTCATCCACCTTGATGAGCCGGGCTTCATAATAGCAGGTTTGTGAATCCACAAGGATCTTGTATTCGAACGACTGGACGGTGTCGGTAAGAAGGCACTGCGCGATGGCTTCTCGTGTTTTCCCTGAAATTTCGTGATCGAAAAAATCCTCCACGGTTTTCCCGATGATATTTTCAGGGTCTTCCAGCAGCTCTCCGGAGCTGGAAGCGTAAATTTCAAGGTAGGTGGCCCGGTCGTCGAACAGGAACATCAGGTCGGGTAATGCCTTGATGATGGCCTGGTTTCTCTGGTAGAGGGAATGAAACTCATGCTCCATCAACTTTTGTTTGGTGATGTCGCGGCCGCTTCCGACCGTCCCGATCATATTCCCGTCATCGTCCATGATCGGGGCTTTCTGGACATCCAGGAAGATATACTCTCCTCGTATATTACCTTCCATGTCAAAGCGCCCGGCAGCCTTCTGCCGCATGATCAGGTCGTCGGTTTCACCGGAGATTTCACCAAAGGTATGCCAATCGGGGTCTTCCGGATGGGCCTGATGCTCACGTTGGGCGAAGTACTGATCGGTCCTGCCGATGGGTTCCTCCGGGTCGGTTGTTCCCAGGATCGTTTCACAAACGGCTTTATTGGCAAAAAGGTAATGTTTCCTCAGGTCCTTGGCCCACAAAAGATCAGGGATGTTGTCGGCCATCAGCCTGAAAACGTTATACATGTATTTATAACGGGTCCGGCTCTCGATCTGTTCCTGCTCGGCACGGTACGTGTCGGTCACATCATAGGATAACCCTATGATCCCGTAAGGCACCCCGTCGTGGTCCTTCAGCAGCACTTTACGGGTGGTAAATACCCTCGGCTCCCCGTCAACCTCTATCTCGTCTTCAAGAAGGTCGGCCGACTTGCCGGTTTGAATCACCTCCAGGTCGGAGTCACGGAATCGCATGGCTGAGGAGGCATCATAAAAATCGAAATCCGATTTCCCGATTATTTCGGCCGGAGTGGTCTTCAACTGATGGCAAAACATCTCATTGGCAGCAATATAGATGCCGTCGAGGTTCTTGTAAAAAACCATGGCAGGGATATTGCTGATAATGGTGTCCAATACCAGCTGCTCCCTCGATGGATGGTTGTCAGAAAAACCCCGATCGTTCAATGCCATAGCATTTGCGATTTTTAAATAGCTATCTTTACTTTAATTACGGTTGGGAAGTTAGGTATAATTTTCGTTGTAGGGCTATTTTTGTATTGCTCTTTTCAGCGTGATCAGGGTTATTTCAGGAAGAATCCCGATTCTGCCTGAGTATCCGATGTTTCCCAATCCCTGGTTGACATATAAATACTGGGGAGGGGAGGATTTCGGGTTGGCATACAGGCCGCACCACTCCCGGTAGGCCCAGGAGATCGGGCTCCAGTGAATGCCAAAGCAGTTGATGCCGACCTGGCCGCCATGGGTGTGACCCGAGAAGGTCACGTCGATATTCCGGTAATTTTTGCTGACAATGCTGTCCCAGTGCGACGGATCGTGCGAAAGCAGCAGCTGGATGGCCATCGTTTCGGTGCCGCGGATGGCTTTGGCCACATCGCCGAACCGCTGGAAACGATGGGATGATCCCCAGTTCTCAACCCCGATGACCGCAATGCTGTCGCTCCCCCGCTTCAGGATATCGTGTGCGTTTAAAAGGAGCTTCCATCCCAGGGAATGGTAGAAAAGATGAAGATCCCCGAGGTTTTTCAGTTTGGCGGCATCCGAAGGCCATTTGATATAGTCGCCGTAATCATGGTTTCCCATGATGGCATAGATCCCGAAGGGGGCGTGCAGCACCCGCAGGATATCCTGGAACCCCTCGCCGTCGGCCGTACAGTAATTGAACATGTCGCCGGTGAAAAAGATCACGTCGGGTTTAAGCCCGTTGATGGTATTCATGGCCTCCAGCAGCTTTTCTTTTGATGCCCAGCTTCCCAGGTGAATATCCGAAATCTGCACAATCTTCAGTCCGTCGAACGACGGCGGCAGATCGTTTAGGCGGATCTCCTGGCGGTTTACCCTGAAATCAAATTGCCAGAAGAGGGTTCCCGATACCAGCAGTATAAGCAGGAGAAATCCCAGGATCCATCCCGTGACCAGCACGGCATGGTTCCGCCTGATCTGAGTACCGGGCCCGGGCTGCTTTCCTGAAACAAGATTCTGCAGGACTATGATTCCCCTGGTAATATCGGCAATAAGCAGCGCCACCACGGGGAAGACCTTTGCCAGGAAAAGAACCAGGACCAGGCTTAGTATATAGGTACGCAGCGGCAGGTTCCAGTCGAGGAAGGCGACAAACGAGCCATACACCATGATACTGATCAGCAGTGCCACCGGCAGCCAGTAAAGCGCCGTTGCGGCGATACGGGCTGCCCGGCCCGACTTGCGGATATGACCGCGAACCGAATACCAAAGGTAACCGTCGGCAACCAGGAAGATGAAGAGGGTTGCGAGCATTCCCGCATACTTGGGGAAGAAGGCCCCCAATATCATGACGAGTGCAATTGCCACTGCGATGAAAAGCAGGGGAGCCAGGAATTTTTTCATTTATTCTTTACATAGTTCACCAGTCCCTTGGCGGAAAAAATTTCCATGAGCTTCGTCGGCAGGGGAGCAAAGGCATACTGTTTTGTCCCAATCAGGACCAGCCCCTTTTCAAAGTCGATATCCACAGGTTCGCCCTGGACAAAGGCATCGACAGCTTCGGGGACCAGGATGATGGGGAGCCCCTGGTTCACGGCCGAGCGGTAAAAGATGCGGTTCACCGATTTGCACACCACCGCCTTGATGCCGGCAAAGGCCAGCCCAACGGAAGGATGTTCGCGCGAGCTGCCGCAGCCGAAGTTTGCCCCGGCCATGATCACATCGCCCGCCTTTACCCTGTCGGAAAAGCTGTTGTCAAATCCCTTGAAAAGGTAAGGCATGATCTTCTCAGGCTCCGAACTCTGCACGTTGTAGGTGAGGTTGCCGGCAAACATCTGGTCGGTGTTGAGGTTGTCGACATCGGCATAGTTCCAGGTGCCGCCGCTGTAACGGTCGTCGCCTTCGGCGATGTCGACGGTTGCGCTCTGGGGGGCATGGTAGGGGAATTTGTCGTTGGCGACGATGCCCCTGGGGTCGGTGATTTCACCATGCAATGCTGAAATTGCTACGGTCGCAGGGGAGCCAAGATAAACGCTGGAGGCGTTGTTGCCCATCCTGCCTTTGAAGTTGCGGTTGGCGGTGGAGATGACCGAGTAGCCATCGGCGGGAATACCCTGGCCGGTGCCCAGGCAGGGGCCGCAGGAGGAGGAGAGCACATTGGCGCCGGCCTCCATAAAGGTCTCGATGAGCCCCTCTTTCATCGCCTCCATGAATATCTCTTTGGAGGCGGGGATGATCTGCAGCTGCATATATTTCGGGATGGTCTGGCCCCTCAGCACCGCGGCGGCTTCGCGCAGGTCCTGCAGGCGGCCGTTGGTGCAGGTGCCGATCAGCGCCTGCTGGATTTTGGTACCCTGTACCTCCGACACCGCCTTGACATTGTCGACATGATGCGGCGCGGCCACCACCGGGAAGATGTCGCCGAGGCTGATCACGATCTCCTGCAGGTAGGATGCATCCGCATCGGCCCAGAGCCCCTCCAGTTTTGTTCCGAAATGTTGTTCCAGCACCTCGTCGGCCGGGAATACGGCGTTTTTGGCTCCCATTTCCGAGGCCAGGTTCGACAGCACCATCCGGTCGGAGATGGTCAGGCTCTTCACCCCCTCGCCATGATATTCGATCGACATGTAGTCGGCGCCGCTTGAGCCGATCATCCCGATGATCCAGAGGGCTAGGTCCTTGGCATATACCCCCTGTTGAAGGTGGCCCGTCAGGGTGATCTTCACCGATTCGGGAACGCGGAACCAGGTCTCGCCCTGTTTCCACAACCCTGCCGTTTCGGTGCGGTCGATGCCCGCTGCAAACGCGTTGTAGGCCCCGGCGGTGCTGGTGTGACTGTCGCTGCCGACGATGATCATTTTAGGCTTTGCATACCGGGCCATCAACTGGTGGCAGATCCCGTCGCCTACGTCGTGAAACTTTTTGATCCCGAATTTCTCGACAAATTCACGGATTACCTGGTAATCGTTTGCAAGTTTTGAATTCGTCGGGGGAGCATTGTGGTCGAGGATGATCAGCAGCGCATCGGGGTTGGCCAATACGGTTCCCCCCATTTTTTTAAAGGTGCTGTAGATGCTCGAGGTGTTGTCGTGTGATAAAATGATGTCGGGCGTGGCAAATACGATACTGCCTTTTGGCGCTCCGAAGATCTTTTCTGCAAATGTTTTACCGCTCATAATCAGTGTAGTTAACGTTTGATTTACCAATTTTTTACTCTTGTCAAAATTAAGAAAAACTCCCATCCCGTAAGGAAAATCATCAATATGAAAAAAAATTTGTTTAACGCGCAGGAATTCCTAATTTTGCACTCCCGATCATAATTCCGGGAGGCAGCATTGAGGTTGGTTGTTTAAGGCGGTTGAAGTACAACTGCCTGAAGGATTGACCCGGGTGAAGGACGAAATGGCGGGGCTGCCGTAAAATCTTGATTAGCTATTGGAGAGGTGGGTGAGTGGCTGAAACCAACAGTTTGCTAAACTGTCGTACGGGAAACTGTACCGGGGGTTCGAATCCCCCCTTCTCCGCGGAAGCCTTCGCAAACCCTGGCAAACCAGGGATCCGCGAAGGTTTTTTTTTGCGCAAAACTGCTATGCGTGGTATATTTTTGCAATGAAAAAACAGTATTACAAGGAACATCCCGACCGGGAACAATCCCGGGGGATGGGTTTAAACAGGATAACGCTTTCATTCCGGGGGGATCAGGAGGAGGTTTACATGGAAAAATATTTCCAGGACTCCCTGACCCAGTTCAGGGTCTCTTTTTTCCTGGTTACCCTGATCTACGAAACCTTCGGTTTTCTTGACAGCCGCATCGATCAGCATTTTGTCGGTCTTTTCCACCTGATCCGTTACGGGGTGGTGTTGCCCGGCCTTTCTGCCGTGCTGCTGCTCTCCTTTACTGGTTTTTTCAGGAAAATATGGCAGGAAGCCATATTCGCAGGTCTCCTGATTGGCGGGTTCGCCGGCGCTGTGCTGACGCTGAAGGCAGCCGATAATTATGCCTATTATGCCGGCATGATGATCATCTTCTCGACTGGTTACTTCTTTATCAAACTTCGTTTTTTCCTGGCATCACTTGCCGGCTGGATCATTCTTCTCTTTTTTAATGTCTGCGCACTGACCTTCGCCCCGGTTGGATCGGAGATGCTGCTTATCAACGATTTCTTTTTTATAGCCACAAACCTCATCGGTATGTTCGCCGCCTATAACATTGAGTACTATACACGGAGGGATTTTTTCCTGAACCGGCAGCTCGATGCCCGAAACGCGGAAATTGTAGAGGCAAATAAGACCCTTGAATCAAAGGTAGCGGTACGAACTGCCGAGTTGGTACTGGCCAAAGACCGGGCCGAAGAAAGCGACAGACTCAAATCGGCGTTCCTGGCCAATATGAGCCATGAGATCCGCACTCCCATGAACGGGATCCTGGGTTTTGCCGGGTTGTTGAAAGAACAGGACCTTACGGGGGAGGAGCAGCAGCATTATGTAAGGATCATTGAAAAGAGTGGTCAACGACTGCTTAACACCATCAACGATATTGTCGATATTTCAAAGATCGAGGCGGGGCAGACAGAGGTGGTGCTTGCTGAAACCAATATCAACATGCAGATGGCCTTTATACACTCCTTCTTCAGCCCCGAGGTGAAGGAAAAGGGGGTGATTTTTACTTACCGGAACGGGTTGGGCGACGACAGGGCCGTTATCCGGTCCGACAGCGAAAAGATCTATGCCATCCTGACAAACCTGGTGAAAAACGCCATCAAATATACCGAGCAGGGTTATATTGAATTTGGATACCGGGTGAATGCCATGGTTCCTGTATCCGGTAATGTTGTCCCTGCCGAATTGGAATTTTTCGTGAAGGATACAGGGATAGGAATTCCCGAAAACCGGCAGGATGCCATTTTTGAGCGGTTTATCCAGGCCGACATCGAGGATTCCAGGGCCATGCAGGGCTCCGGACTCGGACTTGCCATATCCAAAGCCTATGTTGAGATGCTGGGGGGCGCCATCAGGGTTGAAAGCCAACCGGGTTTGGGTTCCGCATTCTATTTCACCATCCCGTGCAATCCCGACAATCATCACGATATCAATCGTGAAGGAACGGTCGTATTGCAGCAAACATAACCTGATCTGTCAATTGAACCGGCGATTCCCTGCCCCGGTCCATAACCATCCCCGGATTTGCCGGAATGTTCCCGTTACCTGTCTTCTATCGGGGATAAAAGCGGTAGAAGCTGTTGGATTCCGATTTTCCCAGGAATGCCCTGCCGGGGAGGAGGAAAACCGCATTAAAATCTTCCTGGTCGACAGGCGAATCATGGTAAAAGCCTGTTTTTGAAATGAGATCATATTCGAGCAGCTGGTTTCCCCTTAAGGGGAGATGGAGCTTGTTTTGCAGGATAAAGCTCCCGTGGTTGATCCAGCTGTACCCTGTGCCAATGGAATCGGCCCTTGAAACCAGGCTGGCTGCCGGGTCATATTCCCACAGCACGGCGCCGTTGCCGCTGCCTGAGGTGGCCAGCTGGATGAAAAACCCGCGGTTGTTCCATGTGAACCCCTCGGATATCCATTTACCCGTAAAGGTTTTATTGAGTGGCATGGCGCTCCAGTGATCGGCAGCCGGGTCATATTCCCAGAAGCTAACATCACAGGGAGAATAGAGATAAAGCTTGTTGTTCAGTACGAACCATGCCACCCCGGGAATGTAGGAGGTGAGGTTGCCCGGAAAGCTGCTTTTCTGCAGCCAGGCATCGGCAGCCGGGTCATACTGCCAGAGATCCCTGAACTGTAAATAGCTGGCATCCTCGCCCAGCCCCATGTAACCCATCCCGTTGATGGAAAAACCGATGGCGTTGTTCCTTGATGGAGCGGGGAATTGCTGCTTTGTCTGCCAGCTGTTTGTGACCATGTTGTATTCCCACAGCAGGGGCGACGCAAAGCTGTTCATACCCGTCATGCCCAGGCACAGGTATCCTTTTGAACCAATCATAAAAGAGGCGTTGCCGAACCTCGCCTCCCCGGGGAACAGCGGCAGGTCGTCCCACGGGCTGATCCATTTGAACGGGCCGGGACTGGTCCCCTGCTGGCCTGCGGTGGTGACCGAAATACTGACCTGCCTGGTTACAGGCGTCATGGGGACCAGGATCCAAAGGGAATCGTTGGCCGATTTGATGATCGACGCCGGTGTTGAGCCGACAAAGACCTTGTTGCGGGAGGCTTTGGGACTGAAGTTGCTTCCTGTGACCAGGATGGTCCTGCCGCCGCAGGCAGAGTCGGGAAGGAGGACCGTAATGGCTGGTGGCAGACAACCAAGGCTGGTAAAGGAGAGAAGGTTGCTGTAAAGAAGCGAAGTATCGGTCTTCAGGTAGGCCCTGACATGGTAATGATGCTGTTTATACAGGTCGTAGGTGACCCTGAAACTGTAGGCGGTATCAGGTGTTGCAGTAAACGACCTCTTGGCATCGGCAAGGGTTGGTAACAGTACACTGTCACTCCACGCAAAGCCATGTTCAATGATATTCGCGTTGCCCGATTTGGTGATCCTGGCGTGAAAGGTGGCTCCCCCTGCATTGATATCCGTGATCGCCGTCATGGTAACGTAAAGCGTGTCGCGGGGCTGAACCTGGACGGCAGGCGGTGTTTTCTTTTCCGTTTTTTTGCAGCCAATCAAGGCCGTGAGGAGGAGACAGCAGAGCAGGAATCGTCCAGATGTTGACATGGTGGTTGACCGGTTAAGGAGGTTTTTTATCATTGATTCATATAGCCGGAGCAATGATTCCCGTTAAATCGTTACAATTCCCGCCTGTTAGGCGGGAAGGAATGTAAAATTAAAAAAAAAAGAGGATTCCTGCTGCCTGATATTATCGGTTGGATTTTCGTTTTGGAAATATATCATCCTGGCATATGGGCCATTGCGGGAAACTGAAATAAGAATAGATATTTCTTCGCCGCTACTGAAATTATGTTACCTTTGCAGACCTAATTCGTACTTTTTTTCGGGGTATAGCGTAGCACGGTTATCGCGCCTGCTTTGGGAGCAGGAGGTCGCAAGTTCGAATCTTGCTACCCCGACCAGCAAAATCAAGGCCTTCGGAATTTTTCCCGGAGGCCTTTTTTTTATTTTCATACACCATTACACACGCCGTCCTGGTCCCAAATCACCTCCCTATGCCTTGTCCTGCATAAGTCTCCTTAACGTTAAGAGTCAAATACAATAAATGGATACCTCCGCTAACCCTACCCTCAGGCTTGTCTAAGCCTCGTCTAAACTCCCGGCCGTTAACCGATCGATAAGACACCGAAAATGGACTTCCTGCCGGGTAAGTTGCAGGACATACGGATTGTCATATCTTTGAACAAATTTCGGAACATGAAAGTCAGATTCTGTGGCCTTGCAGGCTTGATAATGTTGATGTGTGTGCCATCACTGTTGAAGGGACAGCCAGGCGCTGCAAATAATCCTGGCTCCACCCAGGGCGCTGTCGTTACAACCCTTGTGTCACTATACACCTATCCCACCGCCATTTCAGCCAACGGGATGCATGTTGCCGGGACCCAGTTCGGCGGGGGCGCCAGTTACTACTGGTCGGCCGCTACAGGCCTCATCAATATGACCGGCGACATGGGCGGTGTTTCCGATAACGGAAAGGGCGCCGGTGCCTGGTCCGACCCGGCGCTCGTGTACAATGGCAGTAATGTCACGGCGGCAGGCACCTGGCTGCCGGCCACAGGCCAGTGGACCTTCCTGGGGATGAACCCCGGCTCGCCCTCGCTTTTCGCCACCGATTACAACGTGGGATACGATATCACCGCCGACGGAACCGCGGTTGTAGGGATGCAGTATTATCCCGGGTATGTATACAGCGCCTTCAAATTGACAGATACCGGGGGATATACGAATATCGGGGCAGGGGTGGGACAAGGTTCCCATGCCTCCGGGATCAGCGGAAACGGGCAGGTTGTTTTTGGATGGGCCGAATTCCCGGCTGCCAGCCGCACCCCCGTGATCTGGGATAACGGGTTGATTCATTATATCGACAATTCCCAATACGGTGAAGGCTTCGGATCCAGCACCGGCGGAAATTATGTCACAGGGACGCTTGGCAACCAGGGTTTTTTGTGGTCGCTGGCCAATACGGTTTTGTTCAGTAATACCCTTGTCCCCGGCGGGATTACACCTACCACGGTGCTGAACAATGGCACGGTGTTCGGATATACCAACGGCGTGCCGCCAACGCCACCCAAACGCCGCGCCTTTGTGCGCGACTCAACAGGGACCCTGATGACCTTCAACGATTATGCCTTTTCGCGCGGAATGACCGATGCCCAGCAGTGGACCTTCTACAGCATCAACGACGCCTCGGAGGATGGGAACAAATTTATCGGGGCAGGGATCAACCCCCAGGGACAGGCGATCACCTTCCTTATCGAGTTCTACCCCGAATACCCTGTCTTCACCGCTGTGCCCGCATCGCTGGAGTTCGGCAATATCCCTGCCGGAAGCCAGTCAGCCTACCAAAGCCTTGCTTTTACGAACACGGGAACCGGGAACCTGATCCTCACCGGCGCGGTACTCAGCGGACTTGACCCGGCGCAGTTCCTGCTCAATGACGGCAATACCTACCCGCTTACCCTGGCCCAGGGCGATACTGCACGGGTGGGAGTGGCCTTCAAACCGGCAACGCCCGGTTCAAAGAGCGCCAATGTTTATGTCAGTATAAACGCCGGCAACCAGTCGGTTCCCGTGCATGGCACGGGGGGCTATTACACAGGAACCGGTGAAACTGTGATCGGTGCGCTCAGCCTCTTTCCGAACCCGGCACAGCATGCGGTAACGATTACCGGACTCTCAGGCGGAGAGGAGCTGAAGTTGTACGACATAACCGGAAGGTCGTTGCTGGAGGACCATTGCCAAAAAGGCGGGTCGTTCCTGTTCCCGGTTCCAGGGCTTGCCCCGGGAATCTACCTGCTCAGGGTTGAGACCCCCGATGGCAATGGAAAGACCCTGCGGCTGATGGTAAAAGATAAAGATTAACTGTAAAGAAACAGAGAAGACCCACCGCACACAATGCTTCAGAAAGAAAAAGCCATATTCAACTGGAGCGGGGGAAAAGACTCCGCACTTTGCCTGCACAAGGTTCTGCTTGAACAAAAAATCGAGATCGTATGCTTGCTGACCACCATCAGTGAGCCCTACCAGCGGGTTTCGATGCACGGGGTGAGATCGGCATTGCTTGAAATGCAGGCTGAACGCACCGGGCTGCCCCTGGTGAAACTCCCCATCCCGGAGATGCCTTCCATGGAGACCTATGACAAAACCATGGCCGAAGCGTTGGCAGGTTTGCAGGATAAAGGTGTAACCATCTCTGTTTTCGGCGATATCTTCCTGGAGGATCTGCGGAAATACAGGGAGGATAAACTGGCGGAGGTAAATCTGCGCGGGCTTTTTCCCCTGTGGGGAATCCCGACCCGCCAGCTGATCAGGGAGTTCATCGGTTCGGGTTTCAAGGCTGTCATAACCTGCGTAAATGAACAATACCTGGATAAAAGTTTTGCAGGACGGATCATCGATGATGATTTTATAAAGGACCTGCCCGCGAATGTCGATCCCTGTGGCGAAAACGGGGAGTACCACAGTTTTGTTTATGATGCCCCGTTTTTTTCGAGTCCCGTGCCTTTTGAAAAGGGTGAGATTGTCTACAGGAAATACCAGCCTGCCCGAAAGCAGGAAAACCGGGGTGACGATGGTGACATTGCCGGCGACCGTCGTGATGAAAGCCCGTATGACCATGGATTCTGGTACTGCGACCTGCTGCCTGGATGTGCGTAGTTTCCAAAGCGGGATGCCATCAAGATAGGCTGCATGGAGAGTTCCGGCTGTTTTAGGTAAGCGCGTTCATGCCTTTCAGGCTGAAAATCCAACAAGGGAGAGAATGCCTTTATTCCCCGATGGCATATCTTCTTGCGGGCGAGGCAAAGGAGAAAACACGGGTGGTCCTTACAGGGATCATCTCATTACGGAGACGGTACATGGCCGTATCGGAGCACGCCGGTGTGTTTTTTTTCAGGGTGATCACCGGGTTTATCAGGGCTGTCCTTCCGGTGGAAAGGAGCGTGGTTTTATCGTATGGAAAGGGGGCCTGCGTGTCAGGATTAGCCGGTGGTTTGTGGGTTAATACATAGGCAGCCTTCACGCGTTTCCGCAGGAATGAATCGACCTGGGCAACAGCATAACATAATTCATTCCCGGGTTTGATGGATTTCTGCCAGGCATTGTGACTGTCATGATCAGCAATAGCCGCCCGGATGTTGTCTGTCTCGCCAATATAAATCAACCTTAACAGGTCGAGCGATTGATCGCCCTCCTTGCCATGAGTTTCATACACAAAGAAGAGACCCGGAGACTTTTTGATCTCGGATTTACTCTCTTCTCTCCAGTACCCGCTGATATGTATGATAACTGTTTGCTCCGACATTCGATTTACAATGTGAATGATACCAATTCAATAATTGTGCCAAAATGTTAAACAGTGTATTATCAAATATTTATTGATTTATTATTGTAAAGTTCGCTGTAAAATGGCAATTTTAATTTACATAGTTTGTAAAATAGGCTTAATTTTGTTTACAGTTTTATACCGCGTTCACTATGGAGAAAAAGGGGAATTTGCTCATTGTAGAGGACAATCCTGAGATTTTGCAGGCATTGCAGTTTTTTTTAGAGTTTGAGTTTAACCTAATTACCTCTCTTACGAACCCGAATCTGATACCCTCCACCATCAGAACGGGACAATATGATCTTGTTTTATTGGATATGAACTTCACGGCCGGGATCAATACGGGGAATGAAGGGCTTTTCTGGCTTGCCGAGATCCTGAAAATGGACCCGTCGATTTGTGTGATTATGATGACCGCTTATGGTGATATCGATCTTGCGGTAAGATCCATTAAAATAGGCGCAACTGATTTTATTCTTAAACCCTGGGATAACGATAAATTACTGGATACTTTAAAGGCCGGGTTGAAACTCAGGAAATCGATGTCGGAACTTAAGGATAAGCCGCAAAATGTCAAGTTGCTCCAGCCTGATATGGACCGTCAGTTTCCCGATTTTATCGGGGAGTGCCCTGAAATCAGGAGAGTGATGGATATTTTGGATAAGGTTTCTCAAACCGACGCCAATATCCTGGTTACGGGTGAAAATGGCACAGGGAAGGGGTTGATTGCCAAAGAAATACATCGAAAGTCGAACCGGTCGAAGAAACTGATGGTAACGGTCGACATGTCTTCCATCCCGGTTTCCCTGTTCGAGAGTGAACTTTTCGGGCATAAGAAGGGGGCTTTTACGGATGCCAGGATCGACAGGATCGGGCGGTTCGAAAGTGCGAACCAGAGTACACTTTTCCTGGATGAGATAGGGAATCTCTCGCTCAACATGCAGACGAAGATTCTCAATGTGCTCCAGGAGCGGCAAATCGTGCCCATTGGCTCCAATAAAGTAGTACCGATCGACATCCGGTTAATTTGCGCTACCAACAAAAACCTGGAAAAGATGGTGGTCGAAGGACTGTTTAGGCAGGATTTGCTTTTCAGGATCAATACAATACAAATCGACCTGCCGCCATTACGCGACCGCGGCCAGGATATTGACCTGATGTCGGTTTACTTTCTTGACAAATTTTCCCTGAAATATGGCAAGGGGGAGATGAGCTTCGATAAGGAGGCCCTGCAGGCGCTGAAAAATTATCCGTGGCCCGGGAATATCAGGGAACTGGAACATTCCATTGAGAAGGCTGTGATTCTTTCCGATTCGCGCGTAATCCAGGCCGACGACCTGTTTTTGAAAAAGGTTCCCCTCACCG
Source organism: Bacteroidota bacterium (assembly GCA_037133475.1). Classification (GTDB taxonomy): domain Bacteria; phylum Bacteroidota; class Bacteroidia; order Bacteroidales; family FEN-979; genus CAIVAT01. The sequence continues at coordinate 46,664 of JBAXOB010000024.1, forward strand.
GCAATAATCCTGCCAATGTGCCGGCCTCGTTCGATGATTACGAAAAAACAATTATCCGTAAAACCCTGCTGCGGAATATGGGGAATCTGTCAAATGCTGCACGGGAACTTGGCATTTCAAGGCCTACGTTGTATAAAAAGATAAAGCAGTATGGTCTCTAGAAGATTCTATGTCAATGTATTGGCCAGGGTTATTCTGCTTTTGTTTACTTCGCTGCTCTTCTTTTTCATCGTTTTCCGCCTGCCCAACGTGTCGCTGATCATCATTACCGCATGTATCCTGGTGATCCAGGCCGCGGAAATGATCCGGTATATCAATAATATCAATACAAAGCTTGAAGACATTTTCCTGGCATACCTGAGCGGGGAGGCCACAACTTCGTTCTCTCCTTCCATGAAGCGCAATGAATTCGCGAGAATGTACCACTATTTTAACCAGCTGAACCAGAACCTGGAGAAGCTTCGCCTTGACAGTGAAATCAGGAATAACTATTTTAAAACCATCGTTGACCAAACCTCCGTCGGCCTGATCTCCTTTGCCGACGACGGCCGCGTGGAATTCATGAATGATGCTACCAAGCGCATGTTTAAGGTGCATGTGGTTAAAAACCTTTCCAGGCTTGACGCCTATAAGGAGGGATTTGGCAGGTTCCTGCTGGACATTGAAGCCGAAAAGACAGAATTGGTTTCGGTTACCATCGACGATGAGATGGTTCAGCTTTCCGTTAAAAAGGTTGATTTTAAAGCCGGTTTAAAAAGTCTTCACCTGGTTTCATTGCAGAACATAAAGGCTGAACTTGACCAGAAAGAGGTCGAATCGTGGCAGAAACTCATCAGGGTGCTGACGCATGAAATCATGAATTCCATCACGCCGATCACCTCTGTCGTCAATACGCTTTCACGGATGTTCATCATGAAGGATTCAGGGCGTATTATAAAACCTGAAGAGGTGACGGATCAGTCAATAGAAAGAACGGTGAAGGGACTGGCAATGGTTGAAAAACGCGGGGAGGGTTTGATCCAGTTTGTCAACAATTACCGCGACCTGACAAACCTACCCAAACCAAATTTCCAGGATATCATAATCAAGCCCATGTTCCTTGATATCCAGTTGCTTTTCCAGGAAGAGATTGAGCAGCGGCACATCAGTGTGGTCATATCCTGTCACCCGGGTTTGCAGATCAGGATGGACCGGAAACTGCTTGAACAGGTTCTGATCAACCTGTTTAAAAACGCAATGGAGGCCTGCGCTGAAAACCATCAGGGCACCATTAAACTTTCGGCCTATTCGGCCAATGAGCATACCTTCATCGAGGTGGAGGATAACGGAAAGGGAATTCCCCCTGTGGTTGCCGAAAATATATTTGTTCCTTTTTTCACCACGAAGGAAAAGGGTTCGGGAATCGGGCTCAGCCTTTCTCGGCAGTTTGTCAGGCTTCACGGCGGGAATCTTGATTATTATTCAGTCCCGGGAGAAAAAACAGTGTTCACCATCAAACTCTGACGCACCGGCCAGTTGCGATGGTGGCAGCGTGAAAACAGGCCGTTGCCCCTCATTAATACCGTTCACTTACGATCCTGCCATCGAACAGGTTGACGATCCTGCTGCTGAACTCGGCATCACGTTGTGAGTGGGTCACCATCACGATGGTGGTGCCGCCTTCATTCAGGGTGGTCAGGAAATTCATAATATCCTCCCCCCGGGCCGAATCGAGGTTCCCGGTTGGTTCATCCGCCAGTATTAATGAAGGATTTGCAATCAGTGAGCGTGCAACGGCCACCTGCTGCTGCTGACCTCCTGAAAGCTGAACAGGGAAGTGGTTTTTGCGGTACCCCAGTTCAAGTTTATCGAGCATTTCAGCAACCCGGGTTTTCCGTTCGTCCCGCCCCGTGCCAAGGTAGATCAAGGGTAATTCGACATTTTCATATACGGTGAGCTCGTCGATCAGGTTGAAATTCTGAAAAATAAACCCAATATTGGCTTTCCGGATCTGCGCCCGTTTTTTTTCAGGCAGGGAAGCAACGTTCTTTCCCATGAAATAATAATTGCCCGAAGTTGGCGTATCCAGCAGGCCCATGATATTCATCAGGGTCGATTTCCCGCAACCTGACGGCCCCATGATGGCCACAAATTCGCCCGTTTTTACCCTGAAGTCGATGTTGTTCAGCGCCGTCGTCTGCAGGTCGGCGGCCTGGAATACCTTTACCAGTGATTCAGTTCTAAGCATATTGCACGTGATAACTCCTAAACCAACTCAAGCTGGTTCCGGATCAGTTTATAATAGTATCCTTTCAGCTTCAGCAACTCATCGTGGGTGCCTGTCTCCACCACCTCGCCTTTTTCCAGTACCACAATCTGGTCCGCATGGCGGATCGTACTAAGCCGGTGGGCGACCAGTACGACGGTTTTGCCCTGGAAAAAGCCTGTAAGATTTTCAACAATCTTCCTTTCGTTGAACGCATCGAGTGAATTGGTCGCCTCGTCAAAAAAGAGATATTCAGGGTTACGGTAGATTGCCCGCGCAATCAGGATACGCTGTTTCTGGCCTTCGCTGATCCCGGCGCCATCCTGCCCGATGCGCGTGCCCGTTCCCATCGGCAGCAGGTTGATGAAGTCGTCGAGAATGGCGTCGGTAATGGCCCTCGAAAGTTTTTGCTGGTCGATGGTCTTGTCACTCAGGGCGATATTGCTGCCAATGGTGTCGGAGAAGATATACCCGTCCTGCATCACCGATCCGCAGCGACTGCGCCAGTAGCTGCTTGAGAAATCCTCCAGGGGCGTGTTGCCGACGACGATCCTGCCCGTGACGGGTTTATAGAAACCCAGCAATAGTTTTACCAGGGTGGTTTTTCCGCTGCCGCTCGATCCGACAATGGCCGTAACCTTTTTCGAAGGGATGACCAGGCTGAGATTGTGCAATACATAAGGGGAATGCGGCCCTTCGCGCTGAAAGGAGACCTCTTCGATGGTAATACTCCTGTTCTCCGGAAGGGCATTAATCCCGGGGGCCAGCGGGTCCTCCTCATCTTTCTGGGTATTCACCTCCTCCAGCCGCTCCATACTGATACTGGCATCCTGGGCCTCGCGGATAAAGTTCACCATCTGCTCCACAGGATTGTTCAACTGGCCCAGGATATACTGGATCGACAACATCATGCCGATGGTGAGCTCCCCCTTGATGACCAGGCTGGCAGTTAGAAAGGTGATGAAAATATCCTTGGTCCTCACGAAAAACAGGGCGCCGGCACTCTGGTACTGGTTGAGACTTAAACTCCTGATACTTAGTTTGTAGAGATTGTTCTGGATGGTTTCCCACTCCTGGCGTTTCTGCTCTTCGCAATTTTGCAGTTTGATCTCCTGCATACCCGTGATCATCTGGATCAGGGTGTTCTGGTTTTCCGACAACCTTGAAAAACGCAGGTAATCGAGCTCCCTTCGTTTTTTCATGAACAGGTAGACCCAGAGGGCATAAAGAACGCTGCCAATGAGGAAAATGACAAAAATCAGCAGATTGTAATATAACAATACAGCCCCGAAGATGATAAAGGTAATGGTCGAAAACAGCACATTCAGCGAACTCATGGTCAGGAATGACTGGATCCGCTGGTGATCCTGGATCCGCTGCATCAGGTCGCCGATCATTTTCGAATCGAAAAACCCGATCGGCAGTTTCATGATTTTACCCAGGAAATCGGAGATCAGCGAAATGTTGATATGGATGCTGAGGTGAAGCAATACCCACCCCCTCACATATTCAATGACGGTCAGGCCGATGAACAGGGCCAGCTGGCCGAGCAGGACCAGTGTGATAAAGCTCAGGTCCCGGTTTTTAATACCCTTGTCGACAATAAATTGTGTTAAAAACGGGAAAACCAGCTGGATCAGGCTGCCTGCGACCATGCCCAGGAGCAGGAATAAGATGGCCCGCTGGCGGGGTTTGATATAGGGGATAAGGAACCTGATCTTCGAGGTGCGGGGCGTTTCATCAGGCTGCTGGTCAAAAGCCTCGCCCGGTTCAAGGGCAAGGCAGATCCCGGCGCCTTCATCTTCATGCCCGGAGAGCCACCCGTCGAGGAACTCCTCTTTTGACAATACCATTTTGCCATGGGCAGGGTCGGCGACATAAACCACCGGGTGACCTCTTTTCTGGCTGATCCGGTAAACCACGACAAAGTGCCTTTGTTTCCAGTGGGCAATACAGGGCAGGGGCGCTTCCGTTGATAATTGCGTGAAGGAAAGCTGCACGCCGAGCGTGTCGAATCCGATGGCCTCTGCCGCGTCGCTGATACCGAGCAATGAAACCCCATCGCGGGTGATGAAACACTTTTCGCGCAGCGTGACAATCCGGTATTTTTTCCCGTAATGCCGTGCAACCATCTGCAGGCAGGCAGGCCCGCAATCCATCGCATCATGCTGGTGATAAAAGGTGAATTTCATTATTCGTATTTAAGCGCATTTGCAGGATTTTCCCGCAGGATCCGGAGCGTTTTTATAAACAGGATCGCTGACACGAAAATCCCCACTACCACAACCGAAAACAGGAACATATACCAGTGCAACCCGATCCTATAATAGAACTGGCCGAGCCATAAGGATAAAAAATACCAGGCAAGCGGAATGGCCACCAGCGCTGCAATAAGAATGTAGACGATAAACTCCTTCTGGATCAGGTAAACAATGCTGCCAGGAGTGGCGCCAAACACCTTCCTGATCGACATCTCCTTCATCCTGCGCTCGACGATCAGCATGGCAAGCCCGAACAACCCCATGCCCGTTATGATAAATGCCAGCAGGGTGAAAATGCCGACTACCCGGCCAAAATTTTGTTCCTTGATATACAGCACATTCAACTGCTGATCAAAGAATTTATATTCCAGCGGGATATCCGGGACAATACTGTTCCACCGTTTGTTCATGATGTCGAGGAGCTCTGATTCATTCCCTGATTTATATTTGATGATCATGTTGTTACACGCTTCTGGCTGGAGTTTGAACAGCGTCGGGGCGATCTTTTTATAGAGGGAATGGATGTTGAAATCCCTGACCACGCCGATTATCTTGTATCTGCTGATCTGGTTGTTGGTCAGTGGCTGATACCCGATCAGCCGGGCCCCCTCTTCATTGATCACGGCCGATTTTGCATTGGCGGGATCGCCGGGCCGGAAATCCCCCCCTGAGACAAATTTCGCGCCAAGCGTTTCGAAAAAGTTGTAATCAACCGTCAATACTTCGAACTCATAACCCTCTTTGCGGTTTGGCATGGCGATGGTTACTTTCCTGCTGTCGTTCGCCGGGATCTGAATGGAGGCGCCCGTCACGGATGAAACAAACCTGCCTTGCTGCACGTCGTGCTTTATGAGCCGGTAGATGCGGTTTTCGTCGGGGTTGAAGGATGCTATCAGCAGGTTTTGCTGGTTGATGCCCTGTTCATTCGTGAAACACAGGCGGATCTGCAAATACACATGGACCAGCCCGATGAACAGGACCAGGGTGATCAGTATCTGGAAAACAATGAAGATCTTGCTTAAACTGACCTTTTTATAGATGATGTAATTTGATTTCAGCGCGATGACCGGGTCAAGGGAAGAGAGGTAGAGGGCGACGTAGAGGCCCGAAACGAGCCCGATCAGCACCGACAGGGTCGCTGAAATGAACAGGTAGGGCAGCAGGCTCGTTGAATCGAGGTGTATCCTGTATCCGAAGTATTGTTCCACAACCGGATCGATAAGACCAAGCAACAGCAGCGAAAGGGGAAATGCGACAAGGGTCAGCAGTACCGATTCGGTCAATAACTGGTTCCTCAGGTTTCTGCCGGATGCACCGAGCACCTTCCTGACGCCGATCTCCTTGAACCGTAAGGTTGAACGGGCTGCGCTCAGCATGGAATAGTTTACCGAAGCCAGGATTAATATAAAAAGCGAGAGGGAGAGGTAAACAAAAAGGTTCTGCGTACTGCCTTTGGCAATAAAATCATTCTGAATGTTTCCCGAATGGAGATAGGTGTCCCTGAAGTTCTGAAAGCTGAAACTGCCCTGGTCGAATTTAATGGCCTTGCAGAATGCGGGCAGGCGGGACTCAAGTGCCCCGATATGCGCGTTTTTACGCAGCAGGACCATCGTTTCAAAGCTGTAATCATTGATCGATGCCAATTCGGCTTCCGGGTCAGGATAAATCTGGCGCATGACCTCCTTGCAGAAACCCGGGGTGGCAATGATATCGGCCTGGAAGGTCGAATTCCAGGGGAGATCCTGGAAAACACCCGAAACGGTTAACGAATATAGCTGATTATTGATTTTAACCTCAATGGATTTCCCGATCGGGCTGGCCGAAGGAAAATATTTATGCGCCGAGTTGTTGGAAATAATCACATCATGCGGATGACGCATGAAATGGTGCTGACTTCCACGGATGATCTTCATTTCGAGAATCCCGGTCACCTCCTGGTCGGCGCAAAAGAACCCCTGGATGCTCCTGTAAACGCCCGACCTGTTGATGGTAACCTCTCCCAGCGAATAATTCAGGTTGACAAGCCGGGCCGATTTCTCTATCTCCGGGAAGTAAGACAATAACAGTGGTTTCAAAACGTAGGGTCCTATTGCAAGCTGGTTCCCGCTATTATCCCTGTTGATTACGCGGTAAATACGGCCGGCATTGGTATAGCACTTGTTAAAACTGACCTCGTTGATGGCAAAAATAAGCAGGATGAAGGAAACCGTGAGTCCCAATACGAGACCCGCAAGATTAATCGTCGTGTAAACCTTGTTCCTGGTCAGTAAACGCAGGGATATCGTGACATTGTGTGAAAATTCCCTGAACATTACCGAAGGATATGACAAAAATTAAATCGCCGGGTCATTATCTCATAGCTGCTTACAGGCGGGCACAGGAATTGGTAGAGGCAATGGCTGCAGGGTTCGACATCCATACGCCTTCTCTTCCAGCTTATACCGGTTTCATGCTCCCTGCCGGCCAGTTCAGCAACCGTATGGCTGGCTAAATTGCCCAGCAGCGGATCGTTCACATTTGCATAAACATCCCCGTTGGGAAAGATCGTCAGCTTGCCATAATCATTCTGGTTCATAGAAATTCTTGAAAAAACTTCGTTTCGGCCCGGTTTGGAGCCATAAATGTCGCTCTCCGACATGAAGACCTGATCCTCGAAAAACCGGATATTTTCACCATTCAGGTATGGTTTGAACCCTGCATGCTTGATTCCCAGTCCTGAAATCAGTTCCGAAGCATAATCCACTTCCCGGCTCTCCTGTACGATAAAGTTAAATTCCACCCCGGGATGTTTGGCGTAGCTTTGCACTGCCAGTTGAAGCAAATCAAGCTGCTGTTGATCTGGCGGAAAGGTAAAATAGAGGGCCAGGTGTTCGTTTTTTCCCGGGATAAAGGTAAGCGGAATGATTAGATGACGAAGGTTTACGTGATATTTCCTTCGGAAGGAGGTCTTCCCGAAGATGCGGCGATATCCGCCAAACCGGGGGTCGTCCAGGATGCCGGTGCCGCAAAAGTTGACAGTGGCAAAAGGCAGTGTTTCCATCTGCGCAGCAACCGACCGTATCATATCAACGGGCATCTCCTGGCAGGGCGAATCTGCAAAAACCGGGAAGGTGAATTGCCGGGATGCCTCCTTGTAGGTTTTGAGATCAGGCAGATCGCTGGTGTTTACTTGAAAAGTCACCTCGACCAGCTGCTGTTCCACAGGCAAAATCCCTCCCTTGAGGATGGGCAGCGGAACAATGTTGAATGGCCGGGAATCTGACCATTGCGGGTCGAACAGGTCTCCCATGAATTTTTTTCGCAGGTCGGCAATGAAACGGACAACCCGGGGATTTTCCAGTTCCACGGTGGTTAATTTAGCCACATAGCCGTTTTCAGGAATGATGAGCTGCCGGACAATTTGGGTGATTTCGGCTTCCTGCCGGTAAAGCAGATGGTTTTTCCCCAGGGTATTATAAAGCAGTACATTATTGTCCCTGACCACCGCGTGAACGAATGGTTCAAGCACCAGCCAGCTGAATCCGTTCTTATCCATGATAACCTTCTTTAAGTAATTTGTGATAAAGGGGCATGTTCTTTTCAATCAGACTGAAGATATTGGAGAGGGTTTTTTTGAATTTATCTTCATCCAGGAAAAAATCGCACCTGGGGTTATCGGTTTCAACGCCGGTGTTGAAGACACATTCTTTGCAATTGTCGGCCAAAAAGCATTGGTTGCAGAGAGACCTTATTTTGGCAAAGTTCCGGTTGAACATGGCTGAAACTGTTTCAGGGTTGATCTGGACCTGGCCATTTTCGAGCCTGCCGATTTCGAAATTCCTGCCAATATGCTCGCAGGGCAGGATGGCTCCGTCGGCCGACAGGAACACCCTCATGGAAAACGGCAGGCAGGTTGCGGTGGGAACAAATTCCCGTGTTCCTTCGTTTGCGTGGCCGGCCGAGATGATCTGCAGGTGATTTTTAAATACGATCCCTGTATATTTTTCTATGGCATTGGCCAGCTCCTTCACGGTGGGATGTGCCAGGAAAAGCTCCAACATGGCCGCACTCTCCTGGAAATCATTTTGCATGCCGTCGAGAAAGGTATTTGAAAATTCCACCCGGTTTTCCTCCGTGATATTGGATGTGCTGATGACCGAGGTTAACGGCACCTTTCCAAACCTTGATCTGAAGTATTCGTGAACCTCTGAAAAACTGTTCCTGTTGTGCAAAACCGCCATGATAGAGAGGTTCCGTTCGAAAAATGCAGGGTAACGGCTCCTGACGAAATCAAGATTTTTAACAACCATCGCATGCGAAGGGAGGGTGTCGGAAAGCAACCTGAAGGCATTATTGTTTTCATCGCCGTCGAGACTGACGGATACGTCAAAATCGTTGGCAGACAGGAAGTCTGCGTGCTTTGACAATAACAGACCGTTGGTTGTTAGGTTGAATTTGAAAGTTTGTGTTTCGCTGAAATTTTCCTGAACAAAGGACACGATTTCCCGGATGAAGGAGATGTTTTTTAAGGGTTCTCCCCCGTAGAAGCTGATAATGAGGTGGGTGGAGCTTGCATCGCGGATGGAAAGAAGGTATTCGAGCGCTTTTTTGGCGTTGGCGGGATCGAATTTTTTCTTACCCCGTGCCTTGTTTACATAGAATTTGCTGTAGGTGCAATAGGTGCAGGAGAGGTTACATTCTTCGGTCGTTTCAAAAATAACCTGTTGAATCCTGGAAAGGTCCCCGGCTACACGTGACGGGAGAAGCTTTCCATTCAGGCTTATCTCCTTCGGAATTTTGAAGAGCCGGTTGCGCTTGAGGAACAGATACTTTTTTAATTGATAATCAACCTCCCGGGATGGGTAGCTGATTTTATCCAGGACCAGGGGACGCTGGGTTTTACGGAAAGATCCGGTATGGATTTTCAGATCGGTACCGGCAGAATCCAACTCGAAAAAATAGCGCAGAAGGGGATGGCACAGGCTTAATTGGTTGCAGAAAGGACTGTAACAATAGGAATTGCCATTGTGGGTGGTGAAAAAGACTGGTTTTTTCATAACTTGCCGGAACCATGTGAGAACACATATGGGTGGGGGCAAATTTAATGAATTTCAGCTACACAATCACCTCTTATAAGGATGTCTTGGTCTGTACACCTGCACTGGCTGCTTCAGTATTACTGCAAACACACAAATCACCGATCGGACCACCCGATTGTTTGGTCGTCAATAATGGATTGCTAAGGGAGCAAAAACATTTCACATCAATACCACCTTTGATTTGTGCGAGCATATTTTTCTTTAGTTCGACTTTATGCAGATTGATTAGACTTAGTTTTTTCATTGCTTCTGATTCAGTTTTAGGTGATTGGATTTGGGATAGTACACTAATCTAATCAATAAACGTGCCAAACTATTATCATGCACAATACCAGGAAGATAACTGTAGGTCAAATTTGAAAAAAGTGTAAAAGGGTGTCAAGGTTGTAAAAAGTGTAAATGAGCGGCACCTTGTATGAATGCATTATTCGCCGCTCAGCGTAAAATCAATCCCTGATACGATATCCCCGTCGACCGATACTTTGATGGTGAACTCCCGCATGGGAGGGTCTGATTTCCAGCCAAGGTTTCGCAGCTGGTCTTCATCGACCCGTGCAACATATTCTCCGGGGGGCAAGCCGATATAATAAACATATCCGTCAGATTCAGAGAAAGTTTCGGCAATGACAGCCATACTGTTTTTCTTGTAGAACCTGACCCTGGCCCTCCCGATTCCATTCACCTTGCTCTCCTTTCTGAGGTTTACCATCCCGCTCACCTCCCCTACGGAGATGACCGGAATATCAATCCTTTTGTATTGATTCGGGTCGATTAATACGGCATACCGTTTTTTTGAAAAGCGCCAGGCGATGTTGTCAAGGTCATTGTCGCTGAACTCCACGATATAGCTGGTAAAAGGGATAAGGTCGGGAATCCTCAGGCTGGAGTCGGATTTTCGGAAAATCACATTGCCCCCCATGATCTTTACCGATGAGATCTTCACCATTTTTTCTCCCGGGTCGAAAATGCCATTGTTGTTCAGGTCAAGGAATGGGTAGAGGGAAAGTCCTCCTTTGCCGACCGAAACGTTATTGCTGGTGTGAATATAGTTATCTCCGCCTGCAAAGGCAAGACTGCCCTGCGCGACCTGCGAGGTGGTGAATTTCCCGTTGCTGTAGGAAGAGGAAAGGTTAGTGCGGGCAAAGGCGAGGTCATACTTAAAGCTGAAGGTAACCGAGTTGGTTTGAAAAGAGAAATTTCTTTCATAGGTTGCCGACAGGTAACCTTTTTGAATCCGCTTCTCAAGTTCAATTTTGCTGGTGATCAGCCGCCCCTCCAGGATATTGTATTGTGAGGAAAGACGGAGGTTATATCCTGACTGCAATCTGTAGGATAATGCCAGATCGGTAAAAAGATAGGGAAATTGTGCATCAATCCAGTTGATGTGTGTTGAAGTGTTGATGCTGAAGAGTTTGTAATATACGGAGAAGATGGCATTGCCCTGGTTAAACCTGAATCCTTTATACACGAACTGGGTGAAATCAAAATTGATGTTCCCGTTAACCTTTTTCAGGTTGACGGGGAGTGAGATTTTTCCGGTGCGTTCCTCCAGTGGTTTGAACGGAATAGCGCGCTGACCGTCGACATATTTGTTATAATCGATCTCGAAGTAGGCATTTTTGATAAAAGAATAATTCAGGATCCCGCCTGTCTTGACGTTTTTGTCATACTCCGCGGTTATCAGTAATTTGCTGAAAGGCTGTATGGTAAGCCTTGCGGATGGGATGGTGGGGCCGGTCGTGATGGTGGATAAATATTCAAGGCCTCCGCCAAGGGTTATAAACCGGTTCAACCCGTAATTGAAATCGGCCTTGCCAAAACGGCTCGACATGCCGTCCTCCAGGATTCCGGCAGTAAGGCTGTATTCAAACTCCCTGGCTGGCATGATGGTATAGGGTACATTTAAAATCCGCTCTTCGGTGCGTTCTTCACCCATCGGACCGTAAAATTTTAATTTCAGGGTGGTATAGCCATAAACAATGGGGACTTTGAAGATGTATAAACCCGAAGCATCCGCTTTGGTATAATCCATCATGATGTTGTTGATGTAGAGTTCCACCGTCCAGTTGGGTTCGGTATGTTCACGGATGGTATAATATCCTGTTGCTTTCCTGACGGTTGTCGGGGCATTCCTGATCACGGCGCCAATGACGGGGGAGGTTATGAACGAAATTGACTGGAGCGGGATATTTCCGACCTGGGCCTGTTTGATTATTTTTTTATCATTATCGACCCATCGCCATACTGTCTGAAGCTGGTGTTTGTCAAATTTCTGACGATCATAATAACTTGCCGTGATATTCACCTCTCCAAAGAGGAATTCCGCCCCGAGCCCGGCTTCAAAATGGTTGGTGACCGAAGAATTCCATGTTTGGTTGGATGAAATAAGCCAGTCGGCCATTCCCCCTTTAAACAGGTGATATCTCCTTTTGATGGTGGTATCGGCCTGGACTTCACCCTGGTATTTTGAAATGCTCGATCGAAGTTTTTCCAGTCGTTGTTGTTTCAAAACGGGCAGTTCGAAGCTGGATTTTAAAATAATGGTCAGCGCCCTGTAATTGAAGGTGAGGGTAAGCCCGAAATATTCAGCAAACAACGAAGATTCCATAAAAAGCGCACCCATGTCTTTGATCAGGCCCACGCCGGAGGGAATCGTTTTCCCACCGGCAATAAGCAGTTTTCTTTTGTAATCCAGCAGGTAGGGTTTGTTTTCAGGAGCAATAAGGCCTCCGAGACTGTCCCCTTTTTGTCCGACAAAACAGGGGATGCCGATTAATTTGAATAGTTCCTCCATATGCACATACAACAAGGCATTTTCAGTATAGATTACATCAATGTTATAAGCTCCCAAACCTTCCACCAGGATGGTCACATTAATCTGGTCATAATGGAAAGAGGTATCTGCCCGTTCAATGGTATCATGCACCTGGGAAGCCGCCTTCCCTGTGGTCACGAGGCTGATTAACAACGCCAGTGATGAAATTCTAAGGATGAAAATGAGTTTTTTCCGCACAATCAGCAAATAAGATTGGTCATTCCGGCTGGTTCAGGCATGTTTGTTCATTAAACAAGTATGAGGCGGCACGAAATGGTAAGGGTGCTCTTTTTTTGTCAGTAGGAAAGTTTCTCATTCCTGGTTAAAAGTAATCTCAAAACCGCCTGAATAGTAACCAGGTACGGCCACCCCGGGAATATGAAGCGTACCGCCTACCCGGAGGGGAGTGATAAAATTACAATCGTTTCCTGTGGAAAAGGTGGCATTATTGCCTCCCTGTTCCGTGGGACCGATATCGAGGATTAAGGAGCCTCCGTTACTGCTGGTAAGGATAGTGCTCGAGGAGAAGGTGATGATCACATTCCTGCCCTGGCAAAGTTTCACTTCAAAAATAGCAGGCTGGGCAAGCGGCGTCATCGAAAGAAGCGCAATATCCCCGGTGGATGTCCTGATGCCGTCGTATCCCACCGTTACGGTGCCGCCGGCATTGCCGGTCTGGCAGAAAATACCAAAATTGAGCCCCTGGGTTGCAGTAACGGTAAGGGTTCTCTGCGGAAGTGCGGGTTGCGCTTCAGCGATGGATACAAGAAAGCATAACGAGGTTGCCACGAAGCCCCTAATAATATAAAACCGGATGTTTATCATTTTCCACATAAGTCTTATTTACGCAGGTTCCAGAATAACGTTATACCGTGCTGCCTGCTATCAGAGTTCCAGTTCCGCTGATGCAATGGTTAAAGGGGGCTTGTTGGGATCGTTGGTGAAGTATTTTACCCTGAGCTTGCCATTTGTCAGGATTGTGCCGTTAGCCTTTGCTAATTTAATGGTAACCGTTCTTCTATGGATATTTGTGTATACCCCGACTCCTTTAACGCTGCCTACCTCGTAGGCTTTGCCGGCCGCCGGTATATATTCAATGGAAAAATCGCCATAGACCGAGATATTACCGGTTCTGTTAATGGAGAGTTTTAAGGTTTGAAGCGAATCTTGCTTGGTTTCGAGTTTTAAGTCGGTCAGGGTTGCATTTACCTCGACGGGTCCGGAACGGATGATGATCGGAATACTGATGCCATAAACCGGGATTAATTGAACTTTCAACTGGGAGGAGTCGGTTTTTGGGCTGTCGAGTCCAAGCGGGCTGACGTTTTTCTCGGCCCGGAAGTAGAGGTGGGACCGGTATTCCCCCGGGGCCATATCCGTGCGTCGCCTGCATTGTAAGGAGATCACCTGGGGTTCCCTGGGGGCCAGGGTAACCTTGCGGGGAAAAATACGCAGGAAGGGATCGGCGAACATCCTGCCTGAATCGCTCTTTTCAACCGTACGAAAACTTCCATCCTCCCTCATGTCGTATTGCAGGAAAGAAATCGTGTAGACGGCGGTGTCTTTTCCGATGTTGACAAGGTTCAACTCCTCTTTTTGCTTGGTGCCGTCAAACACCACCCGGGTTGGTGTGATCAGCAGGTCGCCCTGCCCATTCGAATGAAATGCAAATCCCAATAAGGGAACCAGTACCATTAACCATCTGAGTCGCATAAACAAGATTTAATAGATTTCTGACTAAACCAAAATTGTCTTGGTATTCAGTAAAATATAAATCAGGCCCGGGTTTCGGGCCTAATTATTTTACAAGATCAAAATTAGTTATAATTTACTGTTATACCAAATGTCCCGGTATAATTTCCGAAAGGCTGGTCATTTTCAAGTTTCAGGGTCGCACCAACCGTAAAACTGTCGCTGCCTTCACCATTCAGATGACCGGACGATCCGTCAACACCGGCGGATGCCGTGTGCGCTACAAAGTCAACAATATCCATGCTTTTTGTGCCATTGGAGATGGTGACTGCACCATTTGCCGGTAGGGTAATGACATAGGTGGCATCATTCGACCCGGCGACGGTATAGGTGGCATTTTCAGAAACAGGTGCCTGCGAGAGCAGGGTGATATTGGAAGGGGAGGAGGATATGCGTCCGTTTGAAGTGGTCAAACTCACACTGACGGCAGCGGTAGGAATCGACATGGAGCCAAAATGGAGCGGTGCATTTTGCGTCAGGGTAAGCGCTTTGACAATATTCGCACCAACACTGCTGTTGGCGGTGTTGTGTGATTGAGCAAGGGATGTCGTGGTTGAAGCTACAGCCAGGATAACGAGGACAACGAGGATACTGATGCGCTTTTTCATTTTTTTACGGTTCTAACATTGTGCCGGTGTAAAAAAAGAATACATGTATAGTTTGATATAAAATAATTATACAAATATACAGCATAAAGTGCAAAAATATCCACTAAGTATAAAATAAATTTACGTAAAAGTTAAATAACAGTGATACAGATAAATATAAACATAAAAGAAAACTGATTATTATTGGCCTTATGTGCCGGCCAAATGGAAGATTTTGTAAAATGCACAAAAATAATATTATAACATCCTGTGAATAAGCCATCCTGAAATGGAGATGGCAAAAACAATCAAATTTTAATCATTTTTCAAGACGTAAAAAAAATATACACGTAAGATATAGGATAGGTGTAGGGGCATTTGGTTTAAAGTAGAATTTCCAGAGGGAGTTTCATTTCGCAATTCAGATTTCACATTTCACATTTGACATCTCACATTTGATATCTCACATTTGACATTTGCATGCAAGACCCACCACTCATATGGCGGCGGCACATTATTGGCTCCCGGAAGATTAAAAGGTTTCCCGGATCATCCGCCCCGTGGGGTGAGTCAGATCATGGAGTGTGACCGAAACCCTGTTTTGGCTTGATTATTTAATTCTTGTCTGCTTGCCTGATGTTGCCAAAACGATGGATCTCTATAGGGATGTTGAGCAACCGGGGAGATTGTTTATTGTGATGAAGTAAACCAGGAAGTTGAAGGGTTGGAAATCTGAATGGTCTAACCCCCTAAGAAACTGGACATGAAATACCACATTAAATGTGTAATTT
>JBAXOB010000025.1:0-58776 GCA_037133475.1 Bacteroidota bacterium
GCATTTCGCATTTTGAATGTCGCATTTCGCATTTTGAATGTCGCATTTCGCATTTTGAATGTCGCATTTCGCATTTCGAATGTCGCATTTCGCATTTCGAATCACCAAATTTTTGAAGGACCCCTGAAGGAACCATGACTGAGCCATATCCGAGCCATATCCGAACCAAATCCGAACCATATCCGAACCAAATCCGATGGTGAACCGTAGGAGACTTAGAGGAAACTTAGAGGGGACTTAGAAAGGACTTAGAGGAGACTTAGAGAACACTTGGAAAAAGCCTGGCGAAATTGGTTCCGGGCGAGGATATGCCGGAGGGCCCATGTTAAGGTTGAAGGATCCCTTTGCGCAAGAACAAATATACGAAATCTGGGCGTGTTTTCAAAGAGAAAAGGCAACTTCTTTTTCGGCAATATTGCCTGGAATATCGCGAACAGTCACTTTGCAGGTAACGCCTGGTTTTAGCAGCGAGGGATCCTGAATGTGGTATTGATAATAAATACATGGGTATGGTTGTGAGGCTTTTCCCTCTTCCAGGATCACCCCCCCGGGCGAAACAACCTGAACCTCTACGGCAGTAACATTTGTATAAGCGTTGGCTTTGATTTGCACCTCGACAGCGCCCTGCATTGATCTGTCAATCCTGATATCAAGGATTGACGGGGGATGCATGAAATCCATGATGGCCATCTGGTAAACGCCGACATGCTTGCTCTTTTTCTTTTTCCACCGCTTCAGGCGTGAACGGTATAATTCCGACAGGGCGGGATCGGATATAACCTTACGGCCATATTCCTTCGCAAGTTCGAACCTGCTGAAGTGAGCCACCTGCCTTTCCGACCATTTTTTTTTAGGCGGACCGGGAACCGGCCCGGTGATGCCATTACGGCTGAAAATATAGGTTGGCGGTTTTTTCACCTTGTTATCAATGTGTAACAGGTTTTGGCATATAAAGTTACTACAGAAATTACATTTTTTTCCTTGCCTGGCCTTATTTAGAAAGGGTCTATGATAAAGGGTATTTTCCTACCTTTGCAAAAAACATTCTGTATGAAATACAACCCCCTCGGAAAAACAGGCGTGCTTGTTTCTGAATTATGCCTCGGAGCCATGACATTTGGCGGCAAAGGATACTGGAAGGCGATCGGTCAGCTGCCCCAGGATGCAGTCAACGACCTCGTAAAAACCGCCATCGACAGCGGGATCAACTTTATCGATACGGCAAATGCCTATTCGGAAGGGATGTCGGAGATGATGACCGGCAAGGCGCTGACCTCGCTGGGGATAAACCGTCAGCAGATATTCGTGGCTACCAAGGTCCGGATCAGGATGGGGCCGGGCGCCAACCAGGTTGGGTTATCGCGGCTCCACATTGCCGATTCGGTAAACGACAGTCTCAGGCGGCTGGATATGGACCATATCGACCTGCTGTACATTCACGGTGTGGATCCGCTGACCCCGCTGGAGGAGACGATGCGGGGGCTTGAAGATGTGGTCAGGGCCGGGAAGGTGCGCTATATCGGCATCAGCAACCATCCTGCCTGGATGGTGATGAAGGCCAACGACTATGCCGGGAAGATGGGCTGGTCGCAGTTTGTGGCCCTGCAGAACTATTACACTGTCGCCAGCCGCGATGTGGAACGCGAAATTGTTCCCATGGCCCTGAGCGAAGGGTTGGGCCTGATGCCCTGGAGCCCGCTGGCCGGCGGACTGCTTTCGGGGAAATTCACCAGGGATGTGCAGAAGGCCGGCGACAGCCGCAGGGATGAATTCGATTTTCCCCCGATCAACAAGGAAAAGGCATGGGATGTGGTCGACGTGATGGCGGGCATTGCCGGACATCATGGCGTATCGGTTGCCCAGGTCGCCCTGGCATGGCTGCTTACGCGGCCGGTGGTCACCAGTATCATCGTCGGGGCGAAACGCCGCGACCAGCTTATCGACAATATCGCCGCCACGCGCCTCACCCTGTCGGAGGAGGATTTGCAGCAGCTGGACAAGATCAGCGCGCTGACACCGGAATACCCCGGGTGGATGATCGAAAGGCAGATGACGGGCCGGTACCCGGAGCCTGTTAAATAATTTTTACCGGAAAGGCTGCCCTGCTATGTTTCCTGCATGTTTTTCAGCCTTGATCCCTTGCTTTTGAAAACAGCCCGCTGAATTTGAGATAGACCCCTACCAGGGTGCCTGCTGAGATCAGGATCGTATTCATGTTGGAAAGAAAATCCTGCTGGGTGATGAACAGGAAAACCCCAAGGCTCGTGCCGATCAGGATCACCGGGACCTTGAACCGGTTCCAGGTTCCCTCCAGTTCGATTTTTTTCTGCATCTTTTCAAACGATGACTGGTCAACCTCCGTGAGAATGTAGTTTTTAAAGGAGGGGCTTACGAATTCGATGCGTCCCTGGTGGCGGAGGATCCCCTTTCCCAGCAACTGGGCGATGGTCTTCCTGTCCTTGAGGTTCAGCAGCGTATCCTGGGCCAGATCCAGGAGCAGAAACTGTTCGTCTCCGGAAAGAGAATCCCATACATGATCATAATAGGAAAACGAAAGCTTTTCCATCTTCAGGACCAGTCCTTCAAAACCGTTGCAGGGTCTTTTATCGTGGGAATGGCGCTCCAGGCATGAGGCGGTATCCGCATCACAGCATAGCTTTATTTCTGTCTTTATTTTACTGTAAAAGGCGACAATGCCGGGATTAAACTCCCGTTCAGTGCCGAGCAGGGAGAGTACCTTTTCACACAAACCTTCATCGGGCAGCGAATCCCATTTCACGGAGGGATATACGTGGCGCATTCCCGAAACGGTTTTGGCGAATCGCGAAACCAGCAACCCGGAACGGGCGGGATCCTGCCGGGTCCAATCATCCAGGTAACGTTCTATCAGCTGTTCGGGCGTTTTGTCCAGCCAGAGGATTAGCTGGTGACCGGGCATGAGGGAATCAAGGAGTTTGCATCTCTCCTGGAAACGGTCGATCGACCCGATCCCGGTTTCAAAGTTGAACATGATGATTTGCCTGGGATAACCGTTATCTCCTGCAGGCGGTGACTTCTCAAGATCAACGCACTGCCATCCCTGTTGGGTTTGAAGCCCGGTCAGCGGGAGGTGAAATGATATGAAAATGGCATCCTGTTCAGATTCCGTCAGATCCATGAGTTCGGCAAAGAGTTCCGGCCGGCTGGCCGATGAATCATAGGAGAAGAAAAGCAACCTGACGAGGTAATTTACCAGGAAGCCTAGGGCCGTTAACAGCAGGAGGATATAGAACCAGAAAAGGAGGGCAAATTCATTCAGTTTCCCTTTATGCCATGGATCAAAGACGGATGACCACGGGTTTTGGGTGGTAAGGATGGCGCTTTCATCTCCTTTCAGGTTGGCTTTATCATATTTCAGACGTTTAAACAGGAGCGATACCCCAGAGGCGGTCGTGTCAGGATACTGTGCTTCGATAAGCGGGTCGGTGGCGATCGGATCTGCCTCATTCATAATCCTGTCGAACAGGGAGCGACTGACCGACAACACCCTTTGCTGGCGATAGCGGTTTTGTTCCCCGCATTCCTGGTTGCATGGTTCAAGGGTAGTGCCGTCGATTGCGCCAAAATAGTGACCATGGCCATTTCGCAGGGTAAAGAGCGAATCTCCCGTCCTGGAAGCTATGTTGTCGCGGTAAATCTTGTGGAGGTATTCCGTCCGGTCATTCAGCTGGTGGGCGAGATATTGCTGCTGCCGCTGCAGGTAACTGGTGGTTTCATCGGCAAACAGGGTGCTGGTAAGCAGGATTGCCGGCAGGATGATACCGGTTGTAAGCCAGCTGAGCACGAACCAGGTATAAGGGGAAAATAACCCGGGAATAAAGGAAGAAGCGGTCTCATCAACCTTCTGCTGAGGTGAATTGAGCACCCGGTAGGTCACCACCGCCTGCAGGATAAGCAACATGAACAGGATGCCCATCAGGAGGGCGAGCGGGAGAAGGTAGAAACTGATCAGCACTTTGATCCCCAGGAAGACCGCCAGGAAGAGGCAGTTGTCTTTGACCAGCCTGGAATATCCTGATGTGATGCGGTTGCCCGGGAGCAGCCAGTTGAAAAAGTATTCTTTCCCTGCCAGGCGGCTTTTTTCATCGGTAAACAGCCTGGTGAGCTGGTAAAAGGCCATCAGGACAATAAAAATAGCGGCAAAGAAGAAGAGTACAAACAGTGAGGTAAGTCCCCCGATTGAATTTTCCCTGGAGGGATTGATCATGGAAACAACGAATAAATCGGTATTTTCCACGGGGGATATCCAGGCATGATAGCTTTTATTCCGCATCTCAAGATCAAATGAGGCAGATTCCTCTGAATTCAGGGCAGCTTTCAGTGATTTATTGTCCAGGGCTTCAGCCACCAGGTTGTCGTTCAGTTCGAGAAGGTCGCCGGAATGGCGCCAAACCCTTCCGGTTTTATCGATCAGGCAGAAGGCAAAACCTTCCTGTAAAACCGGGAGATGGATCGAGTACATGGAGGCGGCGATGGCGATGATCTTCAAACTGTCGATTGCCGATGGCATCGAAAAGGCGACCGACCAGTCACCTGTCGTTTGCAGGTAAATGGGCTCCATGTTGTACCAAAGTTCGCCGTATTTATATTTCTCAGGATTGATGAAATAGTCCCGGTTAGTTACCCTGGCGGGAATGCATTTCCGGTAGGGGGTGAACATAAAACGCTGCCGTCCGTTACGGTCGGCCCAGGAGAGGGTCTTGAAGAAGGGATAACAGGGCGGTTTGTTGAACATCAGGTAGCGGTCAGAGGTTGAATCAAACAGGGATGGATTCATCCGGGGCATCGTCCGCATCTCGGGATGCCTGCGGTTATACCAGTCAAGCTGCGCCAGGATCGTATCCTTTTCCTTCACGAAGGCTTTATTGACCTCGTTATTCAGGCTGCGTACCTGGCTGACCTGATCGGCGGTTAATTTATTCCTGATCAGCCGCTGTGACAACATGATGGTAAGCAGCAGGGCGAGCGTGGCGAGCGAGAGGGCGATCATGGTCACACCCGACCTCGTCAGCTGCTCGCGGGGACTCATGATGAAAACCTTGATAATGGGAAGGCTGGAAATGATCAGCAGCATGGTGAAGATAAAGAAGACAAGCAAGTCGGAGGGCAGGCCTCTTTTTTTCTGGTTAAACAGTTTTTCCTCGATAAAACCGCCCAGGTAGCAGTTCGGATCATGGCGGAAATTCACGGGAATGAGGAACAGCAGGTAATCCTTCCCCTCAACGGTCACCTTTTCGATGGCTCCCGACTGGATCAGCGATGGCGTATCTTTGGCATCCTGGCCGGCCATCAGGTTAAATTCATTTTCAGCCTGCTGGGATTTGCTTTTAGCCGCCATCATCACCGCGCGGGAGAGTTTTAAATCGCCGGGCAGTGTGGAGAAGGTGATACTGTTGTGGCGGATCAGCAGGTAATCAGAAAAAAAGTCCCGGTGCATCAACTGGCCCATGAAGTCGTTCCAGGGCACCTGCATCAGGATGCTGTCTCTCTTTTTCTTCTCCCCTACAGCGGTTTTAACCGTATCGGTTTTAGCGTTGGCAGCCACGGAGGATTTTCCTTTTGCGGCGGGTTTTCCCACAGGTCCCAAAAGAAGATTCCGCTCTGAATTTTTTCTTGCCGTCAGCTTGTAAACGAGCAGGTCATTCTGGCTGGTGTCCTGTTTCTGCAATGGTTTGAGGCTCTCGGCGATCATGCCGAATCCGGCAGGGATCGCGGGCAGGGAATCCTCGGGCGAATACTCCACATAGGGAAACAGGTTTTTGACCACCGTCTGATAGATGGCATCTTTTTGCTTGATGGAATAACCAAGCTTTTCCAGCGTGCGGTACCCCTGTTGCTCAAGCTCCTTCTGGTTCCGGTCGAGGGAGATGAAAAAATAGATGCACAACAGCAAAATAATCGCCAGGAAGATGGCCAGAGCCACTCCCGAAATCCCGAGTTTTGTGAAAAATTCTTTCATATTGCAATTTCAATCATCATAATTTTGCCCGAACAAGCTTAGGGAAAACCCCTGTTGAATTGCCACGGGCAACAGATCAATATAACATGAACCAAATATACTATGGATTTTGGATTTTCGCGCCGGAGATGAAAAAATATCGCAGATGGCGGCCAAAACAGGCAGAATTGACCTCGTCTTTCCGGGCGGGAACCTGTTTCTGATCCGCGGACACCTCCCTGCACAAATATGATCAAACCGGTTTCGGAATCGGGCGGCAGATGCGGCCATGGAGAATATCGGGGAAATATTCATAAGTTTGCAGCAACAGGAGCATTACTCACTTCAGCAGTCTTTGGCAATGTTTAATCGAAATGAGGTTGCGCCCATCCGCAAGGGCGACAAACGCGTGATCAATGGCTGGGTGATGTACGACTGGTCCAATTCGGTTTACCAGCTCACCATCGCGTCAACCGTATTCCCGATCTATTATAACACGGTAACCCGGCACGGGACCGACTATACCGTCAGTTTCTTCGGCATGCATGTCATCAACACGGTTCTCTATTCGTGGGCCATTGCCGCGGCCTACCTGCTGATGGCGCTGGGGTCGCCGCTCATCTCCTCGATGGCCGACTATACCGGGCGGAGGAAGGCCTTTATGGAGGCCTTCACCTGGATCGGCGCGGTGTCGTGCGGCATGCTGTTTTTCTTTGACGGCACCAATATCGAACTGGGCATCATTGCCTTTGCGCTGGGAACCCTCGGTTACGGAGGCAGCATCGTGTTCTACAACTCCTTCCTGCCGGTGATCGCCGAACCTGGCGACCAGGACAGGATCAGCGCCCGCGGTTATTCGATGGGCTACCTGGGAAGCGTACTGCTGCTGCTGGCCAACCTGGCCCTGATCATGAAACCGGCATGGTTCGGCATTCCTGCTACCTCGGGATTGCCGGCGCGCCTGTCGTTCCTCAGCGTCTTCCTCTGGTGGGCGGGTTTTTCGCGGATCACCTTTGCCAGGCTGCCGAAATATACCTTCCGCAAACGGAACAACCACGCCAGCGTGTTGGTCAACGGGTACAAGGAACTGCTGACCGTGTTTGGCCAGGTTCGGAAATCCTACCAGCTCAGCATGTATCTTGCCGGTTTCTTTTTTGTGATGATGGGGCTGCTCACTACCATGTTCATGGCGGCCACCTACGGAGAAAAGGAGCTGGGGCTGAAGGAGGATGTGCTGATCCCGACCATCCTGGTGATCCAACTGGTCGGCATCCTCGGATCATGGCTGTTTGCAAGGGTTTCAGGCTGGATCGGCAACCTCAGGGCGCTGATCCTCTCGGTGACCATTTGGATCCTGATCATCATCGGGGCCTATTTCATCAGCAGTGCCGCCGGGTTTGTTGTCACGGCCCTTTTCATCGGCCTGGTCATGGGAGGCTCCCAGTCGCTGGCCCGTTCGACCTATTCCAAAATGCTCCCTGAGACCACCGACCACACCTCCTTCTTTAGCTTTTACGATGTGATGGAAAAGATGGCGACGGTTACCGGCACCTTCAGCTTCGGCATCATCGAGGCCATCACGGGAAACATGCGCTTCTCGGTGCTGGCCATCGGGATATTTTTTGCTATCGGGCTGGCCTTTATGCTGGCGCTGCTCAGGGGAGAGCGGCAAACCGCCGGTTGATGGATTCACCCCAGGCAATTCCAGGGGCTCGCCACTGGCACTCCTCCGGGAAGAGGGAGAAATGTTGCATAACCTCTGCTGCAATGTTCCCGGGTCGTAACGGAGATGATTATGTTTAACAGGTACTGTAATGCTTAAAATGATATTTTTTGTAGTTTTGCAGCGATTTTTTTTAGCGGCAAATGCCAGGGTATTGTTTTGAAATGGTTACTTTTGCGATACCGGGAATTGAGCCGCTGTGACCTTTTTCAAGCGGATTCCCGGGGACCAATTTGATTTTCATACCCTTTCAACCGTTTGAAAATCATGTCAAACTGATTTATGGAGCAACGTAAAACAGATCATATAGAACTGGCCTTATCATCGCAGGTTCCCGGTGTGCTTTCCGACGGCAGGTTCACCTATGAACCCCTGCTGGGATCGCATCTGCAGGGAGAGTTAGCCCCATTTTCTTTCCTGGGGAGGGAGTTGCGGGTTCCCATGTGGGTCTCGAGCATGACGGGCGGGACGAAACTGGCCCGTACGATCAACAGCAACCTGGCCAGGGCCTGCCGCGAGTTTGGCATGGGGATGGGGTTGGGATCGTGCAGGATACTGCTTGAACAACCCGGTTTTTTCGGCGATTTCGACATGCGCGACATCATCGGCCCCGACCTGCCCCTGTATGCCAACATCGGCATTGTACAGGTGGAGGAGATGGTTGCCGACGGGAGTTATGACAGGCTTTCTGAGCTGGTTGCCAT
The DNA here is from genome assembly GCA_037133475.1 of Bacteroidota bacterium. GTDB lineage: Bacteria > Bacteroidota > Bacteroidia > Bacteroidales > FEN-979 > CAIVAT01. The sequence continues at coordinate 8,405 of JBAXOB010000025.1, forward strand.
ATTACGGGCCGACGGGCTGATCATTCATGTCAACCCCGTCCAGGAGTGGCTGCAGCAGGAGGGAGATGTGCTGAAGCATCCGCCCATTGAAACGATAGAGGCCTTCCTTGCGCTTACCAAACTGAAGGTCATCGTCAAGGAGGTAGGGCAGGGGATGGGACCCGAAAGCCTGCGCCGGCTGATGGATTTGCCGGTGGAGGCTGTTGAATTTGCCGCTTTCGGTGGCACCAGCTTTGCGCGCATCGAGCTGGCGCGCGGCACGGAGCAGCGGCAGGAGCAGTATGCACCCTTTGCCCTGGTGGGGCATACGGCAGAAGAGATGGTAGGCTGGGTGAATTCGATGGAAAACGGGGAGAGGCCTCCAAAATGCAGGCAGCTGATCATTTCAGGAGGAATAGGTTCATTTCTCGATGGCTATTATTATATCTCAAAAAGTTCACTAACCAGTGTTTTTGGACAGGCTTCCGGTTTTTTACGGTTTGCCCGGGGAGACTATGCTGATCTGCAGCGGTTTGTTGCCGATCAGGTCCGTGGATTGAAATTTGCCGGAGCCTTTTTAAAAATCAGATCTTGACGATGCACAAAGAAATCATTCATGGCTTTTCCAAACTCACCGAGGAGGAAAAACGTAATTTCATTGCCCTGCTTTGCAATGAATCCTCTCATGCGGGAGAGAAATTTGAAGGTTACCTGATGGAAGATGAAACCGAGCGCAGCCAGTTTCTCGACCTGAGTGAGAATACCATCAGCAGTTTTCATACCCCATACGGGATTGCCCCCAATGTGATGGTCGACGGCCGGGTTTACCATGTGCCGATGGCCATCGAGGAGAGTTCGGTGGTGGCGGCTGCCTCGCACAGCGCCCGGTTCTGGGCCGAACGCGGCGGTTTCCATGTGACCCGGGTGACCACCGTAAAACTGGGACATGTATATTTTACCTGGCTTGGCTATCCTGAATATATCTGGGAACGGTGGCATGTGCTGAAACTTTTTTTGCTGGAGCGGTTAAAGAAGCTGACGATCAACATGGTTCGCCGGGGTGGCGGGATCATCAGCCTGGAGCTGATTGATGCCGCCAAAACCGCTGAGAACCTTTTCAAACTGGAGTTGAAGGTTGAAACCATCAACTCCATGGGGGCCAACTTCATCAACACCTGCCTGGAGGATATGGCCGAAGCGCTCGACCTCTTCTTTGCCGTCGACAATGATCCTGAGGGAAAAAAGTGCCAGGTTGCCATGGCAATCCTGAGCAACTATACGCCTGAATGCACCGTTACGGTGGAGGCTTCCAGCCATATCGACCATTTCAAGCCCATTTCGGAACGGCTGCCTGTTGGCGTATTCGCCGATAAGATGATGCTGGCTTACCAGATCGCAAAAAACGATCCATCCCGTGCGGTCACCCATAACAAGGGGATCATGAACGGGGTGGATGCCGTCCTGATGGCCACTGGCAACGATTACCGCGCCGCCGAAGCCGCGGCCCATGCCTTTGCCGCCCGCGACGGCCAGTACCGGTCGTTAAGCTGGTGCTCCATGCAGGATGATATCCTTACCTTCGGGATGACCATCCCGCTGGCAGTGGGCACCGTGGGCGGGATTACCAACCTGCACCCGCTTGCCCGCCTGTCGCTCGAAATACTGGGCAACCCCACGGCAAAGGAGCTGATGGGGATCGTTGCCTCGGTCGGACTGGCCACCAATTTTGCCGCCATCCGCAGCCTGATCACCACCGGGATCCAGAAGGGGCACATGCGCCTGCATCTTTCCAATATCCTGAATACCCTCAATGTTGACGGCACCCTGCGTGAAGAGGCCGAAGCCTGGTTTGTAAACCGGAAGGTAAGTTTCAATGCAGTAAAACACTTCCTGCATGAACGGAGTTCATGAATTTCGTGCCAACGGGAAACTCCTCCTTACAGGCGAATATCTTGTTTTGATGGGAGCTACGGCCCTGGCCCTGCCGACGAGGTTCGGGCAGAAGATGGCCGTTGAACCATCCGCAAAAGGAACCCTTTGCTGGGAAAGCTTTTCCCCGGGGGGGAGATGGTTTACCGCAACATTCGATACCTTAACTTTCGGCATACAATCGGCTGACAATATTGCGACGGCGGCAAAGCTCAGTAAGTTACTGGCTGCAGCCCGTGCGCTGAACCCGGCTTTCCTGGCCGGAGACGAGGGCTGTATGGTAAAGACGGATGCCGACTACCCATTGGCGTGGGGGCTGGGAAGCAGCTCCACCCTGTGTTACCTCATCGCCTCCTGGGCCGCCATTGATCCGTTTAAGCTGCATGCGATGGTCTCAAATGGTTCGGGCTATGATTTAGCTTGCGCAGGACGGTCCGACCTGCTGTTTTACAGGCTGAAGGATGGACTCCCCGAGATCACGACCGTAACTCCCGGGAATGCCCTGAAGCACCATACCTGGTTTGCCTACCTTGGAAACAAGCAGGATACTGACCGTGAGGTTTCCGCATTTCTTTCCGCACCGGGCCAATCCATAAAACAGGTTGAACTGCTCTCACAGCTGGCCACTGGTTTCTGCGTTGCAGAAACGGCCGGTGAGCTGATCAGCCTTGCCACACATCATGAATCGGTCATGGCGGCGATCCTGAAGCGGGAGCCCGTTGCACGGCGCTTCCCGTCGTTTCCCGGAACGGTCAAGTCGCTGGGAGCATGGGGAGGCGATTTTGCCATGTTCATCAGCGGCCATGATCCGCAGGAGGTGACCGGTTACCTTCAGCAGCAAGGCCTTTCCGTCGTTTTTTCCTATATGGATATAAAAGCTGTGTCATGACGAAACCTCAATTTCCAGGGCTTTTCAGTTCCGTTAATGCCAGGCCAGTTGCAGGGACTTCATGGAATGCCGCGTGGCAGAGTCCTTCGAATATTGCCCTGGTAAAGTACTGGGGAAAAAAGGAGGGCCAGTTGCCGATAAACCCGTCGCTCAGCATGACCCTGAGCCAGGCGTTTACCAGGACCCGGCTCGAAGCTGTTGTTGAGGATAACGTTGCCGGGCTGGTTTCTGTGAACGGCGACCCGCGTCATCCCTTTATTCCCAAGATGCAGCGACTGCTGGATTTGCTTTCAGGCGGGATTCCCTTGCTGGGGAACCTGGCATTCACTGCCGAAACCGAAAACAGCTTTCCCCATTCCACGGGCATCGCCTCCTCGGCATCGGGCATCAGCGCCTTTGCGCTCTGCCTGCTCGACATTGCAAACCAGGTGGCAACCCCGGAAGTGCCCTTCAATAAATGGATGCAGATGGTATCGTATGCCTCGCGGCTGGGTTCGGGAAGCGCCTGCCGCTCCCTTTACGGCGGGTTCACCGTATGGGGCCGTACAGCCCTCGTGGCCGACTCCTCCGATGACTTTGCCGTGGCCGTAAGGAAGGAGCTCCATCCCGCCATGATGTCGCTGTGCGATGCCATCCTAATCGTTTCATCGGAACAAAAAGAGGTTGCCAGTACCCTGGGGCACCGCTCCATGGACCATCATCCCTTCCGGCAGGGCAGGGTGATCCAGGCAAACAGCAACCTGGAGGAGACCCTCAGGGCGCTTGCCGCCAACGATTTTGACAAGCTGGGCGATATCGCCGAAAACGAAGCCTTGTCGCTTCATGCCCTGCTGATGAGCGCCAGTCCGGGCGTGATCCTGGTGAAACCGGGAACCCTCGAGATCATCCGCAGGGTGCGGGCGCAGCGGAAAATCGGCATTCCCCTCTTTTTCACCCTCGACGCCGGCGCCAATGTACATCTTCTTTATCCCCGTGCGGCGGCCGAAGCCGCTGAAGCGGTGATCCGCGGGGAACTTGCCCCCTTTTGTGAAGGGGGGCGGGTGATTTACGATCATTGCGGAACCGGACCAGCCCGGCTAACGGGCCGGGATGAAAACCAGCCCGGATGAACAGGAAAACCACCTGGCCGGCCAAGCTGCTGCTTTTTGGCGAATACTCCATTTTACTGGGCTCGCAGGCGCTGAGCATGCCCTTCAGCGCGTTTGGCGCCGGGTTCCGCTTTCCTGGCCCGGATCGACCAGGATTTCCGGAGGCGACCGAAAGCAACCGTCACCTGGGTGAATTGTCTGACTACCTTTTTGCATCGCGCGATTACTTTGGTGCATTTATAGACCTGGAGCGCTTCGCCGCTGATATTTCCAACGGGATTTACCTGGATTCAACCATCCCCCAGCGCTATGGCATGGGCAGTTCCGGGGCGGTTTGTGCCGCGGTCTGCGGCAGGTATGGCCCGGAACCTTTATTGTATGCTGATGATCTGCAGGGGTTGTCACAACTCCGTGAGAGGTTTGTCAGGATGGAGTCCTTTTACCATGGGAAGAGCTCGGGTTTTGACCCGTTGGTGATCTACCTGCAGCGACCTGTCTGGCTTGACCACCGGCTGGAATTTGTCCCTGTTGTACTGAACAACCTGGAAAGCGCTGAGAATCTGCATATCCTGCTGGCTGATTCGGGGGTGCCCTGCAGCACAGGGCCCAAAGTAGGCCAGTTCCTGGAGCAGTTCTTTCCCGGAGGCAAGGTCACCGAGCCGGGCGAACGGCTTATTTCGCTGGTCAACAGCTGTATTGACAATCTCCTTCATGGCAAAGCCGGGGATTTCGGCCATGCTGCCAGCCTTCTCTCGCGGTTCCAGTGGGAGACGCTGCGTCATCTCATTCCCCTTCGTCTTCATCCGCCCTGGCTGGAGGGGCTGGAAAGCGGCATGTTTTCCCTGAAACTCTGCGGTTCCGGCGGCGGCGGATTCCTGGTCTGCTTTACCACGGACAAAGAGGGCACAGAGGCCTGTTTCAGAAACGCAGGAATACCGCTTATCCCGTTAGTCCCTCCGGGAATGGCCGGGTTTAAAGGGATCGGCTGAAGATCACAGCCTCCTCTCTGACCGGGGATTACAGCCGGTCGACATCCGATTTTTTATTACCAGTTCTCTTATTGTTTCATTTAATCTGTCTATATATATGTTAAAAATGTGGATCAAAGCGTTGAAGGTGATCCCCCGGATCTCGAAAGAGGAATGGGATCACCTGGATATCATCTCAAGATGGCTGGTAGCCACCAGGGCTGCCGTGTTTGTGATGACCGCCACCGCCGGCGCAATCGGCGGCCTGCTGGCCTACCGCCAGGGGAGTTTTTCCTGGGTTATTTTCGTGGAGGCTGTGGTGGGCATCGTCTTCGCACATGCCACCAACAACCTGCTGAATGACCTGATCGATTACCGCAAGGGGATCGATCACAACAACTATTACCGGTCACTTTACGGCCCGCATCCCCTGGAACACGGATTCATGACGAAGAAAGCCTTCATGAACTACATCTATGTGTCGGGAGCCGTGGCCCTAGCGCTGGGACTGCTGATCACCTGGCAGGTTGGGATTTCCACCCTCTGGCTGGTTGCCGCGGGACTCTTCTTCCTGCTGTTCTATACCTGGCCCCTGAAATATTTCGGTTTGGGGGAGATCTCGGTGATCCTTGTTTGGGGGCCGCTGATGATCGGGGGAACCTTCTTTGTCGTTTCCGGCGGCCATTGGGATAACTGGGTGGCCCTGATCAGCCTGGTTTATGCCCTGGGGCCCACCACGGTGCTGCTGGGCAAGCATACCGACAAGCTGGCGGAGGACAAGGCCAAGGGGGTGCGAACCCTCCCGGTAATCCTGGGAGAGAAGCCTTCGCGGTACCTGACCCTTTCCTTCTGGGCCATACAATATGCGCTTGTCGCGTGGTTCGTGATTTCCGGCCGGCTGGGCTACCCGGTGCTGCTGGTACTTCTTACCCTCCCCGGGTTTGTGAAGATGATCCGCATCTTTTCAAAACCAAGGCCTGCAGCGGCCCCGGAGGGTTACGACGCCGGCGCCTGGCCACTGTACCTGGTTTCCTATGCTTTCCAGTTCAACCGCCGGTTCGGAACGTGGTTTATCCTGGGATTGATATTGGACATTGTGATATATAAGGTTTTCCTGCATTAGCAATTTAAACCCATTCTAACTTCGATATGCAGCGTTAAACACATCGAATAATTCAGTTATTTTGCATCTTACAAGGATGCAAAAGGGATGGTTTACATCGGCATAGATGATACGGACAACCTGGATACCCGGGGTACCGGCTACCAGGCAAGGACCCTGGGTTATTCGCTCATGGCGGCCGGGTTTTTTGTGTTGAAGTCGATCACCCGGCATCAGTTGCTCGTGGATAAAAGGATTCCTTATACTTCACACAACAGCTCGGCATGCCTGGTCGGCGATTGCCGGGTGGACACCGAAAGACTGATCGATCACTGCCGGGAATTCCTGGTCCGCGAGAGTGCCTTTGACTCGGATGCGGGGCTTTGCGTCGCCCCGGCCGGTGAGGTGACGGCAGATATCATTGCCTACGGGAACCTTGCAAAACAGCAGGTACTCACCATGGACGATGCCTTCAGGATGGTCAAAGGGAAAAACATCTTCCTGGAGGGCTTCAAAAATGCTAAGATCGGCATCATCGGGTCGCTTGCCGGCGTAGGTTTACGGGCCGGGGGCGAAGATGGCAGGCTCTTGTGGACCAGGAACCTGCGGGAGGTCACGGGCATGTTTACCGTAAACGCATTTCTCCGGGAGGTCGACATCGACAGGGTTGTAACCAGGGAGATGGAACCCGTTGATGGTAATTCGGTACTGATGGTCACCGATTGGTGCCGGCCGGTGATGTCAGGGGGGATGATCACCCTGATCGTGGATAAAGCAAATGAAACTGAACCATATGAATACCAATCTGCTTCAAAGGACTATATCAAGAGCATTTCCGGGTGAACTGGCTGCCCGGGCAACCGAAGTAATTTTCCTCTTTTCGGTAGGAATAGTGGCGGTCCTGCTGCACAGCAAACTCCGTTTCCCCATGCATCTGCCGGGCAAGCAGGGACTGCTGTTTGTGGCGCTGGTGATAACCTCGAGGGGTTTGTCACGGTGGCCCTTCGCAACCAGTATTGCCTGCCTGGGTTCCGCAACCCTTCTGCTGATGCCGGGCCTGGGCTTTCATGATCCCTTTATGGCGGTGAACTACATCCTCATGGGAGGCCTTATGGATGTCGTTTTTACGCAGGCTTCCAGGATTACACCCAGGATATGGATCATCACAGGCGCTACGGGTCTGTGCTGGGTGCTGATCCCATTGTTCCGGCTGGCGGTATCCCCGTTTGCCGTGGTTCCGATGGGTGCCTTCAGCTCCGGTATTGCCTTCCCGATTATGACACACCTGGCTTTCGGCCTGGCAGGAGGCCTGCTTTCGGCAGGTTTGCTCGGACTGTTAAACAAGGGTTCAAGATAATCCAGTAAATTCTTAATTACGATCAAACCATCATACGTTAATGCTGCAATAACAACCCCGATATGCGAAAAATAACATATCGATCGTTCATGGTCCGGGAACTGAAAAGCCTGCTCTTCGTTCCTTTGCTGTTTCTTCTTTTTTCTTCCTGTACAAAGAAGGAGACAATACGCACGCCGCCTGTCATAGGGTTTGTGACCGATTCGGGATATGCCTCGCGGGATACGACGCTGATGGTCGGCCAGAAGATCAGGGTTGGGGTCAGGGCACGGGGAACCGACGGGAACATCACCTACTTTTCGATCCGTTACAACGACGGGGCGGCCAAGATCCTGCTCGATACCGGGATGAACCGTCCCGTTCTGAACTACACGGTGGATGTAATCAAAACCGCCAGCCTGCATGAGAAATGGACCTTCCTGGTCATGGACCGTAACCGGAATTTTGACAGTATCTCACTCTACCTGACCAAATCGGATTATTCGAAATGGGGGAAGATCAGGACCCTGCCAGGCATAAGCCTCGGCGCGCAGGAACGCAGCGATACCGGCAGTTTCCTGTCGCTGGCAGCGGGCCAGGTATTCAACCTCGGCCAGGCCTGGCTGGACCAACAGGCGATTGACATGATCTATTATTACGGGCAGTATGAGGGAACGCTCGCCTCGCCGATGGAGGCTGAGGCCCCCGGCTTTTTCACTGGCGCGCAGGGAATTGCCAACTGGACCATAAAAAATGAGACCCGCTACGATACGACTGCTCTCCTGCCAGCAGTTTTTGATGCCGCCGGCGACGACAGCCTGCTGCTTTCAGCCTATGACCCTACGGCCGGAAAACGGAAGGCAAAGTACCTTCAGCCTGGAATGGTGGTGGCTTTCAAGAGTCCCGCAGGGAAACTGGGGCTCATTAAGGTGACCCGGTTGTCGGGAACCACGGCGGGTACGGTGACCTTCACGGTTAAAATACAGGAATGAGTTGTCCATCCCGTTGAAGGGTATTTTGTCAATGACCCCACCAAGGCCCTCCCCTTGCCGGGGAGGGAGTAGGAGGCCAGGGTTCATCGGGCAGGACGAGCGAATTGTTGAGGTAATGATATCAGGGGCCGGCTGGCTGCCTGTTTTGAATGTAAATTATGAAGGATTCCGTTGGGAAATTTGCCGAAATGAATCAGTTAAGCTGGTTTACCGGAATAACCGGGTGGATTAAGGGTTTGCTCAGGGCAACTGCTGTGATATGTTGCTTGCTTTTCTTTATCAACCCTCTTGCTGCTCTGGTTGCCGACACGGCCCGGCGTGATACGTTGAACAGGGCCTGGACGAACCAGTTGCCCGAGTTCTTTGTGACGGCAACGCGTACAAGGGAAAAAAGCGAGGAGATCCCGGCACGGCTCCGGTCGATCACGGCCGGCGAGATCGACCGGATGCCCGCCAACAATGCCGATGGTTTGCTGGAGATGTTGCCCGGGGTGAATATCGACAGGGTCAACGGTATTTTCTCCAAAAATGCCAGCATCACCATGCATGGGCTTAACGGCACACCTAGGACGCTCGTGCTTCTCGACGGCATCCCGCTCAACAAGGCCGATGGCGGCGGGATCAACTGGAACCGGATCATTCCCGAAACCCTCGACAGGATCGAGGTGGCCAATGGCCCGACCTCGTCGGTCTACGGGGGCAATGCGATGAGCGGTGTCATCAACCTTATAACCGCCAGGCCCGCGGCAAAACTCCAGGGACTGGTGAAGACCTTCGTGGGATCCTGCGGGACTTACGGGGGGCTGATTTCACTCGGGGGAAAAACCGGGAAGGGGGAAAGAGGCTTTTACTACCAGGTCAATGGATTTTACAGGCAGGGCGACGGGTATGTCATCGTCCCCGAAGCGACCCGTACCAGCAACGATGTCAAGACGTCGCTCATGGAGAAGATGGTGTTGGCAAAGGCCGGGTACCAGTACGCCAACAAGAGTTACACAGAGGTGGAATACAGCTATTATGAAGACAAGCGGGGCGACGGGTTTCGCGTGTTCGAACCTGCGGGTGGCTACAACGCTTACCCGACCCATGCCCTGCGCGCCACCAGCAACAACAGGTTCAACCGGTTCAGTTTGCTTGTCAGTGCCTTTTACCAGGATGAGTTTTATCACAGGCTGAGTGAAACGGTTGCCGCTAAAAAGGGAAACAAGTACAGCCTGTTCAAAACCGATTCCCGGCGTATCGACCAGGGCTTGTGGTCGAACCTGAGCTATGCAGGCGACCACAACATGACCTACACCCTGGGCCTTGACCTGAGATCGGGCAGCGTCAATGGTGCCGACACCTATTATACCTCTTCGGATGTGCTTACCAATAAGGGGAAGATGGATTTTTATGCCCTGTTTGCCGAATATGAATGGCGCACGCTGAAACAGAAGCTGATCCTCCAGGGTGGGCTTCGCTATGACATGGCACGGTTTCATGAGGGATCCTTCACCATTTCTCAGCCGACGAGCCTGACCGATTTCATGGCTGCCTACCCGACCCGTTTTGACGACCAGACCTGGCAGGCCCTGAGCCCGCGCTTGGGGTTGAAGTACATGGTCTCGGGAAGGTTCAATGTCTACGTTTTGTATTCGCGGGGTTTCAGGCCGCCCATGCTTGACGATATGTGCAAGAACGGCAATGTTACCAAGGGATTTAAACTGGCAAACCCGCAGCTGAAGCCCGAAACGCTCGATAACTTCGAGATCGGCTGCAACTGGCAGCCCCTGGCCGGGATGATGCTCAGACCGTCGGTTTATTATTGCATCGGGCATGATTTCCAGTATTTTGTGAATACCGGCGACAGTATCAATACAGGAGGCGATAAAAACAAACCCATCATCCGCCGCGAAAATGTAAGCCGCGTTGCCATCCTGGGAGCTGAGATGGCATTACAGTACCAGTTGAGCAGGCAGGTCAGTTTTGTTGCCAGCTACGCCTTCAATGATTCGAGGGTGAAGGAGTTCACCATCCTGCACGGGGGTACCGATCTTACCGGCAGGTTCATCATGGAGGTGCCCCGCAACCAGTTCTCGGCCGGGGTGTTCTGGAACAACAGGATCATCCAGACCTCGTTAACCTTTAACCAGCGCGATGCGCAATGGAGCGACGACGAAAACACGGTAAAGACGCCAGGTTTCAACATCTTCGATTTAAAAGCAGGACACACCTTTTTCAAACAGGTAAACCTGAGTTGTGTTGTCCAGGATATTTTCAACACCCGCTATTATGATTCAAAAGGCAATATTTCGCCAGGCAGGTTTTTTATGGTAAACGTAACCTGGCGGTTTCTGAAAAGCTGACCTTACCCAACGCTCCCAAAGGGGAGGGAGCGTAAAAAAGGACCCCACCCCGGCCCTCCCCTTCAAGGGGAGGGAGTCGAGTGACCACGGAACTGGGGCAGTTCATTGATAAGAGGCACAATAAATTATTGAATATTCATTTTTAACATTGATATTATGAGTACATTTTTTACGCGAATCTTCCTGGTAGCAGCCCTGCTTGGCTGCCTTAACAGCAATGCGCAGACCCTGCTTGCAAAATGGACCTTTCCCACGGGTACTCCTGCCGACAGCCTTGCCGATGGCGGGATTCCATCAAACCTCACGAAGGCCATCCGTACCGATGGCGGCACCAGCGTCATCGACTTCTCAAAAAACGGGCTGACCACCAAGGCGGCCCAGGCCACCGGGTGGGATAACGGTGCGCTGACCAAGAGCTGGATCATCGAGGTTTCAACCTTGAATTACAATACCCTGAAAATCTCCTCAAAGCAGCAATCGGGCGGAAACAGCCCGGGGCCGCGCGACTATACCCTGCAATACAGGCTGGGAGCCAGCGGCGTGTGGGCCGATGTGCCCAATACCACCCTGGTAACGGCCAATAACTGGACCAGCGCGGTGCTCGACAGCGTTCCCCTGCCCGATACCTGTACCAACCGGCCTTCGGTTTTCCTGCGCTGGCTGATGACCACCAACACCAGTTCGGCCGGTGCAACGGTAGTATCCACAGGCATCGATAAGATCGATGATATATACGTGACCGGGAAAGCTGTGCAGACCTCGGTAGAATCCATTCCACAGGCAGCCATGATGGTCTTCCCCAACCCTTGTGCAGATATCCTGACCATCATCGCCGATCGGCAGATGGCAGAGGTTGTCCTGACAAACCCATCGGGAATCGTGGTCCTGAAACAAACCGCAGGCGGGAGTCGCCGGTTGTCACTCGACATGGGAAACCTGCCGGCAGGTATCTACCTGCTGAAAACCACCATGAACTCTGGCGGTACGGCCACCATGAAGATCATTCACAGGTAACAGGTAATGATGGTTGTATCTCACGCGTGACGGTCACAGCATTGAGCTCCACTTTTTTGCCTCGATGTTCCTTTTCTTCTTAAAATACTGCGTATCCAGGAAATAGAAGATCCTGACGGAGAAGCTGTTGGAGGCATCCGAGGATAGCGTATTGGCGAGGTTGTTAAAGAAGTTCGGCTCGATGTCGTGGTTGTCGGTATTGATGGCATTTTTCCACATCACCGTGATCTGGCTTCCGGGGGCGAAATTCCAGGTATATCCCAGGTCGAGGTTGAAGAGGTTGTAGTCAAGGTCGTGGTTGCCATGGTAATCGACTGGCTGCAGGTTTCCGTCGTGCTGAAGGATGGAGAAGGCGTAGTAGGGCGCTGCCACCCAGTAATGGCGGACGCGCAGGTTGATACTCATTTCACTGTTCACCATGAAATTGGCTTCCAGGATATTCGTTACGGTGCGCCTGTCGCGGCGCCCGAACAGGATTACCGTGTTCCCGGCATTATTCACCGAATCGGTTACATAACCTTCGTCATTCTGGATGCGTTCGTACAGGATATGGTAAATGAGCATCAGGCGGTCTGACAACCGGAGCCTGGGGTCGAAGGATATGGAATATCCGGTGGATTTGAAACCGGGGGCAACATAACCGCCCAGGTTGGCATCCAATGCAAAGGTTTTGCGGTAATCGGTCGAAATCCAGGGGTTAAAGCTCGCATAGGCGGGGGAGACGAACATCCAGCCGGCTACCCGCGGTTCAAAATAATCATGCGATTTGACAGGCTGGAAATCAGCGTTGGCTCCTAATGAAAGGTATTTCTTTGTCGTCGTGTTGGTCTCTGCATGAAGGGCCACCGCAGCATATTTCAGACCGGTACATAAGGTGTTATAGTAAACCATGAAATAATTGTACCAGTTGTTAACCTTCCAGAAGGGTTCATATTTATTGTATTCGAAATAAACTGAATTGTTGAACCTGTTATTCACAGGGTTGAAACCCATGTCATTCGGGTCGTAGTTTTCGGTTTCGAGCAGCTGGGTCAGGCCGAAATGAAAGTTTCCCGAAATTTTCCCATAGGATAATGAATAGTGATATCCCAGGTCGGAGGGCTGGTGACTGTAATATTTCTGGCTTACGAACCCGTCGCCCGTGAAGGCATAGGTGTATTTTTTATTGGCGAATTTAAAGGAGGTGCCGGTCACATTGGCGGTATAACCCTCCGTTGGCATGTAATAGTTGGTATTCATGAAATCGATGAAGGAGTTGTGCTTCAGGTTCTGATCCAGTACGATCATATTGTAGTTTGTAAAACCCTGGGTAAGCACCCTCCTGGTTTTCCCTGTGAGGGTGTCGCTGACCGTTGCCCAGGTATTGGCCGACATACCGTTGAAAAGGCCGATCCCCAGGCCGCCGCTGGTGCGGCCCGAAATTTTCGTGGCGTTGATCAGCTTTGTCTGGACAGGGTTGTCGTCGATTTTTTCATTTTCCTGTAACCCGGATGCCACATTTCCATAGCCTTTTGGCATTCCGCCGATCCGCCTTGAATAAAAAAGTCCCCCCTTGTTGAAGAGTTCGGTACCTTCGGTAAAGAACTGCCTTCGTTCATCATACCGGATCTCGAAGGGGGAGAAGTTATAAACTTTATCATCTGACCTTACCTGCCCGAAATCGGGGATCAGGGTCATATCGAGGGTAAAACTCTGGTTCAGCCCGTATTTCAGGTCGGCCCCGTAGTTATAGGAGAGGTTGTAATTGTGTTCACCGGGGCTGTTCTGCAGGTAACCGGAGAGGTATGGCGATATGGAAAGGCGCAGCGGCGGGACGATATCTTTGATCCCTTCCAGCAACCCGCACTGGTTCACATATCCTGAGACTTTTGCATCCACGATGTTCCAGGTGTCAACTTCCCGTGTCCGGCGGATGCTTCGCTGGCAGTTGATGCCCCATTCCTGGACCGGTTTTTTTGGAAAGCGGATGGCCGAATAGGGGATCTTCATCTCAACCACCCAGCCCTTGTCATTGCGCCTGGCCTTGCTGGTCCAAACGGCATCCCAGGTATAGTCGTCATTGCCATTGCTTCCCGAAAGCTTGAAGTCAACCTGCACCTCCGACGAATAAACCATAAAGCAAAAGGCGTTGAGCCCGTCGTTGAATGGGCTCAGGACCAGGATGAAGTTATCAGCGTTGAGGGAATTGGCATCACGCAGTCCCAGCTGGCAGGGGATACTGTCGGGATGCGGGTCGTACATCATGGCCCCGACATAAAGACCCGTATTGTCATAGAGAAACCTCACCTCGGTGCGTAACCCGGCCGGCTTCCCGATATAGGGCTGCCGTTGCACGAAATCGCCGGCAACCGGGGCCGACTGCCATACGGCTTCATCAAGGACACCGTCGATTTTGGGAGCCTGGGAAACAGCAATGGCCATGACCCTCTTTTTTTCAGGTTGGCCGAAAACAAGGGTGAAGCAAAGGAGAGAGAGGCAGACCAGGAGATACTTTTTCATGCAGTTACAGACGCCCAAATGTAGCGCACGTTACAGCATTTTACATCGGAAAATCGATGAAAGGCATGAATTACTGGCTGAGCAGCTCCTGGTAAATTGCAAAGTTCTCTGCATCAAAGCAGACAAAAATGACCTTTTCAGGGATGGAATTCGCGGCAAGGTAGTTTCTCACCTCGCGGATGGCGATTTTTGCAGCCAGATCCTTCGGGAAGTGATAAATCCCGGTTGAAATATTGGGAAAGGCAACTGTTTTGCAATCATGAACCGTAGCCTGGGCAAGGCTTTTACGGTAACAGTTTGCCAGCAGCATCTCCTCGTTGCGGTCGCCAACACCCCACACGGGACCTACCGTGTGGATCACAAACTGGGCAGGAAGTTTATATCCTTTCGTGATTTTTGCCTCGCCGGTTTTGCAGCCGCCCAGCAGCTGGCATACCTCCAGCAGTCCGGGACCGGCTGCATGATGGATTGCCCCGTCAACACCCCCGCCGCCCAGCAACGACGGGTTGGCAGCATTCACAATGGCATCAACTTTTAACTTGGTGATGTCTCCCTGGATTAATTCGATTCTTGTTTCCATGCATGAAATAGTTTGAGAAATTCAGTATATAATGAGTTGTTGGTAGCGATAATTTGTTTGCCAAAGATATAATTTTCTTCGCCACGAAAGTCAGTGACAATTCCACCGGCATGTTTTACGATCAAGGCGCCTGCATTCACATCCCACGGGCTGAGTCCGTATTCATAAAAACCGTCATACCGGCCGCAGGCCACGTAGGCCAGGTCGGCAGCCGCAGAGCCCGCGCGGCGAAGCCCATGGCTGTTCTTCATCAGGTGTGCGAGGATTGCCAGGTAATCATCAAGCCTGCTGTAATCATAATAGGGGAAACCGGTGGCAAAAAGCCCGTCGCGGATGGCCGGAGTTGTCGAAATCCGGATAATCTCCCGGTTCAGGAAGGCAGGAGCCCCCTTCCAGGTATAAAAAAACTCCCGGTGGTTGGGTTCGTAAACCATGCCCAGGATGGTCTCCCCGTGGTGCATCAGCCCGATGCTGATACAATAGAGCGGGATGCCGTGGATGAAATTGGTGGTTCCGTCGAGGGGATCAACCACCCAGGTGAATTCTGCCGGCATCAGGGCGGGGTTCTCCTCGGCAATGAAGCCGCTGCCGGGCAGCAACACTGCCAGCCGCTCCACAATCCGTCGCTCGGCCTCCCTGTCAACATAGGTCACGAAATTGTGGATTCCCTTTGAAAGGATGTCGGTGGTCTTCAGCTTGGGCGCCTCCTGTTTCAGGAATTCTCCCACCTCCAGTGCAAGGTCGCATACGCTGCGGGTTAATTTCTCTAAATCCATCAGGGTTTGGGTTGTCTGGTTAATTCGTTATGCATCAGTTTCTTTACCACCATGACACAATGAAGGCACAATGGACACAATGGTTCTTAGCCTCCATCCAGGTTAACATGTGACAAGATATTCGCCGTCATCGCCAAGGTTTTCGAGGGTCACGGTCACCGTTTGATTCACCAGTTCCGCGTTGTAGGCGGTCTTCACCCTGATATAGTTTTCCGAAAATCCGTGCATGAAACCTTGTGAATTGTCGGATTCAAAAAGAACGCTGACCGTCCTGCCCTGGTTTTGCCTGTAAAACCGCTCTTTTTTTTCATCCGAAAGCCTGTGCAGGGCTTCGCTCCGCTCTTTCTTAACCTTGTCGGGCACCGCTTCGGCCATCTTCGCCGCAAGGGTATTGTCGCGCCTGGAGTAGGTAAATACATGGAGATAGGAGATGTCAAGGTCGCGCAGGAACCGGAAGGTATCGTTGAAATCTTCGTCCGTCTCTCCGGGGAAGCCGGTGATCACATCGGCTGCAATACAGGCGTCCGGCATCAGCGATTTGATCGTTTCCACGCGGTCGCTGTAGAGCTCCCTGGTATATCGCCTGTGCATGGCCTTGAGGGTCTTGTTGCATCCCGACTGCAGCGGGATATGGAAATGGGGGAGGAAATGCCGGGAGGTGGCAATAAATCCGATGATCTCGTTGGTCAGCAGGTCGGGTTCGATGGAGGATATCCTGATGCGCGAAATCCCATCCACCTTGTCAAGTTCGCGGATCAGCTGGCCGAACGTCTCGCCGTTGTGCCTGCCGAAATCGCCGATGTTCACCCCTGTCAGGATGATCTCCCGGGTGCCGTTGCGGATGATCTCCCTTGCATTGGCGGCGGCATTGGCGATGGTGTCGCTCCGGCTGCGGCCCCTGGCGAGCGGGATGGTACAATAGGTACAGAAATAATCGCATCCGTCCTGGATCTTCAGGAACGACCGCGTGCGGTCGCCGTAAGAAAAGGAGGGAACGAACAATTCCTGCCCGGCATGTTTCGGAACGCTGATCCCGCCGTGGTATTCATGATCATGGGAGGAGGCATCATCCCGGTTGTCGTGGCTATCTCCAGGGTTAATTCCTGCAGTTACCGTCGAATCCAGCTTTCCGAGTTCTTCCAGCAATTGGAACTTCCCTGAATGACCGAGTACAAGATCAACACCTTCCATCCGCTGCAGCTCTTCAGGTTTTAGTTCCGAAAAGCAGCCAATGACGGCGATCTTTGCCTGCGGGTTGAGTTTATGGGCCTGCCGGATGGCCGCCCTGCATTTTTTTTCGGCAACGGCGGTCACCACGCAGGTGCTGATGACATATACATCGGCCTGCTCATGAAAGTCACAAACATCGATGCCGGCATCTTTGAATTTCCTGGAAAGTGTTGAAGCCTCTGCAAAATTAACCTTGCAACCGAAATGGTGAAACGCGACAGTTTTAAAATTCATGCGGCAAATTTACGAAGGATGACCGGATTTTCCCGAACTTTGTACCAGATTCCCCGGAGCTTATAAAAACCTTTGCCGGCTTGCCCGTCGGGCCTGGAAACCAAATTAACAGTGCATCCAGGACCCTGACATCATGATGTGAACGCCGGGGAATGGTCAGGGGTGCGGCTGATTTCCGGGAAATCTTTTTATTTTTCAAGGGTGACGATTTTCTTTTAGCCATATAATCGCTTCAATGATAGAGTTTAAAAGCGTCAGGATGCCGGTGACCGGCATGTCGTGTACCAATTGTGCCGCCAATATTGAGCGCAATGTAAAAAAACTGCCCGGGATCGGCGAGGTCAATGTGGATCTCACCGGTGAAAAACTCACCGCCTCTTTCGACCCTTCTATGCTCAGCGAACAGGAGATCATTGCCACGGTGAAGCGGATCGGGTTCGGGGTAGCCATCGGCAGGACCGAATTGCCCGTTCTTGGGCTGCATGACCATTCCGACGCGCTGGCCCTTGAAAAACTGCTCCTGCGGCAGACCGGGGTGCTGTCGGCAGGTGTCTCCTATACGGCCGAAAGGGTCAACCTTGAGTTCATCCCCGGCATGACCGGGATCGCCGAACTTGCCGGGGTGATGCGCAGGGCAGGTTATGACCCTGTCCAGGCAGAAGGAACCGGCGAATTCGAGGATGTGGAGGCCGATGTGAGGGCCAAAGTGCTCCTCCATCAGAAACAGCTGCTGGTTCTTGGGCTGATCTTTACCATACCGCTTATTGTCTACAGCATGGCCCGCGATTTCAACATGGCGGGATTCAGCCACGATCAGTATCTGATGCTCCTGGCGGCCACGGTTGTCCAGTTTGTGGTTGGCTGGCAGTTTTATACCGGCGCCTGGAAGAGCCTTCGTGGCGGCAGTTCCAACATGGATGTGCTGATCATGCTGGGTTCGTCGGTCGCCTATTTTTCGAGCGTACTCGTCACAACCGGGGTGATCGACAGTCCGCATCTGTTTTATGAAACCTCGGCAGCAATCATCACCCTGATCCGGCTTGGCAAATACCTCGAGGCAAGGGCCAGGGGCAGGACCTCCCAGGCGCTGAAGGCGCTGATGGGACTACGTGCAAAAACCGCCCGTGTCATCCGCGAAGGCGTTGAGGTGGAGGTCAATATTGACCAGGTGGTGGTGGGTGACCTGGTGGTGGTCAGGCCGGGCGAAAAGGTGCCGGTCGACGGGATTATCAGCGAAGGACGGTCGGCCATTGAGGAGTCGATGATTACCGGCGAACCGATGCCGGTTACCAAAGGAGCTGGCGACGATGTTACCGGCGCTACCATAAACCGGGAGGGATTGATTCGTTTTGAGGCGACCAGGACCGGGAAGAACACAACATTGTCCCGGATTGTTGCCATGGTGCAGGAGGCCCAGGCCAGCAAGGCGCCGATCCAGAAACTCTCGGATGAGATCGGCCGGTATTTCGTACCGGTCATCGTGGCCCTGGCCCTGCTGACCTTTGCAGGGTGGGCCTTTGCAGCCCACAGCGGGTGGCCGGCGGCGATGATGAACGCCATTGCAGTGCTGGTCATCGCCTGTCCGTGTGCCATAGGGCTGGCTACCCCAACAGCGGTCATGGTCGGGTCGGCCAGAGGAGCCGGGCAGGGAATCCTGTTTAAAAACAGCGAAACGCTCGAAAGAGCCGGCAGGGTGAAGGTGGTGGTCCTCGATAAAACCGGCACCATCACCCGCGGCGAACCCGAAGTTACCGATATCGGCGCCATGCCGGGCATCAGCAGGGACCTCCTGCTGCAACTGGCAGCTTCGGCCGAATACGGATCGGAACATCCCCTGGGCAGGGCTATTGTAAAGGCCGGCAAAGACAAAGGGCTTGAACTTTCGGAACCGGACCAGTTCAAGGCGTTGAGCGGACTGGGAATCCATGCAGTGGTCGACGGGAGAACACTGGTGATCGGCAATCCGCGTATGATGGAGCTTGAAGGGATCGCCACAGGGGCGCTTCAGGAGGATATCCTGGCCTTGCAGGCAGAGGGGAAAACGGTGATGGTTGTCGCAGAGGGAGGCGGTGCGGATCATCCCGGCGTGGATCCTGTTCCCGGCAGAGTTCTTGGTTACATTGCCGTGTCGGATACTGTAAAACCAGGATCGCAGGAAGGCATTGCCGCTTTACACAGGCTCGGGCTTAAGGTGGTGATGATCACCGGGGATAACCGCCGCGCGGCCGACGCCATTGCCCGCCAGGTCGGCATCGACGAGGTCGTCGCCGAGGTTTTGCCGGGTGGAAAGGCCGACGCAGTCAGGGAGTTCCAGTATGGTGGCAAGGCAGGGGTTAAGGGCACAGTGGTAGCCATGGTTGGCGACGGGATCAATGATGCTCCTGCGCTGGCGCAGGCGGATGTGGGCATTGCCATCGGCACGGGGGCCGATGTAGCCATGGCGGCGGCAGGCATCACCCTGATCAGCGGCGACCTGCGCGGGGTGGCCCATGCCATCTCCCTCTCGCGCGGAACTTTCCAGACCATCGTCCAGAACCTGATCTGGGCACTGTTTTACAATGTTGCGCTGATCCCGGTCGCGGCAGCCGGGCTGTTCAGTCCCATGTTTGCTGCAGGCGCCATGGCTTTCAGCTCAATATTCGTGGTTACCAACAGCTTACGATTGCGCAGGTTCGATATGAATCGCTTCGGGTTACCCAAGCCGATGATCCGGCAAATCGGGGGGCTTTTGCCGAAAATCGTGGCGCCGGCACTCGCCCTGGCCCTCATCATCCTGGGCCCGCAATTCCTGATGCCCGAAGGGAGCATGATGAACCATCCCGGCGCAGGTCAGCACTTACCCGATACGGCGTTGATCCTGCTCACAGGGTATGGCGTAGTCCTCCTGGCAGGTCTGTCGGTGCTGATGGTAGTCACCATCCGCGGGCGGAAAAGCCGGTAAGCATCGCTGTTGATGGTCTCTTCACTGACCGTAGGCGCAACGATGGTGCCGCCAAAGCCGACGGCGGCGATCTCCCGCGCGATATTCCGGGTCAGCAGGGAAAGTTCTTCATTGACAGCGAAATGGTGGTTGAAATATCCCGGTGTGGGGCCTCCTGTGATGGAACCGATGATTGCGTCCTCATCTCTTTAGGTACTGCTGCCATACAATGCCCGTCACCAGGAAGACCAGCCCGGTAACGGTGGAGAGGTAAATGGTTTCGCCAACTGTGAAGTGAATGAATACCAGGGATATGAAGGGAGACAGGTAGATCAGGTTGGACACTTTTGCCGTGGTGGAGGAGAATTTCAGTGCATTCAGCCAAAGGACAAAGGTAATTCCCATTTCGAAAAAACCGATATAGATCGCCCCGGCAAGCCCCTGCCATACCGGGACCCTGAATTTGCCGGTAATAGCCACAGCCATCAATGTATAGAAAAACCCGAAGCAGAAATTCAGGAAGAGTTTGGTAACCGCCTCCCGTTTGTCCTTGATGTTGAGAATCCAGTAGAGTGCCCAGAAGAGTGCGCTGCCAACGGCCAGCACAACGCCGGTAACATGTCTCAAGCCGCCCGGGTATGGATTCCCTCCCGGTGGTGACCCTGCCGAAGGATGACTGGCGATGATGAGGATCCCGGCAAAACTTAACAGGATAGCCAGGATACTCAAAAGGCTGATCTTTTGTTTCAGCATGGGGATCGACAGCAGCACCAGGATCAGGGGCCAGATATAGTTCAGGGTGCCGGCCTCCTGGGCAGGCAGGATATCATAACCCTTCAGCAAAACAAGATAATAGAGGAAGGGATTCAGCAGTCCCAGCAGGGCCGAATGCGCAACCTGGCGGCTGGTGAGGCTTCGCAACAGGCTAAGTTTTCGCTGTACCAGCAGGATTGACAACAATACCAGGCAGGCCGTGAACGATGAAAAGAACAGCAGTTCAACCGGGCTCAGCCAGCGAAGGGAGATTTTAAAGGCCGAACCAATGGTCGACCAGCAGGCGATCGCTGCAAAGGCAAACAGGTAGGCTTTTTTCTGGAGTTTCATCAGTTTGCGAAGGTACTTAAAGATCGGAAAAAATTTCTATTTTTGCGGGGCGGAAACGGAAAATAGAATACCGAATATTGAATAACGAATAACGAATTTCGCATTTCGCATTTCGCATTTCGCATTTCTAATTTCGCATTTCACATATCGCATATTGAATTAACGAATAATGAATTACGGTTTATGAAGAAACTTGCTGTTGTTGCCCTTGGAGGGAATGCCCTGTTACGCGGGGATCAGAAAGGTACGATTGACGAACAGGAGGAAAATGCAAACGCGACTGCCGAGAGCCTGGTGAAACTGCTCAAGCGCGACTATAACATTGTCATCACCCATGGCAATGGTCCGCAGGTCGGCAATATCATGCTGGCCAATTCTGCAGGATTCAAGATGTTCGGGATCCCCGAAATGCCGCTTGATATCTGCGTGGCCTATTCCCAGGGGTTTATAGGTTATATCATTGAACAGCAGCTGAAAAATGTGCTTGAGGTTCACGATATGGAACGCGACATCATCACCATCACCACCCAGGTGCTGGTGAACAAGGATGATCCCGCCTTTCAAAAACCAACCAAGCCGGTAGGACCCTACTATCTGAAGGAGGAGGCCGATGCCATGGCGAAGGAGACAGGTGCGTTTTTCAAGGAGGACCCGCGCGGCCGCGGGTGGCGCAAGGTGGTTGCCTCGCCGACGCCGCTGGTCATCATCAACAAGAAGACCATTGAGAAGATTGCCCGTGGCGGACAGATCGCCATTGCCGTAGGGGGAGGAGGGATACCGGTGTTTTATGTATCGCCCAACAAACTCCAGGGAATCGATGCCGTTATCGACAAGGATCTCGCTTCGGCCCTGCTGGCTTCCCAGATCAATGCCGACAAGTTCTTCATCCTGACCGATGTTCCCAAGGTCTGTATCAACTTTAACACGCCGCAGGAAAAATCGCTTGACAGGATGACCATTGCCGAAGCAAAACGCTACCTGGACGAGGGACAGTTTCCCGACGGCAGCATGGGACCCAAGGTGAAAGCCGCCATCCATTTTGTGGAACACTCGGGCAAGGATACCATCATTACCAAAACCACCATGCTGGGAATCGACAACGGGGGAACCAGGGTTACCCTGGTATAATGAGGGGTTGGCTGTCCTATTCCCGGAAGATCATTTTCTTCACTTCCAGCCCGTCAACTTTCAGGAGTTCATTTTCAAGCTTGAGAAATTCCTCGCCCGTGCCGGTAAGTTCCAGGAGGATCAGGCCGCTGCGGGCGCAGAAGTCGTCTTTTACCTCGTGCAGGCCAAGCCTGGTTTTTATCGTGCAGCCGAACTTGGTCAGGACCGATTGTACATCGGCGACCTCTTTAACCCTGTCGGTAATATGAATACCGAGAATCCAGATTTCTTTCATGGCCGTGGTTTCTTTTTTAATAAACGCAGTTCCAAGGGACAGTTTAATATGCGGTCTTGTTTTTTATCGTTAAATTCCTGAACCTGATGTGGAAGGATGTGCCGGCCTGTTTCCCGATTTCGAGGGTTCCGTCAAGCTGTTCCACCAATAAACGTACGATAAACATACCCAGCGATTTTTCCGAATCCACTGAAAATTTGGCGGGCAGCCCTACCCCGTTGTCACTGATAACCAGGGTAAACATCCCGTCGGCATCCTCTCTCAGCTGGATTTCAATGGTTCCCTCCTGGTGATCGGGAAAGGCATATTTATAGGCATTGGTGAGGAGCTCGTTTGCGATCAGCCCGATGGGCAGGGCTGTTTCGATATTGACATCGGCAGGGTCAAGATGGGTTATCAGCGAAATATGGCGCCCGCTGAAGGTGCTGGTAATGATGGCTGCCAGCGAATGCAGATAGGCTGCCAGCGGGATCAGGTCAATGTTTTCGGAGCGGTACAGATGTTCGTGGATCAGGGCCATTGACCTGATGCGCATCTCGATGTCGCGGATGATCCTGATGAATTCGGGGTTGGCATTGTTACGGATCTGCAGGTTCAGCAAGGAGATAACGATCGTCAGGTTGTTTTTGACCCGGTGATGGATTTCACGCAGCATCACCTCCTTTTGCTCCGCATTCCGCTGCTTAAGCTCCTCCACCTCCTTTTCCTTTGACCTGTCACGCAGGATCGTCATGACCTGGACCACCTCATCATCCTTGAAGATCGGGATATTACGGGTTTCAACATGCAGCAAGGCGCCGTTATAGGGCATTTGCTGTTCATGAACCGAATTGACACCGCTCTCGAAAACCTCTTCCAGGTCGCTGATACTGGATTGGGTCATGAACGGGTATACGTCGCGGATGCTTTTTCCCACCATTTCGCCGGGAACTCCGGCCGTATCCATACCCTCCCTGAGTGCCGAATTGACCACGACAATCTTCAGGTTACTGTCAACGACAAAGATCATGTCGGGAATTGCATTCAGGGTTTTATGATACTGGATCTCCGATTGCCGGAATGCCCTTTCAGCGAGTTCCCTTTCCTTGATCTCCCCGTTCAGGCGCAGGTTATTCTCAGCAAGTTCTTTCTGATGCAGGAAATTTTTCCAGTTCAGGCTCCTGAACATGAAGGCCAGCAGGAACCCGATGGAATAAATTGCGACGACAAAAAACAGGTTGTTGATAAAAAGAAACCGGTGATGGTCATATGTGCCATTCTGAACGGAGGCCATGACATAAGCAAATACCTGCAGCATGCCGATGATGATCAGGGTTTTGAATGGCATCCTGAAAAACACAAATAACCCGATCACCACGAGCATGACCCAGGCAAAATAGTACTCATTACCCGGCTCCGACTGGCTGGTGTTGATGCCGACATAATAGATGGCGCCGCAGGCAATAAGATTCAGCAGGATATAGATAAGGTGCAGCCTTTTGTAAAGGCTCCGGAAATAGGTCACCAGTATGGAGAGCGTGATCACCGGCGCAATGACCCAGAACCGCTTGTAAAAATCAATTTCGGGCAGTCCGGGAAAAAACAGGGCATTGAAAAAGACAAAACACAAAAACAACACCAGGGTAAAGATCAGCCCGATCCGCATTCCCGTAAGGGATGAGATCATATAATGCCCATGAAATTCCTTCTGGTTTTTCGTGAATTGGTCCCTCATGTGAAATGATTATAGGTGGAAAAGCATTCGCTGTATTTCAAGGCCCCCGATCATACCCAGCTCCTGTTCCAGTTTGTCGCACTCCCCGGCATTCCCGGCAAGCTGCAGGATAATGACGCCCACCCTGCTGCAGACATCCTCGTTAACCTCGTGGAATCCAAGTCTCGATTTGATGACATGGGCATACTTTGTCAGGGCCTGCTGGGCGAGGCCGGCCTCCTTGATGCGGTCGGTGATCAATAAACCGATGATTCTGATCTCTTGCATAACTTATGTTTTTCAGAAATAGAGGTCGCGTTTGCCATTCTTCAGCTCTTCAATTTTCCCTGTGAGGTTTTCCCTGAAGGCTGCATCCTCGATCTGGCCGAGTTTTTCCTGCACCAGCTGGTAGCCTTTTGCCTTCGTTTCAGCCGGGGCATAATCCTCAAGATATTCAACCAGGGTCATCAGGGCATTGGGCTGACAATAGCGTTTGATAAACCCGGGAACCGAAAATTCCATGAAGTGTTCCCCGGTTCTGCCAAGCCGGTAGCAAGCGGTGCAGAAGGAGGGAATGTATTTCTTGCTGATCAGCTCATCCATGATCTCATTGAGGGTGCGGTTGTCGTTGATCTGGAACTGTTCCAGGTCGATATCCTGGTCCTCGTTGTCCTTTTTCTTCGAATACCCGCCCAGTTCAATGTTGGTGCCCCCGTCGATCTGGGAAACGCCGAACTGCATGATTTCGTCGCGGATGGCTGCCGACTCACGGGCAGTCAGGATCAGGCCGGTATAGGGAACCGCCAGCCGCAGGATGGCCACCAGCCGCGTGAATTCGGCGTCGGATACCATATAGGTTTGATCGATATTGAGCTGGGAGGCATACTGGATCCGCGGAAACGAGATGGTATGCGGACCCACGTTGTACACTGCCTCAAAATGGTTGGTATGGCGAACCAATCCCATGACCTCAAAACGCCAGTCATACAAGCCGAACAGCGCCCCGATGCCCACATCGTCGATACCGGCTTCCTGGGCGCGGTCCAGCGCTGTCAGGCGCCAGTCGTAATTGCGTTTCTGGCCGCTCATGTGAACCCTGGCATAGGTCTCTTCATGGTAGGTCTCCTGGAAAATCTGGTAGGTGCCTATTTTCGAATCCTTAATGATCCTGAAATCATCAACGTCCATCGGTGCGGCATTGATGTTGACACGCCTGATCTCCCCTGGCCCGCTTTTAACCGAATAGACGGTTCTGACCGAATCGGCAATGAACTTCGCATCATATTTCGGATGCTCGCCAAAGACCAGGATCAGCCGTTTCTGCCCCGAATCCTCCAGCGCCTTTACCTGCGCCACCAGATCCTCCTCACCGAGGGTGACCCGTTTAAGCTGCTTGTTGGATGCTTTAAACCCGCAGTAGGCGCAGTTGTTGGTGCAAAGATTTCCTACATAAAGCGGGGCAAAGAGTACGATCCGCTGACCATACACCTTCTCTTTCAGCCTCCTTGCGCCCTGCTTGATCTCCTCGATCAGTTCGGGGTCGGTGGCATTCACCAGCACGGCGGTCTCTTCGAGGGTAAGCCTGTTTTTATCGAGTGATTTTGCAATAACATCCCTGACCCGTTCTTTCGTTGCGGGAGTGGCATTGAGGTAACCCCAGATCTCACCTGCATCGATGAAGGGTTTCATCCGCGAATCTTTTATCTTTAGTTTTTCTGGTCTGAAAATCATCTGTTACTTTCTTTAGCGTCGTCACAAAAGTACTGAAAAAAGTCGGAATTAGCTCCTTTTTCGCGTCCTTTCCGACAGGTAAACCCCTGCGATGACCAGGGTAATCCCGGCAATTTTCTGCAGGGAAAAGTATTCGGAAAGTAGAAAGTAGGAGAACACTGCCGTAAATACCGGGATCAGGTTTGAAAAGATATTTGTTTTACTGATTCCCAGCAATTTTACCGAGTAGGCAAAGAATACGAATGCTACCGATGATGCCAGTACCGCCAAAAGGAGCATGGAGGAGATGATTTCCCGGGTTATGGGGACTGCAATGGCGGTTTTGTATTCATTCAGCATGAAAAGGGGGAGGAACAGCAGCACCCCGATCAGGTTTTGTGCGGCCACAAGCCAAACCGCAGAATAGGTTGCCGTAAGCCTGCGCAGCATGACCGAATAGAGGAGCGCGGCAAATACAGCACCAAAGAGAAAGGCCACACCCCGTACATCGGCGGTCAGCGAGAGACTCCCGTTCACCAGCATCATGATGACCCCGCAAAAGGAGACGGCTATACCAACGAAATTAATGGGAGTGAGCTTTTCCCTGAAACTCAGGTAGGCAATAACCGGCGAGAACACGGGTATCATGGCGATGATAACGGCTGATATGGTAGGCGTTGAATACTTCAGCCCGTAATTTTCCCCCAGGAAATAGAGGAAAGGATTGAAGAGGGCAGAAAGGAAAATCAGCAGGTAATCTTTTTTTTTCACACGGGCTTTCTGACCTGAAAGATGAAAAAAGGTAAAAAGAAGCGCCGAGGAGATGACCAGCCTGACAAAAATAATGGTGACAGGTTCGTAATACTTCAGCAGTACCGAACTCCAGATAAACGACATGCCCCAGAACAACATGGCGGTGACGGCATAAAAGTAAACCGGTAAATGTATCTTTTTCATCCCGGTGCAAAAGTACACCTTTGCACGCAGGAACCAAAAAGGAACGGCGCTTCCGTTATTAAATGACCTCCATTTCCCTGCTGTGCCCTGTTGTGGCTAATGTGGTTATAAATGCCAACATCCACCCCTGCGTCTCAACAGCATTAGCAATGAAAAAAACAATAATTTTACCCGGGGGCTGTAACATTTTAAAATCGCGCCAGTCCATTGTCTAAAATTGCGGAGTTTGGAAGGTCAGTACATCAATATTCATCAGGATCTCATCGACCAGTGCAGAAGGGGTGACCGGAAAGCGCAATTTGAAATCTATAAACGGTATTACAAAGCCATGTACAACACCAGCCTCAGAATCGTGAACGACAGCGCCGAAGCCGAAGATATCATGCAGGAGTCGTTCCTGGATGCCTTCCAGCGGCTGGACAGCTACACGGGCGAAGGCAGTTTCGGTTCATGGCTGAAACGGATCGTGATCAACCGTTCGCTCGATTTCCTCAGGAAATCAAAGGAGATGGTATCCCTCGACGAGGTTGAATTTGACCTGGCCGACACTTCGGAATCCTTCCCTGAAGAGGAGATCCAGTTCCAGGTCGCCACCGTCAAAAAGGCTATTTCACAGCTGCCTGATGAATACAGGGTGATCTTATCCCTCTTTTTGCTGGAGGGATATGATCATGAAGAGATCTCCCAGATCCTGGAAATATCGAACCAGCTTTCGCGTACCCGCTATTCGCGGGCCCGCCGGAAACTGATCTCCCTGCTGCAAGAGACGAATTTTAAAAATGCATTTAGCGCCAACTGATTATGTCTGACCTGCGAAAATTTATGACTGAACATCGCGATGAGTTTGATTCATCGGAGCCTGATCCGGGCCATTTCCGGCGGTTTGAAGAGCGCCTTGGGGGCCAGGAACCACTCAAACTGCCTGTGATCAACCGCACGATGATGCTGAAAATTGCCGCCCTGATCCTGCTGATGATCACGGTAGCCGTCTTTGTCTTTGACCTCGGCACCCGGGAGATCCGGGAGCGTTTTTCGGCCGGCAGCCAGGCCAATGAACTCCCGGCGGAGATACGGCAGGCCATCGAGTATTATGACATTCAAACCACCAAACAACTCGGAACCATGAACAAACTGGCAGCAAATCATATGGAACCGGGTGTGGCGGGCGAATCGGCAATGAATGAGATCCGTAACCTGGATGCCGCCACGGAGGAGTTGAAGACGCTGCTGGCCGACAACCCGGGCAATGAGCATATCCTGGATGCGATCATCCAGAACCAGCAAATGAAAGAGTCGGTGCTGACCAACATCATCAGCCAGATTTCGCAAAAAAAATAAACTGTTATCTTTTCGACCATGAAAACCATCCTTAAAATAGCATTCTTTACGCTGATGTTCCTGTTCCTGCTTGGGATCAAGGGGGTCAAGGCGCATGACGAATACACCAAAAAGATCAGGAGGGAGTTTGCCGTTAACCCTGATGCAAACCTTTCCGTCAACAACCGCTTTGGCCGGATACAGTGTACAAACTGGGATAAGAATTCAATTGTGATGGAGGTTACCATCACCGTTTCAGCGGCAGATCAGGAGGAGGCCGACAAGAAGTTCAAACGCATCAGCATCGATATCACCGATTCCCCGTCGGCGGTGCACGCCGTCACGAGCCTCCAGGAGGGCAGGGGATCGGGAAAGGGGCAGTTTTCAATTGATTACGCGATCAATATGCCGGTGACCATCAGCCTCGATCTTACCAATAAATTCGGGGATATCTATATCAATGAGGTCCAGGGAAAAACCAAAATTGACCTTGGCTACGGGAACCTGGAGGCAAAGAAACTCGGGAATTCCGATAATACGCTCGATATCAAATTCGGGAAAGTAAGGGTCAACTGGATAAAGGGCGCCGTGACCACCATGAAGTATTCCGAGATGCATCTCGATTACGCCGGCAGCCTTCGCCTAGACTCAAAATTCTCAAACCTCGACGCGGAGAAGATTATCGTCTTCAATGTCGTGTTCGAAGGCGGGAAGCTGAATATGGAAAAATCCTCGGCGGTTGACTCCCGCAGCAAATTTTCCGACATCGATATTCAGCGGGTCGAACAAAGCCTGAACCTCGACATCCAGTATGGGAGCTGTAAAGTTCATGAAATGCCGCCCGATTTCACCCTGGTCAATATTCATAACAAATATGGAAATGTTTCGGTAGGGCTTGGCGAACAGGCAAAATACAACCTCGATGCCAGCGTGAAATTCTGCAGCCTGGTGTTTCCCTCCGAAAAGGCGAAGTTTTCGTTCAGGTCGACCAGCCCGACCGAAAGCACCTACAAGGGTACGGTGGGCACTACCGAAAGCCCGGCTGCCAATGTGCGAGTTTACAGCGAGTTCGGGAATGTCAATCTTAAATAGCGAAACATTCGCCATTCCCCGCTGATGGTGTAACCAAATCAAATAATTACGTCAAATAACCAAAAACTAAATCTATGAAAGCTACGCGAATTTTTTCCATGTTCATCTTATTCAGTCTTTTTTGCAGTATGTCAAGCCTCTTCGCCAGCTGCCGGATGATCGGCGGCACCAATGGCGATGGAAATGTATTGAAAGAAACCCGGAAGGTTGGATCCTTTCACGCCATCGAGGTATCCGGCGCCTTTGAAGTATTGATCAAACAGGGCGATGGGGAAGAGGTGACCATTGAAACCGACCGGAACATCCTCCCCCTGGTGCGCACGGAAGTAGAAGGCAGCACCCTGAAAATCGAGACCCGGAAGAATGTATATCACACGACGGTTCTCAAGGTATATGTTACGGTTAAGGAGTTGAATAAGATCGAGCTGAGCGGGGCCGTGAATGTGAAAACCGACGGAAAACTGACAGTTCCTGAACTCAGCATTGAGGGCTCGGGGGCCTCGGAGGCAAAGATGGATATTGCCGTCGAAAAACTCAAACTTGACTGCAGCGGCGCCAGCAAACTGAAATTCAACGGTACGGCAGGAGATGTGAATATGGAACTGTCGGGAGCTTCGGAAATTTTTGGTTTTGACCTGGCTGCCGGAAACTTCGATATCGAGATCAGCGGCGCGGGCAATGCACAGATCAATGTTTCAAAAAAGCTGCACGCTGAAATCTCAGGCGCGGGCAGTGTCAGGTACAAGGGAACACCCACCGAAGTTGACCAGAGCATCTCGGGTGCGGGCTCCATCAAAAAGGTGCAGTAATCCACCTACTTCCCGGGTTTCAGATAGGCCTGGATCGCTTTAACATAAATCTCAAACTGCCGGATCCCCTTTGGGGTGATCCGGCAGGTCGTTAAGGGACGTTTGTTCCGGAAGGTTTTTTCTATCGAAATATACCCTTCGCTGCTGAGTTTTTCCAGTTGAACGCTCAGGTTACCGGCAGTCGATCCTGTCTTTTCCTTCAGGAAGGTAAAATCGGCCTCCTCCGTTCCAACCAGGATGGAAACCACCGCCAGGCGCAGCTGCGAATGCAGGACAGGATCAAGTTCACCGAGCGTTTTCATGCCTGAATTTCAGTCTTAGCGTGTATCCCGGAATGATATAGCCCACCAGTACCGAGATCCCCAGCAAAATGAGCTGTATTTCAAACGGGACAAAGCAGGCAATGACGGCACATCCCCAGCAACCAACAGCCCCGATGACCAGGGGCATAAAGCCAAATGATTTCCCTGAAATAAAAAGCCCGATGCCGTAAAGGACCATGAGCACAGGATACGCCACTGCAGGTCCCGATTTCATACAGATAAACAGGACCAGGAACAGGCCGATCATCAGCGAGGTCCAGGTGTAGCCCAGGAAACGGTCCACATAGGTCTTAACGGTCCGCTCCCGCTTTTGCCTGATGCTGTAAATGGAGGCAAAGATCCCTCCCGCACCCATCAGCATCGGCCAGGGAAGCCAGCAGTACTCGGTCTGAACCACCGTCAGAAGAAGATAATGGGCCATGCTTGCAAAGAATACCAGCCAGCCCCACAGGAGATAATGGATGCTGTTGTCGGCGATGCCATGCTTCGCCGTATTGATCATTTCATTGATGATCCTGAAACTGTCGTGTTCCGAAAAATTGTCATCTGGTTCCATATACGATTTATTTTAAATGGTTATATTGATAAATATATTGCAAATATAAATAAGTTTATAATATAAACAAGAAATTCAGAGATAAATTTTTCAATTAGTTGCTTTATTGATTATGACTAGAAAGTGAGGGGGGGCGTCAAATGACCTCTCCCCGGCCCTCCAGGGGGAGGGCCGGGGAGAGGTCATCGGGAATTACTAGGCCGGGGAGAGGTCATCGGGAAATACTAGGCCGGGGAGTGGTCATCTGGAATTGCCGGTGATAGCCGGGGAGAGGTCAAGACAAGTTTACTGAAGGACCACCCTTTCTATGATCACCCTGTCGCTGGTTTTAACCTTCAGTATGAAGATCCCGGCAGACAGGCGTGGCAGCGAAACCCGGACCACCTGCTGCGGGTTTTGGTAATTAACGATTTGGCTGAAAACGGCTTCACCGAGCGGGTTCAGCAGTTCGATGCTGACGGGAGATTCAGGAAAGTTCTTCAAACGAATGTCGAAATGGCCATGCGATGGATTGGGATATGCCACTACATCACGGCTGCCGGTGGTCGCATCCCCGATCCCGAAGCAGGGCTTGAATTCAATATGGATTGAAGCGGATGCCTGCTGGCAGGGAGCCTGGGGCATCCCCGTCAGTTTCAGGGTGACGGACGCAGTTGTTTTATCGTTGATCCCAGGGAAATAGAGGGTATTCAGACTGGTCTCATCGGTGAAATAGCCGTCTCCCAGGGTGGTCCAGCTGGTAGAGATAACACCGGCGGCCCTTCCGGCCAGCGGGATCCTGTCGGTGTAATGACAATAGCCGGTGTCGTGGCCGGGAAAGAGGTAGGGCAGGGGCAGGGTTGTGACATTGAGGGTATCGGTGAGCATCGAGGTGCCACTTGTTAAGGTGGCAATATATTTTGTTGACTGATTGGGGGTCGCGACAGGATTCGGGATCGCGGAAACAAATCCGGGGGGAATGGAACTCCACTGGTACTGGTAATTACCGGCTCCGCCGGATGCAGACATATCAAGTTTAACGCTGTCTCCCGTGCAGGCAACCGGAGGGTTTGCAGTAGCGTGCATGGTCAGCACCCCGGCAAAGCTGAAGGAGGCGATCCTGGTTTTCCAGTAACTCACGCTGGTGCTGTCGTAGTATTCCTGGCTATACCAGAAGGTCTGTGAAACCGAAGGATCATTAACCATGCAACTGTAATCGCCCCACCGCCCTCCGCTGCTCCAGACGCCGGTCTGGGCTCCCCCCCCGGGGATGATCGTCCTTTCGGCGATGGTCAGCTGGTTCAGCGGGTCATGTGCCATCCTGCCGGCATATCTTATCGAGGGATAGAGGTCAGCCGAGGCCACCGAATACCCCAGGGCCATGTTGCCCGATTCATCCATGGCAATGCTGCCCATCCAGCGGAAGCTGCTGTCGGGAGCATAGGTGGATTGCTGGTGAATGTACCAGTTTCCCGTGGTTCTCCTGAGTTCATACCATCTGATGCCGGTGGAGGTACCTTGATCAACCGTATGGTTTACAACCAATGACTGCCAATCGCTGAACTTTCTGAATTGCGCCCTGAACATCAGCCGGTCGTTGATCGGGTTCAGGGCGCTCCCGGTGGCTTTCTGGGGGATGCTTTCGATATTGTTCAGGAAGGGGCTCACCGGGAGGCGGAGATAGTTGCCGAATGTTGAGTTGGCAGGCGTGTTCCAGTCAGTATGAAACTCCATGACCCCAAGGTAACTACGCTGGATAAAAAAGAAATATCCAGGTGTTGCTGCTTCTGGAAAGGCGCCGCTGCAGTCGGCAGGCACGAGGGAATAGGCATCTTCCCCCGAATTTTGAAGGAACAGGATCATCCTGGCCTGCGGATCACCGCTGATCATGGCGACGCGGTCAAATGCGGCCGCACCCGTGCCGTCGTAAACCATGCCGCCGGTGCGGATCCTGTTATACGACATATAGTAGGCGTCGTGCCAGATGCCGAATTTCGGATAGTCGGTGATATCGTTGAAGGAAAACTCCCACCGGTACCAGGAGCCTGTCGGATCAGGTGTTTGCGAAACCGCGATCATCTCATAAAAGGGACCGTTTGGGTAGTCGGGCAAAGCGAGCTGGCTGATAAACCACCTGCCGGCATTTTCATCATACAGCACGATCCCGTCGCCATTGCTGGAGTTATGCGGCATTCCCAGCCAGATCAGGCCGGAGTTGAAGGGTCCCAGCAACCGGGTCCCTGTTTTATCATAAACGGCGCTGACAAAATTGACCATCTGGAAGTAATGATTTGGCCCCACGGCTCCGCAGGGATCGGGGGGGACCACGAAACTGATGTTCGGGAGTCCTTCAAAATTCTGCAGCAGGGTGTCGCCGGTTTTCAGGCCCTGGAATTGCTGGGTCACGGTATCGGCCAGGCAACGGCCATAACTGTGATTTGCACCAACCCTGAAATAGTTTTTCACTACGCCCTCTTTCCAGCTCTGGTCGGATCTTTTCAATGGAGCACCGGCAAGCGATCTTAACGGTGGAGAGACATCGAAATAGGAGGCAACCGATACCACGGGTTTTCCCGGTTGCTGGGCGGATGTAATCCCTGAACAGAGCATCATCAGCGGAATGAAATGCAGGAGATTTTTTAGCATGGCTCAATGGTATCGCCCTATACTTTACAAATTTACATTTATTCCGGGATTTTCGTGCAACATGGTTTTCTCCTTGAACGGGGCCTGGCGGAAATAATTTTTCTGGCATTCCGACCCTGTTTTAAAAATTTGTTAAGTCTGTCAATAAATCTCATTAACTTTGATAAAAGGAACTTGCTGTCGGATGAGCCGGATAAAAATTTTGTTCATACTGTTCGTAATCTCTTTCCGGGGATTTTCGCAATGGACTCCTACGGGAGGACCGGAGGGCGGCCGGATTTTCTCCCTCCTGGCCCATGGTACCCGGTATTATGCCGGAACCGGCGACGGGGTCTGGATTTCTGAGGATGCAGGGACCCTTTGGAAGCAGGGAACGTCGGGGATTCCCTCCTGTAAAATTCAGACTTTACTGGCTTCGGGCCAGACACTTTGGGCAGGTACCGCCGGTTCAGGAATTTACCGGTCGGCCGACAGCGGCGTAAACTGGGTGCAGGTCAGCAGTGGCTTGACCAATCATGTCATCAAGTCCCTGTTATTAAATCAAACGATCCTGTTTGCAGGTACGGGCGGGGGACTGTATACGTCGGCCGATGGCGGCGGCCACTGGACCCTCACGGGAGGTAATATTGCCGGGAAGAACATCACCTCGCTGGCAATGGCGGGATCGCTTATGATCGCAGGCACTTATGGAGATGGGGTGTTTCTCTCTGATGACGGGGGTGCCAGCTGGAAAAGCCGCAGTTTGGGTTTGCCTGACCTGTTCATACTTTCCCTGGCCTTTGGGAATAATCTGCTGTTTGCCGGCACCGAAGGCGGCAGCGTGGCTGTTTCCGCGGATTCTGGAACCACCTGGCAATTTGCCTCGGCAGGGTTGCCTGCGGCAGTGCCTGTTAATTCGTTGACATTTTATGGTAATGCGCTATATGCCGGAACCTGGGGAGAGGGTGTTTACAGGTCGCCCGATAACGGGCTGTCATGGACCGCCGTGAATTCATACCTGGGCAACCCAGTCATCAATACCCTGGCATCAGCCGGAGGGGCCATCCTGGCCGGTACCGGCGGCGGCGGAGTTTATCGATCCAATGACCAGGGTGGCTCCTGGGGTCCCATTAACAAGGGTTTCATAGCTTCAAAAGTAGCGGTACTGGCCGACAAAGGTACATCGCTGATGGCCGGGACCGCCGGGGCCGGGTTCTTCCTTTCGGGCGACAATGGCCACAACTGGGCTTCACGGAACAACGGCATGTCGAACCTGTTTGTTTCCGGCATTGCAACAGCCGGGAGTAAACTGGTCACCGGGACGATGGGAGGCGGGGCCTACGTGTCGGATAACATGGGGATGAACTGGTTACCGGCAGGGAGTGGATTGTCAAATCCCTATATCACCTCATTTTGTTTTTCCGGGACACTGCTTTTTGCAGGAACATCCGGTTCGGGGGTGTTTGTCTCGGCCGATACGGGCATGCACTGGAATGCTGTATCTGCCGGGATAACCGACCCTGTTGTCACCTCGCTTGCCGTTTGCAGTCAGAAAATCTATGCCGGTACACAGTCGTCGGGTGTATTTGTTTCGGCCGATTCGGGGAAATCCTGGAAGCGGGAAAACACAGGGCTTACAAGCCTGTCTGTAACGATGATGGCAGGCAGGGGAGGCGCCCTCTTTGCCGGTACCCCGGCCGGCCTTTTCAGATTGGTACTTCCTGCATCAAATTGGATCCCGGTACTTAACAATGGCAGAACAATCAATGCAAAAACCTTGATTTTTTTCGGAACCTCCGTTATTGCCGGAACCGGCACCCAGGGGGCATTTTTGTCGGACGACTATGGCCTTTCCTGGACAAGTCTGAACCAGGGGCTTCCCGACAGTACGGTGAATTCATTCGCGGTAAGCGGGATGAACCTCTTTGCCGGCCTGGGTGAGAAGGGAGCCTGGGTCAGGCAGATGAACGACCTTTTCCCAAACAATGTTGTTCCCGATACGGCCATCCTCCGGCAAACAATAGGGTTCAGCGACACCCTCTACATGAAATCAAGTGTCGACTGGTCGATCCAGGGAACGATCCCATCCTGGTTCTCGCTCAGCAAACTTTCGGGAACCGGCAACGATACCATCATCGTGAGGGCACTGCTGGACAACCTGGGATATTTGGCCCGGTACAGTACGCTCTATGTCTTTTCTTCGGTCGCCTCGACCATCAGTTTCACCGTGATGCAAACCGGGAAGACATTCGGTACTGACGATCACCCGGACGGCAGGGATATCAGGTTTACCGTGGATGATGCGCATGAGATCCTTACCGTTTCTGCAGGTTCAGTCATAAAGCAAATTTCACTGATCAACATGGCAGGAATAATAACCCGGAAATTATCTGTTGATGCAAACGTGGTTCAGATCAATGTTTCGTCCGTTCCCAGGGGGATCTTTATCCTGCAGATCAGCGGTGACGGCTGGATTTCAATTTTCAGGATCATTTTATAAATCAATATGCAAAATGAAGATACCCGTTACTTTCATCCTGGTGTTAGTGGCAGGCACTCTGACTGCCCAAACATTTAAAGCGGTCAACGACACGGTTGACCTGGTTCCCGGAGTACCGGTAACCATTTGCCTGCTGGCAAATGACACCATCCCTGCCGGTGATTCCGTTACCATTTCAGGGGGAGTTAACTTTACCAGGAGCCTGGTCACCAGCACCTGGAAAAGCAGGGGCTGGTTTACTTATGTCGCCAACCACTGGGGATACCAGGGGATGGCCACCAGCCTCTATACGGTGACGGATGTTATCACACAGAAGACCTCCACCGCAAAGGTCGTCTGCAGGATCCGCGATAACAGCTATGATTCGCTGATCGTCAACAATGTCGATGCCTGGTTTAGTGCAACAGGGCTGAATTTTTTGTTATGCTATGCCGATCCCAGCGGCGCGAAAGGTTTTATCGTTCGAAAAGGAGGGGGGCTCAAGACGATTTTTTCAAACTCGGTTTGGCTCGGGGCAAAGGACAGTGACAGCAATATTTACTTCGCAGGCGAGCGCTACAGGCAGGGGGGGGTAAACTCACCCGGCTCCTGTCCCGATTATTATGCCGGCCCGGTGATGGATTCGGCCAATTATTCGGTGTGCCAGGATACCCTCTGGAACTACATATGGAATCTGAAAAAAGCGGAGATCGACTATCATAAACAACACTGGCAGGATCCAGGCTATCAGCCCGTTCACGATATAAGTACCTGGCCTGGCAATGGTAGTGTAAATTATGGCCAGGCAGCCCGGCTGGCTCCCTTCTTCGACAGGAACCACGACGGCATCTATAACCCCATGGATGGCGATTACCCGCTGATCAGGGGAGACCAGTCCCTCTATTTCATCTTCAATGAGAACCGGGGACCCCATCTAGAATCAGCCTGTCCAAGGTCCTTGAAGGCTGAGTTTCATGTGATGGCCTACGGCTGGGATATGCCCGGTGATTCGGCCTTTAAAAACACGGTGTTCATGAACTACAGGATATTCAACAGGTCACAACGGAGCTATTACAGCGCCTATGTGGGAACCTTTTCAGATATTGACATCGGCTTTATCGGCGATGATTATATCGGAAGCGATGTATCACGCAGCAGTTATTACGGATACAATGGCGTCGCCATTGACGGTGCCGGGCAGCCGTATGGATTCGGGGCGCACCCGCCGGCCCAGGCAGTCACGATCCTGGCGGGGCCTGCGATGGCCCCCCTCGCCACCGACCGGCCGCGCGTGGATGGAAGCGGTCACCCGTTGTGCAACGAAAGTATCAATGGTGTTGGCTTTGGCGACGGAATTGCCGGAAATGAAAGGCCTGGTCTCAGTAACTTTATCCAGACAAAAATTTCTTATAATTCCGGGATGCCTTTTATGAACGATCCCGTCAATTACCGCAGCTATTACAATTATTTACGATCCAGGTGGATGGATTCAACAGAAATGATATACGGAGGACTTGGCCACGCCGGTTTTGGAGGCTACGGCCCTGCCTGCAGGCTCCAATACCCCGGCCAGTCCGACACTCTCGACTGGGGCGCCGGATGCCAGGCGCCATATGGGCAGCAGAACTGGACGGAACTTACGGCCGGGGCCAAGCCGGATGATATCAAGGGAGTCGGCTCGGTCGGTCCCTTTACCTTCCGCCCCGGCGAGATGAAGGAACTTGACCTTGCTTTTATCTATGCACGGGATTACTCCAGCCCCGATACCCTGGCATCGGTTACCAAACTGATGCAGATGATCGATGTCGTCAGGAACGCCTTTGCCACCAACAGGCTGCCTGACGGACAATCGTTTACGAAGGTGGAGGAAAGGATGACCGTTCCTGCATTATCCTTTTCGGTTTATCCCAACCCGGCTTTTTCCCGGGCTCATGTTGTTTTCAATCCGCCTTTGGAAGAACCGGTAACCGTCCGGTTGTTTGATGACCAGGGGAGGCTGGCAATTTCCCGGCTTGCAAATATTGGAGCAACGGAAACAATCCTCGGCCTGGCTGGCCTGGCCGAGGGGCTGTACCTAGTGGTGGTCCAATCACCGGGAAGGATGATTACCCGGAAACTTTCTGTCGTGAAGTGAAAATTATCGGGTCGGAACCATGCTATTTGGGAAAAAGGTCATCGATTTACTTTAATTCCTGGTCGATCCTGGAAATAATCCCCTGGCATTTGCTGATTCCCGTCTTATGGATGGGAATGATGTTATTCGCAATCAGTCCCCAGCTTGTACTCATCAGGATCCTGAGGTCGCTTCTTCCCAACATGGAAGCAGAATTGGTAACCTGCCCGGATTTCCCCAGAATCGCATTTTGGGAAATTAGGGAGGCAATTTGCTGAGTGTGCCGGTCATACCTGACATTCAGCTCCTCAATCCGTTTGATCGTGCTCTCATGCAGCTCAATGATATCATTCAGTAACTCCTTGTTCTCAATGATAATGAACCTGCCGCTACTTTTTAATGCTTCATACCTGGCAATATGAGGATCGAGATCAGTGCTGGAGAAAAAGCAATCTGAATATTTGTTAATGCTGTCCAGGTTTATTGTTTGGACGGAGCCTGCTTTCAGAAAATAGGATATCCCCTGCAAGGTAGAGGCGTAAAAATTCCTGCTGCTTGTAATGTTTTCGATATCGCACTGCAGATCCTTCTTTAACCCGGTTAAAAACGCTGTCTCCTCTCTCTTTTCATTTCTCTTTTCATTCCAGTTATGGACCCAGATCGAAATGGTTACCGCAATGACAATGATCAGGATTTCGATGAGGATCTCACCAAGTTTATGTCTGATATCTTTCCCCGGGGATTTCATGATGGAAAAAGCTTTTTGCGCATGTTTGATGATTTCGTTTTCGGCCATGTCGTGTGTCAGTTTTTCATTGTTTGCAAAATTATTGAATGGCCGTTGCCACCATTTGTTTTACCGGAATTACCGGATAAAAGTAATAATTAATTCCGGTTGTTATTTTGAACTGGAAAAAAATGAAAAGACCATTTGCCAGCGGTTGAAACAGGAAATCCTTAATTTTCCTGTCCGGTGAACTGCAAATTCAACTATTTATAAATTTGATAGCTCGTTATTATACCAGAGAAATTGTTTGATGAAATTTTCAAGTTCAAAGGATCGTTGCTTGTGAAATTGTGATCAATCAAAAGAAAATTATTAAATTGGCTAAGGTTTTACATACAACGATACCAGTGTAATTAACTTAATCCTGATTGAAATGAGAACGCTGTGCACCCTGATCCTGGTGTTGCTGGCCGGTCATTTTACGGCGCAACCCTTCCGGGCGGTCAACGACACCATCGACCTGGTTCCCGGGATCCCGAAAACCGTCAACCTGCTGGCCAATGATACCATCCCTGCCGGGGATTCCATCAGGATCAGCGGGGGCATTTTTTTTACCAGGAATCTCGTGATCAACACCTGGAAGAACAAAGGGTGGTTCACCTATGTGGCCAACCAGTGGGGTTATAGCGGTAAAATTGACGGAACTTACATGGTGGTGGATGTTACCATGCAAAAATCATCCACGGCTAAGGTTGTCTTCAGGATTCATGACCACAGTTATGATTCACTGGCAGTCAACAACATCAATGCCTGTTTTAATGCCTCCGGGCTTAATTTTGCCCTGTTTTTCGCCGATCCCAATGGTACCAGGGGTTTTGTCGTGCCCAAGGGGAGTTCAAAAAAAACGATCTTTTCAGGTTCCATCTGGCTGGCAGGAAACGACCAGGACAGTAACAGGTATGTTTCCGGCGAACGTTACCGGCAGGGAAGCCTGACGATTCCCGGGTCGAAACCCGACTATTATGCCGGCCCGGTGATGGATTCGGCTAACTACTCAATTTACCAGGATACCCTCTGGAACTATATCTGGAACCTGAAGAAAACGGATATAGACTATCATAAACTGCACTGGCAGGATGCCGGATACAGGCCTGTTCACGATATCCTTACCTGGCCGGGCAACGGGAATGTTAATCTCGGCCAGGCAGTCCGGCTGGCCCCCTTTTATGACCGGAACCAGGATGGTATCTACAACCCTCTTGATGGCGATTACCCGCTGATCAGGGGCGACCGGGCCCTCTATTTTATCTTTAATGAAAACCGGGGGCCGCACCTGGAATCGGGAGGATCGCGGACCTTCAAGGCTGAATTTCACGCGATGGCCTATGGCTGGGATATGCCGGGTGATTCGGCCTTTAACAATACGATCTTCATGAACTATAAAATATACAACAGGTCGCAGCGAACCTACTATAACACCAGCCTGGGGGTCTTTACCGACATCGACCTTGGCTATATGCTCGATGATATGATCGGTTGCGATGTTTACCGCGGCAGTTACTACGGCTACAATGGCAGGGCAATTGACGGAACGGGCCAGGCCTATGCCTATGGGGCCCATCCCCCTGCCCAATCAATCACCATCCTGGCCGGACCGAAGATGGACCCTGCCGGTGCCGACCGGCCAAAGGTTGACGGTAACGGGCACCAGCTCTGCAATGAAAGCGTCAATGGCACCGGTTTTGGCGATGGTATTGCCAATAATGAGCGGATGGGATTAAGCAATTTCTTTTCCATCCAGGGAAATATTGCAGGAACGGCTGGTTACAATTCCGATCCGACCAATGTTGCCGGTTACTTCCATTATCTGCATGGTGCGTGGCTTGATTCCACCTACCTGGTTTACGGCGGACTCGGTCACACAGGAGCCGGAGGGTATGGTCCCAAATGCCGCTTTATGTTCCCGGCTGAATCCGACACGGTAAACTGGGGTACCGGCTGCCAGCCGCCAAACGGAATGAAAAACTGGACTTCATCGACGGCAGGGTTGGCACCGGGCGATATACGGGGCATCGGCTCAGCAGGTACCTTCACCTTCCGCCCCGGCGAGATGAAGGAGTTGGATCTTGCCTATGTGTTCGCACGCGACTATACCAGTCCCGACAGCCTTGCGTCGGTAGCCAAGCTGATGCAGATGATCGATACCATCCGGCGTGCTTTCATAACGGATAAACTGCCCGGCGGGGGTTCCTTTACCGGTTTCAGTGAAATGCCGGCCCTGCAGGAAATGGGATGCACCGTGTATCCGAACCCGGCAACTTCCGTGGTTCACGTGGTATTTACCGACCCCCTGCAGGAGGTGGCAACGATCAGGCTGTACGACGACCAGGGGAGGCTGATGCTCGCGGAATGCCCGGGAAGGGGAACCCGTGAGGTCACCTTTGATCTGAAGGAGATACCTGCAGGGCTCTGCCTGGTGGTGATCCAGTCGCCGGGAATGATGGTAAGCAGGAAAGTTGCCGTTCAGAAATGAAAATGTAGATTAAGGGGAAAGTCATTGAAAATCAAGCATACGCCTATTAAAATCTGCCAGTATGATTCCTGGCGATCAAATTTTAGTACCTTTGAATTGTTAAGAAAACAGGAGATGAGTACCAGGGAGGAAATATTGAATTATTTGACGGAAAACAAAGAAACATTTCACCGCTTATTTGGAATCCGTGAGATAGGTCTTTTCGGTTCTTTTGCCCGTGGTGAGCAAACAGACACGAGCGATATTGATATCCTGATCGACATGGAATCGGAAACTGAAAATATTTTTGAGAAGCGCCTCTTGTTAAAGGAACTACTGGCCGGGAGATTTGGAAGGAATGTTGATGTATGTCACGAACGCGCCATCAAATCTGTATTCAGGGAGTTTGTGCTAAAAGATGTCATTTATGTTTAAAAACAGGGATGAAGGGATCATTTTATTGATGCTGGAAACCATCGGGAAAATTTTCCTTTTTACCTCCGATCATAACAGTGCTGAAACATTCGAAAAGGATATTGAAAGTTTCGATGCAACGGTTATGAATTTCATCGTTTTAGGGGAAGCAGTTGGGCGACTGTCAGAACCATTTAAAGAGAATCATGGCCAGATTGACTGGCGAAAAATATATGCTTTCAGGAATGTATTGGCTCATGATTATTTTGGAATTTATTCTCCTGAAATTTGGGAAATCATAAGGAAACATCTTCCTGAACTGAAAAAATCCCTGGAAAATATACTATAACAGGAATATCCCTTGAGAATTGTTTCTTCACTCAGCAGCATACCAGGAAGATATTTGCCACTGGAAGGCTGCTGGCTTCAAACAAATCCTCTGTGCCCTGTGTGCCTGTTGTGGTTAAAATCGCCGCCATCCAGCACTAGGCAGGCTACTTTTCCCTGATCATCAGCACAAAATCAAGCTCTGAAATAATGGGAACGCCCAGTTTTTCGGCCTTCTTCCGTTTTTCGGGCCCCATGTTGGCCCCGGCCAGCAGGTAGCTCGTTTTGGCGGAGATGGAGCCGATATTTTTCCCGCCGTGCAACTCAATGGTCTTTTTCAGTTCATCACGTGAGAAATTTTCAAAGACCCCGCTCACCACGAAGGTCATCCCGCTTAGCTGGTCGCCAAGCTGGGGAACCTGCGATGCGGCCATTTCGAAACTGATCCCGGCCGCCTTTAAACGGTTGATGAGTCCGATGTTTTTTGGTTCTGAAAACCAGCTGAGAATGCTCTGTGCAATTTTTTCACCAATCTCTTCAACTTCGGTCAGATCGGCGTATGTTGCAGCGATCAGTTTGTCGACAGAGATAAAATGAACCGCCAGCTTTTTGGCGACAGTTTCGCCGACAAACCTGATTCCCAGGGCAAACAGCACCCGTTCAAAACCAATTTTTTTTGAGGCCTCAATTCCAT
The DNA here is from genome assembly GCA_037133475.1 of Bacteroidota bacterium. Taxonomy (GTDB): domain Bacteria; phylum Bacteroidota; class Bacteroidia; order Bacteroidales; family FEN-979; genus CAIVAT01. The sequence continues at coordinate 51,119 of JBAXOB010000025.1, forward strand.
TGAGGATGTTGGTCACTGTCTTTTCGCGAAACGAGATCCGCTTTTCCCGTTTATCGTCGGCCGTTTCATAGCTCTTTTCGAGCCCTATCATCTGGTCATAGGTCAGGTCGTAGAGATCGGCGCAATGGTGCACGAGACCGTTGTCGAAGAGCATCCCGATTTTGCCTTCACCCAGGCTGTCGATGTTCATCGCCTTGCGGGAGATGAAATGTTCCAGCTTTCCTTTGATCTGCGGCGGGCATTCGGTTTCGTTGGGGCAATACCAGGCTGCTTCGCCCTCTCTCCTTACAAGGGCTGTTCCGCATTCGGGGCAGGCGGTGATGAAGGAGAGGGATTCGGCACCGGCCGGTCGCTGACCGAGGTCAACCCCTGTGATCTTGGGGATGATCTCACCCCCCTTTTCCACGTAGACCATGTCGCCGATCCGTACATCAAGCAGGGCGATGATATCGGCATTGTGCAGGGAGGCCCGCTTTACGACGGTTCCGGCAAGCTGCACCGGCTGAAGGTTGGCCACGGGTGTGATGGCACCGGTACGCCCCACCTGGTAATCCACCGAGAGCAAACGGGTGGCCACCTGTTCTGCCTTGAATTTATAGGAGATGGCCCACCGCGGCGATTTTGCAGTGAAGCCCAGCATCTCCTGCTGCCGCAGGTCGTTGACCTTGATCACGATCCCGTCGATGTCGAAGGGGAGGTCGTACCTGCCCTGGTCCCAGGTTTTAAGGTAATCGAAAATTTCCTGGAGCGTTTTGCACTTTACGGCAAACTCCGACACTTTGAATCCCCACGATTTAGCCGCAACCAGGCTTTCATAGTGGGTTGAGAAACGGAGATCGTTGCCCAGCAAATGATAAAAATAGCCATCCAGCCGGCGTTTTGCCACCTCGGCCGAATCCTGCATCTTGATACTGCCCGATGCCGCATTCCTCGGGTTGGCAAAGGGTTCGTCGCCATCATCCAGCCGCTGTTCATTCATCCTGGCAAAACTGCTGTGCGGGAGGATGATCTCCCCGCGGATCTCGAATTCTTCGGGGTAGCCCTCACCCATCAGTTTTATAGGAATACTCCTGATGGTTTTGATATTGGTGGTAACATCATCTCCCTGGATGCCGTCGCCGCGTGTGACGGCCTGCACCAGCAGTCCCTGGCGATAGGTGAGGCCGATGGCCACACCGTCGAATTTCAGCTCGCATACATATTCAACCTCGTCGCCGATGAGCTTGTGTATCCGTTCTTCAAAGTCGCCGATTTCCGCCTCCGAGTATGTATTCCCGAGCGACAGCATCGGGTAGCGATGCACCACCTGGCGAAACTCTTTGGTAATTCCCCCGCCCACATGCTGCGTTGGAGAGCCGGGATCGGCAAATTCTGGATAATCCTTTTCGAGGCGGGTAAGTTCTGCAAGCAGCATGTCGAATTCATAATCGCCGATAACAGGCTTCGACAGCACGTAATAGTTGTGGTTGTGCTGCCGGATCTCCTCCGACAATGTCTCCATGCGCTGCTTTGCCTGCAGTTTATCCATTGTTGCCATGATATAGTTGGTTAAACACAATTATCCCCCGTACGATCAGGATATCGTTTTCAGCCTGCTGACGACCTTGCCCAAGCCCTTATAATAAGGGCGGCCCTGGCGGCCGGTTAGGCCAGCATGGACCATTCAAAGTAGTGGTAACCAACCTCAACAGGGTTGATGGCCATCACCGGGATCTGGGCATCGTTGAACATCAGCCGTTCGTCCCACGAGGCAAGACTAAAACCGGCAACTTCGATGTTGGGCCGGGTCATGATCATGAAAAGATCGGCATGGTGAAGGACACCATAGGAGATCACCTGGTCGGCAAAATCTTTAGCCGTTTCGGCTGTCGTTACGACGTAGGAGATCTCCTCGGCCGTAAAAATGTCGGTAATCTGTTTGGTAATGATGTTTAAGCTGGTTTTCCGGCCGGTTTCCTTTTCCGGTGATTGGATGATATGGATTTTGGCGGTGAAAAGCCTGGCCATCAGTTTCGCCCAGTGAACAGCCTGGCGTGGTTCGAGATCGTTGCTGACCGGGAAGACAATGTTGTTATATCCCTTGTTAAAAGCGCGTTTCTGCACCACCACCACCGGGACAGGCGATTCAACCACCACCTTCAGTGCATAACTGCCGAAAACATGCTGAAATCCCACTTTTCCATGGGTTCCCATGACCATCAGGTTGGCTTTGATCTCCTTTGCAACATCACTGATGGTTGAAAAGATATTCCCTTCAACAGCCATCGTATCTATTTCTACCTGATACTTTTTCGTGTAATATTTTTTATATTCCTTCAAACGGGAATCGACGTAATCGATATCAACATTTTTCTTTTTCAGTTCTGCCTTGGTCTCTTTGTTGATGATGTGCAGTATACATACCTTGTAACCAAGGAACAGGGCCAGTTTTACGCCATGAGAAATTGCATTGCTGCAAACCTCCGAAAAGTCTGTCGGGATCAGGACAACATTGTTGTACTTTTTGGGTTGAATGGATGTTGACATAAAAATTTAGTATAATTTAGAATTACGAATTACTGCTTTAAGAAACATTCCTATAACAAATTACGTGCCACGGGTCAGGTAAGCAAATTCCTCAACTCCTCCAGGTTCCGGCGCTTGTAATCATTTCTCAGGCTTTTGGCTGATCCTGTAAAATAGGTGTGGCCCGATAAAAAGTCAACCTGGAAACTGATCCATTCCTTCAGCGTGGCATTGTTCAACCCTATAAGCTGCAATTCCAGCCGCAGGCAGTATGATCTTATTAAATAGTCGTTCCTGCCAAGGTAGTCAAGGTCGGCGTCACAGAGGATCTGTTCATGCAGGTGGGCCGGACGCTGGGGCATCCCGGTGGCATATATCAGGTTGGAAATAAGATCAATTTCAGCCTGTGAATAGCCAAATCCAGGGAGGGTTTCCCGGGCCAGTCCGATCGATTTACCCTCATGGTCCCTGTACTGGAAAATCATGCCGGTATCGTGATACAGGGCTGCGGTCTCAATCAGCAGGGCTGAATGAGCATCCACCTGTTCGGCTTCGCACAGTCGGCGGGTGGCCGTAACAACATCGAACGTATGTCCGGGACTGTGATAAAACAGGTCCGGACTCAGTTCTGTCTGCAGTCGATGCGTAACGTACTCACTGGCCTTGCCGAAATCCATGCAGGGAATTTTTTTTGTAAATTTAGATAAAAAATTGGTGAGCCCCGAAGGTGAAATAAACAAAAGGGGTATTCAGCGGATGTTTTTAAGCTGGCTGATGGTTTGCCCCGGGTCGGCAGAGGCAAAAATGGTGTTTCCGGCCACCAGGATATCGGCTCCCGAATCAATGAGCAGGCCCGCATTCTGAAGATCGACGCCGCCATCAACCTCGATCAGCACCTTGTTTTCCCGGTCTTGCAGCATCTTCCTGACAGCGATGATCTTGCCGATCGTATCCGGGATAAACGACTGTCCGCCAAAGCCGGGGTGGACCGACATGATCAGCACCATATCGACGAAGTCGAGCAGTGGCTCGAGAACCGATACCGGGGTTTCTGGGTTGATGACAATACCTGCCTTTGCGTTAAGTTTGCGGATGGCCTGAAATGCGTCAAGAGGTTTGCTGCAGGCTTCGACATGAATGCTGATGATATCGGCTCCCGCCTTCTTAAACCGTTCAAGGTAACGTTCCGGCTCCACGATCATCAGGTGAACGTCGAGGATTTTGCCGGTTGCGCCCCTGATCTTTTGAATGATGGGAAAGCCAAAGGAGATGTTGGGGACAAACAGGCCATCCATCACATCGAGATGAAACCAGTCGGCCTGGCTGTCATTGAGCATGGCAACATCCCGCTCAAGGTTCAGGAAATTGGCCGAAAGAAGGGATGGTGCAACGAGGTGGGGCATGATTGAAAACGAATTACAGGGCAGTGAGACTGCTGATTTTCAAAATGTAAAATTAACCACAATGACACAATGAAGGCACGATGCACACAAAGAAATTCATTGTGATCATTGTGTAACTCATTGTGAACTTTGTGGTTAACTTAAATGCATTGATAATGGGAACTGGTCTCTGCAGCTGATTCGTTATCCCAGGTATGTTTTCAGGATTTTGCTCCGGGAGGTATGCTTCAGGCGGCGGATGGCTTTTTCCTTGATCTGGCGCACCCGCTCGCGGGTAAGGTCGAATTTCTCGCCGATCTCTTCGAGGGTCATCGGGTGACTCCCGTTGAGTCCGAAATAGAGGCGGATCACATCGGCTTCACGCTGGGTAAGGGTGGAAACGGCACGTTCGATCTCCTTCTTCAGCGATTCGTAGAGCAGTCCGTTGTCGGGAGTGGTATTCTCCTCGCTCCTGAGAACGTCGTACATGGTGTTGTCTTCGTCCTGGATCAGGGGCGCATCCATCGATACATGACGACCCGAGTTGCGCATCGACTCCTTGACCTCGTTTTCAGAAACTTCGAGCAGCAGGGCAATTTCGCCGGCGTTGGGCTCCCGCTCATACTGCTGTTCCAGCTGGGCATAGGCCTTGTTGATCTTGTTGATCGAACCGATCTTGTTGAGGGGCAACCTTACAATACGCGACTGTTCGGCGAGCGCCTGGAGGATCGACTGGCGGATCCACCAAACAGCATAGGAGATGAATTTAAACCCACGGGTTTCGTCGAAACGCTGGGCCGCCTTGATCAGTCCGAGGTTGCCCTCGTTGATCAGGTCGGGCAGGCTTAATCCCTGGTTTTGATATTGTTTGGAGACGGAAACCACGAAACGGAGGTTGGCCTTGGTCAGCTTTTCAAGGGCGGCCATATCGCCCTGCTTGATACGCTGGGCAAGCGACACCTCTTCATCTGCCGTGATCAATTCAACTTTACCGATTTCCTGGAGATACTTGTCCAGTGATGCGGTTTCACGGTTGGTAACCTGCTTCGTAATTTTTAACTGCCTCATGCGACTGTTGTTTGGTTTAAGTCTCTTTTCGCTGTGTTTTACGTTAAAATCAACAATAGGTTACAACATAATTACCTGCGCGGGCCACGGTGATCGCCGCCACGGTCGCGGTCGCGGTCGCGGTCACGGTCGGGACGGCCTTCGGGACGTGGTTCCGGTTTCCGTTCCACGTAACCTTCGGGCTTTGGAAGAAGGGCCTTGCGGGAGAGTTTCAGTTTGCCGGTCTTGGGGTCGACTTCGATCAGTTTTACCTCGATCTCGTCGCCTACCTTGAGGGCGTCTTCAACTTTCTCCAGCCGTTTCCAGTCAATTTCCGAGATATGGAGCAGACCGTCCTGGTTGGGGAGGATCTCCACAAATGCGCCGAACGACTGGATATTCTTCACTTTACCTTTGTAAATCTCGCCGACTTCGGCAACAGAGGCGATGCGTTTGATCTTTTCGATAACCTTGTCGCGGGCTTCGAGGTTGTCGGCGACGATGTCGACGATCCCGAATTCACCAACCTCTTCAATAACGATGGTGGTGCCGGTTTCGCGCTGCATCTCCTGGATGACCTTGCCTCCGGGGCCGATGATGGCGCCTATGAATTCCTTGGGAACCTTCATCTGGAAGATACGGGGAACAAAGGGTTTAAAGTCGGCACGAGGCTCGGAGATGGTCTTTTCCATTTCACCGAGGATGTGCATGCGTCCCTGGCGGGCCTGTAACAGCGCTTCGCGCAGGATGTCGAACGACAAGCCGTCGACCTTGATATCCATCTGGCAGGCGGTGATCCCGTCGCGGGTACCGCAAACCTTGAAGTCCATATCGCCAAGATGATCTTCATCACCCAGGATATCGGATAAAACCACATAACGCTTGTTGTCGGTGATCAGACCCATCGCGATACCGGAGACCGGTTTGAGGATTTTAACGCCGGCATCCATCAGCGCCATGGTTCCGGCGCAAACCGTCGCCATGGAGGAGCTTCCGTTTGATTCGAGGATATCGGAAACGATACGTATGGTATATAAGTTGTCGGCACCCTGGGGGATCATGTTCTTCAGGGCGCGGAGGGCCAGGTTTCCATGACCGATTTCACGGCGGCCTGTCGAGCGGATCGGTTTTACCTCACCGGTGGCAAACGACGGGAAGTTATAATGTAGGATAAAGTTGACCTTGCCTTCGATAATGGCGCCGTCGATGGCCTGCTGGTCGAGTTTTGTTCCGAGGGTGACCGTGGTCAGCGACTGGGTTTCACCGCGGGTGAAGATGGCCGACCCGTGTGCTGCGGGCAGGTAGTCGATTTCGGTCCAGATGTTGCGGATCTCATCGAGTTTACGGCCGTCGAGCCTCTTGCGGTTATCCATGGTTGCATTGCGGATAGCCTGCTTCTCGACATCATGGTAATAGCGGCCGATCATCGGTTTCTTGGCTTCCTTTTCCTCATCGGTGAGGGTGGCGATAAATTCCTCCTTGATCCCTTCGATGATCTTTTTGCGTTCGTGCTTGTTGGCATTGCCGCTGGAGGCCATGTCGTAGACCTTCTGGTAGGTGGCGGCCTTTACCTTTTCCTTGAATTCAGGATCGTTCGTTTCGTGGCAGTAGGTGCGTTTCACCTTTGATTTTTCAATCATCGACGCCAGTTCGATCTGGGCGTTGCACTGGTCCTTGATGGCTTCATGCGCGATGCGGATGGCTTCGATCATGTCGTCCTCCGAAACCTCTTTCATTTCGCCTTCGACCATCATGATATTGTCGAGGGAGGCGGCGACGATGATATCGATGTCGGCGTCAACCATGGCATCGATATTCGGGTTGATGACAAACTGTCCCTTGATGCGGGCAACCCTCACTTCGGAGATGGGACCGTTGAAGGGGATGTCGCTCACGGCCAGTGCAGCCGAGGCGGCAAGGCATGCCAGAGCATCGGGCAGTACATTTTTATCGGCCGAGATCAGGGTAACGATTACCTGTACTTCGGCATGGAAATCATCCGGGAAAAGCGGGCGGAGGGCCCTGTCGATCAACCTGGAGATCAGGATTTCATAATCGGAGGGGCGGGCTTCGCGTTTAAAAAAGCCGCCCGGGAACCTGCCGGCTGCCGCGTATTTTTCACGGTATTCGACCGATAAGGGCATGAAGTCAACGTTTTCCTTGGCTTCCTGCATGGCTACGACGGTAGCCAGGATCATTGTATCGCCCATCTTTACTACTACAGACCCATCGGCTTGCTTGGCGAGTTTGCCGGTTTCGAGGGTGATCTCCCGACCATCGGCGAGGGTAAAAGTCTTTGTTATTGCATTCATGTGTGTTGTCTCTTTCAGATATTAAAAGAGGCAATTATCACATTGCCTCCTTTTGATTTATAAAGAAATAAAATAAATTTATTTACGGATACCGAGCTTCTTGATGATATCACGATACCTTTGAATTTCTTTGCCTTTCAGGTAATCCAGCAATTTCCTGCGTTTTCCTACCATGATCACCAGCGAGCGCTCGGTCACCATGTCTTTCTTGTTTCTCTTCTGATGCTCAGTAAGGTGTTGGATTTTCATCGTGAACAGGGCCACCTGGGCTTCAGTCGAGCCGCTGTCAAATTCTGATTTTCCGTGTTCTTTAAATACGTTCTTTTTTACTTCAGGAGCTAAATTCATTGCTGTAAGTGTTGATTCTGTTAAATGTTTATAGGCCTTTTAAACGGGCTGCAAAACTACGAAA
>JBAXOB010000026.1:0-58657 GCA_037133475.1 Bacteroidota bacterium
AATCAGTTGTCAACATCAAGGAATGCATTGTTAATAACCCTAATAATTTCAAAATATCAAAGAACTACATTTATAAACTTTAATGTTTTGAACACTCCTAATTCATTATTCGATATTCATTATTCTTCTCTATTTCTCTCTCATCCCATCCCATCCCTGCGCGGTAAGCGGTACATTTTTCCCGTCGGGGGTGATCATGAATTTTCCCTCTGAAGCTGCCGTCATGTGCCCGATGATGGAGATACCCCCGACATCCCTGATCTTCTCATAATCCTCCTGCTTAACGGTGAAAAGAAGTTCGTAATCCTCCCCGCCGCTCAGGGCGGCGACGCTCGGGATGATCTTGTATTCTTTGGCCAGTTCTGCGGTATAGGGATCGATGGGGATTTTTCCTTCAAACAGTTTGCATCCCACCGCCGACTGTTTGCAGATATGGAGAATTTCGGAGGCAAGGCCGTCGGAAATATCGATCATCGAAGTTGGCTTTACCCCAAGTCCGATCAGCAGGTTCCGGATGTCGGTGCGTGCTTCGGGTCTGAGTTGCCGCCCGATCTGGTAATCAAACCCGGTCAGTTCGGGCTGCATGTTCGGGTCGGCCCTGAAAACTGATTTTTCGCGTTCCAGGATAAGCAGCCCGATATAGGCGCTTCCCAGGTCGCCGGTAACGCAAAGCAAATCGCCGGCACCGGCTCCGCTGCGGTACACCACCTCGTCTTTACGGGCCTCTCCGATGATGGAAACGGAAATCGTGAGCCCTTTTACATTGGAACTGGTGTCGCCTCCCACAAGGTCAACCTTGTATTTGTTGCAGGCCATCAATATCCCGGCATAAAGTTCATCCAGCGCCTCGGCTGAGAACCGGCTGGAAACCGCCAGGGAGACCGTCATCTGCCTTGGAGTGCCGTTCATGGCGGCAATATCGGAGATGTTGACCACCGCTGCCTTGTACCCCAGGTGCCGGAAGGGCATATAGGTGAGGTCGAAATGGATCCCCTCCACCAGCAGATCGGTTGAAACAAGGAGAACCTTATCCCCGGTTGCTATCACGGCAGCATCGTCCCCGATGCCTTTCAGCGTTTCGGGATGATGAATGACCACATTCCGCGTCAGGCGGTCAATCAGGCCAAATTCCCCCAGTTCGGAAAGAGATGTCAGTCGTGAGGCGGTTTCGGATGGTTTGTTGTCTTTTTTCTCGTACATATCGTTGTTCATGACGCGTGCATACCAACGCGTATATTTGCCGGGACAAAATTACGATTAAAAGATGAGCTTGTGATTCAGATAGTTATTTTAAATGACGGATTTTGTCTATAGATTTGCAACGGATTTTAAAGGGGACAAGTATAAAAAACTCTCCCCGAAATAACAGTTTTGAAAATTCCATCAATCAGCGGGATATGAAGACAGAACAAATTCTCGGGCAAATCAGGGCCATAGGAAGTGAACAGACAAAGAAGATCCTGTTGAAACATGGCGCCAGGGAACCCCTTTCCGGGGTAAAGGTTGAAGATCTGAAGAAAATCCTGAAGGGGAAAAAGGGAAACAATGAACTTGCCGCAGCCTTGTTCAGTTCGGGCGTTTATGATGCGATGTACCTTGCCGGACTGATGGCCGATGGCGCAAAGATGCCTGTTGACCTGATCCGTGAGTGGGCGGAAACGGCGTATGGGGGCGCCATCAGTGAATACACGGTACCCTGGGTTGCCAGCGAAAACAGGGAGGGCGATTTACTGGCGCTCTCATGGATTGACTCCCCGGATGAAACTATTGCGGTTACCGGTTGGTCAACTTTTTCAAGCATCGTTTCGGTTTGGCCCGACAGCGCCCTCGACCTTTCCCTGTTGAGGTCGTTGCTTGACAGGATCGTTTTGGAAATCGGTGATTCACCTGAACGTATTCGCCGTGCCATGACCGGATTTGTGGTTTGTACCGGTTGCTATGTATCAGGTTTGCAGGAATTAGCCCTGGCAGTTGCGGCAAGAACCGATCAGGTTTTGATGGAGAAATACGGCCCTGGCAACCGGGTACCGTCGGCGGTGGAGTATATTGATAAAGTCGTCAAACTGGGGCGCACGGGCAGGAAAAAGAAAACAGCCAAATGCTGACCTGATGGTCAGCCGAGGTACCCGGAGATCATTTTCAGCAGTTGTTCCTTTTTTATGGGTTTTGAAATATGGTCGTTACACCCTGCAGCGAGGCTTTTTTCCCGGTCGCCTGCCATGGCAAAGGCAGTTTGAACGATGACAGGCAGGCCGGGCCTTATCGATTTAAGCTCTTTTGCCAGTTCCCAGCCGTTGGCATCCGGCAGCCTGACATCCAGCAATACCAGGTCAACCTGGTCAATCGTCTCATAATGATCCCTGACCTCCTTCCCGTTAACGGCACACAGGAACTCTGCCCCCGTATGGTTCAGGAGGATGGTCAGGAGTTTCATGTTGGTCACTTCATCTTCGACCAGCAGGATTTTTTTACCTTTCCAGTTGTAATAGCCCCCCTCGTTTCGTTGCCCCTGTTCCTGGCTGGCGGGTTTCGGTCCGGGAACACTGCCGGCGGGAGGGTCGAAGGGCAGCGTGAAATAAAATGTGCTGCCTTTTCCCAACTCCGATTCGACCCGGATCTCTCCCCCAAGCAGGTCGATTGATCCTTTGCAGATCGACAGTCCCAGCCCGGTGCCTCCATATTGATGGTGATTCTGTTTTTCGGCCTGCCTGAAGTGTTCAAAGATTATTCCATGATTTTCAGGGCCGATCCCGATCCCCGAATCGGCAACAAAACAGGTGATCCTGTTGTTCTCAGGGGGGAGGTAGCCATACCGGATAAAACCTGCCGGGGTAAATTTGATGGCATTATCGAGCAGGTTCGTAAAAACCTGTTTAATAATGAACGGATCGCTGAAAAAGGAAAACTCCTCCGGAAGTTCCGGAATGTCACAGGTTATGGAGATGTGCAGTTTGTTAAGCCGCTGCACCTTCCTGGTGGTGACCGTTTCAATTTCATGCAGCATGTCATTGAGTGCGATACGCTCCTTTTCTATGGTGGCATTTCCTGATTCGATCCTTGAAAGTTCAAGGATGTCATTGATGATGCGCATCAGGTCGTCCGACCTTGACTGGATGATGTTCGCGAAAAGGGCGCGGTCGTCGGGGGTGGTTTCCGGGTCGATGAGCAACCCGGCAAATCCTGTAATGGCATTCATCGGGGTCCTGATCTCATGACTCATGTTGGCAAGGAAGGTGGACTTCAGACGGTCGCTTTGTTCGGCCTTCTCCTTAGCCGCCGATAGTTCTTCAAACATTGCCTTCCTGTCGGAAATATCCTCCGCGAGGATGATAAAGTTGGAGATGGTGCCATCCGGATCCTGCAAGGGTGATATGGAAACGGCTTCCCAGTATTGTTCCCCGCCGGCTCTCCTGCTGATGTAATCACCCCTCCATTCTTTTCCCGATCTGATCGTTTGCCATATCTCTTCATGAAAGCCGTCGGGATTTTTTTCACCGTCCAGGATGCGGGCAATGGTACCCTGTACCTGGCTCAAGGTATGTTGAGTCATTTCGGCAAACTTGGGATTTACATATTCAATCCTGCCTTGCGGGTTGGTAATCACCACGGCGGCGGGGCTTTGCTCGATGCCACGCGAAAGCTGCCTCGATTTCTTTTCAACCCGTTTCAATTCTGTAATATCCGTTAAGGAGGTTACCCTGACATCTTTACCCTTATAAAACATCATTTTCCCGCGCAACATGCAGGGGAAGGTGGTGCCATCCTTTTTTAAAGCCACGGCTTCGTAGGGTTCCTCGTAACCCCTGAGCATGTTCTGCATCACCATCTCCCGGTATTCCGGGGCAATCCATTCGGTTCCGTACCGCACCAGCGCCTCCTCGTTCGTGTAACCGAAGGTCTTTTCACCCGTCAGGTTTTGTTCAATGCATTTCCCTTTCTCTGACAGGAAAATGGATTCAAAGGCTGCTTCGCTCAGCCCCCTGTACTTCTCCCTGCTCTCTTCGAGTTCCCCTTCCGCGCGCCTTCGTTCGGTAATGTCACGAACCAATCCCGTGAGTCGTTTGGTTTCCCTGTTGATGGTGATATTGACCTCCAGGATCTTCCCTTTGAATTCCAGGTGAAAGGTTGGGGACTCGATCCCACGGAAAAAGTTGCGGATGATCGGCTGGAAAATACCGAGACTTGTTTCGGATAACATCACCATGGCCAGGTCGAGTACGTTTTTGCCGACCACATCCTCTTTGTTTATTTCTAGAATATGCTCCATGGCTTTATTAACCGCAAGGATCCTTCCCGAAAAGGTGGTATGCGCAATCCCTTCAGAAACAGTCTGGAAGATATCAGCATAGTTCTTCTCACTCTCCTGCAGCAGGATCGTGTCCTTCTCCCGCTCCAGCATCATCGATTTCAATTGAAAATTGGAATAGGCCTTATCGGAAAGAATATCGGTAAAGGCACTCAGCATCCTGGCGACGCTGGTCAACTTGGCGGACGACATTACCGGCACCTCCCTCAGGGCCGACCTGAACTCCTCCCGGTTTGCTCCGATCTCATCGGCGTATTGCAGCAACCGCTCTTCATCCAGGTCCTCATTGCGTACCTGGCCTATCAACCAGTTGGCAACATGGATTTCGCCGACGATAATGCTGGCCCCGGCATCAAACAGGCCCCCGCTCAGACATTGCTGTACAACCAGACCGGACGGACTCTTCCTGCCGATCAGGGCATCCGATTTGATACAGTTGGCCAGGCCTTTGTCGGTTTTGCGGATAATGCTGCTGCACAACCGGCAGAAGTTGCTGGGATTGGTTATCGGCCTCCCGTCGGGATGGGTGATGATGGAAGCGACACCATTGGCAGTAGAAAAAAGATCCTGCAGATGCTGAATTTCCTCGAGGTCAAATAGGTCGGCAAACTGGATGCTATCCTGTTTTAGTGCCGATTTCCGAATCTGTTCCCTGTTGTTCATAAATTGGTGTTTTCGTGCTTAACGCCAGTAGGAATGAAAAGAGACTTCCTTTTTGTTCCTCACTTTCCACACAAATCTGTCCGCGCTGCAGCATCGACCATTCGAGGAGGTTCTCCGGTAAGCGGTATAGGTTAACGGCCGACCCCCTCATGCTTTTTGCATTCCACCCGGGAAAGGCGGGGTGCTCTTACCCGTAGCCGGGGGGTGTTAACTGTCAGATTAGTACATAAAAAGTGGTTCCCACCCCCTCCATACTCTCCACCCATATTTTTCCATGATGTTTTTCAACAAACTCTTTACAAATGATCAAACCCAGTCCGGTACTGGGTTCATTGCCTGTGCCTTTGCGATTCGCCTTCCCGTCAGGTTTGAACAGGTTCTGCAGGATCCCGCTGTTCATCCCGATACCCGTGTCCCTGATGGAAATTTCAACGGAATTGCCGTCAGCAGGCCTTGCGGTGATGCTGACCTGCCCGCCCGGGGGGGTGAATTTCACGGCATTGCTGATCAGGTTCCTGAAGATCGATTCCAGCATGTTCACATCGGCAAAAACAACAAGATCTCCAGGTATTTCATGCGTAATACGGATCTCTTTTTTTTGTGCAATGCCCAGGATGGACTGCAGGCTAAGTTCAAACTGTGGCTTCAGTAAAAATGTCAATGGACTGAAGGAGGTCAGCCCCCTTTGTAAACGGGACCATGTTAAAAGATTTTCCAGCAAGCTGAAGAGGTTCGTGGCAGAGTGCCGCAGGAGTATAGCTATATTTTGAATCTCTTCGAGGCTCATGGAGGGAAGTTCCTCCGCCATGGTTTGCGTCAGCCCCAGGAACCCGTTGAACGGACCGCGCAAATCATGGGCAATAATGGAAAAAAAACGGTCCTTTTCGCTGTTGATAAGGGCCAGCTGGGTATTCTGCTCTGAAATGATCCGGTTCCTTTTATTCAGTTCGTCGTTCAGGATCTTCTTTCTCTTGTTTTTCAGGAAGAGAATAAAAATAAACAGGGTGGTCACCGATAATATGGAGAACAGGGCAAAATAGAGAAAGCGCAAATGCAGGTTCCTGTTATCGAGTTGTTTCTGTTTCCGTTCAATCTCAAAATCATATTGCAGTGTTTTTACCTTCATGTCAACATCCTGCTGAAAGTATTCCAGTCTTCCCAGGTAGGCAATCCTGGAATATTCATATGCCTCCCTGTATTGCCCTGTTTGCGTATAGGTTAACCCGATCAGCCCGGCCGACATCATGATATACGATTTGATATCGGCCTCTTTTGAAAGCCGGTAGCACTCGTTTGCATATTCCAGGACCTTTTTATAGTCCTGTTTTTTATAATACAGGATCGCGATATTGTAATAGGCCAAAGGCAGTTCCAGCCCGGAGGGGGTCAGTTTACTCTCTTCCAGGATGGTATCATAGAGCCCAAGCGCCTTTTCAAACTGGAACGTGATGGTATAAAGAGCGGCAATAATGATTTGCGTGGAAATCTCCAATGTCGGCAGCTTCAATTTTCTGGCATACTGATTCGATAAACCGGCATAATACAGGATAGAATCATATTTCATCCTGAAATTTTTATCGGAATGGTAGGTCTGGGTAAAGTCAAACACGTAGGTTCCGAGCACATCGAATTGATCGACATCACGGTTGTGCCAGGTTAAATTTTGCTCGTAGGATGTGGCGGCCAGCCTGTTATAAACTTTTGCCAAACCAACCGAATCGTTTTTTTCCCGGAAGATTGTCAAGGCAGATTTAAGGTAAGACATTGATTTTATCAAACTTCCGGCAGCCCTGCTGGTCTCGCCAAGGTTCATCAGTACCTCGGCGTACTCTGACTGCCGGTTTAATCCATTAAAAATTTCTTTCGCCTTGAATAAATAAAACACCGATTTCTGGTTATCTCCCCAGATTTTCCATGCAACCCCCTGCAGGTTAAACACCCTGGCCTTTTCATTTTCAAGGTGAAGCGAGTCGGCCAGCTTTCCGGCTGAGTCGGCGGTGTATATGGCCTGTTTGTCGCCGGCTTCAATTTGTTTATTGGCAAGTTTTATGAGAAACTCCAGCTTTTGATGCGCCGGAACAGCGTTCTGTCCCGCAGGTGGTTGACTTTCCCGCCCCGCTGCCAGGAGTGGGTTCAGCCCAACCAGATACAGGATTAGGATGGGAAATATCTGTTTACAGGAAATCATTGAAAATTTGTCCAGCCGTAGTTAGGAATGATCAAAAGTACATCAAAATACGAACTTTACGTAGTCCCTTAAAAAATAAACGAAAATTTTTAGTTACTTGTTCCTATCAGGAATGAAAAAGGACCATGGCATGACTCCCGGTAACCGGGATGGCGGCGGATAAACGGTCGTCACGACCGCTGCAGAAGCCTGCTTATTTTCCCATCGGAATTGTAAAACAAAACCGGCTGCCTGAACCTTCTTCGCTGCTGATGGACAAGTTTCCGCCATGTTTTTCGATGAACTCCCTGCAAATGATCAGCCCCAGCCCTGTTGTCGGTTCATTTTCGGTACCCCGGCGATTGGTCTCCTGGTCAAGGGAGAAAAGGTTGTGGATCAATTCTTTGCTCATCCCGATTCCGCTGTCGCTGATGCAGATTTCAATGGTATTCAAATCCAGGGGTTTTGCGTTTATGGTGATCTTCCCGCCCTTTGGTGTGAATTTCACTGCGTTGGATACGAGGTTGCGCATGATCGATCCAAACATGTATTTATCGGCAAAAACCACCAGTTCCCCCTGGATGCTTATGCTGATATCAATACTCTTTTTTTGCGCCGATTCCGCGACCGGTTGAATTCCATCCCGGATGACCCTGTTTAACAAACCGGTTTCAGGGTTGAACTGGATAAGTTTTCTTTGCAATTTGGACCACTCCAGCAGGTTTTCCAGCAAATCGTAAAGACTGGAAGCCGACTTCCTCAATGTTATTGCAATTTTCTGAATCTCCTCGGTGCTGAGCTCATGCAGGTCTTCGGCCAGCATTCGCGTGAAACCCAGGAATGCGTTGAAGGGGCTGCGCAGGTCGTGGGCAATGATGGAGAAAAATTTATCCTTCTCGGCATTGATCTTCACCAACTCCTGGTTTTTCAGGGTGATTTCAGCTTCGGCCTGCTTTCGTGCCGTGATATCCTGGCCCTGTGCGATGGTTGAGACAGGCGTTAGTCCGTCGGGCGTGAAAATGGTAGCCGAGTTCCACAGGACGGTCCTGACTGACCCGTCGCGGTGCATAATGCCGATCTCCGCCGATTCCATGTGCTCCCCGGTAAGGGTCTGGTGGATTAGCTCCATGGATGGGGTTGCCAGTGCCGGAGGAAAAAGTATCTCAAGTGATTTTTTCAGAACCGACGCTTCACGGTAGCCTGTCAGCAATTCAAAGGCATGGTTGAACCGGGTAATCCGGAACTGCGGGTCCCAGACGATAATGGGCGCATTGGCATAGTTGATGAGATTCTCGAGGTACTCATTGGTTTCATGCAATGCCTTTTCAGCCTTGATACGTTTGCTGATATCCCGGAAGGAGCAAATCACATAGAGCACCTTTCCTTTATGGTCGAACTGGGGTTGGGCATCAACCAGCAGCCAGATGCGGTCGCCTACCAGGGGCCTGTACACGCCCATGATGACATTGTGCACGGGGGAGCGGGTTTCGATGGCCTTCGGCACCGGATGGGTTGACCCCGGGAAGGGAGAACCGTCTTCGTGGATTACGTTCCAGTCGGGGTCAAAAGATGTTTTTCCCATCAGCTGGTCCTCTGTCAGGCCCAGCAGCTCCAGCGCTTTGGGATTGCTCAGCACTATTTCAGCCTGCGGACCCTGCAACAGAATAACAACCTGCATTTCCCGCACCAGCTTCCTGAATTTTTCTTCACTATCCTTGATGGTCTTTTCTGCCAGTTTCTGATCCGTAATATCCCTGCTTACGCCCTGAATTTCTACCCGGCCGGTTTCTTCGTTCAGGTAGTAGTGGTTGACAACCTCCGTTGTTACCAGGGAGCCGTCCTTGCAAAGATGAATTACCTCATTGCGGTACGAAACATCGGCTTGCGGGTTAGCCAGGAAACTTTCGACCCGTTGTCGTGTCCGGCTCAGGAATGTTGCGCGGATTTCAGGCTTCAAAATATCGGTAAAGGATAGCAGCATCACCTCTTCGGGGGTATACCCCAGAAGTTTTTTCACAGAGGGGGAAATATAGGAAAAACACATCTCTTCAGGGTCGAGTATCCAGATGACATCGCTGATGTTTTCGGCCAGAATACGATAATGCTGTTCGCTTTTACGAAGCGCCTCCATTGCCTGCCGCCGGGAGGTGACATCGATGACAAATACCGATACCCCGATAATATTTCCCAGGGGATCCTTGATGGCACTGTAAAAATTATCATAAAAGGTCCTGTAGAGCGCAGCATCCCCGTATTCTTCATTGACAATAAAGTATTCGCCCTGCAGCGCCCTGTCGAAGCTGCTCTTTGCCTTCAGCCTGTCGTCAGGGGTCGAAATCGCTTCAAGCATATTCATTCCCAGGTGGATATCGACACCCCAGATCTTCTTCATCGTCTCCCTGTGAAACTGGGTGAAGGCGGTATAACAATAATTTTTATCCAGCGAAAAGATAATGATATCGATAGGACTTTCCAGTAACGAATGAAGGACGACAAAATCCTGACGGTATTTCTCCTCGCTTTGCATAAGTTTGGCCTCGGTCTCTTTCCGCAGCGTGATGTCATGCGCCAATACCTGTACACCGATTATCTTGCCGTCAACGCCGGTGACGGTTGAAATGTTGATAAGATACCAGTAATTCCCGGTCTTTAATCGTACAAAATATTCATATTCAATACTTTTATTGTCGGCAGAAAGCTCTTTGAACCTGGCTAAAAAGGAAATTGAGTACTCCTCTCCAAAAACTTCGCTGATGGACTTTCCCAGATAATCATTCACGACTCCTCCAAGTGGTTCAACTGCTTTTTGGTTCATAAGCAGGATCCTGCCGTCGAGAGAATAGACGCATACGCCGATACCTGCATTTTCGAGCAGAAGCCGGTATTGTTCCTCACTTGACCGAAGCTTATCCTCGGTCATTTTTCGATCGGTGATATCTTCGAAGATGGTGGCAAAACTACCCGGGTATGGACAATAGGCCGATATGGAGAAGAACCTGGCCAGTGGCGGGAAATAGGTTTCGAATACAGCCGGCTGCTGCGTAAGCGCCACCTGGCTGTAAATTTCCAGAAAGGGAGGTTCCTCCACGCCATAGGCTTCCCGGCTGGTTTTTCCGATCACATTTTCGCGCCGGATGCCAAGTTGGGTTTCAAAGGCAGGGTTGGTTTCAACGATGACGTAATCGGCCGGGATTCCCTGTTTGTCAAAGATCAGTTCATGGAGGGCTGCACCTTCAACCATATGGTTGTACAGGGAGTGGAACATCTTTTCACTGCGGATGATCTTCTCGTGAGCAGCCTTGTTATCGGAAACATCGGAGAAAACGAGGATCACCCCGTAAATATGGCCATCGCTGCTCCTGATGGGGGCCGCACTTTCGGTAATCTGGAATCTTCCGTCATTCCTGGAAATGAGAATTGTTTCTTCTGAAAGCCGGATGGTGCCGGCAGTTTCAAGCACCTCCCTGACGGGATCCGGCAGGGCATCCCAGGTTCCGGCGTGAAAAATATTGAAAACCTCGGCCAGGGGTCGTCCGACGGCCTCACGGCAGTCCCATCCGCAAAGGTCCCCGGCAACCGGGTTCATGCTGACGATCAATCCCTGCAAATCGGTGGTGATGACCCCATCGCCAATGGAGCTGAGCGTTGTGGAGAGATTTTCGTAGAGTTCCCTGATCTGCTGCGTTGCCTTTTCCTGCTCCGAAACCTGTCGCATAAGCAGCAGGTTCTGGTTGGCCTTGTCTGATATTTCACGAACAAATGCCGAGAGCATCTTTGAAACTTTATCAAGCTGCAGGGATGTCGTTTCGCGACCCGGGCGCTTGGAGTCGAAACGATGCCCGGGGATGATGTTTTCATCAGCCTCCGTGTCCAACTGCTCCTCATGATGAATGGCTGTGCGCACTTTGCCGATTAACCAGTCGGCCATGTGCACACCGCCAACCGTAATGGCTGCAGCGGCATACCAAAGTTTCGTGTCTTGCATGTTGCTGCTATCCTGTTCTCCGCGATTCTGCAGGCACAGCCCGGCAAACGATGCCTTTTCGCCATGCGCTTCATGATCAGGTTTAGCGGCAGCTTCATAGTTCAGCCAGCTGAAATTACTTGGTTTTGTTACGGGCGTTCCGTCGGGCCTGGTGATGACAGAGGCAACACCGGTTGCATCTGCAAATAAATCCTGAAGGTTCTGAAGTTCTTCAATGTCGAAAAGATCAGAAAACACAATGTTCCCCATCGATCCAACATCTCCCGGTGATTGTTCCTGATTGTTCATTGCTGGGCCGGGTTATCCATTCAGGTTAGTTTTTTGTATCCAGTTTGAGGCGAAGAAAACAGTCAAATATACACTTATTTCGATGGTAAAATATGGCGATACAAAAAAAACGGACATCTGTTGGTCAAATAGTTGAAGATGAGGTGCGGATTTGTTTTCTTGTTTTGCGGCATCATGCTGGAACATAACAAAATAGGAGTTGTTGTTATGTTAATCCAGTATCTTGAAAAATTCCAGTTTTTTTATTAATTCATCTTTTGACAAAGGTTTTGTAAGATAGTCGTCACAGCCGGCATCCAGTGCGCGCTGTTCGTCGCCGCTCATGGCATAGGCGGTAAGCGCGATAACGGGCAGCTCTTTCCTGAATGTCTTTATTTCACGGGTAGCCTCAAGCCCGTCCATCACCGGCATCTTGATATCCATCAGCACCAGGGAGATTTCGGGATGTTCACGGCATAGCGCCACTGCACTTTTTCCATTCACAGCCAGCAATAACGGGATGGCTTTTTTCCTCAGCAGCGTTTCGATAAATTGTAAATTGGCTTCATCATCCTCGGCAATCAGAACAACCTTGCCCCCTGTTGGCGGAGGGATGGGCTTATGGAGGGGAATGACTGCAGGTTCGGTCCCGGCAGCTGTTCCCGGCAGGGTAAAGAAAAATGCAGAGCCGGTCCCTTTTTCTGATTTTACGCGGATTTCGCCTCCCAGGAGCCTCACCAGTCCCTGGACTATCGACAATCCCAGGCCGCTGCCTTCATGTCCGCGCGTTGACGATAATTCTTCCTGAACGAAACTTTCAAAAATCACCGAAAGCGACGCCTCCCCGATGCCGATCCCGGTATCCCTGACAAAGAATTCAAGTTCCCGGGAGCTCTTGCCGGAGGGTTCTCCTGACAAAGCGCTTACCGTGCCAGCCTGGTTTATGATATAGCCGAAGGAAACAATTCCCTTGTCCGAAAATTTAATGGCATTGTCGAGCAGTTGAGAAAATATCTTTTGAAATAGTTCGGCATCCGAGAGGAGGGTAATGCTATCTGCTGACTCAGGAATTTCAAGGGTTAGCTCCAGCTTTTTTTCAGCGCATATTGGCTGGAAATGGTGCATGAGTTTATGGAGGCTCTCATGAAGGTTAAAGGTAGTCAGGCTTACCTTCATGTTGCCGGAGGCAATCAGGGAGATGTCCATATAGTTGGTGATGGTATTCAGCAGGCGGTTGCTGCTGATATTGAGCAACGAGGAAAATAACACCTTCTCTTCGTTGGAGATCCCCGGGTCGGTTATCAATTCGCTGAAGCCAAGGATTCCGTTCAACGGTGTCCGTATTTCATGCGAAATGTTATTCATAAATGCCTTTCTCAGCCGGTCGCCCGATTCGGCCTTCACCAGCGCCTCCTTAAGTGCGTGTTCAGCCCGTTTGCGTTCGGTGATATCGCGGATGATGCCGAAAAAAAACTTCCCGGAATCAGTTTCCCATTCCGATAACGACAATTCCAGTGGGAACTCCCGCCCGCTCTTATGAAGTCCCTGCAGTTCAATGGTTTTGCCGATAACATGCGGCTCCCCTGATTTTATGAGACGTTCAACGTTTTGTGCATGATTTACGGAATACCTGGCCGGCATGATGACGGCCAGGTTTTGCCCGGTGATCTCCTCCTCCGTATAGCCGAAGATTTTTTCAGCGCCCAGGTTCCATCCGCTGATAATTCCCCTGCAGTCGCTGGTGATAATGGCGTCATTGGCCGAACGGGCCAGTGCGCGGAACTGCTCCTCGCTGGTCTTCAGCGCCTCCTCGGCCCGTTTCCGGCTGGTGATATCCTCCACGGTCCCGTCATAATAGACGGGTATTCCCTGGGCGTCACGGATCACCTTGGCGCTCTCCCTGACATTGATGACCTGCCCATTACTGCAGGTCCATTTTGACTCAAGGTCCCTGACCTCTCCTTTATTTGCCAGTTCCCGGGTAAAATGTTCTCTCCTGTAAAGAGGCTCAAACCCGATCTCCTCCAGCTTCGTTGCCGAAAGCGATTCGGCGCCTGTGAATCCCAGCATCTCGTAAATGGCACGGTTTGCCAGTAATATTTTCCCATCCGGGGTGGTCCTGTACAGGCCCACGGGGGCCTCGTTATAAAGATTGCGGAATTGTTCCTCGCTTTGGCGCAGCGCCTCCTCTGCCTGCCGGTGGGCCTCCATCTCCGCTTTCAGGTTTTCCAATAATTCAACAGCTGCCTGCCTGCTTGCTTCCAGACCCCTGGTCCGTTCAAAAACCAGGGCTTCCAGCCGCTCGTTCTCCTGCGCGACCAGGTTGTCAGACAATTTGTTGCGCAGCATGGAGGTGATCTGTGCGATCAGCTCCGCTTCAACAACGGGTTTTGTAAGAAAGGTTTCTGCGCCCAGATTCAGCGCCTTCACCCGGCTTTCTGAATCGGTATGCCGGGCGGTGAGGATGATCACGGGGATGCGTTGAAGCAGCCGGTCCTCCTTTAGAATTTTGCAGGTTTCATAACCATCCATTCCCGGCATGACCAGGTCCAGCAGGATAACATCCGGGTTTTCAACCCTTGCTTTCAGGATCCCCTCGTCGCCCGAAAGTGACGTAAGAATGGCCGCTTCGGGGAATGCCGCGGATAACAGGGCTTTCAGAACGATCAGGTTATCATGGTTGTCATCAATAGCTAAGATCTTTACCATTCAGTATTGGTCTTTCCCTGTGAGTTTTATTTTAATCTTTGTGCCTTACATAAGGTCGCCCAACGGCCCAAGATTGATGTTCAAATCCCGGTCGGTGAAGTTAAAATGTTTTTTCAATTCCTCCATCTTCATTTCAAGTTTCATCAGGGTTTCTCCAAGTCTTTCAATCTCATCATCGGTCAGCGAACCTCCGTCAACCCTGCGCATAGCCTGTTTTTCAACAAGTTTACGGATGAGTTCGACCAGGGTAAGTACCAGCTTTGCCAATCCCGAATCGGCATTGTCGGGCGTCAGCTTTAACTTTGATTCATCGGTATTTGTTATTTTCCCGATATCCTCAGCAATTCCATCAAATGATCCTGTATTAAAGAGTATTTTGTTTTCAGTCATGGTGATGGTTACTTAAGGGTGAGATCAACAAAGTTATAGGGCGGCCAGGGGCCGGTGAGCATGAAGGTTAACATGGGATATTCTTCCATAAGCCCGGCAATCGTCGCGACCAGTTCATCCTTTTTCTCTTTTTCGAGCAGGAACACGGCATCGATCAGGTTTGAAGCACTGGCCATTTTTGTAAACCGGGAGATGGAGGTTAATCCCGCAACTTTTAACGTAATGATGGCAATAACCGAATCAACATAGGCGAGCATCAACTCCTCCAGCCTGTGCGCCTTCAGTTTTTTATTCACATACTCCCTGAAAACCGAAGGTTGGATATCAGGAGTAGGTGGGTTCCCTGTTGTTTCTTCGTTTGCTGTTTTATTAACCAGGAATGCTGACAGTTTTCCAGCGTCACAGAAAATCTTCAGCCCGAACTCGAACCGCCTGTCAACTTTCTGCAGGTTGGCGAGGATGGCGGGATGGTTTTTTTCAAGCATGCTGATCACGGCCCCATCCGATTCCATTACGGAACCAAACCTGACAGGAAGAAGGGTGAATTGAAGGGAAAGGTTTTCGATGATACCGGCATACCTTAGCGCAGCTGTCCTGCCGGTAGCCGCCGTCTCCCCTGTGAAATCCCCGGCAACAGCTGCAATCCCGTCATACCGGATGACCGAGAGCGGATCTTCCGAAATCCCCGTAATTTCCCGCGGGATTTCAATCACCCTGCCAGGGTTGTCATTCAGGGAAAGGATGGCATAGAGCAGTTTCTTCATGTTATTCAGCTTTTTTCCCTGCTTTCAATTGTTCCATGGTTTCCACCGAACTAAGCATCAGTTTCACCCCCAGGTATACAAGGTCAATATCGGCTACTGAAATCACAAGATCACCCGTCAGGATAACGCCTTTATTCAGGACCCTGTCGAGAACCTCAAGAATGGTAATATCTTTTGACCGGTCGATTACATTGTCGTTCATCATGTTTTTTCTTTAATGGAGATAAAGCTGAAGGGTGGCCATGGTCCTGTGAGTTCAATATCAAACCCCAGACCGCCGTACCTTTTTTTCAGGAACCTGACACTGGAAACAAGGTCGACGACCCTCTCCCTGCTTACCAGGTAGGCAACGTTGAGGATCATCTCGTCCTGGCGTCCCGAAAATTCCATCGGAAGCAGGTTGCTCAGCCTGGCCGCATCACTCAGCTTCAGGAATTCGTCGTAATATTCCTGCCCGTAAATTTTACAAAGACGGTCCATCTCATTCCCGACCAGGTCGCTCTTCTTCCTTTTCAGGAGAAATGCTTTTCCCGGTGAGCTTGCCATGATCTGTTTTTCAAGGTCGGCTGCCCCGGCGCTCAGTTCGTCGATCTGCGTGCACAGTATTTTACGGTCGCAATATATTTTAACGGCCCATTCCTCCTTCCATTCGACGTAGAGCAGGTTTTCAACCAGGGAATCGCCGTATTCATCAATGAACTTTTCCAGACCATCCTCTGTTTTAAAGATGGTGCCGAATTTAAAGGGGATGACGATGTTTTGTTCAGTGATGCGGTTGATCACATCGATATGTTCACGAACGTTGGTTTCCAGCCACGACAGGTCTGCTAAATTCTTTTTAAGGTTTTCCTCCGAAAATTCATCATCCCCGACAGTTTTCACCACGATGAAAAACCCCCCGGCGCTGATATATCTCAGTCCGGCGGGCCCGTCGCCAGGACCTGGATCCGGCGGGGTGTTCGAAAGGCAGTAGACGTAAATCAGTTCATTCATCATGGCATCGGGTTTAAAATTTCCTAATCGGCTCCATCCATTCCCTCGAAGGAATTCAGGCGTTCAAAGGCGGTGATTTCCAGTTTTTCATCCATCTTCACCAGGTAGAAAAGGCGGATCTTTTTGGGCGGGAGGTTCATCGATTTTAAAAATGAATCGTCTTCATACACTTCAGCTACGGATTTCCAGCTGTCCTGTATCTTTTCAATCTTGATGACCGTGACATCGTAACAGTTAATATTCTCTTTCAGGAACTTAACCACATTTTTTTTAACATCGATAATAGTACTCATAGTTTTTTCTCCTTCGTTATTTTATGCCCGTTAACCGGGTTATGGAAAAGGTTTATTTTTCTTCCTTCGGTGGTTTGATGGTGCCTGGTTTCTTCATGTTGTGCCCGCAAGCCGGGCAAAATTTATAGTCGAACATAAACCGCCATATTTCACCGCAGTCAGGGCAGGTTACGTTTAGCGGCTGCCCGCATTCGATACAGAATTTCTCGTTGCCACCCGTGGTTTTCCCACATTTCGGACAATTGAAAGCGCTCATTTTCTCCTCCTTTTTTTGGTTATTCCGGTTTACTGTTTGCCTTGCTTTGCCTGCCTGGCTGTTTCCAGTAATTTCAGCAATTCATCCTCCCGCTGGTCATACTCCTCTTCACCGATCTCGTCCATTTCAAACTTCAGCTGCAATGCCATAAGCCGCTCCTTGATGGCCCCCTCGTCGGACATCTCCTTGTCGATGATTTCATTGATTTTCTCAGCGATAAAAATTACTCCTTTTAACGGGGCCAGCAGTATATCGTCAATTAAAAACATATTAAATGCCTTTTGTATTGATTACCAGGTTAACAAAGTTATAGGGGGGCAGTGTGCCGACATATTTAAAGGTCATGCAGCTGCCGAATTTCACATCCAGGTCATTGACAGCATGGTCAAATGCGGGTTCTGTGATGTTTTTTATCAGGAATGCCGCGTTCAGGATCATCATCTCCCCGTAGTTGTCGTTTATTTTCACATCCTCGGCAAGCGGTCGCAAGGTATCCAGGACGATATTCCTGTAATTTTCAGTCTCCTTTTTCAGCGCTTCCACCACCATCTCGCCGACTTTCATCCGCTGGTAGTGTGTTTTATCTGCCGGCAGGTTTTTCAGCTTATCCCGCATATTCCTGATTTCATCATACTTTTCAATGATGCTTTCATAGATGGCCGCTTCATTGGCAAGGATTTTCAATCCCAGCTCCTTTTTCCCATCCATTTTCACCAGCAATTCGTCAAATTTCTGGTAATCTTTTTCAAGGATACTCAGCAGTCCTGAATCATCACTATGTTCGGAGATGGTCGAAAAACGGACGGGAAGAACCGTGAATTGCTTCATCACCTCCTCAAGCACCTTTTCGTGGGTTGTCATGTTCACCCGGCGGGCTTCATACTGAATGACCGGCGAATTACTGACAATGGCTGTGATATCCCTGTAGCGGATACCGTAAACCTGGTCGGCCCGTTTCCCGATGCCGATCGGACCGAAATCGATGGGCGCGCTGTGCCTGACAATACCGTAAATATATTTTCCCTCTTTCGGCAATTCCAATTCATTTTCCATAACAAAGTCTGCTTTTATTCAATGATTACCTATTTCTGACAAGCGCTACATCTCCCATTTTTCGGGAAAAATCTTCAGGTCGATAAAGTTAAAGATCGGCAACGGCGCGGTATAGACAAAGTCGCTCCTCTCCTGGAACCTGAGCCCCAGTGCGGCCATGATATTGTCGAATTCCACCTCCCTGCCGCTGTTGACCAGGAAGGCGGTATTCATGAACATGGCATCGCCGGTTGTTTTGTTGTGTTTGAATTCGAATACCGATTTCCTGAAAGCATCGATGATCTTTTCAGCCTCCTCGACTTTTTTTTCTCCCAGCGCCAGCCCGACCAGTTTCCCGGCTTCAGCGATCTTCAGGTTCTTTATTGAAGGGTCATCCATGGTTTCAATCTCGGCCCGTACTTTCCGAAGCTCGACATGCTCCCTGTCGATCTCCTTGTAAATCATGCCCATGTTCTTCCAGTTTCCCCTGACATTCAGCTCAACCTTGTTCTCGAATTGTTTCAGCAATTCCATGAACTCGCTGTAACGCCGGTTCAGCAGGTTGCGGATTTCATCGGGAGTTGCGGCAATTGTGCCAAAGCGGATCGGCAGGATACTCCTGAACTCCTTCATCACCTCTTCAATGACGCGCTGGTGGGCCAGCATGTTCTCCGGGTTAACCACGAACCTGCTGAGCGGGTGATCGCTCACCACCATGCACAGGCCGTCGAATCCGATCGTGGAGACGAGGTCGCCCCGGCCGCCTACCCCGATGGGGCCCAGGTTGACATCATACTCCGAGGCTATGATGCAATAAATATATTTTCCGTCGCGCTGCATATTACTCCTTTATTTTGATTAAAATCAGATTTTCTGAAATTCTTTCACCGGTTAACGGGATACTTTCACCTTTCGACGATTGTTTCACGGCAGCTGAATACTCAAGCAGCAGGTGATAAGCTTTTCTGATGGTGTTGAATGTCCCGGTGGCATCCTGGTCGTACCCGTTATCGGGATGAAATAGCTTTGCCTTTTCCAGGTATGCCTTTTTGAGTTCGGTTTCGGTGGTCTGTTCCTTCAGCCCGAGTACCTTCCTGGCCTGCTCCAGCTGGTCTGCTTCAAGGGCTCTTACCTCAAGCGTATGGAAACTGTAGCAGGGAAGAGGGCCAACCAGTTTGAAATTCAGCGAATCTTTATATTCTTCATCAAGCAGGTCGATGGTCTGCTCAAACTTCTCACGTCGGCTCCTGTTCAGCAGGAAAGCGGAATTGGTCACCATTTCGTCGTTCATCACCTCGTGGATTTTGATATCGGTGCCCAGGGGCGATAACTTTTCCAGGATCTTCATCTCGACGGATTTGTTCTTCTGCGTGATCAAGTCCTGGATTTGTGCACCAAGCTTATACTGGTCGGCTTTCAGGATGATGCCGCTGTCCTTTTGCATCTCCTCTTTCATCTTTCTTATCTCAGGCAGGGCGGCAATGTTTTCGAGCACTTTGCTGAAATCGGCCCAGGTGACTACCAGGTCGATCTCGGTCAGGTATTCAATTTTTGTCAATGTCAGGATGATCAGGTTGTGACCCTTTGCTAAGATGTCAAGCACCTCCTCTTTGCTGTTTACAATGGTTCCGAGTTTCATCGGGATGATCATGTTGAAACCCTTTGCCATTAGCTCTTCGATCGTTTTCTGATGATGAACCAGCGTGTGGGCAAGCGATTCCCGGTCCATAAGGTCCAGCTGGCCATTTTCCCTGTCAGAAACGATCGCCGAGATGTTCTCAAAAGTAATGGCATAAACACCTGAATTCTCAAGTGATTGAAAATGGGTTGTTCCGTAAAAATTCGGGACAATTCCGTAGATATATATTCCTTTTGTTTTCATATCGTCATTGTTCGTTAAACATTCAGGGTTTTACAAAGCCGGAACGTTTTGTGGTCACCTATTTTTTCACTGCATTTTGTTTCAGCACCAGCTGGATGGCCTCTTCAAAGTGAGATCCCGAAATAGAGATCTTGCCTTCGGTGTCGGTTGTCTGGCCCCGGTTTTTCTCGATGAATTCACGGATGGCCAGCATGGCGGCTTTCCTGCAGATGAATTCAATGTCGGAACCTGTCAGGGTTTCGGTTTTAACGGCCAGTTTGCTCAGGGTTACGGTTTTTGCCAGGGGTTTGTTCCGGGTGTGGATGTGGAATATCTTTTCCCGGGTTGATAAATCGGGCAGCGGTAATTCAAAGATCAGGTCGAATCTTCCGCTTCTGAGCAGCGCCGGGTCGATCAGGTCGATGCGGTTGGTAGCTGCCAGCACGATGACCCCTTTCAGGTCTTCAATGCCGTCCATTTCGGTCAGGAACTGTCCGATGACCCGTTCGATCACCCCTGAGCCGGAGCTGTCGTTGTTCCTCCTGGGGGTCAGGCTGTCGATTTCATCGAGGAACAGGATGCAGGGGGAGGCCTGTTTGGCCATCCTGAAGAGTTCGCGAACCCCTTTTTCCGATTCGCCGATATAGCGGCTGAGGATCTGCGGACCTTTTACGGAGATGAAGTTGACGCCGCTTTCGCTGGCCAGCGCCTTTGCCAGGTATGTTTTCCCGGTACCGGGCCGTCCGTGAAGGATGATCCCTTTCGGGGGGTTGGTATCGGCAGTTTTAAACAGGTCGGCATATTTCAGGGGCCATTCCACCGTCTCCTTCAGCGCCTCCTTGATCTCCTCGAGGCCGCCGACATCATCCCATTTCACATCGGGCACCTCCACGAAAACCTCCCTGATGGCCGAGGGTTCCACCTCTTTCATGGCATCCATGAAATTATCCATGTTGACCTCGAGCGACATCAGCAGTTCATAAGGGATCTCCGACATTTCGAAATCGATCATGGGCAGTATTTTGCGTAATGCGGTCATGGCTGCTTCCCGCGCCAGCGCTTCGAGATCGGCGCCTACGAAACCATGGGTGATCTCCGCCAGTTTTTCCATATCGACATCCATCGCCAGGGGAATCCCGCGTGTATGGATATGAAGGATTTCAAGCCGCCCCTTTTTATCGGGGATGGAGATGGAGATTTCGCGGTCGAACCGGCCCGGTCTTCTCAGTGCAGGATCAATGGAATTCGGGATGTTGGTTGCGCCGATCACAATGACCTTGCCTCTTGATTCAAGCCCGTCCATCAGCGATAACAGCTGGGCAACCACGCGCTTTTCCACCTGTTTTTCGCCCCCCATCTCTTCGCGCTTGGGCGCAATGGCATCAATTTCGTCGATAAAGATAATGGAGGGGGCGTGTGCCTGGGCCTCTTCAAAAAGTTTCCGGATGCGGCCTTCGCTTTCACCATAAAACTTTCCCATGATTTCAGGGCCCGAAATATTGATGAAATAGGCGTCGGTTTCGTGGGCAACCGCTCTTACAATAAGGGTTTTGCCGGTACCCGGGGGACCGTAGAGAAACACTCCCTTTGGCGGCTGGACACCCAGCCTGTCGAAAATCTCGGGATACTTCAGGGGAAGTTCGATCATCTCCCTGATCCGCTGAACCTGGTTGCCAAGGCCGCCGATATCTTCATACGAGACCTTGCTTTTCCGTTCCCCTTCCTGTTTGGCCAGTTCGAGCTGGAATACCGTGTCGGGATGGATCAGGGCAACCCCCTCGGGGCTGACGCCGGTCACTGTGTATTCGACAGAGCGCGATCCGAAAAGAGTGGCGCGAACCTTATCCCCCTTAACGACAGGAAGCCCGTTGATGAGGGAGCCGATATACCTGGCATCATCCGCTTTGAAAAGAGATCCCGATTTGGAGTCGGGTTTAAGCTTGATTTTAACAGCCTGCCGGCAGGTTGTTTTGATGATCTTCACCTTTTCGTCGATACCGGCCAGGGCATTTTCCCGCGTGATGCCGTCAACCTGGATGATATTTTTACCCCTGTCGTCGGGGTAACAGGGCATGACCTTGACCGGGGTAGCGCGCTTGCCCTCGATCACGATGACATCGCCGCTTTCGAGACCGAAAACCTTCATGTCTTTTGGATCGATCCTGGCAATAGCCCTGCCTACATCTTTAACCAGGGCCTCCTTGACGCGCAATGCTGTTTCTTCTTTTATCCTGGACATGGGGTATTCTTAAGGTACAATTAATCCGGCAATAGCACTTCACTTACCTGCTTATCGGGTTATCCTCGAAAAGGCAGTTTTTCAAACCCTTTAAGGCTGCCAGCCCTTTGATCTCACCGGCAAACATCGGGATCTCAACCCTGTTCAGCTGACTGTATTTTTCATTGATTTCCCTTAAATAGGGCAATTGTCCTGCTTTTCTTTTAACACAGAAATCACAACCTTCCGACGCCATCACGTTGTTCACCACCATTTGCCGGGCAACGATTCCCGATGTTCCGAGTTTTGCCAGCAGCCTGCCTGTTTCCATGATGGCCATGGCTTCGGGAATGCAAACCGGGATAAATTCGCATTGCGTGTTGTCGCCCAGGATCTTCTCGATGCGTTTAACCGTTTTTTTAAGGCTTAACAAAAGGGCGTCGACCTCATCCTGCTGGTAGGAACCCGAAAAACTGGTGATCATATAACGGTATTTCCATCGCATCCTGGCTGCCACCTTGATCCATTGATCGAGCATCCCGGGGGATGAGATCAGCCTCAGCGCATGGCCGGTAGGGGCGGTGTCAACCACATACTTTTCAAACTGACCCTCTTCGATGTAGTCGATGATGGTTTTAAAACTCATCACTTCGTCAATTCCCGGAATCGACAAGGTCAGCAGCTCGTCGATATCCTGGTTGTCGAGGTTTGTCGAGGTTTCGAGGAGTTTTTTCAGAACGGTCCGGTTTTCGTTCACAAAGACCTCCAGTGCCCTCTCGGCGACCACTTCAATTGCCGAAAGGTTCCCGGTGCCTGCAACCGTTACCAGGTTGAAACCAATGGGTTGTTCGAGGCAATCCGACAGGGAATGGGCCGGGTCGGTTGAAATGAGCAGTGTCTTGAAATTCTCCGACAATGCCAGGGCTGTTGCAATGGCACAACTGGTTTTTCCCACACCGCCTTTTCCGCCGAAAATAATAAGTTTGAGGTCGTTGTTCTCTAAGCCAGCAAGTGCCATGACGGTTATTTTTTTATCCTTATTTCCAGGATCCCATTGGTAAACTTATGACGGAGATTTTGTTTGGTGACTTTTACCGGCAGCAGCAGTTCCTTCCGGTAGGTGCGGTTTTTGCTGATTGCCGACAATTCCAGGATATCTTCCTTCAGTTCGATCTTCAGATCGGTTTCTTCGATGCCCGGCATCTCGGCGATGATGACAATTTCGTTTTTCTCATCAAACATGTCGGTGATCGGTTCCCGTTCTTCATCGACCTTGGGGCCTTCCGGGGTTTTTTTGATGTTTCCGAACGTTTCCACCTTTGGGATGCCCCCGCCGGCGGTGTTGATGGTGAAACCATATACCCCTTTCATCCCCTTTTTAAGATGATCAAAATTGATCTCGCCCTCCTTGCTGATCGCCCCGTTTTCATCGAGCTTTCCTGCAAGGTCAACCAGTTTCTCAATCCCCTTGAATAAACCACCCAGTCCGAAAAGATCAAAACCGGCGTCATCCTTCTTGTCTTTATTGTTATCTTTTTCCATTTTCGAGGGAGTTTTTTACCTGAATAAAATGATTATTGAATTTTGTTCATGCCTTCCAGTTTCTCCAGGCGGGCTTCCAGGGCCTGCTGCTGCTGCATGAGCTCTTTTTCCCTTGCCTTGGTCGACAGGTAGGTGTCTTCCTGCCACCAGTTGATCCCCATCTCCATTGCCTTGTCGACCGAAGCGACGAGCAGCCTGATCTTGATGGTCAGCAGGTCTATGTCGGCAATCTGGATTTTAATATCCCCCGCAATTACGATCCCTTTATCGAGTACCCTTTCGAGAATGTCAGCCAGATTGGTCGCTTGCAGTGCATGATTCATTTCAGCCATAGTACAGTATATTAGTAGTCAATTGACATGGTTTTCCAATCGTTTTTCTCCTCTGTTTTCGACTTTTTGCTTTTTTCCTCCTTCACGGGAATATGCATTTCGCCTGCTTTTTCATCGTAATATTCCGCGATCTCCTTCAACCTGCCCTGGATGATCTCAAGGCGCTGCAGTATGCGGATCTCCTCTGTTTTCAGCCGTGTCCGCTCTTTTTCCAGCATATACAATTTGATGAAATCAGAATCCTCCTTGTTGGGGATCCCCGACTTTACGACACTCTGCATGCTTTTAATGCTCTGAAGTCCCTTTAATCCGCTTGAGATTGGCATAACCTGAAAATTTGAGGATTTGAAATCTGAAATGTGAAATGTGAGATCTGAAATGTGAAATGTGAAATGTGAAATATTAGTCGTAAAAAATAACTGTCGGCGTTATAAGCCTAAGAGTATTGTTCTATCAGCTCATCCACGATATTTTTTACCTTCTCCTGGTTGGTTTTCGACCCGATACGGCTTGTTTCGGAGGTCAGGATGTCCTGGCAGATCTTTCTGAACATCTCTTTCGATTTTGACGGGGTGGTTTTCAGCGTTGCCAGGGTTTTAGCGATCATGATGGAGCCGCGGATGGTCGGGTCGAATTCGGTTTTGCCCGATTCGCGCAGACCCCTTACTATTTTCACAATGATCTCGGTATCTTTCAGGGGAAGATCAGATTTTGCCATGGTGATCTTGAGTTCTGTTTCATAGTCGAAATGGTCAAGGTCCATGGTCACCATCCTGTCGCGAAGGGCGTCCTGGGTGCGGTTCACACCGGCATATTCCTCGGGATTCGACGTAAAGATGGCGCGGAACTCGGGATGCACCTTCATGTAGTAATCCTCTTCCTTTGCGGCGGAGGTGCTCAGCATCCTCTCCTGGAGGATCGGCAGCAGGATATTGTTTGCCTCTGGCCGTGAACGGGTAAATTCATCATAGATAAGGGTGAACCCGTTTTTTACGGCAATGGTCAGCCGGTTGTTCACCCACTGCTTGCTCATATCCTCTTCGTACTTGTGAACCGAATGGATAAACTTGTCGTCAAGTTTCTTGTATTTGTACCCCTGTTCACTGCCGATAAGATCGGATGTCTTGTACTCCGCATCTCCGTGGATGATGACCACCGGCCGGCCGATTTTGCTGGCCAGGTGCATGGCCACCGTGGTTTTCCCGGTGCCCGACGGTCCCCTGAAATGGACTGGAAAACCAGCCTTTATGTAGGTGAGGCCACGGCCCGTAATATCCTTGATATAGTCGGTTTCGACAAAATTCGACATCGGCTTCAGCTCCAGTACCGTGTTCATTTCATTGTTGTTGCTCATGATGCGTTAGTTTGGTAATAAGATTTATAAAGTACTGGTAAGTTATTCCTGAGGGGGTGTTCCTAATCTCCGAAGACCTGTTTTGGTAACTGGTCCACGGTTGCTTTCCAGATGGCCCTCGCCTCCTCGATATCCTTTTTGATTTCCGACCTGGTAAGGAGGAACTCCTCTTGTTTTGCCCTGAACCTGTTCAAGGCATCCTGCCTTTTCTGCAGTCCGTTTCGTATCTTTTCCCCCACATCGGTCATGGCTGCTGGATTTGGTTGTTTGTTGCAGGAAAATGCATTTATCCCTTTCCTCCGCATCGTGAACAGGGCAGCCCATCCGACGCTTTTCCGGTTCCGAAGCACTGGGCGCATTGCACCTTGTTTTCGAAATGGTTCGACCCTTTGCCTGCACATACGATGCAGGGCACCCTTGCGCCAAGCGGGTTTTTTCCCGTACCCGAGCAAAAGACGCATTTTTTCGCAGGCTCCTCAATCATAACCTGCCCTGTGCCGTTGCAAACCTGACAGTGCGATATCGGGGAGAGTAAATCAAAGGGATCCTTTCCGGTTCCGCTGCAGAATGCACATTTGACCTGTTTTGCCATGATCGTTGCAGTTTTTTATTGATATCTGCCGCCAATCCCAGAAAAGACACAGGTGTCTTTTCTGGGACGGGGAGATGGATTGTTACGCTAATTTGGGGAAGTAGATGTTGTCAATCTTCTGGACCTTTCCTTCATCGAGTAAAGCCTTGGCGGTAAATCCCAGTTTCATCCTGGTTTCGCCCAGGGGTTCCTCCATTTCGGAGATCTTCACACCTTTCGGATGTTTGTTGATATAGTCCAGCACTTTTTGTTCCAGGGTCATGGGGGCGACCGGTTTGGCTTCTGCGACAGGCTTGATTCCTTCCGGCGCTGATAAGGCGACTTCAACTGCGGGAGCCTGTTTTACCTCTTTTTTTTCGGCTTTTTTGGCGGGTTGTTTTGCTGCAGGCACCTTCCCGGTTTCACGGATCTGATCCATGGCTGCCTGCATCTTGCCCCATGAAGCCGCGGCCTGGGCCCTGTCGGTGGTGAGGTCATCGATCATGTTGTTGGTGGCCTTCTCGATATCCCTGACCTCTTTCCGGATTCCCTTGATGGAAACGTGGATGCCCTTCATAATGCCGTTATAGTCGCTGAGTCGTTCGGTTTCGCCGCTGGCAAGGTCTTTCCTCAGCTTTTGCGCCATTTTCTGGTTTTCTTTGCTGATTTCCGATAATCTCTTCTGGAACCCGTTCAGCAGGGTCCTGGTATATTCAACCCGTTCGGCCAGGTTTTTATTGAGTTCTGCACGGAGTTCGGCCGACATGTCAAGGTGCTCCTTCTCAAAGCGGTCGAGCATGTCGTTCGTGTTTTTAAAGATTGATAAAACCTCGGCATTGATATTCTTGATATCAAGGTTGATCTCCTTCATCAGGGTGTTGAAATCCGACATCCTGGTCTTTTCATTCCGGGCCCTGTCGGCCCTGCCCTGGGCGAAGAACTTGTCAAGATCGCCGGCCATCTGCCCGCGTTCAACGGTGAATTCGCTGATCATGCCAAGGGTGGCCGCCTGGATATCTGCAACCTCCTGCTGGATGGTGCCGATGGTCTGGTGAATGTCGGTCATCAACGCGTGGTAGGTGTTGATCCTTTCCTTTTCCCCGGTTGCAAGGCCTTTTCTGAGGTCGGCAGCATTGGCGTTCAGCGCTGCTGCCATCTCCTGGTGATCCTTCCGGAAATTGTCGAGGGTTTGCTGTACATCGTTTACCAGTTCTTCATTTTCCCTGATCCGTTGTTTAAATGAAGCAAGTAGTTCTTCACTCAATGATTTCATTTCTGATGCTAGTCCCATTTTTTTATCTCCTATATTAATAATTGTTTGGTTACCCGGATTAATTTATTTCATTAAGTATCTGATCTTTAACTTTTTTTATATCCTGGACCAGGATATGGTCGCCCTTTTCGAGTAAACTCTCCAGGCATTCCATCATCCTGTTGTGCATTTGCTGAAAATTCAAAAATGTGCGCATGACGGTCTCTTTCCTGACCTCCTGCAATTGGGAAATCCGTGAAAGCTGTTCCTTCACGATTGAAATTTTTTCTCTGGCATCCTGTGACGTGATATCTTTGATATCGAGAATGCTGTTTTTAAGCGAAAGTGCGGTCTCTTTCTGCGCTTCGATGAATTCCAGGAACCGGGATTCAGCTTCATGTTCCCTTGCATCGAGGGCGCAGAGAATCCCCGACATCATGGTATTGTAATCTTTTTTGCGGAGGGAGCCGTTTTTTGCAAGGTTTTCGCAAAGGCGGCTGTTGATGGTTTCCCGTTCCTGTTTCAGATCATGCAGGGAATTATGCACATGGTCGAACAGCGAATGGGATGATTCATTGAGATATTCTGATGACTGGAAGGCAGTCTGTATCTTTTGGATCCGGGTCTCATAGGAGGTTATGATGTTCTCAAAAAAACCATCCACGTTGATCTTGGGCCGGGTACTCATAGGTTGCTGTATTTAATGGATTAGGGTCGGGAGAAAAAAGCGAAATTCTTGGTAACCCATGCTTCGGCCGGCTGGCCATGAAGGATGTTTAGCAAGAATAACTGCTTGACTGCCATGGGCCTTATGCGGCTTTTGCAGTTAATCCGATGGCTTCTGCATATTTCAGATAGGTTTCAACAGAGGCAACGACTACCCTTGCTTCGATCGCAAGTAATTCGATACCAACCAAAGAAACTCTTACCCATGCATCAACTACAACACCTTTGTCAAGAATACGGTCGATAACCTCCACGAGGCTGGATGACCCGATTGTTTTTTCTACTGCCATTGTTTTAATCTCCTATATTAGTTTTTGGATAACCGTACTTGAGTGCAGAGGGACGGCTTACCTCTTTCATTCTTTTGGATTCAGCAACAACCTTAAGCGGCTTTTGCAGTCAGTCCGATGGCTTCTGCATACTTCAGGTATGTTTCAACAGAGGCTACGACTACTCTTGCTTC
This sequence comes from Bacteroidota bacterium, assembly GCA_037133475.1. Taxonomy (GTDB): domain Bacteria; phylum Bacteroidota; class Bacteroidia; order Bacteroidales; family FEN-979; genus CAIVAT01. The sequence continues at coordinate 28,145 of JBAXOB010000026.1, forward strand.
GATAGCGAGTAATTCGATACCAACCAGTGAAACTCTTACCCATGCATCAACTACGACACCTTTGTCGAGGATACGGTCGATCACCTCTACGAGGCTGGATGATCCGATGGTCTTTTCTACTGCCATTGTTTTAATCTCCTATGTTTAATTAGTGTTGGCCGTGCTTTACATGAGGGACGGCTTACCTCTTGTGCCATCAGCATAAACAAACCACGGGCCGCAAATGACAGCGTGAACCGTTTTGTTGAATAATAAAATGTAAGGTGCTGGAGGCTAAGATGAAAAAAAATGAAAAAATTACGGGAAACCGGAATTCCCTATTGCGGTTTCCCGGAACAAATTGGGGATGCCCTCATAATAATGCGTGAATACGCGAAAGCGCGTGGGAAATGATGATGCGTTTTGAAGGTTATTCTTCAAAAGGTTCCGGGAGGATGTTGTATTTTTTCATCTTCCTGCTCAATGCATCCCGGTGGATGCCCAGGGCATCAGCCGCCATTTGCTGGTTAAACCGGGCTTTTCCGAGGGCTTTCCGGATAAGGGTCACTTCATTGGTCCTCAGGTTTACCGAATTGGCCTTTTCCTCTGCCGGGTTGCTTTTATGGGCAGTAACGGGGAAGTCGTTCACACCGAGCTGGTTGCCTTTGCACAGGATGATGGCCCTTTCTGCCATGTTCCTTAACTCCCTGACATTTCCCGGGAAGTCATATTTCGCCAACAGGCTGAAAACCTCTTTCGAGATGCTGAGGTTAGGTTTGTTGAATTTGGTTGAATAGAGGTCGACAAAGTGGATCAGCAGGGGCTTGATGTCTTCGGGTCTTTCCCTAAGCGCCGGGATATGGATATGCAGGGTGTTGAGCCTGTGAAGCAGGTCGAGCCTGAATTTCTTCTTCTCCACCCCCTTCTGGATGTCATGATTGGTGGCGGATATAACCCTGAAATCGGTTTGGATCTGGCTGGTATCGCCAACCCGGGTGATAACCTTTTCTTCGGTGGCCCGCAAAATCTTTGCCTGAAGGGTTAAGGGCATATCGGCAATTTCATCCAGGAAAAGCGTTCCCTGGTGACAAACTTCAAAGAACCCCATCTTATCGGAAATGGCACCCGTGAAGGAACCCTTCTTATGACCGAAAAATTCGCTTTCAAGCAGCGTTTCCGTGATGGCGCTGCTGTTGACGGCACAGAAGATATGGTCTTTTCTCGTGCTGGAATAATGGATGATCCTGGCAATATTTTCTTTACCCGTGCCGCTTTCACCGGTGATCAGGACATTGGCTTCGGCGTAATTGGCCGCTGTAATGGCCTGGTCGAACACTTCGCGGATCTGGGGACTGATACCGATAAACTGCCGGTCGATCTTCTCTTCAAGATTCTTTGAGATCAGTGAGTTGCGTTCCTCCATCTGCTTCAGTCTCCGGTGCAGCTGGAGATACTTGTTGGTGCGTTCGATGGCAATCTGGATGTCGATATAGCGGAAGGGTTTGCGTAAATAGTCAAAGGCACCCAGCCGCATCGCCTTGATCACCGTATCCATGTCCCCGTGTGCCGAAATGATGATAACCTCCATGGCGGGATACTGAACCTTTACCTCCTTCAGAATATCAAGCCCGTTGACCCCGGGCAGCCTTACATCCAGGATCAGCAGGTCAATGGCATGGGTGCTCATTATTTTCTTTCCCTCTGCAGCCGTATTCGCCTCGAACGACTCGTAGTCAGACCCTTCAAAGAAACCACTCAGCTCTTCCGTAAACTGTTTCTCATCATCCAGGATCAGGATCTTGATCTTCTCTTGTAATGCCATTGTTATTTTTTCCTTTGTGTATCTAAAACCAACTTAATTTTTGTCCCCGCCTCACGGTCGCTGATGATCTCGACCGTTCCGTTCATCTCCTTGATAATCTGATAACAGATGGACAACCCGAGACCGGTGCCCTTTCCTTCATCCTTGGTAGTGTAAAAGGGCAGCATCACATTGTTGATGTCGTCGTTGCCGATACCGATGCCGTTATCGGTAACCTCCACGACAATGTACTGATTTTCCTGGTACGACCTGATGTCAACATTCATCTCCTGGTAATCCTCTTGTTTGAACTTTTTGTCGATTACGGCATCCTTGGCATTGACCAGAAGGTTCACGATCACCTGTTCAAATTTAAAGGTATTTCCGAAAATCTGCGGGATCTGTTTTTTCAGATTCAGGCAGAGGTTGATACCCAGGTGTTTGAACTGTTCCATAATCATGGAAGCTGCATTTTCGATACTGGAATTGATGTCGAAGGCGGTCAGTACGAAATCGTCGTGGCTTCTCGAAAAGGCCCTGATATGGTCGATGATGTTGCGGATCCGGGTAATATTTTCGAAAATCCTGTTTGATTTGGTCTTGAGGAATTCCAGGTCGATGGTTTCGGTTTTGGCGGATTCAAACAGGATCTTATCCATTACCATCGAGATGATATTCAACGGCTGGTTGATCTCATGGGCAATGCCGGAGGCCATCTCCCCCAGGTTTGCCATGCGGTCGGCATGGATCTGCTTGGTCTCCATCTTTTTGCGGTGAGAGATGTCGCGGATAATGATCATAAACGAAATAGGCGTCCCGTCGGGACCCTGGATCAGGGTGGCACTGGTCTCACTGGCAAAAACCGACCTGTTTTTCTTCTTGATGTTCAACCCGATATTTTGAGCCAGCCCTTCATTGATGGTCTTTTCGATAATATCGCGCAGGGTGCTTTTTTCGGTGGAGGGAATAAACCGGTAGATGTTTTTCCCGACAAGATCATCGCGGGTATCGGCCCCGAAAATTTCAACGCCGATCTCGGAGACCTCCGTGATAATACCCTTCATATTGATCAGCAGGATGCCGTCGGGTGAGGCATTCAGCATGGTTTTATATTTTTCCTCGCTGACAATCATCGCCTGTTCTGCCAGTTTCCGCTCGGTGATGTCTTCTGAAATTCCGAGCAGGTAGACGGGTTCTCCCTGGGCATTCATCACCGGCACTTTTTTGGTGTGAAGGATGCGTATACCCTGGTGTTTGGTTTGTATCGGCTCTTCCGGAATATCGACCATCTCCCTGTTATGCAGCACCACCCGGTCCTTTTCGGTGAAGCTGTCGGCCTGTACCCCGGAAAAGATATCGTAGTCGTTTTTCCCGATCAGCTCCTCCTTTGAAATGCCCAGCAGTTCCTCCCCGGCCCTGTTGAACTGGACGAAACGCAGCATATTGGCCTCCTTCAGGAATATCATATTCGGGATATTCTCCACGATGGAATCGAGCAGGCTGTTGGCGTGACGGAGTTCCTCCTCCGCCTGTTTGCGTTCCGTAATGTCGGTCATGACCGTCAGCAGGAATTTTTTTCCCTGGCTCTCGATGATCTCCCCCGAGAAAAGTCCGTCGAGGACTTTACCCTCCCTGGTTTTTATCTGTAATTCGAAATTATGGATATAACCTGTCTTCTGTAACTCCTCCGATGCGGTTATCTGCTTTTCAGGATGAATGAAAAGACCCAGGTCAAGGGCCGTTTTCCCGATCAGTTCCTCCCGGGTGTAACCGGTCTTGTTGAGGAATGTTTGGTTGACATCGGTAAAATGCAATTCCGGTACGCAACTGATCGCCATCAGCGATGGGTTGCTGTCAAATACCTTGTTGAATTTCTGAAGCGCCTCCTGTTCCGCACTGAGGTCTTTTGACAGGCCGAAGATACAATCATCCCCGTCCCATTTTCCTGCCCACACGCGCGTCTCGACGGGCATGAACGTTCCATCTTTCCTGGCAAGGGGGAGTGGACAGGAGTTACGTTTCCCGGCAAGCATATCGGTGAAGATCCCGATGGCCTCCTTCCTCATTTCAGCGGGATGCAGATCTGGTATGTGCATCTGCTGCAGTTCGTTTTCAGAATAACCCAGCTTGCGTGATACGGCATTGTTGGTATAAATAACCTCCCCGTTTGTATTTCCCACAACAATCATATCGTTGAGCGTTTCAAAAAAGGTACGGAAGTTGGCTTCACTGGATTTTAAATTCTCTTCGAGTTTTTTCTGCGTGGTGATATCCCAGTTGGTGCCGATCATCCGCAGCGGCTCTCCCGCCTCATCCCGCACAATGACGGCAAGCGCCCTGATGTTGTGTACCGATCCGTCGGGCCAGCATACCCTGAACTCGGTATCAAACTCCTTGTCGCCACGTTGTGCCAGTTTGATCTCTTCATCACATTTTTCAACATCACCGGGATGAATTCCTGACAGCCAGAAGTCGTAATTATGACGGAACTTTCTCCTGTCGGTTCCATAAAGGACGAACATATGGTCATCCCATTCCAGCCGGTTGCTGACAATATCATATTCCCATACTCCCACCCCGCCCGCGCGGGTGGCAAGTGCCAGGCGGGCAGAGGTCTGATGCAGGGCATTTTCGGTTTTTTTCCTTTGGGTGATATCGACTACATTGATCAGGAGCTGCGATCCGCTGCTGGCTGCCACCCCCTCGATGTGAACAAATTTCGGTTGAATTTCAGGCGCTTCGATCAGTACCTCGCAAATTTCATTGGTTTTTCCCTGCAGGACCTTGTTAAAAAACGCATCAAAAACAGGACGTGTCGTTGCCGACAGGTAATGGTCGAACTGCTTGTTTATCAACCGGGAACGTTCTTTGCCCAGGATACGGGCACCACTGTGGTTCAGATCCTGGATGGTTTTGTCCTCCGACAATGTATAGTAACCCGAGGGGGCAAAATCGTATAATTCCACATATTTTTCTGATACAACCTCGACTTTTTTTAATGCCATCGAGAGTTCGTCGTTCTGCATTTCCAGTTCAATCTGGGAAACTCTCAGCGATTCCTCCATCGCAACCCGCTGGGTGATGTCCTTGGTAAAGCCTAAAAACCTGGTATCTGAAAGTTTGACAGCCTCAACCGCCCACCAGCGAACAGTACCGGAACTGTGCCTGAACAGCAGGTCTGCTTTTGAATAACCTGATTCAAATACCTTCCTGAAATGGGCAATCCCCTCCATCTGCGAGTCGTCGGGCAGAATATCCGCAAAGGTCATGGATAACAGCTCCTCCTTTGAATAGCCGGTAATCCTGCAGGCAGCATCGTTTACCTCTATATACTTTCCTTTTTCATCTGCAACAAATACGCCATCCGGCGCATGGTCGATATAACTCCGGTACCGCTCTTCACTTTTTTTAAGCGCCGCATTGACACTGGTCAATTCATCAGCTGAATTTTTCAGTTCGGCGGCATTCTTTAATATTGTCTGTTTCTGATTGAAAAGATCAAGAAATACGCTGATTTTGCACAACAGGATGCGGTGGTCGATAGGTTTGAAAATATAGTCGACAGCCCCGGAACCATAGCCTTCAAAGACCTGCATATCATCCACATGACTGGCCGTAAGAAAAATGATCGGGACCCTGTGTTCCGAACGCTCCTCATTCATCTTCATAGCGAGCTCGTAGCCATTCATGCCGGGCATGCGTACATCGATGATAGCCAGCGCCAGCTCAACCCCATGAGTCTTCTCCAGGGCTTCAGGGCCCGACAATGCCTGAATCAGGTTTATGTCGATCTTCCTGGTTACACTTTCGAGAAATATCAGGTTTTCCTCTGAATCATCAACAATCAACAGGTTCGGAAGATTATTCATAAAATTATTGTCCTTTTTCAGAATGAATGCAATATCCGTCAATGCTGGTTTCCCGAAACAGGATACCGGCGGATATCCCGCCTGTGATATTATTTAGTGAACGAATCTCCGGCATATCTGCATGAAGCAGCAGGTTTCACCTGTCAGAGATTCTGAGGAATCCTGATATAAAACGTGCTTCCTTCTCCCTCGCGGCTTTCCACCGAAATAGTTCCCTTATGCTTGTCAACAAGGTCCCTGCAAATGATCAGTCCGAGACCGCTGCTGGTCTCGCCTTCGGTACCTTTCCGGCTGGTCTGAACATCGATCCTGAACAGGTTGTCAACGATATACTGATTCATCCCGATACCCGTATCCCTGCAGGTGATTTCAATGCCACCATCCGCTGAACTTTTAGCCGACAACCAGATCCTGCTTCCCCTGGGGGTGAATTTCACCGCATTTGAAAGGATATTGCGGATAATGGTCTGCAACATGCCCTGGTCGGCAAAGATGGTAAGATGCTCGGGTATGTCGGTCGCCAGGTCAATCTCCTTGCCGGCGGCGGGCTCAGCCAATGGCTGGGAACTCTCCGTGATAACGGGCAGCAATTGAAACAACTCCGGAGAAAAGGGAATCAACCCCTGCTGGATTTTTGCCCAGGCCAGCAGGTTCTCCAGAAGCGAAAACAGTGTCAACGTTGATTTTCGCATCGTTTTGGCGATCATTTCCAGGTCTTCCGGGGCGAGTGTCGGCAATTCTTCCACCATGATCCGGGTAAATCCCAACAGGGCGTTGAACGGACTGCGCAGGTCGTGGGCAATTATGGAGAAAAACCTGTCCTTTTCAGCATTTGCAGCCATCAGTTGTTCATTTTTCCTCTGGATCTCCTCTTCCGTCCGCTTCCTGGAGGTGATATCCGTTATCGTCCCGATCAGGCAGACCGGTTGGTTGTTTGCGTCCAGCTCAAGCTGAGCCAGCCCGTGTACCCAGCATTCCTGCCCGTTGCAATTCCTGATGATCTTATATTCCTTGTCGAATTTCTGCCGTTCTTCCAGGATATCATGCGTGACATAGTCGGTCATCATGTTGCGGAAATCAGGATGCAACAGGCTGGCCCAACCTTCAAGAGAACGGACAAAAGTTTGATCAATCCCGAAAATTTCATCAAGGATTTTCGAACTTGACCACAGTCCTGTTGCCAGGTCCCATACAAAACTGCCCAGCCGGGCAACTTCCTGCGATTCGCGCAACAACCGTTCACTTTCCATCAAAGCCTTTTCTGCCAGCTTCCGGTCGGTAATATCGGTGGCAACCAGCAGGCATTGCTTCCCGTTGCCAGCCAGGGTGCCGGTTAGGTGCAGGAAAACCTGCTGGTGGTTTGAATTGCACAGGGTGACTTCACATGATTCTTTCCTGTTATTCGTAAATATGGTTTGTAAAAAATTGAGAAACACGGGCTTGGTGTCATCGGAGAGATTGTCGCTGAAAAGGCGGTTTTTTAACCTTGAACGATCATTGCCAATTATCACTGACCCATGCAGGTTTAACTCAAGGATCTGTCCCTCTTCAGAAAGGGTGAAATATCCTGAAGGAGCAAAGTCATACAATTCAGTGTACTTGTCAACAGCAACCTCTGCAACGGCCCACGCATGGCGCAGTTCGTCATTTTGCATTTCAAGTTCGGTCTGGTGCACCTCAAGTTCGTGGATCAGGTCGCTGGTTTCAGGATCGGAGTTTTTAAGGTCAGGGAGGAGCAATTTCTTTGCAATCAGCGCCTCTGCTTTCTGGCGCATGTTTTCTGATTCTGATTGGCTGTCGGTCTTCATGGTTTCAGTTTATTTTGCCTTTCAAGGGAACCCCGGGCTGCACCCAGGGCTGGTATGGAGCAGGTGATGCGCGCAGGTATTCGGGAGGTGCTCATTTGTGAAAGGCTTCATTAGCCTCTTTAAGTTTCATTTCCAGCTTTTTGGCGATGGTGATGTCGGTGAACGTCAGTACCAGTCCGTCGATCCTGTCGTCGAGTGTACGGTAGGGCATGATCCTGACATTAAACCACCTGTCGTCGTTGGTGTTCATGGCGCCCTCGATGGAGGTCAGGGTCCGGAGGACCTGCCGGGCATGAAGCCCGATTTCAGGATAGATCAAATCGGTGACCAGGTCGGTAAAGGGTCGGCCGATATCGGTATTGCGGAGCTTGAAAATTTTGGTGACATGGTCGGTAAATCTCCTGATATTCAAATCTTTGTCGAGGAAAAGGGTAGCGATTTCGGTGCTGTTAAGCAGGTTTTTCATGTCATCGTTGGCCTGGATAAAATCACTGACCTTGTTCTGCAGTTCGACGTTGATCGTTTGTAATTCTTCATTCATGCTCTGCATCTCCTCTTTGGAGGTGGTTAACTCCTCGTTGGTCGATTGCAGCTCCTCATTGGTTGACTGAAGTTCTTCATTGGTCGATTTCAGCTCCTCCTGCGAGGTCTGCATCACTTCACGCATGCTTTGGAGCTCCTCGTAACTTTTCTGAAGTTTGATCTCCAATTCCTTAACATATCCTGTTGATTTGCGTTTCCCGGCATCCGGGTTTGCCGGGTCATGTTCGATAATGGCAGCCACATCCGAAAATACAACGATTACCATCCCCCTTACCGTTTCGGGATTCTCAATTCGCTGAATGGTGACATCGACAAACTGGGTTCCCCCGTTGGTTCCGATTTTTATATTCTTCAGATAGACCGGGTCATAACTCTGGCTGGCATTCCTGAATGCGCCGGGCAATTCGTGGCGCAACCCTTCACGGGCCATCACATGAATATTCCAGTTGGCTTTTCCTGCAACAGGTTCCAGGTATTTTCCGGTGCGCCCGGTGATGTAAAGAATGTCGCCTTTGGGGTTAACCACAACACTCGCTGGCGCAAACCGCTGCAACAGGATCTGGTCGGCGATGGTCTGTATGTTATCTCCGGTCTGTGACGGCATCTTATTTTCGATTGTGATTTTTTTCATACGATGAAAGGAACTTGGAAAATCAAGGAGTTCAGTAGCTGGAATGGTTAAGGTGCGTTTGAAAAACTTCAACCGGGCATCCAGTTCTTCAAATCCATCTTTATGGTTCCCGAGCGTTTCGGCGGTGCCCAGCAGCATGATTCCCCCGGGATTAAGGCTGTAATGAAACAGGGAAATCAACTTTCGCTGCAGCTCCGGCTCCATGTAAATCAGCAGGTTGCGGCAGGTCAGCAGGTCAAGTTTGGTAAAAGGAGGGTCTTTGATAATATTCTGGGGTGCAAAAACAATCATCTCCCGGATAGTATTATTGATTCGGTAACCATCTGCCTCAGCGGTGAAAAACCGGTCGATCCTCTCCAGCGACACATCGGTCGTTATGTTGGAGGGAAAGAACCCTCTCCGGGCAATTTCGATGGCATCCTGGTCGATATCGGTTGCAAAAATCTGTACGCTCAGTTTTTTTCGCGGATTCAATGCATCCAATGCTTCCCTGATCGAAATGGCAAGTGAATAGGCCTCCTCGCCTGTCGAGCAGGCGGTGACCCAGGCACGAAGCACATGCCCCTCTGTTAACTCGTCAAAAAGAGCGGGCAGAATATCTGTTTTTAACCTATCCCATACAACCGTATCCCTGAAAAAGCTGGTGACACCGATCAGCAATTCCTTAAAGAGGATGTCGACCTCCTTGGGATTTTCCTGCAGGAACCTGACATAACTTTGTAACTTGTCGATCTGGTGAACTCCCTTCCTTCGCTCGATCCTTCTGAACAGGGTGTTCTTCTTGTATTGGGAAAAATCGTGGCCCGATTGTTCGCGCAGCAGGATGATGATCTTTTCAAGATTACCCTTGTTCCTGTTATCGAGATCAGGATCAGGTTTGTTTACAGGATTAAATTTCAGGAATGCCATCAGTTTGCCGGGCAACTCCTCTGCAGGGGCAACGATATCGGGAATAACGGCTTCAAGGGCACTGCGGGGCATCCCGTCGAATTTGGCCGAGGCAGGATCCTGTATCAGGACAACACCGTTATGTTCCTTTATTGCCTTCATCCCCAGGCTGCCATCGGAACCCATGCCGGAAAGGACGATGGCGATGCTTTTCTCCTTCATATCGTCGGCCAGCGACCGGAAGAAAATGTCAATCGGGAGTCTCAGCCCCCGCGACTCGACAGGGTCGAACAAATGCAACGCCCCGTTAAGCAACGACATGCTTTTGTTGGGAGGAATGACATACACACATTCGGGTTTTACCTTCAGCCGGTCGGTCGCCTGGAAAACCTTCATGGAGGTAGTCCGCTGCAGCAGTTGCGGCATGATCCCAACGTGGGTAGGATCGAGATGCTGGATTACTACAAACGACATGCCGTTGTTCCGCGGCATGTTCCCGAAAAATTGCTCTAGAGCCTCCAGCCCTCCCGCCGAGGCTCCGATACCCACGATCGGAAACTGCGAAATTGCAGGCTCTGCGTTGTCTTTTTCCGCCACAGGACTGGTAGCTTTTACTTTCTTTGGTTTCATCCGGCTATGTTTATTGTCTCAAATGTTGTTCGGTCTGATGGCATGGTAAATATACTATAAAAGATATATACATGCAACTGGATTTGCAGAACCTCCTGTTCCCTTGTATAATAAATTGACAGATCCCAAATGTACCAGTGATGATCCTTGAATTATTTTGCAAATACAAATTCCATCAAACAATTTTACTGGTATATAAGGAATAATCAATTTTTAAAAAAATTCATTTTACAGATATTCTGCAATTTTCAGTAACAACTGGTCTTTGTTGATAGGTTTGGAAATGTGGTCATTGCAGCCGGCATCGAGACTTTTTTCAATGTCGCCCGACATGGCATAGGCTGTCTGGGCGATAATGGGGAGGTCGGGCTGCAGCAGTTTCAGCTCTTTTGCAAGATCCCAGCCGTTGGCATCCGGAAGCCGGATATCCAGCAGAACGATGTCGAACATTTCCAGCCGGTCATAGAGTTGCCTGAGTGCATTGCCACTGGAAACACATACCAGTTCAGCCTCCGTCCGTGCAAGAAAAGCTCTCAGTAATTTCAGGTTGGTATCTTCATCTTCGACCAGCAGGAACCTCTTCCCCGGCCAGCGGTAACCGGCAGTTTCAGGCGGGAGCCCCTGGCTGCCGGTATGGGCCGGCGGGTGCAGCGGGCCGGCGGCAGGAGGGAGGAAGGGAATCGTAAAATAAAAGGTGCTGCCCTGGCCGGGGGTTGAATTAACCCAGATCTCCCCGCCTAGCAGCTCCAGCGACCCTTTGCAAATGGAAAGGCCCAGGCCGGTTCCGCCATAAAGGTGAATATTGTGACCTTCCGCCTGGCGGAAATGTTCGAAAATCAATTTGTGGTTCCCGGGTGAGATGCCGATACCGGTGTCGGTAACAAAACAGGTAACCATTCCATTTTCGGGAGGATGATAACCAAACCGGATGCTGCCGCTTTCAGTAAATTTTAGTGCATTGTCAATCAGATTGGTGTAAACCTGTTTGATAATGAATGGATCACTGATCATGATGAGCGGGCTGGCTTGTGGAGGAATTTCACAGGCGAGCGAAAGATGGGACTTGCCAAGTCGTTCCATCTTCCGGTTGGATACCGTTTCAAGTTCACGGAGCAATCCGGTAATATTCACATTGTCCTTTTCAATGCTTGCGTTTCCCGATTCGATCCTTGAAATTTCCAGGATGTCGTTGATGATCCGCATCAGGTCGTCCGACCGGGTCTGGATGATATGGGCAAAGCGGCCCCGGTCCTCCTCACTGATATTGGGATCGATCAGCAGTCCTGCAAACCCTGTGATGGCATTCATCGGTGTCCTGATTTCGTGGCTCATGTTGGCCAGGAAGGCCGATTTCAGCTGGTCGCTTTGTTCTGCTTTTTCCTTGGCAGCAATCAGGTCGGCCTCGGTTTTTTTCTGCTGCGTCACATCGCGTGCGCTGCCCACAACCCCGATCATGATTCCGTTTTCATCAACGATAGGTGCTTTCCGGGCATCCAGGTAGAGGAACCTGCCATTCACATTGCCATATTCATCAAAAGATTCCGCCCTCCCCGATTCGATCACCGCCTGGTCCGAATCCTGGCACATCTCCCCGAAGGTGTGCCATTCGGGCTGACCGGCATGCTTCGACCGTTCGCGCAGGGCGAAGAACAAATCGGTCTTCCCGACGGGTTCATCGGTATCGTTGGCATGCAGCAGGTTTTCACAGATGGCCTTGTTGGCAAAGATGAACTTTTTATCAAGGTCCTTCGCCCATAGCATATCCGGCATATTGTCAGCCATCAGCCGGAACATGGTAAACATGGTATGATAGCGCTCTTCCCCGGCCCTGATCTCCTTTTCCCGGGCAACCTGCCCGGTAATGTCGCGGATTACCACCAGCCGGCTGTCAGACTGGTTCCGGATCTTCTGTTTGGTAATGCTGTAGGTGCAGGAGACGGAGCCTTTTTGCACTTCGACCTGGTCAACCGGTTCGTGGCTCAATGCAGCATCAAGAAGACTGGTAACGGCAGCATTGGTAGCCTTGGCGTGGATGCCGGTAACATTTTTCAGGCTGATACCGAGAAAGGAGAGGGCCGCCTGGTTGATGTCCTGGATCCTGTTCTGGCCATCCAGTGCCAGTATCCCATCCGACAGGGTCTCCACCAGCGTTTCACGGGCAACGGGCAGCAGGTCAAGAAAGCGGATATATAATATGGCGTAGGCCAGGAAGGCGGCGCTCAGGATGATGCTGAACGGCGTTATATCCAGCCCCGGAACGGGATTTATCCCCGACAGATACAGGGCACTGGCGACCCACGGACATAACCCGGCAAAAAACACCACTACCCCCTGTGACCTGAAGGTCCCGGGCTGACCGGCGATAAACCTGAAAAGAAAAATCGTGGCCAGCAGGAGGATGAGGTTGTTATAGGCCATGTACCCGATCCAGAACCATATCCCGTGGTAATATTCCATCAGGTTGGTGTCGGGAAAAATGGCAGAATACCCCGACCATACCAGGGAGTGCTTTTCGTTGGTGATTGCCAGTAACAGCGTGACGGCAGGAATAAGGAACAACGTAAAGATCCGCCTGACCGTCATCAGTTTATCTTTCCCGGTAAAGCGCAAAACAAATACCAGGTAAAGGACAGGTGTCGTTACCGCGCCAAAATATTCAAGTTTGGCCCAGAAAATCTTATCATCAATCGTATGGGCCGCCGTTTCAAAGATGATCCAGAAGGCCCATATGCCTGAAGCAACCGTAAGCCATGTGAGTTCCCGTGCCCCTTTGACCGACCTGCGCTGCCAGGCAAGAAGGGCAACAAAAAATGAAAGCAGGGATGCTGCCAGGAAAAATATGGAATAAATCGTGAAAACCTGGTTCATCATACGGGCGACTTATTTGGGGATGCGCTGAAGAAACGCGTGATCATGCGCAATAAATCAGCCTTTTTAATCGGTTTGGCAAGATAATCGTTGCACCCGGCCTCAATTGCCTTCTCCCGGTCGCCCGTCAGCCCATAGGCGGTTTGCGCGATGATGACCACCCCGTTGTTGAATTTCCTGATCTGCCGGGTGGCCTCATAACCATCCATCACCGGCATCTTGATATCCATCAGGATAAGATCAAGGTCGGGGTTGTTCCGGCAGATCTCAACCGCTTCCACACCGGTGCCGGCTTGTATTACATCTTTTCCGAACATTTTTACGGTAAGGGAGATATAGATTTCTGAAGCTTCGTCATCTTCCGCCACAAGTATTTTGAGATTTCTGTTTGTTATCTCTTTTTCTGCCTTATCCGTGAGGTTTTCGGCGAGGTTGTCAGGTGTAAGGCTCCCGTTATAGGGGATGGTAAAGAAAAATATGGCCCCCTTTTTTTCATCACTCTCAACCCGGATCCGGCCTCCGAGCATCTCCACGTAGGCTTTCGAAATGGACAATCCCAACCCTGCTCCCTGGAAAGCCCTGGTGTCACCGATATCCGCCTGGACAAAACGGTCGAAAATGGCCTCCTGTCTTCCCTTTGGGATCCCGATGCCGGTGTCTTTCACATAAAATTCAACCATACCCTTGCCGTCGGCGGCCGGGCCAGCCGGTGCGGCTGGTTTAAAGGTGTATCCCAGCTCGATGGTACCGTTATCACAAAATTTGATGGCATTTTTTACCAGGTTGGTAAGGATGGCGTAGAGTTTTTCACGATCGGTTTTGATGACGGCATTTTTTGCAGGCAATGAATTGTTATAACTGATTTTCAGCCCCTTTTGTTCAGCTTCGGGACGGAAAAAGGTATAGGTATATTCAACCTGCTCATTGATATTCGTCTCTGCCATGTTGATGTCCATCTGCCCCGATTCGATCTTGGAAATACTGACGATATCGTTGATGATGTTAAGCATCCTGGCGCCGCTTTTTTCAATGATCCGGATGTATTTTTGCTGCTCCTCGCCCGTGAGATCCGGCTCTTTTAACAATCCTGCAAACCCCAGGATCCCGTTCATGGGGGTTCTGATTTCATGGCTCATATTGGCAAGGAAAGCCGATTTCAACCGGTCGCTCTCCTCCGCCTTTTCCTTGGCAAGGGTGAGGTCGGACATCATTTTTCTTTTTTCCGTGATATCCATCTTGACGCCGATGAAATGCGAAATCACACCCTCCGGGTTCACCATGGAGGAGATCAGGGCATCTTCCCAGTAGGATTCCCCGTTTTTCTTCCTGTTATGAAACTCACCATGCCAGTTGTTCCCCGACAGGATGGTTGTCCACAGCTCCCTGTAAAATTCCCTGGTTTGTGCTCCTGATTGCAGCAGGTTAGGGTTCTTTCCGGTTACTTCATCCAGGCTGTATCCTGTTACTTCGGTGAACTTTGGATTGACGTATTCAATGTTCCCGTCCTTGTCGGTGATCATAATGGTGACAGGGCTTTGCTCAATGGCCCTGCTAAGCAGCCGGATCTGCTTTTCGGCGTTTTTCCGTTCGGTTACATCCCTGAGGGCCCCGTCAATGTGGTTTGGCCTTTTCTGGGCATCGTATATCAACCGGGCATTAATGGATACATATTTGATAACGCCGGTTTTAGTTTTCAGCTTTACCTCGTAATCCCGAAGTTCGCCGTTTCGCTGAATGGCAGTCAGCAGTACCTCCCGGTCTTTCTTGTCGGCATAGAGGTCTGAAACCGGCGAGCCGATGATCTCTTCCCTGCTGAATTCCGAGAAATACTGGATCGACGGGCTTATCTCGATGACCGTTCCCTCGAGGTCGGTCTGGTAAAAAATATCCTGCACGTTTTCAAAGATGGTCCGGTATTTTTCTTCACTTTTACGTAAGGCCTCCTCGCTTTTTTTCCTGGCTTCATTTTCTTTTTGTAAATCTTCCAGCAGGTTAAGGGTCGCAATGTTGATTTGCTGCAATTCGTAAGTCTTTTCAGAGACCAGGGCAGAGAGCCGTTCTTTCTCCGCATGCTTTTCACTGCTTGCTGCCTTGATTTTCAGCATGGCGCGTATCTGGGCCGTGAGTTCGCTTTCGTCGATTGGTTTTGCAAGAAATGCATCGCCCCCTGCATTGAGTGCCCGTATGCGGCTTGCCTTTTCCCCTTTGATAGCAGTTACAAAGATAACAGGGGTATCGGCCAGCAACTTGTCGCTTTTTAGCCGTTGGCATACCTCATAGCCATCCATGCCCGGCATTACGATGTCGAGCAGGATAACATCGGGATCTTCAGCCTGGGCCAGTGCAATGCCGTCCCTGCCGGTTAATGCCGTGAAAACCAGGATGTCGGGAAAGGCTTCCCTTATGACCGCCTTCATGCTGATGAGATTATCAGGGTTGTCGTCAATAGCCAGGATCTTTATCTTTCTACTTTCCATAAAGGGTCTCATTGATTTTGTCAAAAAACAGGGTTACTTCAATGGGTTTAGGCAGGTAACCATCGAAGCCATGCGACAGGATGGTTTCGCGGTCGGTAGTCATGGCGCTGGCCGTCAGGGCGATAACCGGAATCTGCTGCAGTTGCGGGTCCCGCCTGATCGTGGTAAAGGCCTCAATCCCGTCAATTCCCGGCAGGGCAATATCCATCAGGATAAGGTTTGGTCTGTGCCTCCTTGCCATCTCAATACCTTCAACCCCGTCCCTGGCTTCCAGTACCGTAAAATGGCCCTTAAGCAACGCCTTGAATGTCACCATGTTGTCGGGATCATCCTCCACGATAAGAATCACAGGGGTTTCGCCGTCGGGTTGCAGCCTTGAAACCGGCGCCGGAATTGCAGGTTTTTCAGGCTGTACCATCGCCGTCACCGCGCCGAACAGTTCCGACCGGTTCACGTTGCCTTTCCGGATCAGCTGATGAATGTTGTTCCGCTTTAAAAATCCAAGCTCCTCCTTCGTGATATGTTTTGCCGTGAGGATCAGTACCGGGATGCCGGAGGTTGCTTCCTGTTCCCGCACCCTTCGCAGCACCTCAAAACCGTCGGTTCCCGGCATCATCAGGTCGAGGATCATGGCATCGGGAATGGTGGAGGCGATAATCCCCAGGGCCTCTTCTCCATCACGGGCAACCAGGATCGTGTGCCCGCTGCCGGCCAGGATATCCTGTATCTGGATAATGGCGGGCTCACTGTCATCAACAAGCAGGATGGTCTTTACAGCCGATCCCGGCACCGGAGCAGGCTTCCATCCCTGTTCCGTTTTTCTGACGGCAGTCATGGACGGCACCTCTGCGACCCGTTTTTCATCCCCATAATTCACGGGCAACGTTAGTGTGAATGCAGAGCCGCTGCCGGGAATGCTGGAGACCGTAATCGCACCCCCCAGCAGATTTGCATATTTTTTCGCGATGGCCAGCCCCAGCCCCGATCCGCCGAACCTGCGGGAGGTGCTGCCGTCAGCCTGCCTGAATTCATCAAAAATATGGGGTATATCCTGGGCCGAAATGCCGATACCGGTATCGGTGACCGTAATTTCGATGTTGTTATCATTCCGCTGAACGGTGACAACCACCCTCCCCGATTCGGTAAACTTGACAGCATTCCCGATCAGGTTCTGCAGAATATGCCTGCACTTGTCAGCATCGCTGGTGATGGTGTAACCCGTGTCGAACACCGTGGCAAGCAACTCGACATTTTTCAGGTGGGCCTGCGGACTGATCATATTGACCACATCGGCAACCAGCAGGTTCGGATCAAACCGGGTAATATCAATTTCTTCGCGGCCTGCCTCGATCCGGGAAATATCCAGGATGTCGTTGATGAGATCGAGCAGGTGCCTGCCATTGCGCTCAATCACCTCGAGGTAGCTGTACTCTTCGTCCGGAATTTTTGCAGCGAGCCGGCGCGAAAGAACGCCGGTAAGCGCAATCACCGAGTTCAGCGGTGTACGCAATTCGTGACTCATGTTCGATAAGAAATTGGTCTTGAGCTGGCTGGCTTCGCCCAGCTGCACTTTCTGCATCTCCAGTTCGGTGTTCTGCTCCGTCAGGGCCGCAGCCTGGGCTGCAAGCTCAGTCTTCTGTGCCTCAAGCTCCCTGTACTGGCCATCAATCTTTTCAGAGAATTGCTTGATCCTATGATAGGCCAGGATCCCCTCAATCCGGGCACAAAGGGTGACCAGAATGTTGTCCACCAGCTGAATGGCCTGCGGGCTGTATGCTGTTACGCTTGCAAGCGAGATGATGGCCACGACCTCATTGTCGGCCAGGATCGGCAGGGTGATAATTTCATGCGGGATAAACTTGCCGGTTACGGTATGGAAAACGAACCGGGTATCTTGAGGGATACTCTTCATGTGGTTGACCTTCCGCGTGGAAAGAACCGCCCCGAACTCGCCCTCGAAATTGCCGGCAGCAAACGACTGCCGGGCATTGTTATCTATCCCGATCGATTCAAAGTGCTCGAAAGTTTTCCTGTCGTCGCTCAGCAGGTAGATGGCTGCCATCTGGGAGCCGGTATGCGTCGCCAGGGCGGATAAGGTAGCCTGGAAGAACTTTTTAGCGTCGTATTCACTGAGCATTAACGCAGCCAGGCTTTCGAATTTTTTATCCAGGTCGGTCTTTACCTGGATCGACTTGGCCAGCGTGTTGAAGGAGGCCGACAACACCCCGATTTCATTATTCGAATGATAGGAGCTGCGGATACTCATGTCGCCCCCGTGAAACCTGTTTGCGACCTGGGTCAGCTCAGCCAGCGGCTTGCGGATATTGCGTAAAATCACTGAGCCAAGGATCAGCGACAACAGCAGGATCGCCGCTACGATCAGGAACAACTGCCTGTTAAGGGTGTCGCTCAGTTTATCTGACGCTTCGAATAAGGCAGCTGCCTTGTATTGGGCAAATTCGTCGACTTTTTTTAACGCCCTGAGAATGACTTCAATCTGGTTTGCGGAGACTCCATTGCTCCTGGTACGGGCAATGGCATCCGCTGTTTTTCCGGTATGGAATAAACGGAGAGTCTCGTCATGCAGGGAATTCCATACAACCAGGGCATGCTTTAACGAGTCGACATCGGCCCGGGGGCCCAGGTACCGGTTGTACAAAACATCAACCTGCTCAAAGGCCCCGGTTTTCATGAGTTCAATCTCGTTTATATCCCGGGTGATGAGCATTTCATCCGTGGTCAGGAACAGGTCTTTCATGTC
Source organism: Bacteroidota bacterium (assembly GCA_037133475.1). Classification (GTDB taxonomy): domain Bacteria; phylum Bacteroidota; class Bacteroidia; order Bacteroidales; family FEN-979; genus CAIVAT01. Next base: position 46,400 of record JBAXOB010000026.1, read on the forward strand.
GCGCTGGATGGTCAGCACGTCAACCCTTAAGGAGCCGATGGTTCGTTGCACCATAAGCGGGTGATTATAAATATTTTCCGTTTGCTGCTGGATTTTGTCGCTCTGGAAATAGGAGACAATTCCCAGGGTCACCACAAACGTGAGCAATATAGCGAAGCCGGTTTTCAGCTGGGTTCCGATTTTAATGTTTTTCAGTGACATTTTTTTTAAATTAGGTGAAAAGCGGAGTCGTTCTAAGGATAACCGGGGATTATGCCTGTCCCATATCAGGGTTTTAGCTGGAAGATGGCTGAGCGGGGAAAAACTTCACGGTAACCCAGTGCAGAGACTATCTCCCGTTCGGTTTCGCCGGTGACCAGGAAACCGCCCCTTGTCAGGCATTGACTGACTTTATCCAGGATCTTTTTCCGGTATCCCGGCTTATAGTAAAAAAGGATATTGGCACATAAAACCAGGTCGAAATCGCCAAAAATGCTCGCCGGCGGGGAAACCTGCGACTCACTGAATAAATCAAAAACAGAAAAGTCAATGTTGTTTTTAAGGTGCTTTGTAATATGGTATCCGGAACCATCGCGGGTAAACCACCGGGCCACCCTTTTTAAGCTCAGGTTGCTGATCTCGTCATATGTGTAATGACCCAGCTTTGCATCGATCACCCGGGATTCGGTTTGATCGGAGGCGAAAATACGATAATTAAACTTTTCAGCCTGGCCGCTTTTCAGTTCTTCACACAGGATGGCCATACTGTAGGGTTCCTGCCCGGAGGCACAGGCAGCCGACCATAACCTGATCTCCTGGCGCTTCGCCTCTTTTTGCTTCACGATCAGCATCGGGAGGATAATGTTTTCAAGTACCGAAAAAGTCAGGGAATTGCGAAAAAATTCGCTGTAGCCAATGGTTAACGACCCTATGAATTGGTTCCGCTCCACAGGGTTCTGCCCGACCAGGATTGCATATGCCTCAGGCGATCCACATCCCGTTTCAGTGATTCTTTTCTGAATAGAATTACAAATAAATGAATTATCGTATCCTGATATATCCATCCCGCTGGTCCGTTGAAGGATCTCCTCAATATTTGCCGTGGCTGTGGTCATTCCGATATCCTGTATTTCTCTTCAAGTCCCGATTGCCTGAGCAATTCGTTTACCTCTTTTTTTAACCCGATCATACGCAACTCCCTGCCAATGGTAAGGTTGTGAAACCGTTGCAATTCATCCATTTTTTTTCTGAGTTCCATCTCGGCATGTTTTCGTTCCGTAATGTCCTCGCCAATGGAGGTTGTGCCGATGATCTTACCCCTTGCATCGCGGAGGAGCGTGTTGTTAAACTGGACAACAAGCGATTCCCCCGATTTGGTCCTGATCTTCGTCTCATCGAAAGATGTGGTGATTCCATCGATCTGGTTGTTGAAAAAAAGCTGTTCCGCCTCCGGCCGGGTTTCATCCATGATAAGCCGGAACCAGTTTTTCCCGACAACCTCTTCGCGCGAATAGCCTGTGAGTTCAAGCAGGTAATCGTTGCAAAAGGAGACACGGCCATTGATATCAAGCAGGACAGAGATCAGGCGTATGTTCTCCAGCGTTTCACGAAACCTGCGCTCCAATCCAAACACCTCAGCCTGCATGTTCCTGTTTTCGGTGATATCACGGATGATGCTCAGGATGTATTCACGATCATCCAGGACAATGATTTCACCGGAGATGAGGCAGTTGCGTATTTCTCCTGATTTTGCCCGGAAGTCGGCATCCAGGTTCAGTACCCGCCCCTTCTCCCTGAGTTGGGTTATATAGGCGTTGCGGCATGCAGGATCTTTCCATAAGTTCATCGTAAGGATCGATTCGCCGAGGAATTCCGCCCGGCTGTAGCCTGTGAGTCGTGAAGCTGAATCGTTGACCTCTTCGACAAGACCATCCTGTGTGGTAATGATGATCACATCAGGGCTGTTTTTAAAGGCCTTTGAAAATTTCTCCTCCGATTTCCGCAACCGGGTCTCTGCCTCCTGCCTGGCCACCACCATCCTGTTGGCCGATTCGGCGATTTTGGCAAACTCTCTGTAACTCACCCGGGAGATATCCAGCAACATGTTGCCCTGGGCGGCCTTCCCGAAAAAGTCGGTAAACAGGTCAATATTCTTCCTGAACCGCCTGGAGAAAAAGGAGACAAGCAAATAGCAGAAAAGGGATGCCGTGAGCAGGTAGATCATCACATGAAACACCTTTCGCTCCATCCCGGCAAAAAGCGCCTTTCTCTTCAGTTCGATGAAAGCGTTGACGTCATCCTCGTAAAAACCGGTCCCGATGATCCATTTCCAATCCGGCATATAACTGAAATAGGCGGTCTTTAACGAGGGTTTAAGGGTAGAGGGTTTCAGGAATGTATAGGAATGATAGATGCCTGCCGAATGGCTGGCAGCCCCCTGTTGTGCCTTGAAAATGCTGATCCATGCGGTATCCCCTTTTTTAAGAATGTCGATCGGGGGCTTGTTGTATCTCCCGTGGGTGATCAGGGCCATTCCCGACAAGGTATTGACAAACACATACTCATTGACATTGGAACGCATCCGGGTGATGGATTCCAGAACCGATACCTGCAGCACCTGCTCGAAATCATGCTCGCCGGCAAAAGTGGCAAAGATAAACCCGGGTATCAGGTCGTTGTCATAAAAACACAGGTGGGTCAGTGTGGAATCATTGTGCTTGCCATGCCGGTAGAGGGATATCAAGCCACTGTGATGCGGTTGTTTCAAAACCAGGGTCAGCAGTTCACGAATGTTTTTTCCGGGTTTCTGGCCGTCAATCGTATCATAAGGGTCAAAGGCATACAGTAATTTTCCATTGCGGTTGGCCAGGAAAACCGGGACGCGGGCTTGATGGAAGGAATCGGACAGTGCAGGGGGTAATGCGTTGGATGAGTTGGTTCCGAGACTCCCCGATACATCTTTGGGCAGCTTCATTTGTCGCGCCTGGCTGGCAAGGGTTCTTTTAACGGCGTCGACAAGGCTGTCCTGGGCCCACTGGATATTGTCCTTCACCTGGAGTACTTCGTTTTTGATCTCCAGCTTCCTGGTTTCCGAATAGTGTTTCTTTAAGGATTTGACCTCCTCCTGGTAGTCGCTGATTTTACTTTCAAGCCAGCCATAACCAAGCGAAACCAGCGAAAGAAACACCACCCCCAGGAAATAGAGGAATATTTTCCTGCTGAGGCTTATTTTGTGGTCTGTACTATTTCTGTTCATAGGCAGGCATTAATTTGAGATCGATCCCCCGGTGATAATCAACCGACAATTTTGTATTTTTCCTGGCAACCCGATTTCTTCAGGAGGTCATTCACCTCCTTTTTTAATACGATCATCGAAAGCTCCCTGCCAACGGTAAGGTTATGAAAGCGCTGCAGATCTGCCACCTTATCCGTCAACGCCTGCTCAGCATTCTTCCTGGCTGAAATATCCATGATCATTCCGGTAATGACCTCGCCTGTGATAAACGCGTTGATGATCACATTCCGGGTATTGCCTTTTTGGGTAACCAGGTCCGCCTCGTAGTTAAATAGCTGTTTCTCGCTGCTGTTCAGCTCTTTTTCCGCCATTTTTCGCGCCTTTTTTTCCTCCATTTCAACCAGGGCACGGCCGAATACGAAGGGAAGCCGTCCAAGTTTGTCTTTCATCACAAAATCGGTTGCTCCCAGCTTGAGCAGGTCGATGGCTGTTTCTTCACCGATAGCCACGGAAATACAGATAAAGGGGGTGTCAGGACAAATTTCATTGCAAATGCTGAGGGCCTGAAAGGCATCGAATCCGGGCAAATTGAAATCAGACAGCACCATATCAAATTGTCCCAGGCGCAATCGGGCGGTGAATTCACTTTCCGTCTCCACCCTTGACATCTCCAGCGTGTATCCCCCGCTGGTAAGGCAATCCCTGATGATATCATAATCCATTGACGATGCCTCGAGTGAAAGGAGCTTTAACTTCCCGGTGTTTCCCTTATTTTGGTTCATATAACCTTCGTCCTTTTTAGCAACTCATTGACCCGTGCACGGAATATCCGCACCATTTTGAAGGCATCCGGGAAATCCTGGAAGTCCCGGGACTTCACTACAGATGCGTTGACATCCGGTATTTCTCTTCGCGGCCCGACTGCCGGAGCAGTTCATTCACCTCCCTCTTTAATTCAATCATGGTCAGTTCCCGTCCAACCATCACCCGCTGGAAGCGTTCCAGCTCTTCAACCTTGCTTTTCAGCATATCCTCGGAGAGTTTGCGTTCGGTAACATCCTGGGTGGTCCCGAACATCCAGACGGGTTGTCCCTTTTCATCCCGGATAACCTCTCCTTCATCGTGGATGTACCGGATGATGCCGTCGGGCCTGATAATCTTGTAATCCATACTATAGGGAATATCGTTGTTAAGGACCAGATCGACAGCAGCCTGGAACCGTACAAGTTCCTCAGGAGGGAAAACCCTGGCTGCTTCCGAAAGGGTAAGGGAGGAGGAATGCGGAATCCCCATGATCCGGTACATCTCATCAGACCAGAAAAGTTCGTTCGAAATAAGGTTGTCGTCCCAGTGACCAATATGGGCAATTCGCTGGGCCCTGTTGAGTTTGTCATTAAGTTTCCGGAGCGTCTCCTCCTCCTCTTTCCGCCCGGTAATATCGAGCATGGTCAGCAGGCAGGTCTTCCCGTTGTCGGTCTGGATGGCCGACAGGTGTACAAAGATCAATTGGCCGTCGGCAGGTTGCAGGGTAATATCGCAGGTTTCCCTGGTGGTGGCTGAAAATATCTTTTCCAGGAACCTGTTGAACATGGGCTTCGACTCGTTGGAAATATAAACGCCCAGTAAGTTGTTTTTTAACCGGGAACGTTCTTTCCTGATCATCTGGCAGGCACAAAGGTTCAGCTCCATGATCATGCCCTGTCTGTTAACCGTAAGATAACCCATCGGGGCAAAATCGAACAGGGTGGCATACTTTTCGGCGGTTACCTCTGCCACGGATCTTGTCAGGGTAAGTTCTTCGTTCTGCATTTCAAGTTGCACCTGATGAACCTCCAGCTCATGAATGAGCGCAAGATCATCATATGCTGAGTGATCTGGCGCGGGATTCCCGCCCCTGCTGTTTACGATGTCCTCTGCTTTCTGCCTGAGGTCGGTTTGACCTGAAGTTTTCATTGTATTCATGATGATTATGTTAACAGATGCTTATTTTTCACAATCGGGAACCATGCCTGCCGGTTCGCAGAAGGATGCTGCCGGGTTGGGCACTCCCTGTGAAATCCTATTGTATTGTTTTGGCGCCTCCCAGGTATCCTTCCATCATATTCAGCAGGGATGTTTTATTAATGGGTTTGGAGATAAAGTTGTCGCAGCCGGCTGCCAGGCTTTTTTGCATGTCGGATGACATGGCAAAGGCAGTTTGGGCAATGATCGGCAATTCGGGCCTGATTGACTTGATTTCCCTGGCCAGTTCCCACCCGTTGGCATCGGGGAGCCTGACATCGAGCAGTACCAGGTCGAATTGCTGCAGGTTCCCATACAGGCTGCGCAGGATTGCGCCACTGGGCACGGGGGTGATGGCGATCTGCGTCTTTCGCAGAACAAGCCTCAGGAATTCCATGTTGGTCGGTTCGTCTTCAACAATAAGTACCTGTTTGCCGTGCCATAAATACTGGCTCCCCTGCGGGATGACGGGCGTGGTACCGGGCTGCCGGGCTGCCGGGGGTGGTGAGGCGGGTTGCTGCTGAAAGGGCAGTGAGAAATAAAAGGTGCTGCCCTTTCCAGGTTGGGATTCTACCCAGATTTTTCCCTGTACCAGGGCCAGCGAGCCTTTGCATATGGCAAGGCCAAGACCGGTCCCGCTGTACTGGTGCGGGTTTTCAATATCAGCCTGGCGGAAATGCTCAAAAATAATCTCCTGGTTGCCCGGTGAAATACCGATTCCCGTATCGCTTACAAAAAAGGTTATCGATCCGCGCTCCGGCCGGAGATAGCCAAACTTTATCGAGCCTGAACCTGTGTACTTGATGCTGTTTTCTATCAGGTTTGAAAATACCTGTTTCAGGATGTAACCGTCTGTCAGGATATAGGACTGATCGTCGGGCAGTAGTTTTTCAACAAAGAGCGACAGGGTTGCTTTCTTGCTCTGCTGCAGGCGCTTGCGGAAGATGGCCTCGAGTTCCGCCAGGGTTTCATTGATCATCACCCTGGTCTGGGTAACCTTGACATTGCCCGATTCAATCCTGGAAATTTCAAGCAGGTCGTTGATGATGTGCATCAAGTCGTCGGAGCGTGACTGGATAATGGCCGAGAATTTGCTTCGCTCCCCGGTGGTGATATCAGGGTCGGAAAGCATTTCGGAAAATCCCACGATGGCATTCATGGGGGTTCGGATTTCATGGCTCATGTTGGCCAGGAAGGAGGACTTCAGCCGGTCGCTCTCCTCGGCCTTCTTACGGGCATCCATCAGTTCATTGATCATCTTTTTGCGGTCGGAGATGTCCTCAATGGTTATGACATAGTTTGAAATCGCAGATAGCGGGTCCAGTATCGGCGTTACGGAAACCGACTCCCAATAGGGCTCCCCGTTCATTCTTCGGCTCAGGTATTCACCTGTCCAAATTTTCCCCGAACGGATGGTTTGCCAGATCTGCTGGTGGATATCTTCCGGTGTTCTCCCCGGTTTGAGAATCCGTGCCATCTTTCCCCGGACCCTGTCGGATGAGTAACCTGTCATCGCGGTGAATTTCGGATTTACATATTCGATCTGCCCGTCAATGTCGGTGATGATGACAGCCGCAGGGCTTTGCTCGATGCCACGGGAAAGTTTCCTGGCATGAAATTCACTCTCCTTCAGTTTATCTTCGGCAAGTTTCCGGTCGGTAACATTGCGGAAATTGATAACGATTGAACCGATGCCGGGTTTATCCAGCAGGTTGCTGAAGGTGCTTTCAATCCAAAACCACCTTCCGTCCTTATGCCTGAACCGGTACATAATGGTGGGTACCAGTGTTGGGTCGCGCATAAGCCTTTCAAGGGTGTCAAATACGACAGGAAGATCATCGGGATGGGTCAGCTGAGCAGGGCTATAATGTACTAGTTCCTCACCGGTGAAGCCGAACATCCGGGTGGCAGGTGGGCTGACATAGGAAAAATTGCCATCCTTATCGATCATCACGATACCGTCGGGGGCATTTTCGATCAGGGCGCGGGCCCTGTGTTCAGCTGTCTGGAGGGCCTCCTGGGAAAGCCTCCGCTCTGAAATATTGCGCGATACGCCTACAAACCCCGTAAGCTCTCCAAGATCGTCATACATCGGCTGTGCCAGGGATTCGGTCCACACGGTGGAGCCATCCTTGCACAGCTTCTCAAGTTCAAAAGGGATCGGATCAGGATATTTTATCCCGTTGCCGGCAGAGAGAAAGGCCCCTTGCATGGCATCCCTGACAATCCGGGCCGAAGCAGGGGTCATCACCGACTCCAGCGATTGCATCAGCACCTCGTCGGGTTTGTATCCCCTGAGTTTTTCAACGGAAGGACTGATAAAGGTGAATCTTCCCTCCTTATCGAGGATCCAGATCACATCGGCGCTGTATTCGGCAAGCAGCCGGTATTTCTTTTCACTTTCCTGCAACGCGATTTCGGCAAGTTTGTTTTTGGTGATATCGATGCAAATCCCCGCCGTATCGATATTTTTCTGAGCCTCATCCCGGATCATGACAAGGTGGTCATGGAACCATCGATAGGTGCCATCGGCAGCCTTCAAACGGTATTCCAGGATAAGTTCGCCTGTCTCCAGCGATGCCTGCCAGCCATTTATTACCCTGTCCCGGTCATCGGGATGAAGGTGCAGTTCCCAGAAACCAGGGTTTGCAAGTACCTCCTCCGCCGAATACCCTGTAATCTGTTTGATCTGGTCCGATATCCAGGTAACAGGCAGGTTCCCCGACGGGGCTACCCTGTAAAAGATCACCGGCAGTGAATTCAGGATCAGGGCCTGCTGCCGTTCACGCATCAGCAACTCCCTTTCAGCATGCTTCTGATCGGTGATATCAATGTTGAAACCCGCTAAAAACCTGGGCTTTCCATCGATATGTATAGGAAATTTTATGGTGGTGTAAGTCCTGCCGTTAAACTGTTCCTCGACCATGAGCTCAACTCCTGACCGAAGCACATCGATGTCATCCTCGACGATCTTTTTTGCAAAATCAGAGGGGAAGAGATCAAACATGGTTTTGCCCAGCAACTCATCCAGTGGCTTGCCCAGCATCTTCTCGAAATTATTGCTGAGCCTCAGCGAGCGCATCTGTTCATCCATGAAAAACACATACACAGGGCTTCGTTTCATGAAATGGGAAAAGATCTCCTCGCTTTCGAGCAATGCCCTTTCTCCGGTTTTTTTATCTGTAATGTCGGTTATGAATGCTCCCAGCATGGGTTTTTCATTCTGAATGTCAATCCTGAACTTTTCGGTGAGAAAAATATGGGCTTGTCCCTCCTTGTCGATCCAGGTTTCCTCATAGGCTGTGTATCCCTTTTCAAACGCTTCCATATCCTGTTGAATCATGGGATCGGCGATTTCCGGGGGAAAAAGTTCATGGGGCCGTTTCCCGATCCAATCTTCAAAGGGGAACAACCGGTAGGCTTTCTGATTGGCAAACACCGGTCGTAACTCATGGTCCTTGATCAGGATCAGGGCTGGTATGAATTCAAGAAAAGAGGACAACCTGGCTTCGCTTGATCCAAGCGCCGATAAAGCAGCCCTGCTGATTTCTTCTCTTGATGGCATCATGATATTTTCTTCTTCAATATCTTTCATGACAGATCGTTAGAACTAATTATTTCCCAAAATCAAGCCGGATTAGTCCAGCTGACTTGATTTTCGTGAGCGGGTTTTTATTTCCGAGAGGCTCCGGGCCCGGTTAAAAGGGAAGTCCATCTTCAGGAGGCATGTCATAATAGCCGGGAAGTGGCTCGCTTTCCGGTGGTGCCGGCGGTGCGGATCCCTTTTTGGCGATCTTCCACGCCTTGGCTTCGGTGTACCAGCGGCCATTGAATTCGCGGCTTTCGAGATCAAAGGAGACTTCCGTATCTTCTCCCTCCCTGAGGCTGAACTGGTCAATTTTGTCACCCCAGAGCGAAAAGCAAACTTTTCGCGGGATCTGGGCCGAGGTTTCGATGATGAAGTCCTGCTTCTTCCAGGTTCCGTTTTTACCGGCGCCCGATTGCAATGGTAAAATTCGTATGATCTTTCCAGCTATTTCCATTATTTGGGGGGGTATATATTTCTGACATTGAACGTTAAAATTCCATCGTACTAAATTAAACCAAATTCAGCAATAAATGGTGATTTTTGATAATTATGTTAGGTTGGGTTTTTCTTGTCTCGTGTTAGCCTGTAACCCTCACAGGTAACCACAATGCAAAAATCTGGCAGGACGTTTAACCGGGAGAACTTCGTTTATTTCAGGATAAAAAGTGGGGATTTTTACTCCATGCCGTCGATTTTGTACATTTGGTCATCCAAAGTTGACAGTTCATGAAAAGATGGCTCCCTTTTTTTCTTTGCATTGTTTTGCTGTCGGGCTATGCCTGCATTCACAGGAAAGTCGCCCTTGTCCAGGTGCAAAAAACGCATGAAGGTTACGACAGCCAGTTCCCCTCCGGGGTTGTGTCCGACGGCATTGCAGCGGCAACCCGGGCTGTGAAAAAGATCTACAGCATCTCCTCCTATACTACCTGGAAATTCAGGCGTGAACAGGCGATTACACGCTTTGATATCTTAACGGGAAATTATAAAAAAACAGCCTGGGGCATCATCTCAACAAAAGAGACTGTGTTCGGAACGGCAGTGGTGGCAGGCGTCACGGGGAAGAGGATCGCATTGCTTACCTGTGCGCACGTCATTAATTCGCCCGACACGCTGGTCAGCTATTTCCCGCCACAGGGAGATGACCCGGCTCCCTGTATCCAGAGTTTCTCCGTCAAAGAAAAACAGGAAAACTGGGTAAAGGATCTCCCTGCCTGCGGGAGCTTTACGGTGCTGGCAAGCGATATCCCCAATGATATCGCCATTCTTGGAAAAGATTGCGAATCCCTCATGGATACAGTCACCATGTTCCCGTTTCCGGCCGGCAGGGCGAACGACCTCGGATGGGGATGTTTTGTCTATATTTTGGGTTACCCGTTGGGAAACCTTATGGTCACATCAGGGATCGTGAGCCCGCTGTCAAAAAGACCAAAAGGTGAATTTTCGGTTGATGCCCTGCTGAACAAAGGTTGCAGCGGTGGCGTGATCCTGGCAATCCGTAACGGTGTCCCTAATTTTGAACTGGTGGGGCTGGTCAAAAATGTGGGTTCCGACCGCGAGGAATTTCTCAAACCGGCAGCCGACAGGAGCCCCGGGATAGACTGGATGCCCTATAAGGGTGAAATGAACGTGGGAACACGGGAAGTTGTACAGTATGGCCTCAACGCCGTTGTTCCCATCGAGGCGATCGTTGATTTTTACAGGAACAGCCGGGTTTCATTGATCACGACTGGCTACAACCTTGACGGCTTTTTTGCCGGGGCAAAATGATTACCCGCGTGCGTCAGACTATTTGGTTTTATTCAGGCATTCCAATACCTGAATTATTGTATCTTTGTAGGGCAATTTGTCATGACGCTTGCCATGGCACGAAAAATGTATAGTTTTGTCCTAAAATACTGATCAATGGAATCCGACGCAAACAAGATCCTGGATGAGGTCACGCAAGGCGATTATAAATACGGCTTTGTCACGGATATTGAAACGGAATATGCTCCCATAGGGCTGTCTGAAGATACAATACGGTATATCTCCCTGAAAAAGAGGGAGCCTGGTTTTATGCTTGAGTTTCGCCTGAAGGCTTACCGTCACTGGCTGACCATGGTGCAACCGAAATGGGCCCACCTGAATATCGACCCGATCAATTTCCAGGAAATCATCTTTTATGCGGCGCCGAAGAAAAAAAAGGAGGTTTCAAGCCTGGATGAGGTTGACCCGGAATTGCTGGCAACCTTCAACAAACTCGGAATTTCCCTGGATGAACAGAAAAAACTTGCCGGCGTGGCAGGGGTCGCCGTGGATGCGGTTATCGACAGCGTTTCGGTCAAAACAACATTTTCAGACACCCTTGCCAAACACGGTATCATTTTTTGTTCATTCAGCGAGGCGGTTCAGCACCATCCCGACCTGGTAAAACAATACATGGGTTCGGTTGTTCCCTATACCGACAACTACTTTGCGGCGCTGAACTCTGCAGTCTTCAGCGACGGATCCTTCTGCTTCATCCCCAAAGGGGTTCGCTGCCCCATGGAATTATCCACCTATTTCCGTATCAATGCCGCCAATACCGGGCAGTTTGAACGAACCCTCATCATCGCCGAGGAGGGGGCCTATGTGAGTTACATGGAGGGCTGTACGGCACCCCAGCGTGATGAAAACCAGCTGCATGCAGCCATCGTGGAGATTGTGGCGCTGAAAGATGCCTCTGTGAAATATTCAACCGTGCAGAACTGGTACCCGGGCGATAAGAACGGGCTGGGAGGAATCTACAACTTCGTTACCAAACGCGGGATCTGCAAGGGCGCCAATGCCAAGATCAGCTGGACACAGGTCGAAACAGGCTCTGCCATCACCTGGAAATATCCCAGTTGTATCCTCCTGGGCGACAATTCGGTGGGGGAGTTCTATTCTGTCGCCGTGACCAATAACCACCAGCAGGCAGATACGGGAACCAAGATGATGCATCTCGGGAAAAACACCAGGAGCACCATCATTTCGAAGGGGATCTCGGCAGGGAAGAGCAATAACTCCTATCGTGGACTTGTCCGCATTTCAAAGAATGCCCTGAATTCGCGGAACTACAGCCAGTGCGACTCACTGTTGCTTGGCTCCGGCTGCGGGGCCCATACCTATCCCTATATCCAGGTTGACAATAAATCGTCGATCGTGGAACATGAAGCCACCACCTCGAAAATATCGGAAGACCAGCTGTTTTACTGCCAGCAACGGGGCATCTCGGCCGAAAGCGCCATCGGCCTGATTGTGAACGGGTATGCCAAGGAGGTGCTGAAACAACTTCCGATGGAGTTTGCCGTGGAGGCACAGAAGCTGCTCTCCATCTCGCTGGAGGGAAGCGTGGGGTAATGCGGGAATGCGGGAATGCAAATAATGCAGGAATGCAGGAATGCAGGAATGCAGGCAATGCAAACAATGCAAATAATGCAGGAATGCAGGAATG
>JBAXOB010000027.1:0-58391 GCA_037133475.1 Bacteroidota bacterium
TTTTTTTTGAGGGTGCAAATTTATAAAATTCATTGGAAATAACCAATATAATTATAAATCAAGACGGAAATGAATTAAAAGCGTGGTCAAATCATGGCCTTACAGCACCATTAATCTCTTCATACAGCTTTTTTAACATCTTCGTACCCCTGTTTCTGACACCCGGGGTCTCTTCGTTCAACCGCCATTCGATCGAATCGGCAAGCTCCTTTTTCAGGTCCGGTTCCATCTCCGATATCCTGTAAAGGATTTCCATGCAGAAAACCTTGGTGGCAGCCGCCTCTGCGGGCGATACCAGCCAGTCGAAACAGATGTTGATCAGTATTCCCAGCAAATCCCCTTCGGGCAGGGGCGATCGGGCCATCATTCTGACGGAATGGCGCTTGAGACCGTCGTGTTTGAATTCAGGCAACAGCCTTATGATCTCCGGTATCCTGGGATGCAGCAGCCAGGGCATCTTTTCCGATACCGTATCAATCACCCAGGCTGCCCTGCGGCTGACCGGCTCGACATTGCTGAGAAATATGTCGAAAAGGACATCGAACAACTCCGGTTTCTGAACGATCAACCCGGCAACGAAATCGGTATTCCGCCGCGACATTTCATAAAGCAGCAGTTCATGCGGATGGTCGGGTGCCTCCATGGGAATAGGGATTGGTCCCGGGCATATCCTGGATTCGGGGTACGATGATTCCCGGGTTTAACATGCAAATGTAGGAAAAGTTCGTGAATGGTTTGTTAACGGTTCAACGGTTAGATAAGACTTAGACAAGCCTTAGAGGAGGCTTAGCGTAGGGCCGGTGCAGCTGGAAAATATCATTGAGGGTATCCCGGCAGGGGGCGATGAGATGAACATGGACCGTTGAAATTGAAATATAAATGTGCGAAAATCAGGGATGAATTCCAAAAGGGAAATAATTTTTTAAATCATGCGGCAATTCCGCGGGAATCGTCATTCTTTAAAGCAACCCTGGGAATGTGGGCTTGCGAAATATATTTTATGAGAATATTTGCGAAGCACCATAAATTTTAGATCGTATTGACTTAACTTTGCAAAATATTTTGCAACCGGGTGATTTGGATTGTCGAAAAATACGGCATCCGGGTGATTTACATTTAAAATTTACCTGATGAAGAACAAATATATTGACCTGATTGAACAGACCTTCGATTTTCCTCAGCCAGAATTTGAAGTGATCGATAATGAACTTTATTTCCATCAGGTTCCCTTGATGGACATCATCAAACAGTATGGAACGCCCTTGAAAATAAGTTATTTACCGAAGATCAGTTCCCAGATCCAGCGCGGGAAGAGGTTGTTTAATGTGGCCATGGCAAAGGTCGATTACCAGGGAGATTACTACTATTGTTATTGTACCAAAAGTTCACAATTCAGCTTTGTTCTTGAAGAGGTGCTTAAGAATGACGTGCATCTTGAAACCTCGTCTGCCTTCGACATTAACATCATTGAAGATTTAGCCGAACGGGGACTTTTCTCGAAAGACCGGTACATCATCTGCAATGGTTTCAAACGCCCGATGTACATTGAGAATATTGTAACCCTCGTAAATAGCGGGTTTACGAATGTCATCCCGGTACTTGACAACCTGTTTGAACTGGAGAAGTATGAAGCGGACATCAAGCAGAAACTGACCATCGGCATCCGCATCGCTTCGGAAGAGGAGCCGAAATTTGATTTTTACACATCCCGGCTCGGAATCCGCTATAACGACATTCTTCCCTATTACGAGGAGAAAATCAAGAACAACCCGCTCTTTGAACTCAAGATGCTGCATTTCTTCATCAATACCGGCATCAAGGATAAGGCATACTACTGGAATGAGCTGACCAAGAGTGTCCAGGTCTATTGCGACCTGAAAAAAATCTGCCCGGAACTGACCTGCCTGAATATCGGGGGCGGACTCCCGATCAAGAACTCTCTTGATTTTGTGTATGACTATGAATATATGGCAGAAGAGATTATTGCGCAGATTCAAAGCATATGTGAACGCAATAAAGTTCCTGAACCTGATATTTTTACTGAATTCGGATCCTTTACCGTTGGTGAAAGCGGAGCGGTTCTTTATTCGATAATCGACCAGAAAAGGCAAAACGATCGTGAAATCTGGAACATGATCGACAGCTCCTTCATGAATACGCTTCCCGATACCTGGGCCATCAACCAGAAGTTCATCCTGCTGGCCATCAATAACTGGGATGTTGAGTACGAAAGGATTTTCCTGGGCGGTCTTACCTGCGACAGCGAAGATTTTTATAATGCCGAGGAGCACAGCAACGCGGTTTTCCTTCCGAAATTCAACCAGAGCGAAGCCCAGTATATCGGCATGTTCCACACAGGAGCCTACCAGGAGGCGATCGGGGGGTATGGCGGGATCCAGCATTGCCTGATCCCGGCACCCAAACATGTTCTGATCGACATTGACGATGAAACAGAAGAGGTTACCACCAAACTCTGGTCAAAGGAACAGAGCTTCAAATCTATGCTGAAAATACTGGGGTATTGAGCTTATCCGTGCCATATCGGCTTGCATGAACTTTTACTGCAGGTTGAAATAATTGAAAAATATACGACACCGAATTCTTAAATTTGCAAAAAATTCCAAGCCCATGAGTACTGAAAAAAGATCCATCCTGAACGAAGAGGTAAAGCACTTCGATATCAAGGCTATCAATGCAACCCAGATCATCGACGCCATGCGCGACATGTCATTCACTTCGCGCGACACCGCCGCCGCAGCCGATATCCTGAACAGGATGATCGCCGATGACGGGTGTACGGTTTTTCTCACCCTTGCAGGCAGCACCAGCGCGGCCGGTTGCATGCAGGTATACGTTGATATGGTAAAAAACAACATGGTCGATGCGATCATTGCCACCGGCGCCTCCATTGTGGACATGGACTTTTTTGAAGCGCTTGGATACAAGCATTACAAGGGAACCCCCTATGCCGACGATAAGGAGCTTCGCCGGAACTATATAGACCGGATTTATGATACCTATATCGATGAGGAGGAGTTGCAGCAGTGCGACGCCACCATTAAGATCATCGCCGATACGCTTGAGCACCGCCCCTATTCCTCCCGCGAATTTATCCGTGAAATGGGCAAATGGCTGGTTGCCAATTCTGTCAAGAAGGATTCCCTGGTACAGGCTTGTTATGAGCATAATGTGCCCATCTTCTGCCCCGCCTTCAGCGACAGCAGCGCCGGATTTGGCCTGGTCAAACACCAGTGGGACAATCCCGGCAGCCACGTTTCCATTGATTCGGTAAAGGATTTCCTGGAACTGACCAAAATCAAAATGGCAGCCCGCACTAGCGGTCTCTTCATGATTGGTGGCGGTGTTCCGAAGAATTTCGTACAGGATACGGTGATTTGTGCCGAGGTGCTGGGAAAAGAGGTGCCCATGCACCAGTATGCCGTTCAGATTACGGTAGCCGACTCGCGCGATGGCGCCTGTTCGAGTTCGACCCTCAAAGAGGCCTCAAGCTGGGGAAAGGTGGAAACGATCTACGAAAAGATGGTCTATGCCGAGGCAACCAGCGTGCTCCCGCTCATCGCCAGTTACGTGTATCACAAGGGCGACTGGAAAAACCGCACCAAATACGAATGGACCAAAATGCTGGATAAATAGTTATTTATACATCAGCCATTTCCACAATTCCCGGTAACTGACCTTCTTGCCGTACATTAAAATGCCGGTACGGTAGATTTTGCCTGCCATCCAGGTGGTTCCAAGGAATCCCAGCACCAGTAATATCATCGACAGGGCCACCTGGAAATAGGGAACCCCGAACGGAATCCTGATCATCATGGTTACGGGAGAGGTCAGTGGAATGATGGAAAACCAGAACGATATCGGGCCATTGGGTTCCCGGATGATATACTGGGCCATAACGATCGAAAGGATGAGCGGTATGGTGATCGGCAGCATGAACTGCTGGGTGTCTGATTCACTGTCGACAGCGCCGCCGATGGCGGCAAAAAGGGCTGCATAAAGCAGAAATCCTACCAGGAAATAAAAGATAAAGGATGCGATCATCACCGGGAAATTGACCGAATTGATGGCCTCCATCACCTCGCCGACACCCTGGGTGTCGGCCTCAACCTGTTGTTCCATCAGTTCTGCGCTCGCCGGTGTGATAGCTTTCTGCTGTTTCATGAGCTCTTTCGCCGGCGCTTTTTTCATATCCTTCGTGGTCATGGTGCTGGTCACCACGGTGACAATCCCGAAGGTCAGCACCACCCAGAGAAGGAACTGGGTGAGTCCCACAAGCCCGACGCCGACGATCTTGCCCATCATGAGCTGGAAGGGTTTTACCGATGAGATGATCACCTCCACGATCCTGCTGGTTTTTTCCTCGATCACTCCGCGCATCACCTGGGCACCGAACATGAAGATGAAAAAATAGATCATCATCCCGGTAACCATTCCCAGGACCATGTTCAGTTCGGTATAACTTTTCGACTCCTTGCCATCCTGCCCGATCTTCAGCGTGTTGATATCCACGGAGGTCTTGACCGACCGCATGATGTCATCGACAGGGATCGGCTGGTTCTTGTCTGTCTGGTACTCTTTAAGCCTCGCCTGGAGTTTCAGCTCTTCGAGCTGTTTGCTCATCACGCTGCGGACATACCCGATGATGCTGATGTTGACGGTGCTCTCCGAATAGAGGATCGCATTCGACGGCAGGTTGACATCGGGTTTGGGGATGTACAGCAGCGCATCATCACCGCTTTTGGTGAAATTGGTTTTGGCGCTGGCAATGTTTCCTGACAGATAATGAAACCTGATATTATCCGAATTCTTGAATTTCTCTATGAAGATCCCGCTGTCGTCAACCACTGCTACCTTTTTCGATTCTTCGGTGCGGGTGGCCAGGTAGATGGGAACCACGATGGTGGCAGCCATCAGCAACGGGCCCAGGATGGTCATGACGAGGAATGAGCGCTTTCTTACGCGTGTGAGGTATTCACGTTGAATAATGAGGAAAATCTTCTTCATGTCAGCTTTGTGTTACAGGGTTGTCGGTTTGTTGCGTCACGGCCTGGATGAAAATGTCGTTCATGTTGGGAATCAGCTCATTCACTGAATAGATGGTCACTTCGGGCATCATGGCGCGCAGAAGATCGTTCGGGGTGGCCTCTGCAGGAAGCTTGATCCGGGCATGGCGGTGGTCGATATCATGGCTTTCGGAGATAATCCTGAACGAAGATGGCAGGATTGACCGGAGATCTCCGTCAAATGTATTGAAGCTGATCTCGAAGGTGTTGGTTTTATAGGTTTTCTTGATATTCCGCACGGTGCCGCTCAGGATCACCCTGGAACGGTCGATGAGGGCGATTTCATCACAGAGCTCCTCGACCGAAGCCATGTTGTGGGTTGAAAAGATAATGGTGGCCCCTTTCTCCTTCTGTGCCAGGATCTCCTCCTTCAGCATGCTGGTGTTGATCGGGTCGAACCCGCTGAAGGGCTCGTCAAAGATGAGCAGTTTCGGCTCATGGATGATGGTGACCAGGAACTGGACCTTTTGCTGCATCCCTTTTGACAACTCCTCCACTTTCCGGTGCCACCAGGTGTTGATGCCGAATTTCTCAAACCAGAATTTCAGCCTCTTAAAGGCCTCCTGGCGGGATAGTCCCTTCAGCTGGGCCAGATACATGGCCTGTTCGCCTACCGACATTTTTTTATAGAGGCCCCGCTCCTCCGGGAGGTAACCGATCAGGGCGATATCGTTGGGCTGCAGGGGGCGGCCCATAAAGGTCAGGGTGCCTTCATCGGGTGCGATGATCTGGTTGATGATCCTGATCAGCGTGGTTTTCCCGGCGCCGTTGGGTCCGAGTAAACCGAAAATACTGCTTTCAGGTACATTGATACTGACTTTGTCGAGGGCCTTGTGGTTGGCATACTGTTTGGAAACAGCCTGCGCAGAAAAGATGTCCATGAAGTTTGATTTTATTGTTCAAAAAGATCCTTCATCCGTGAAAATATGTTTTTACCGTGAGCGCCCGGACCCGGCTTGAAATTTTCAGATTTCCCCAGCTTCTCCAGTATGGTTTTTTCCTCTTTTGTCAGCGTTTTCGGCGTCCAGATGACGATGCTGATCAGCAGGTCGCCCTTGCCTTCATATCCGTTGATGCTGGTAAGTCCTTTGCCGCGTAACCTTAACACCTTGCCGCTCTGTGTTCCCGGGTCGATTTTTATCTTGACCTTCCCGTCGATGGTGGGGATTTCAGCCGTGCTGCCCAGCGCCGCCTCGGAAAAGGTGATATAATGATCGTATAATAAATTGTTGCCATCACGGTCGAAAAGTTCGTGTTCAGTCTCCTCAATCTGGATCAGCAGGTCGCCTGCAATACCGCCACGGGCGGCTGCATTTCCCTTGCCGCCCATCGAAAGCTGCATTCCCTCCGACACGCCGGCCGGGATCCTGATGGAGATCACCTCTTCACCCTTGATCACGCCGTTGCCGGCGCAATCGGTGCACTTGTCGGTGATGATCTGGCCCTCGCCGCCGCAATTAGGGCAGGTTGCCGTCGTCTGCATCTGCCCGAGGAAGGTGGAGGTCACCCGCGAAACATGCCCGCTGCCTTTGCAGGTGGAGCAGGTGGAGTAAGCGCTTCCGCCTTTGGCGCCGGAGCCTTTGCAGGTATTGCAGGCGATATATTTGTTGACTTTGATCTTCTTCTCCACCCCGTGGGCAATCTCTTCGAGCGTCAGTTTTACCTTCACACGCAGGTTGGATCCCCGGTTGACGGTTTTTCCCCTTCTGCCACCGCCGCCGCCAAAAAACGAACTGAACGGGTCATTGCCGCCACCGCCGCCGAAGATATCGCCAAAATGGCTGAAGATATCCTCCATGCTCATATTCCCGCCATATCCCTGCTGACCGCCGTTATTGCCCAGCCCCGCATGGCCATACTGGTCGTAACGCTGCCTTTTATTTGGGTCGCTCAATACTTCATAGGCTTCGGCGGCCTCCTTGAATTTGTCCTCCGCATCCTTTTTCCCTGGGTTTTTATCAGGATGGAATTTGATGGCCTGCTTCCGGTAAGCCTTTTTCAACTCTTCCGGCGTGGCATCCCTGGATACCTCCAGGATCTCGTAAAAATCTCTTTTTGACATATGCCCTATTTAGCTTCCAACAACCACTTTTGCAAACCTGATCACCTTCCCGTTGAGGAGGTAACCCCTTTCAATTTCGTCGACAATTTTCCCCTTCTGTTCAGGCGTTGAAGCCGGAATGTTGGTGATGGCCTCATGGAAATCGGTATCGAATTTTTCACCAGTCACCCTCATCCGTTCAAGGCCCTGCTGGGTCAGCGTGGCCAGGAACTTATTGTAAATCAGAACAACCCCGTCTTTCAGTGCCTGTCCCGATTCATTCGTAGTCTCAAAAGCCTTCAGGGCACGTTCGAAATCATCCAGTACCGGCAACAACCTGATAATAACCTCGGCGGAAGCGCTTTTATTGAGCTCGATTTTCTCCTTGAGCGTCCGCTTACGGTAATTGTCAAAGTCGGAGTATAATCTCAGGTATTTGTCATTCAGTACCGAATATTGTTCATCCGGGGCAATCTCGGGGATCTCCCCGGCTGCCGCCATGTTGCCGCTGGTCATGGGTGTCTCCTGCGTCAATTCCCCATCGGTAACCGCATCGCGGGATTGATCCTGGACAGTCGTTTTTTCCATTGGTTCCTTCTCTTCTTTTTTCTTTTTGCGCATCATAATGAGAACATATTCGAATAAATTCGTTTGAATGGTATCAAAAAACCTGCCAGTGTGTGAATTGCGACAAATTGTCAGCTATCGGTCCTGCGGATATCCGCCCCGAGGTTTTGAAGCCGCAGGTCAATTTGCTGGTAGCCGCGGTCAATCTGCTCAATGTTGTCGATAATGCTCCTGCCTTCGGCAGATAATGCGGCAATCAGCAGTGCGACGCCTGCACGGATATCGGGCGACGACATGCGGATACCCCTGAGCAGGTATTGGTGATCGAGACCGATCACGGTTGCCCTGTGGGGGTCGCAAAGAATAATCCGGGCTCCCATGTCGATCAGTTTGTCGACAAAGAAGAGCCGGCTTTCAAACATTTTCTGGTGGATGAGCACGCTTCCCTTTGCCTGGATGGCAATGACCAGCACAATACTGATCAGGTCGGGCGTAAAGCCAGGCCACGGAGCATCGGCGATGGTCATGATCGAACCATCCATGAAAGTTTCCACCTCGTAATGTTCCTGCGAAGGTATAAAGAGGTCGTCGTCCCTCTTTTCCATGCGGATGCCCATCCTGCGGAAAACATCGGGGATCATGCCGAGCTGGTCGTAATTTACGTTTTTTATGGTGATTTCGGAACCGGTCATGGCTGCAAGGCCGATAAAGCTGCCAACTTCGATCATGTCCGACAACAGGCTGTGGCTGCAGCCTGTCAGGTTTTTCACACCGGTTATTTTTAACAGGTTGGAACCTATTCCCCGGATTTGGGCTCCCATGGAGACCAGCATGTTGCAAAGCTGGGAGATGTAGGGTTCACAGGCGGCATTGAAGATGGTGGTTGTTCCTTTGGCCATCACGGCTGCCATCAGGATATTGGCGGTGCCGGTAACCGATGCCTCGTCAAGCAGCATGTAAGATCCCGTGAGCTCCTCAGCGGTAACGCTGAAAAGCTGTTCCTGCGGGTGATAGGTGAAATTCGCTCCCAGCTTCTGCAACCCGAGGAAATGGGTATCGAGCCGCCTGCGGCCGATTTTATCGCCTCCCGGGATATATACATAACCTTTGCCATACCGGGCCAGCATGGGACCCAGGATCATGATCGACCCCCGCAGGCTTCCGGCCTTATCACGAAAATCTTTGGTTTTTAAATAGGTGAAGTCAATCTCTCCCGCTTCGAAGGTAAAGGCGGATGGCGCGGGTTTTGTAACCTTCACCCCCAGGGCCTGCAGCAATTTAATAAGCTTGTTGACGTCACGGATGTCGGGGATGTTGTTGATCGTGACCTTTTCAGCGGTGAGAAGACAGGCGCAAATAACCTGTAGCGCCTCGTTTTTGGCGCCCTGTGGCGTTATTTCACCCTGTAGTTTCTTTCCTCCGATGATTTCAAAGGAACTCATTGGGGCTTGTTCCGTCCGCGCTGGTTGACGAAATTTGGTTTAATAAAGGCCTGCTGCTTGTTGAAGTTGCGGTCGGGACCCGTGCGGAACGGTTTCCTTTTCTGATTCTGCGCAAGGATATCGTTGGTGTGGGTGAAACGGAAATCCTGGTTCAGTTTCAGCTGGTCCTTCGATAAGATGGCCAGGTGTTTTTCAATGAGTTCATCTGCCACCGATTCACGGTTCCAGTTAAGGTACGATTTCTTCATATGGTTGGCAATCGCATTGACCAACGCGTCTTTTTCAATTCCATCTTCGTAGGCAGCGGCCTTTTCGATCATCAGGGCGATGTTCTTGCCATAATGTTTGAATTCGATCTCCTTGTCATGATAGGAGAGATGTTCCGGTTTTGTGCTGAGCGACAATGGGGGAGGCGGGGGGTAAGGTGCATCCACATCCAGCTTGAAATCAGCAATTATGAACAGGTGATCCCACAATTTATGCTTGTAATCGCCCGATTCCTTAACGGTCGGGTTCAGCTGAGCCATTACGTTCACTATGAATTTTGCCGCCTTGTTTCTCTTCTCGCGGTCTTCGATGGTGCAGCAGTACTTGATCATCCGCTGGACATTCCGGCCATATTCCGGAATAAACATCAACTCGCGCGTGGTGTTGTATTCTATTTGTTCGTTCACGTGTAATTTTTTGCAAAGATACAACAATATTGGGTGATTTTAAAACGCCGGCAAAAAGGTGAATTTCAATTTTCATCCTGGCCGGGTTTATGAAATCAAAATCCGGAGCAGGTTACCGGTTCTGTTCCGGAGATGAAAATTACGAAAATCAACTGACATAAAAAGGCAATTATGCATAAAGATTCCGGCTGTTTCCATGTGTATTTCGTTTATCCTTACACAAAAGGCAGATTGTCTGATGAATAGAAAATTGCTGATTTGTTGAAAATTATTGTTATTTTTTTAACACGATTTGTCGAAAAGTAAATAAATGAATTATATTTGTTATGTGGAAAAAAATCACCTTTAACCATTTAACAGAAATCAAAAAGTTTTCACAACAAATCCGTTATACCCGATAATAAACATTGCAGGTCATAGGGTTTAGCGCTTAAACAAATATATTCAGGCGAACTTACCATAAAAAACACCTTCATATA
Organism: Bacteroidota bacterium; assembly: GCA_037133475.1. GTDB lineage: Bacteria > Bacteroidota > Bacteroidia > Bacteroidales > FEN-979 > CAIVAT01. The sequence continues at coordinate 10,288 of JBAXOB010000027.1, forward strand.
AACCATGGATGATTGTTTTATGATCAATCCACCCGGCCTGGAAAAATAAGAAGGATCAAATGTCATGTTATTTGTATTATCATTGTTTGCGGTAGGTTTGTAAGTTGATCCGGGTCAAGGAATAATTGAAATAATGAATTTGTTTACTAAAAAGGCGACCTTTAACGATGGCGGACCTGATTGGAGTAATCAACATTATATTTCTACTGACAAGAAAAGTCAGGGCCCCTGATGCGGGTTTGTAACCCCTTGAATTTCCAAAGCTGCTTCAATCAAATAAATCATGAACCACAAAAACCCAATCAAATGACTGCAAAACGATTACTCACGGCCATTTTCGCTTTAATGATGATCATTTTTTCCAACCTGCAGGCACAGCCTGTACTTTACGATGATCCCAACACGGTCGTCCCGCCGCCGCCGGGGGGAGGGAAGTTCCCCTCTGCTGCATTTACGACCGATGATAATGAAAACAACGCTCATACAGGGATTGCCGACGGTGACATGGATATCTATTTATATAAAACAAACCCGGTTGCACCCATTGAATTTAACATCTTCGTAACAACAGCCGTTATTACCTCGGCCCAGCTGAGTATCCTGGCCTATGATGTTGACTGGTCGTCGGGTGAAAAAGATGAAGTTTTTTTAAATGGTCATTATGTTGGTGACCTTACGGGAGTTAACAACGAGTGGACCACAACGGTTTTGTCAGTAAACCCGGCATGGGTAAACGATGCGGGTACCAACGGGGGGAAAAACCTTGTCCAGATCAATATTGACGTGCTTACAGCCGGCAGCTGGGCTGTCGAGGTAGACTGGGGACAACTGATATTAAACCACGGAGGGGGATTAGCTTCTTTCCGCTACGTAACCCTTGATAAACCCACTTACTGTAACGGTCAGTGTGTGAAGGTAACCGAAGAGATCGACGCCAACCCGTCGATGTCCGTTTCTGTTGAAACAACCTTGCTGGATCCAAACGGAAATACGAAGGTCCAGGCAAACCGCTCGCTCACCGCCACCAGCGGGAACGAACCGTTTACCGAAACACTCTGCCTGCCTGCTAACCCCGATCTGGGTACCTGGAAGGTCCGGGCAATTTGTTACAATGCCTCCTATGTGCAGCAGGATATTAAAACCGTGGATTTTACGGTAACCGACCCGTGTCCGCCGGCAGGCGTGCCAACACTGTCGCAATGGGGACTCATCATCTTTGGTTGTGTCCTGCTCATTTTTGGCGGATTCTATATCATGAAAATCGGTGGAAGTTCCGTCTGATGCTTTAATTTAGCTGGAGGAGAGTTAATCCCTGTTTAAATAAATTTGGAGAAAGTCCATTGTGGTTTCCATAAACCACAATGGACTTTCTCTTTTCCCGGTTGATGCAATGTTCCCTGACAGCACAACCTGGTTGCCGGAGCCTTGGGAAAACCTATGGCATACATTCTTTACGACAGCAGCATCCGGCCGGGAAAATGACCCCGGCAGAAAAAAATCCGAAGATGTGTAAAAAAAAGCAAAAAAAAACGTATATTTATCGTTATTAAACCTATGCTATCCGCAGATAAACAGGATTGTCAGCCGTTGTTTTTATTTGTATTCATTGCCATGAAATCCTACAATGCCATCATTGTAGAAAGTGAAAAGGAGACGTGTGATGCCATTGAACGTTCTCTTGACAGGTATTGCCGTGAAATCAATGTTTGCGGCATCACCTCTTCTGCAAACGAGGGCCGGGAGATCCTGAAAAACAACCAAATTGATTTCATTTTCCTGGATATTTGCCTGCAGAGTGAAGATAGTTTTACCTTCCTGCATACCATTCCAAAAAATCAATACGGGATAATTTTTACATCTGTGAGCGAAGTCTATGCGTTGAAAGCGTTGAAAGCAAACGCGATAGATTTTCTTCTGACACCTATCAATGCGGCTGAGCTGCGTGAAGCCGTGACCAAAGCCGTTTATCAGTGGGAATTGCGGCAGCAGGGGATGGGTTTCCCGGCACATGAGCAAAGCCTGCAGGGCCACAACAATGATTCGAACCTGATTGACGGCAGGCCTTGCAGCAGGATTACAGTTGCCCATCAGTTTGGATTTCGGGTGATTCCTGTCAGCAACATAATTTATCTGAGGGCCGACAGCAATTATACGGTTCTCTATTTGTCAGACAGGAGCAAGGTAGTCTCCACAAGACCTCTGGGCGAATTTGACAGCAGGCTGGAACCATTTTCGTTTTTCCGGATACATAAATCCACCATTATCAATATGGATTATCTTGCAGGATATTCGAGTTTCGAGGGGAACTTTGCCGAACTCATCGATGGTACCAGGCTCCCCATTTCCAGGAGAAAACTGAATGATTTCAGGCAAATGGTAAAACATCTGGCCTGCCCTGCAGAATGATCGCCGTTATGATCCCCCGTGCCGGAAATATCATAAATCACGGCTGGCAGACATGAATAAGCCCTTCACAGGACCATTGACTCATCAAACCTGCCTTACAATAACCGGACGATACCGTATACTCATTTACCTTGAAATAGTACCTTTTTTTTCATAATATTAGGTCGTTTGGATTGCATTCACATGATTTCTTCATGCTAACAAACTAAAAAACCCCAGTTATGAAAAAACCGATCTCTTTTGTCTTTGCTTCCTGCCGGTTGTTATGCGGCCGCGATTATTCACCTGCATTCCTTATGAGATTTATATTCATTGTGCTGTTAATGTCAGGGATAGAAAAGGAAGTTTTTAGCAGCTGTGTTATCGTAAACGGGACCAGTTGCCATGGTCAGGCCGGAGGAAACCAGCCCTGTTTCAATACCAACCAGGTAATCAGCGATTGCTGGTACGATCCATCCTACAGGATCAAGGAAATCTATATTGGTGCCTGTACGATCAGGGATGAGTATTATGACATTCACGGAACTTTATTCCAGACCCTCGACTATCCGGGAGGATGTTACTGCGATTACCCGATGCCTTACTATAATCCAACTGAATACCCGATGACGGATTTTTGGGTCAAAGACACACTGCCGGGTTCACTGCAGTTGAGTAACTCCATTGCCATGAGTAAGGTTGAGGCCTGGCAGTTATCGGCAGGAGGCGCGACCATTTTTTCATTCCCGGGCCCACTGGCCCCTGGTCTGCCGGTGTTGATCCCAAATGCGGTCTTCCAGAACGATAAGGATTATCTTGTGATCGGATTTGATATCCAGGGTAATGCAACCTCATTCCTGCCCTTCAGAAAAGTTGCGGGCCACAATCTTTATATGAAATATTTCTGTTCCTGGGGCACCCCCGAATCCGTTGACCTGCAAAGGAAATGCGTAGCTTATGTCAATCCGGGTAGCGTCATGGTCTATTTTCAGCGACTTGGTTTGTCAGGCTTTATTGTCAAGGGAACAACAGATGCTCCCGTTTCCATTCCCACGCTGGGACAATGGGCGATGGTCTTCTTCGGAATCCTCCTTTTTGGTACAGGGGTTCGTTACCTGCGGCCCCGCAACTACGCCCAATCGCTGTGTTAATTGACGATCCTGAGCTTCGCAAACCTCAGCAATAGCTGCTTCTGCCCGATGGCGGGGAAAAATACCGTCGCCTTTTTGTTGGGCCCGACCCCTTCAATATTCACCACTTTCCCCTTGCCAAACCGTTCGTGCATGACCTCCATCCCGGTCTGGATATCCTCCACCTCCGATGGAGGACCTTCGCCTGCGGTTTGGGTTTGAGGGGCTGAATGTGCCGTTGGAGCGGCTGGGGAGGGTGTTATTTTGCGGAAATTATTTGGCAAAACGGGTTTTTTCTCCGGCATACTCACCCCAGGCAGGGATGCCGACCAGTTGTTCTCCCTCGAAAAACTTGCGCGCTGGGCTGCAATCTTCTTTGGGAAATCGATAAAGGCCTCGGGGATCTCGCTGAGAAACCGGCTGGGTTCGCACATGGTTGGCGTGCCCCATTTGTAACGGTTCTCGGCATACGACAGGGTCAGCTTCTGGCGGGCACGCGTGACGGCTACATAGAACAACCGGCGTTCCTCCTCCAGGTCGGCACGGGAATTGAGCGACTGGATGGAGGGAAACAGGTTTTCCTCCATTCCCACCACGTAAACGTAGGGAAATTCCAGCCCTTTTGCCGCGTGGATCGACATCAGGGTAACCCGGTCGATGTCATCCTTGTTTCCCTTGTCGGCATCGGTGATAAGGGCAATATCCTGCATGAATTCATCCAGGGTACGAACCACGTTGGGCTCGATCTCCCCGGTTTCGATATTGGTCCTCGGCGATTCCGAAAATTCCTTGATGGCATTCAGCAACTCCTCGAGGTTTTCAAACCGGCTCACCCCCTCAGGGGTCTTGTCGTCGTACAACTCCTTCATCAGTCCCGACGAACCGGCAATGTGCTTCGCAAGTTCGTATGCATTCTTCGACTGCAGCAGGGCGGTGAAACTCTTGACCATGGTGACAAAACCATACACCTTCTGCCCTGTCCCTTCCGGAAGCCGGAGGTTGTTTGCCACAGGATCCTCAATCAGTTCAAAGATGCTTTTCTTTTGTTCGTCGGCGGTGACGATGAGCTTTTCGAGCGTAGTCTTCCCAATCCCCCTGGCAGGGTAGTTGATGATGCGCAACAGGGCATCCTCATCGCGGTTGTTGATGGTCAGCCGGAAGTAGGAGAGGAGGTCTTTTACCTCTTTACGCTGGTAAAAGGAGAGGCCGCCGTAGATCCTGCAGGGGATATTCAACCGGCGAAGGGCCTCTTCATGCGCACGTGACTGGGAATTGGTCCGGTAAAGGATGGCAAAGGCCAGGTTCTGAAGCTGGTTGTTCATCTTGTTCTCGAAGATCGACTGGGCGACAAGGTTGGCCTCTTCATTATCGGTGGAGGCCTTGATCAGCTGAATGCGAGGTCCCTCTTCGTTGTCGGTCCATACCTCCTTGAAGATCTGGTTCTTGTTGTTTTCAATGATCTTGTTGGCCGCCTTGACAATGGTTTGCGTTGACCGGTAGTTCTGTTCGAGCTTGAATATCTGGTGATCGGGATAATCGCTCTTGAAATTCAGGATGTTCTGTATATTGGCTCCGCGGAAGGCGTAGATGCTCTGGGCATCATCGCCCACCACATAGATATTCTCGTTGTTGGCTGCGAGTTTCTTGATGATCAGGTACTGGGCGTAGTTGGTATCCTGGTATTCATCCACCAGGATATACTGGAATTTCTGCTGGTACTTGTAAAGCACATCCGGGAAGTCGCGCAGCAGGATGTTCATGTTGAAGAGCAGGTCGTCAAAGTCCATGGCTGACGCCCGGCGCAGCCGGCCCTGGTACTGGGTGTAGAGCTGTCCTGTCAGGGGTTTACCGGCGCCGATATCATATTCCCTTAGTTCGGGGCTCTCATTGTAAGCCTCTGCCGAAAGCAGGCTGGTCTTCGCGCTGGATATCCGGCTGAGGATATAGCCCGGGAGGTAGACCTTGTCATCGAGGTTGTTTTCCTTGATGAGGTTTTTGATGACCCGTTTGGTATCATCGGTATCATATATGGTATAGTTTTGCGGATAGCCCAGCAGGTGGCCCTCGATGCGCAGCACCCTGGCAAATACCGAGTGAAAGGTTCCCATCCAGACATTGGCCGCCTCAGGACCTACAAGGTGCACGATCCGTTCCTTCATCTCCCTGGCCGCCTTGTTGGTAAAGGTCAGGGCCAGGATATGAAACGGGTCAACCCCTTTGTCAACAAGATAGGCCACCCGGTAGGTAAGCGCCCTGGTTTTTCCTGAACCAGCGCCTGCAATCACCATCACCGGCCCTTCGGTCGCCATTACCGCGGCCCGCTGGGCCTCATTCAACTCATCGAGAATATTTTCAGTCATGATTTTAAATAAGGTGCAAAAATAGGCCTTTAGGAGAAACGACTTAACGTTGGTTGATAACAATTTAGTAATTTTACCGGCGATGGCGCAGGAAAAGGGGGCTGTGCGGCCGGCGCCGGGGCTGAACACCCGCGGCCTGGAGTCGGTTGATTGGATTTAATAGGTTTGTTGTGAGATTGGTCCGGACTTTTACCGCAAACATGTAATGATTTGTTAATTTGCCAGATGAAACATATGATGATTTTTCCGCCGCCCGGCCTTACCCTTTTCCAGGTTGTCAATTTCGGGCTGATCCTGGTGTTACTGATCCTGTTTTTACGCTACCTGTGGATAACCTTTGCCGGCAGGGAGGGAACGCCCGTTGAATGGCAGCAGGCGGTGAAGACGGGGAGGATATCCGCCCGGTTAAAAAAGATGGAGCGGCGGTATCCCGACAAGGTTCGCTTTTACAACTGGTGGTTCCAGACCGAACGGCTCAGGCAGGAGCGGGTCCCGGGGGTTTTTGCAGAACTGGGTGTATATAAAGGTGCAAGTGCGGCGGCGCTTCACCAGATGGACCCCACGCGCCCGTTTCACCTTTTTGACACCTTTACCGGGTTCACGGCGGGCGACCTGATGCAGGAAACAGGGGAGGCTGCCACCTATACCCCTGCTAATTTTTCAGACACCAGCATTGAATCGGTACTGAAGAGAATCAATGGCAGCAGGAATATTGTCATCCACCAGGGATATTTTCCCGATTCAGCTGCAGGCTTTACCGCAAAGGTTGCCCTGGTGAATATTGACGCCGATCTTTACCTTCCTACCAAAGCCGGGCTGGAATTCTTCTACCCGCTGCTATCGCCGGGAGGGGTCATGATCATCCATGACTACCATTACAAGTGGCCCGGGATCATCAGGGCTGTTGATGAATTTTTAACAGCTGTCCCCGAGCAGCTGATCCATCTGCCTGATATCGATGGCACTGTGATGATTATCAGGAACAAATAATTTTTCATTTTTTTTCATCTTTTCCTTGTATGGGTCAAAATTAGTTTTACCTTTGCACCCTCGAAAACCATATTATGTTTTCGATTGAATTACAAGCCGGAAACGGCAAGGAAACCTGACAAAGTGAGACAGCTATAGGTTTCAATCACACTCAAACGACGATTGTGGTAGAAAGTCTCGCGAAATTCATACCCTTCCTTATTATTTCCGGCCCGATAGTTCAAGGGCAATTCCCGGCTCTGTTAACCAGCGGCGGGTTTAAAACCCTCCTTTACATAAAAAGATTCACCAATGTGTTGGTAGTGTAAATTTTATTTGTACTTTTGCACTCCCAATTTCAGGGAAAATTCGTTAAAAAGTTTATAAAACCATTGATATGCCTACGATTTCGCAACTGGTTCGAAAAGGAAGAAAAAAATTAGTGGATAAAAGCAAGTCGCCCGCTCTGGACTCCTGTCCGCAGCGTCGTGGCGTTTGTGTGCGTGTTTATACCACCACACCGAAAAAGCCAAATTCGGCTATGCGTAAAGTTGCCAGGGTACGTCTCACCAATGGGAAAGAGGTAAATGCCTATATCCCCGGTGAAGGCCACAATCTCCAGGAACACTCCATTGTTATGATCCGTGGCGGTCGTGTGAAAGATCTCCCCGGTGTACGTTATCATATCATCCGCGGTGCGCTCGATACTTCCGGCGTGGAAGGCCGTAAGCAACGCAGGAGCAAATATGGTGCCAAACGTCCAAAAGATAAAAAAGCAAAATAAGGGTAAAGCCGCATTTTAATGCGTCTTAACAATAATAAAGACCATGAGAAAGTCAAAACCAAAAAAAAGACCCATCCTTCCTGATCCAAGATTCAGTGATGTGCTCGTCACAAAATTTGTGAACAACGTCATGCTGGCCGGAAAGAAAAACATTGCCTACGAAGTCTTTTACGAAGCGATCGACACGGTGTCTGAAAAGACAAAAGAAGATGGCCTTGAAGTATTCAAGAAAGCGCTGGCCAATGTTACTCCTTCAGTGGAGGTCAGAAGCCGTCGTATTGGTGGTGCCACCTTCCAGATCCCTTCGGAAATCCGCCCTGGTCGTAAGAGCTCAATTGGCATGAAGTCGCTGGTTAATTACGCCCGCAAACGCCACGAAAAAAGCTTCGGTCAGAAACTTGCCGCCGAGATCATGGCTGCCTACAAGGAAGAAGGCGCTGCTTACAAACGTAAAGAAGACACCCACAGAATGGCCGAAGCCAACAAAGCTTTCTCCCACTTCCGCTTTTAATCAACATATGACCGGTAAATTAGAAAATACAAGAAACATTGGCATCATGGCGCACATCGACGCGGGTAAAACCACGACGACTGAGCGTATCTTGTATTATACCGGCAGCAACTATAAACTGGGTGAGGTTCACGACGGGACCGCCACCATGGACTGGATGGTCCAGGAGCAGGAACGCGGAATCACCATCACCTCTGCCGCCACAACCGTTTACTGGGATCATAATAACGAAAATTTCCGTATCAACATCATTGATACTCCGGGTCACGTTGACTTCACCGTTGAAGTGGAACGCTCCCTCAGGGTACTCGATGGCGCTGTTGCCATTTTCTGTGCGGTCGGCGGTGTCGAACCCCAGTCTGAAACAGTCTGGAGACAGGCAAACAAATACAACGTTCCCAGGATCAGCTATATCAACAAGATGGATCGCACCGGTGCGGATTTCGCACACGTGGTGGAACAGATCCGTGAAAAACTGGGTGCGAAACCCGTCATTGTCCAGCTGCCGATCGGGGCCGAAGAAGAGTTTACCGGGATTGTCGACCTCATTGCCAACAAAGCTTTTGGCTGGGATGAATCGACCCTGGGACGCGAATATTTTGAAATACCGGTCCCGTCCGATATGAAAGAGATGGTACATGAGTACCGGATGCGCCTGATCGAAGGTGCCGCCGAGGAAAGTGACCTGCTGCTTCACAAATTCATGGAAGATCACAATTCCATCACAGCCGAAGAGATCATTGCCGAGATCCGTAAAGCTACCATCGCCGGGAAAATCACCCCCGTTCTTTGCGGAGCCTCCTTTAAAAATAAGGGCGTCCAGTTGCTTATCGACGCCATCGTGAATTTCCTCCCTTCACCGTATGATATGCCCGCCATTTTAGGCACCAATCCTTTCAGCGGAAAAGAGGAAGAGCGTCATCCCGACCCGAATGAGCCGTTTACCGCGCTTGCCTTCAAAATTGCAACCGACCCGTTTGTAGGCAGAATCGCCTTCTTCCGTGTATATTCCGGTCAGCTTGAAGCAGGCGAAGTGGTCTTAAACACCCGTACCGACAAAAAGGAACGTTTGCTGAGAATCATGCTGATGCATGCCAACAAACAAAACCCGCTGAAACATATTGAAGCAGGTGAAATTGCCGCTGCCGTCGGGTTTAAGGATATCCGCACCGGCGATACCCTGTGCGATCTTAAACATCCGCTCGTGCTGATGCCCATGGCATTTCCCGAACCGGTGATCAACATGGCAGTTGAACCAAAGACCCAGGAGGACGTTGAAAAATTATCCATTGCCCTGCATAAGCTTACCGAAGAGGATCCTACATTCCAGGTTCGGGTTGACAACGAAACCGGTCAGACCCTGATCAGCGGGATGGGCGAACTTCACCTTGATATCATAGCCGATCGTTTGCGCCGTGAATTCAATATCGAGGTTAGCCGTGGCAATCCGCAGGTTGCTTATAAAGAGGCCATTACCAACACGGTTCTGCATCACGAAGTGTATAAAAAACAGACCGGAGGCAAAGGCCGTTTTGCCGATCTTGTCATTGAAGTCGGTCCTGCCGATAATGGAATCAAGGGATTACAGTTTATTAATGATATCAAAGGCGGGAATATTCCCAAGGAATTTATTCCAGCCATTGAGAAGGGGCTGAAAGCCGCCATGACCAACGGACCTATCGTCGGATTCCCGATGGATAGCGTAAAGGTCAGGTTGCTGGATGGTTCCTACCACAGTGTGGATTCTGATCAGCTTTCGTTCCAGGTTGCCGCCGGTATTGCTTTTAAAGAGGCCAGCCGCAAAGCGAAAGTTGTGATCCTGGAGCCGATCATGAAGTTTGAGATTATCACCCCCAGCGAATACATGGGAGAGGTTACCGGTGATATCACCAAGCGTCGCGGACAGGTTGAAGAGGTGGAATCCCGTATCGGCAACCAGGTTATCCGCGGAAGGGTGCCCCTTGCCGAGATGTTCGGTTATGTTACAACTTTGCGTAGTTTGTCTTCCGGCAGAGCTACAGAAATGCTGGAATTTTTAAAATATGATATTACTCCAAAGGAGATTCAGGACGAAGTATTATATAAAATCAGGGGATATGTTCCCGCTTATTAAATTTTTATATGAGCCAGAGAATTAGAATTAAACTGAAGTCTTACGATTACAACCTGGTTGACAAATCAGCTGAAAAGATCGTAAAAACCGTGAAGGCTACGGGCGCTGTTGTAAGCGGGCCGATTCCATTGCCAACGGACAAAAAGATCTTCACCGTGTTGCGTTCGACCTTCGTAAACAAGAAGTCACGCGAGCAATTTCAGCTTTGCACATACAAACGGCTGCTCGACATTTACAGTACCACGTCGAAGACCATTGATGCGCTGATGAAGCTTGAACTTCCGAGTGGTGTGGAAGTTGAAATCAAGGTTTGATAGTTAAAAGGCAAGAAGATTTAAAAACACAAGAAACGTAAACAATGTCTGGATTAATTGGTAAAAAAATCGGGATGACCAGTATCTACGATGCAAACGGGAAGAATATCCCCTGCACGGTGATCGAAGCTGGTCCATGTGTGGTAACACAGATCCGATCCAAAGAAAAAGAGGGATATGAGGCCATCCAGCTGGCTTTCGATGAAAAGAAAGAGAAGCATACAACCAAAGCTGAAATGGGCCATTTTGCCAAAGCCGGGATCACCCCTAAAAAGGTGGTAGCTGAATTCACCCGCTTTGAACCTGGTCACATGAAACAGTTTGGGGACATATTGCAGGTCGATATCTTCGTCGAAGGTGAATATATTGATGTGGTGGGTGTATCCAAAGGAAAAGGATTCCAGGGTGTAGTGAAACGTCACCATTTTGCAGGTGTCGGTGAAGCAACCCACGGACAGCATAACCGTCTGCGTGCTCCCGGTTCTGTTGGTGCCTCGTCATGGCCTTCAAGGGTTATGAAAGGGCTTCGTATGGCCGGCCGCATGGGTGGTGACCGCGTTAAGGTGGTAAACCTCCAGGTGTTAAAAATTATCCTCGAGAAAAACCTGATTGTTGTAAAGGGTGCAGTACCGGGACACAATGGTTCATATGTAAAGATTGAGCGATGGAAGTAGCAGTATATAATATAAAAGGAACAGCGACCGCCAATACGGTTGCCCTGGACGATTCGATCTTCGGAATCGAACCCAACGATCATGCTATCTATTTGGATGTGAAGCAATACATGGCGAATCAACGTCAGGGTACTCATGATACACTGGAAAAATCCACGATCTCAGGGAGTACGCGTAAACTTCATAAACAGAAAGGTACCGGCGGCTCCCGCAAGGGAAGTATCAAGAGCCCGCTTTTCAGAGGCGGAGCCCGCGTGTTTGGTCCTCATCCCCGTGATTACAGTTTTAAACTGAACAAAAAGCTGAAACGGCTTGCACGCAGATCGGCACTGAGTTATAAAGTGAAAGATAACCAGTTGACAATTCTTGAAGACTTCAACTTTGACACACCGAAGACCAAGAATTTCACCGAACTGCTGAAGAACTTCCAGCTGACCGGCAAAAAGACCCTGCTGGTGGTTGCCAAAACGGAGGAAAATGTGTTGTTGTCCTCGCGCAACCTCAAAAGAGTGAAAATTGTAAATGCTGCCGATTTGAACACATATGAGATCCTGGATGCCACCCAGCTCCTGATCACGGCGAGTTCGATCAAAGAAATTGAGAAAATCCATCAGAATTAAACCGATTAATTCGATACTATCATGACAGTTATAATAAAACCGATCATAACCGAAAAGATGACGCACCTGGGCGAAAAGCTCAACCGTTACGGTTTTGTGGTTGAACGGAGGTCAAATAAACTCCAGATCATGCAGGCGATTAAAGAGCTGTATGGCGTAGAGGTGGCTTCTGTCAACACGATGATCTTCTCCGGAAAAAACAAGTCCCGTTTTACCAAAAGTGGCGTTATTTCGGGAAGGACAAATACTTATAAGAAGGCCATCGTTACATTGGCCAAAGGTGAAACTATTGATTTTTACAGCAATATTTAAATAAATGGCGCTTAAGAAATACAAACCGACAACACCCGGTCAGCGGTTTAAAGTAATCAGTACCTATGATGAAATTACTGCAGACGTTCCCGAGAAGAGCCTGTTGGCTCCGTCGAAGAGATCCGGTGGCAGAAACAACGAAGGGAAAATGACCATGCGTTACCTTGGTGGTGGTCATAAACAGATGTATCGTATTATTGACTTCAAACGGGATAAAGAAAACATCCCCGCCGTGGTAAAAACGATCGAATATGATCCGAACAGAACCTCGCGTATAGCCCTGGTGGTTTACAATGATGGTGAAAAGAGATATATCGTCGCCCCCCATGGTTTGAAAGTTGGCCAGACCATCGTGTCGGGAAAGGGAGTAGCCCCGGAAATCGGGAATACTTTGTACCTGAGCGAGATTCCCTTCGGAACTGTGATTCACAATGTGGAATTACGCCCGGGACAGGGTGCCAAGATGGTACGCAGTGCCGGTGCCCATGCCCAGCTGATGTCACGTGATGGCAAATTCGCCATCCTGAAGATGCCCTCGGGAGAAACACGCATGATCCTGCAAACCTGTAAAGCCACTGTTGGCATGGTTTCGAATATTGACCACAACCTTGAATCGTATGGCAAGGCCGGGCGTACACGCTGGCTGGGACGCCGCCCGAGGAACAGAGGTGTTGCGATGAACCCTGTTGATCACCCCATGGGTGGAGGCGAAGGTCGCGCATCGGGTGGTCACCCGCGGTCACGCAAGGGTACACCTGCAAAGGGATACAAGACCCGCGCACGCAAAAACCAATCGAATAAATACATTATTGAACGCAGGAAGAAGTAATCGATAATAAATCAAACTATGAGCCGATCGCTTAAAAAAGGTCCTTTTATCCACTACAAACTGGAAAAACGCGTAGCGGAACTGCTGGAATCCAAGAAAAAGACTGTCATCAAGACCTGGTCGCGTGGTTCCATGATCTCTCCGGATTTTGTTGGCCAGACCATTGCCGTTCATAATGGCAACAAGTTCATCCCGGTCTATGTTACCGAGAACATGGTAGGTCATAAATTGGGAGAATTTGCCCCGACCCGGATTTTCCGCGGTCATGCAGGAAACAAAGATAAAGGTAAGAAATAACGTCATAACAAGATAGATTATGGGAGTTAGAACCCGAACAAGAGCCGAGAATCGTAAAGAGGCCAAGAAGACTGTGGCTTTTGCCAAATTGAATAATTGCCCTACATCGCCTCGTAAAATGCGGCTTATTGCTGACCTCATCCGGGGACAGCGTGTAGAGAAGGCGCTTCATATTTTGAAGACAAATGCCAAGCAACCGTCGGAACGGTTACGTAAGCTGCTGCTTTCGGCCATCGCCAACTGGCAGGCCAAAAATGAGGGTTTGCGCATCGAAGACAGCGATTTGTTTGTGAAGGAGGTTTTTGTTGACGGAGGACGCCAGCTGAAACGCCTGCAAACCGCCCCCCAGGGACGCGCCCACAGGATCCGTAAACGTTCAAATCACGTTACCATTATGCTCGATGCCCGTAACAAACCGGAAGTGGAAGCAGAAGAGGTAGAAGAAGTTGAAGAAACCAAGAATTAACAGGAATATTAAGCAATTCTTAAAATAAAGTTTTAATGGGACAAAAGACCAATCCGATTGCTAACAGGTTAGGCATTATACGCGGCTGGGATTCAAACTGGTTCGGCGGAAAGAATTTCGAGTCCAAGCTGGTCGAGGATGACAAAATTCGTAAGTATCTGAATGCCCGTCTGGCCAAGGCCGGTATTGCAAAGATCGTTATTGAGCGTACCTTGAAGCTGGTAACTGTTACCATTCACACTGCTCGCCCGGGGATCATCATCGGGAAAGGCGGCCAGGAAGTTGACAAATTAAAGGAGGAGCTGAAAAAGATCACCAAAAAGGAGATCCAGATCAATATCTCCGAAATCAAACGTCCGGAAATTGATGCCGTAATCGTGGGCAATACCGTGGCAAGTCAGATTGAGGGACGTATTTCCTATCGTCGCGCAATCAAGACCTCCATTGCATCGGCCATGAGGATCGGCGCCGAAGGGATCAAGATCATGATTTCCGGTCGTGTTGGTGGTGCTGAAATGGCCCGTCGCGAGCAATACAAGGAGGGACGTATCCCATTACATACTTTCCGCGCCGATATTGATTACGCAACCGCCGAAGCTCATACCACCTATGGAATCATCGGTATCAAGGTATGGATCTGCAAGGGTGACGTGTATGGTCGTCCCGACCTGGTGCCTGATGCCGCCACAACGAAACTGAAACCGTCACAGCATCGTGGCAACGAACGTACGGGTGACCGTGATCGTGGTGGCCGCAGCGACAGGGGAGGGGATCGCGGAGGTGACCGTGGTGTCGACCGTGGCCAGGATCGCCGTGGTGACCGTGGACCTGCAAGGGATGCCGGAAAATCACGCGGACCCAGAAAATAGCATATTGACGCATCGGATGCGGCTCCTGTAAAGCCGTATGGTATGCGGCTCACAATAGACCTGAATGTCGCGGTATGCGGCTCTAAAAAAAAGCACTGTAACCAATAATATATCTGAATAATGTTACAACCAAAGAAAACAAAATACAGGAAACAGCAGAAGGGAAAGATGAAGGGCAATGCCCAGCGTGGGCATCAACTCGCTTTTGGCTCATTCGGTATTAAGACGCTGGAAGAAGCCTGGATCACAGGCCGGCAGATTGAAGCCGCCAGGCAGGCAATCACCCGTCACATGAAACGTGAAGGTCAGCTCTGGATTCGCATCTTCCCCGACAAACCCGTCACCAAGAAACCCGCCGAAGTCCGTATGGGTAAAGGAAAAGGTGCCCCCGAATATTTTGTGGCACGTATCAACCCCGGCAGGATCCTCTTTGAAATCGAAGGCGTTCCCATGGTTACTGCAAAAGAAGCTTTACGCCTCGGAGCCCAGAAACTCCCGGTTCAGACCAGGACGGTCATGCGTAAGGATTACGTTGAAGAAGCAATATAAGTTGTAAGGACGACTTTCAAAGACGTCTTAAAAATAAACACAAATGGAACAGAAAGTCATCATTGAATTAACAACGGCCGAAATCCTGGAAAGGATGGACGAAGAAAAGCGTCAGCTTACAAAACTTAAGTTGAACCATGCTGTTTCGCCTTTGGAAAACCCTAATAAAATTAAGGCATACCGCAAAACGATCGCCCGCCTAGAAACCGAATTGCGCAGCCGGGCCAGAAAAGGGGAAGCCATTACAAAAGCGGGTAAAAAATAATTGCGGTAGAGACGGGTTTAAACCCGTCTATACAACGGGGCAAAATCCCGGATCAACAAATGAAATCATATGGAAACAAGAAATTTAAGAAAGGAAAAAACCGGAATCGTAGTCAGCAATAAGATGGAGAAATCCGTCGTCGTTTCTGTCGAAAGGAAGGTTAAACATCCAAAGTACGGGAAATTCGTAAAAAAATCTTCCCGTTTCATGGCCCATGATGACAAAAATGAATGCAGTGAAGGTGACAAAGTTCGCATTGCAGAAACCAGGCCATTGAGTAAAAATAAATGTTGGAGACTTGTCGAAATCATTGAAAAGGTTAAATAGCCATGATACAACAGGAGTCAAGATTAACAGTAGCAGATAACAGCGGAGCCAAGGAAGTTCTTTGTATCAAAGTCCTCGGCGGTACACGCAAACGGTATGCCCGTGTTGGCGACCGGATCATCGTCACAGTCAAGAATGCAATCCCTTCCGGCAATATCAAGAAGGGAACCGTTGCAAAGGCAGTGGTGGTGAGAACCAGTAAAGAGATGCGCCGTGCCGACGGATCCTACATCAGGTTTGATGACAATGCGGTTGTGTTGCTCAACAATGCCGGTGAAATGCTCGGAACCCGTATCTTTGGCCCGGTAGCCAGGGAGTTACGCGAAAAACAATTCATGAAAATCGTTTCTTTAGCACCAGAAGTGCTTTAAGCATTTATAAATAAGATCATGCAGAAGAAGTTACATATCCGAAAAGGCGACACCGTGATGGTCATTGCCGGTGATTCAAGAGGTCAGCAGGGCAAGGTCCTGCGGGTCGATACCGAAAAGTACAAAGCCATTGTGGAAGGGGTTAATATGGTTTCAAAACATACCAAACCCAATGCCAAAAGTCCGCAGGGCGGGATCGTAAAAATGGAAGCCCCCGTACATCTCTCTAACCTTCAGGTTATTGACAACACGGGAAAACCGACACGCATCGGCCGGAAAATGGATCCTAAAACGGAAAAACTGGTTCGTTATTCAATAAATTCAGGGGAGGTTATAAAATAATGGATTATACACCAAGATTAAAAGACAAATATCTGAATGAGGTAGTTCCTGCGTTGACAAAGCAGTTCAACTATAAAAGCCCCATGCAGGTACCACGGATCAACAAGATTTGTCTGAACCAGGGTTTGGGCATTGCCAACACCGACAAGAAGTTCATCGACAACGGCATTACCGAAATGACCAACATCACCGGTCAGAAGGCTGTATCGACCAAGTCGAAGAAGGACATCTCCAACTTCAAGCTCAGAAAAGGCAACCCGATCGGTGTTCGCGTAACCCTACGCGGCGAGCGGATGTACGATTTCCTTGACAGGTTGATTTCTGTCGCCCTCCCGCGGGTAAGAGATTTCCGTGGCATCAGCGACAAAGGTTTCGACGGTCGTGGAAACTATACGCTGGGTGTGACCGAGCAGATCATTTTCCCGGAAATTGATATCGACAAGGTTACCCGTATCAATGGAGTGGATATCACCTTTGTGACCTCCGCCCGCAACGACCGTGAGGCTCACGCCCTTTTGAAAGAATTCGGAATTCCCTTTAAAACAAAGTAAAGATATGGCAAAAGAATCCATGAAAGCCAGAGAGCGCAAACGTGAACGTATGGTTGAAAAGTTCGCCGAGAAGCGTAAAGCACTGAAGGAAGCAGGCGACTATATCGCGCTTCAGAAACTCCCGAAGAATGCTTCGCCGGTAAGATTGCACAACCGTTGTAAACTCACAGGCCGCCCAAAAGGTTATATGCGTCTGTTCGGTGTTTCCCGCATCAACTTCAGGGAGATGGCAAACAAAGGGTTGATCCCCGGTATCAGGAAAGCCAGTTGGTAAAATATATATAGAGACGCACGGCAGTGCGTCTCAGTTGAAAGGCACACCGTGCGTCTCAGCTGGAACGTATGCGGTTAGTCCCGAAAAAACAAAAATTAACAAATAAAAAATAAAATAATGGTTACGGATCCCATTGCAGATTATTTGACGAGAATCAGGAATGCCGTGTTGGCCAACCACCGGGTTGTTGAAATTCCAAAGTCGAAAATCAAGGAAGAGATTACCCGCATCCTCTTTGAAAAAGGATATATCCTCAATTATAAATTTGAAAGTGAGCCACTTCCCGGCGTTATCAAGATCGCGTTGAAATACCACCCGGTCACCAAGCTCTCCGCCATCAACAGCCTTGTCAGGATTTCGAAACCCGGACTCAGGAAATATGTTGACAACGAGCACCTGCCCAGGGTACTGAACGGACTTGGTATTGCCATCCTTTCAACATCGCACGGTATCATGACCGATAAAGAGGCCCGCACACAGAAGGTTGGCGGCGAGGTTTTATGTCACATCAGTTAATTAGGAGATATTAAACATGTCAAGAATAGGAAAACTACCGATTACATTACCCGATGGCGTGAAGATTTCGGTCTCCGAGTCCAATCTGGTTACTGTAACAGGAAAACTCGGCCAGCTGTTTCAACAGGTTGACCCGAAAATCACCCTGAAAATTGAACCAGGTCTGGTGACGGTCGAACGTCATTCGGAAGCCCAGGATGACCGCGCCAAACATGGCCTTTACCGGTCGCTGGTTTTCAACATGATCAAGGGAGTATCGGAAGGCTTTACAACCGTGCAGGAATTGGTCGGTGTTGGTTACAAGGCAACGGGCAACGGACAGGTTCTTGAGTTGGCGCTGGGATATTCACACAATATCTGGCTTGAACTTCCTGAAACGATTACGGTTGAAACCACTGCTGTTAAAGGGAAAAACAATACCATCATCCTGAAATCTGCCGACAAGCAGCTTATCGGCCAGGTTGCCGCCAAGATCCGCTCTTTCCGCAAGCCGGAACCCTATAAGGGAAAAGGTGTCAGGTTCATGGGCGAAGAGATCAAGAAGAAGGCTGGTAAATCTGCCGCCGGACAATAATATGCATAGTGCTGCATTGCAATGCGGCACTGCCAAAAGGATTATTATAATCGTTTTAAAAAGAATACAATGGCTATCAAGAGTGCAAAAGAATTTCGCAGGTTCAGGATCAAAAAAAGGATACGTAAAATCGTACAAGGGACTCCTGACAGGCCTCGCATGACCGTTTTCCGCAGTTGTAAGGCTATTTACGTGCAACTGATCGATGATCAGGCCGGAAAAACGCTGGTTGCGGCTTCATCCATGGAAAAAGGGGTGAAAGACCAGAAAGGTACCAAAACCGATGTCGCCAAGATGGTCGGAAAGCATGTTGCCGAAAAGGCAATCCAGGCGGGTATCGAGAAGGTTGTTTTTGATCGTAATGGTTATTTATATCATGGCAGGGTAAAATCTTTGGCAGACGCTGCCAGGGAAGGTGGCCTAAAATTCTAAGGAAGATATGACAAACGTTAATGTAAAGAGAGTAAAGTCGAGTGAAATCGAGTTCAAGGATCGCCTGGTCAGCATTCAGCGCGTTACCAAAGTTACCAAAGGGGGCAGAACCTTCAGTTTCTCCGCCATCGTGGTAGTGGGTAATGAAAACGGCGTTGTTGGTTACGGACTGGGTAAGGCCAAGGAGGTCACGGCTGCTATTGCCAAAGGAGTCGATGATGCAAAGAAAAACCTGATCAAGGTTCCCATCCTGAAAGGGACGATTCCACACGATCAACTGGGCAAATATAGTGGCGCCCTGGTTTACCTTAAACCGGCAGCTCCGGGAACCGGTGTTATTGCAGGGGGTGCCATGCGTGCCGTCCTGGAAAGCGTCGGCGTGAAGGATGTTCTTGCCAAATCAAAAGGTTCGTCAAACCCGCACAGTGTGGTGAAAGCCACGATCAATGCCCTGATCAAACTGAGAGATCCTTATACGATCGCGCAGCTCAGGGGAATTGAACTGAATCAAGTATTTAATGGCTAATTCAAATTAATAAAGGCTGTTCATCCAATGGAAAAAATTAAAATAACACAGGTTCGCAGTGGCATCGGAAGACCGTTGCGCCAGAAACGCACCCTCCAGGCCCTGGGTCTGAAGAGGATCCGCCATACCGTGGAACACGAGGCTACCCCCCAGATCATGGGCATGGTGGGCAAGGTTCTTCACTTGGTTACATTCGAAAAAATATAATAAAAGATAAACGATACTCAAATGGATTTAAGCAATCTTAAACCGGCAAAAGGTTCAACAAAAAAGGTGAAGCGTATTGGCAGGGGCCAGGGTTCCGGTCACGGTGGAACCTCCACCCGCGGTCATAAAGGAGCAAAGTCGCGCTCGGGATATTCTAAGAAATTAGGATATGAGGGCGGACAGATGTCACTCGTGCGGCGTGTACCAAAGTTCGGATTCAAAAATTTCAACAGGGTTGAATATAAAGGAATTAATCTCGATATTTTGGAATTGGTCGCAGAAAAGAAGAGCCTGGGCGTTATTACCGCTGAAGTTCTTGTCGAATGCGGGTACGCTTCCAAACACGACCGGATTAAGATCCTGGGCCGCGGAGAACTGAAAACAAAACTGGAAGTTACCGTTCATGGTTTCTCGGCGACAGCCAAGAAAGCAATTGAAGAATTAGGTGGAGTTGCTAACATACTTTAAACTTGTTTGAATGAAAAAACTGATTCAAACCATTCGAAACATCTGGAAGATTGAAGACCTCCGCAAGAGGATCCTTTATACAATCGGTATTGTCCTGATCTATCGTCTGGGATCTTATGTAGTACTTCCTGGTGTCGACCCAAGTATGTTAGCCAGCCTGCAAAACCAGACCAAATCGGGTTTGCTCGGGCTGCTGAACATGTTCTCCGGAGGTGCATTTTCAAATGCCTCGATTTTTGCGCTTGGAATCATGCCTTATATCTCGGCCTCCATCGTCATGCAGCTACTTGGAATGGCAATTCCCTATTTCCAGAAACTGCAGAAAGAGGGTGAAAGCGGAAGAAAGAAGATCAACCAGATGACACGTTATCTCACTGTCGTTATTTTGATTTTCCAGTCACCCGCCTATATTGCCAACCTGGCATCACAGTTGCCCGCAGAAGCGATTTCACCCTTTAGTGCAAGTGTAACACACCATTCAGTATTTTCCTTCTTCGGAATATCCTCCATCATTATCCTTACCGCGGGCTCCATGTTTGTCATGTGGCTGGGCGAAAGGATTACCGACAAGGGGATCGGTAACGGCATTTCGCTGATCATCATGATCGGGATCATGGCCCGTTTGCCTTTTGCCCTCTTTGGAGAACTCGTTTCGAGGATGGAACAGAAAGGTGGCGGTCTTGTCTTCTTTGTCGTTGAAATTGCCTTCCTGGTTCTTGTTATCCTGGTTACGATCCTGCTGGTTCAGGGAACCCGGAAAATACCGGTCCAGTATGCAAAGCGCATTGTCGGCAACAAACAATACGGCGGCGTTCGCCAGTACATCCCCTTAAAGGTAAATGCAGCCGGTGTTATGCCGATCATCTTCGCCCAGGCGATCATGTTCCTGCCGCTGACCATTGCAGGCTTTGCCAGCAACGAGACCCTTACCGGTTTTGCCAGGGTGTTTACCGACATCAATGGTATTGTCTATAATCTGACCTTCTTCATCCTTATCATCTTCTTTACCTATTTCTATACCGCCATCACGGTGAATCCAAACCAGATGGCCGAGGATATGAAAAAGAATGGCGGTTTCATCCCCGGCGTGAAGCCCGGTAAAAAAACTGCCGAGTTCATCGATGACGTGATGTCAAGGATTACCCTGCCGGGATCAATCTTCCTGGGCTTTGTAGCCATCATGCCTGCCTTTGTCAGGATGGTGGGGGTTACCTCCCAGTTCGCCCAGTTCTATGGCGGCACCTCCCTGTTAATCCTGGTGGGTGTTGTGCTGGATACGTTGCAGCAGATTGAAAGTCACCTGCTGATGCGTCATTATGATGGACTTACCAAATCTGGAAGGATCAAGGGACGCTCCTCTTATTCAACCTCCGGTCAATAATCTATGTTTAACAAACAGATGACGATAAAAACGGCTGGTGAGATTGAACTTTTAAGAGAAAATGGAATTATTGTAAGCAAAACGCTTGCAGAAGTAGCAAAACATATCAAACCGGGTGTTAAAACGATAACACTTGACCAAATTGCTGAAGATTTTATCCGGGGGGAAGGGGCGGTACCGGGTTTTAAAGGTTACAGAGGATTTCCGGCGACCTTGTGCATCTCTGTCAATGAAGAGGTGGTTCATGGGATACCGGGTGAAAGAGTTCTTAAAAATGGTGATATAGTTTCGATCGACTGCGGATGTCAGAAGGATGGCTATTATGGTGACTCAGCCTACACCTTTCCTGTTGGAGAGGTGTCGGAGGATGTGATGAACCTGCTGAAACGCACTAAGGAATCGCTGTACCGGGCTGTGGCAGTTGCTGTGACCGGGAAACGGATTGGTGACGTCAGCGCTGCCGTTCAGGAGTTTGTGGAGGGATATGGATATTCGGTGGTGCGGGAACTTGTAGGGCATGGAATTGGCAGGCAGTTGCACGAGAAACCGGATATTCCCAATTACGGGAAAAAGGGATGGGGAGCAAAGTTGCAGACAGGGTTGACCATCTGCATCGAACCCATGATCAACCTGGGTGTCAAGAGTGTAATCCAGGACCCTGACGGTTGGACAATCCGCACAGCAGACAGGATGCCATCGGCACACTTTGAGCTTACGGTGGCGGTGAATAAGGAAAAGGCGGATGTTCTTTCAACCTTCCGGTATATTGAAGAGGTACTAGGATCAAGTAGCATATAGTATGGCAAAGCAATCGTCAATTCAACAGGATGGCACGGTCATCGAATCCCTCGGGAACGCAATGTTCAGGGTGGAATTAGAGAACGGGCATGTGATAACAGCCCATATTTCGGGTAAAATGAGGATGCATTATATAAAAATTCTTCCCGGAGACCGCGTCAGAATCGAGATGTCACCGTATGATTTAACAAAAGGAAGAATTACGTTCAGATATCAATAGTATTAAAGCAAACGTAACATGAAAGTCAGAGCATCAATTAAGAAGAGATCGGCAGATTGCAAGATCGTTCGCAGAAATGGCAAACTGTATGTCATTAACAAAAAGAACCCTAAGTTCAAACAAAGACAAGGTTAAAATATTACAAACATAAAATTGGATTGTTATGGCCAGAATTGCAGGTATTGACTTACCTAAAAATAAAAGGGGTGAAATTGGGCTGACCTATATCTTTGGTATCGGAAGAAGCACTGCCCAGAAGATCCTTGATGTGGCAGGTGTTGACAGGAATA
This sequence comes from Bacteroidota bacterium, assembly GCA_037133475.1. Taxonomy (GTDB): domain Bacteria; phylum Bacteroidota; class Bacteroidia; order Bacteroidales; family FEN-979; genus CAIVAT01. The sequence goes on from JBAXOB010000027.1 coordinate 33,012, forward strand.
AGAAGGTTCAGGACTGGAATGATGAAGAACAGAATAAGATCCGTTCGGTTATCAACGATAATTTCAAAATCGAAGGTGCTCTGCGTTCTGAAGTCCAGATGAATATCAAACGTCTGATGGATATCGGTTGCTACCGTGGAATCCGTCATCGTCTGGGACTGCCTGTTCGCGGACAAAGTACGAAGAACAATGCCCGTACCCGTAAGGGCAGGAAAAAAACCGTTGCAAACAAGAAAAAGGCAACCAAAGGTTAATCGTTAATGCATGTAGTAAATTAGAATATGGCAAAGACTGAAAAAAGTTCAAAGAAAAGGGTTGTTAAGGTAGATGCAATAGGTAAAGCCTATGTGAATGCATCTTTTAACAATCTCATCATTACGCTGACCAACAACGGTGGCCAGGTCATCAGCTGGTCATCAGCAGGGAAGATGGGGTTCAAGGGATCCAAGAAAAACACTCCTTATGCCGCACAGATGGCTGCACAGGATGCTTCGAAGGTTGCCTATGACCAGGGTCTCCGCAAAGTAAAGGTTTATATCAAAGGACCGGGAGCTGGTCGCGAATCAGCCATCCGCACCCTGCACACTGCAGGAATCGAGGTAACCGAGATCGTTGATATTACGCCATTACCGCACAACGGATGCCGTCCTCCCAAAAGAAGAAGAGTTTAATAATTACATATATCTAGTAGCATGGCAAGATACATTGGCCCAAAGTCCAGAATTGCAAGAAGGTTCAGAGATCCTATTTTTGGCCCTGATAAAAGTTATGAGAAAAAAAATTATCCTCCGGGAATGCATGGCCAGACCAAGCGCAGGGCGAAAGTTTCTGAGTACGGCACCCAGCTGATGGAGAAACAAAAAGCCAAATATACCTATGGTATTCTCGAGCGTCAGTTCCGGAATATTTTCGAGAAAGCTTCCCGCAAGGGTGGTGTAACCGGTGAGGTCCTTCTGCAACTGATCGAATCACGGCTTGATAATGTAGTTTATCGCCTGGGAATTTCTCCCACCCGTGATGGCGCCCGTCAGTTAATCGGACACCGGCATATCCTGGTAAACGGCAAGGTACTGAATATCCCATCGTATGAACTTCACCCGGGAGATCTCGTTTCAGTTCGCGAACGTTCCAAATCGCTGGAAATCATCACCAACTCCCTTTCAGGACGTGGCAACCAGTATTCATGGCTGGAATGGGATGGCGGTATGATGACCGGAAAATTCATGAATTATCCCGAACGGGACCTGATTCCTGAAAATATCAAGGAGCAGCTTATCGTCGAATTGTATTCGAAATAGTGAATTTTCTTTGTTGTGAAGGGACAGGGTTCGCCTTGTCCCGTTCATCAGCAAAATTAAAATAACCAAAAAAAATTATATATGGCAATATTACCGTTCCAGAAACCTGACAAGGTAATCATGGTGGAAGCCGATGATTGCCGTGGGGTATTCGAATTCCGCCCGCTTGAACCAGGTTTTGGTGTGACCATAGGGAACTCACTCAGGAGAATTCTGCTTTCTTCATTGGAAGGCTTTGCCATCACTTCAGTGAAAATTGAAGGGGTAGAACAGGAATTCTCCACGATAAAGGGTGTTATTGAGGATGTTACCGAGATCATATTGAACCTGAAACAAATTCGTTTCAAACGCCTGATCGAAACTGAAAACGCTGAAAAGGTTACTGTTGTCATTGCGCAACAGAAAGATTTTAAGGCTGGAGATATTAATAAATTTCTATCTGTTTTCCAGGTACTGAATCCTGAAATCGTGATTTGCCATATGGAAGCCAATGTTAAATTGTCGTTTGAACTTTCCATCGACAAGGGCCGTGGCTACATTCCTGCTGAAGAAAATAAAACACTGAGCTCCTCACTGGGCAGAATTGCAATTGACTCGGTTCATACACCTATCAAAAATGTAACCTTTAATGTTGAAAATTTTCGGGTCGAGCAAAAGACCGACTACGAAAAGCTGGTCATTGAGGTAACTACCGATGGCTCCATTCAGCCTAAGAACGCTTTGAAAGAAGCTGCCAAGATTCTCATCCACCATTTTATGCTGTTTTCTGATGAGAAGATCACCCTCGATTCGGCTGAGAAAGCTGTTGCGGAAGAATTTGATGAAACCTCCCTGCACATCCGGCAATTATTGAAAACCAAGCTGGTTGACATGGACCTTTCGGTCAGGGCACTTAATTGCCTCAAGGCTGCCGATGTAGAATATCTGGGTGACCTTGTTGCGTTTAATAAAAATGATTTGCTGAAGTTCAGGAATTTCGGAAAAAAATCACTCACCGAACTTGAAGAACTTGTGAAATCAAAGGGCCTTGAATTTGGCATGAATACGACGAAATATAAATTAGATAAGGATTAATTGCGATGAGACACCAAAAGAAATTTAATCATTTAGGGAGAAAAAGTGCACACAGGAAGGCAATGCTTTCAAATATGGCCGCCTCTCTGATCATTCATAAAAGGATTCATACAACCGTTGCGAAAGCTAAAGCGCTGCGTGTTTATGTTGAGCCTCTGATCACCAAGTCGAAAGAGGATACAACCCACTCACGTCGTACCGTTTTCAGCTACCTGCAGAGCAAGGAAGCCGTGACCGAGCTTTTCCGTGAAATTTCAAAGAAGATCATGGATCGCCCGGGAGGATATACCCGTATTTTGAAAACGGGAAACCGTTTTGGGGATAATGCCGAGATGTGCCTGATCGAACTGGTGGATTACAATGAAGCCATGCTCTCTCCAAAGGAGGAAGGCAAGACCAAATCTACCCGCAGGAAAAGAGCCGGGGCTAAAAAAGCGGCCGGCGACACCGAGGAGAAAGTTGCCGAGCACAAAGAGGCAAAGAAAACTTCCAAAAAAGCTGAAGAATCAACGGCACCTGAAGAAACACCGGAAGCCTGAGCCAAGTGAAAACAATATTGTAAGCAATGAATGCAGGAAAAGGATAACATAGTTATATGTTGTCCTTTTTTCTTTATAACCTAAACCACTAATACATACAACCATGAGTACTATTTTATCTATCCATGCCAGGCAGATCCTGGACTCAAGAGGAAATCCAACCATTGAAGTGGATGTTATTACCGATAATGGCATCATCGGACGCGCTGCTGTCCCCTCTGGGGCGTCAACAGGGGTCCATGAGGCCGTTGAACTGCGCGACGGCGACAAGAAGGTGTACCTGGGCAAGGGTGTGCTGCAGGCTGTGCAGAATGTAAATACTGTGATCGCAGAGGAGATCCAGGGAATGTACGTTACCGACCAGATTGAGATTGACAACAAACTGATCGAACTCGATGGTACGCCGAATAAGGCGAAACTGGGGGCCAATGCAATCCTGGGAGTTTCGCTTGCCGCAGCGCATGCTGCAGCCCAGGTTACCGGGCAGGAATTGTACCGCTATATTGGCGGTGTTGCGGCACAAACGCTGCCCATCCCCATGATGAACATTCTGAATGGCGGTTCACATGCCGACAATTCCATCGACTTCCAGGAATTTATGATCATGCCGGTAGGCGCAACATCCTTCAGCGAAGGACTCAGGATGGGCGCCGAGGTGTTCCACAACCTGAAATCGGTTCTGAAAAAAGGCAAATATTCAACCAACGTCGGGGATGAGGGCGGTTTTGCACCGAACCTCAAATCGAATGAGGAGGCCCTGCAGGTTATCATGAAGGCCATCGAGATTTCGGGCTACGAACCGGGCAGGGACATCTGCATTGCGTTGGATCCTGCATCTTCGGAATATTTTATTCCTGAAGAAAATGTGTATCACCTGAAAAAATCCACAGGAGATAAACTTTCTCCCGCCGATATGGTCGCATTCTGGAAAGATTGGGCAAAGCGTTACCCGATCATCTCCATTGAAGATGGGATGGCCGAAGATGACTGGGATGGATGGAAACTGATGACCAAGGAACTTGGCAATAAAATCCAGCTGGTAGGGGACGATCTTTTTGTTACCAACGTGGAGCGGCTCGCGCAGGGCTTTAAAAAGGGTGTCGCCAACTCTATCCTGATCAAGGTAAACCAGATCGGTACGCTGAGCGAAACCATCAATGCCGTGAATATGGCCTATCGTCACAGCTACACTGCTGTTATGAGTCACCGTTCGGGGGAAACCGAAGATGTGACCATCGCCGACCTGGCCGTGGCGCTGAATACCGGTTTGATTAAAACCGGCTCGGCATGCCGTACCGACCGCATTGCAAAATACAACCAGCTTCTGCGCATCGAAGAACAACTGGGTGATACCGCCAAATACCTGGGAAGGGATTTTAAATATGCCCGTTAAACCGGTTTGACAAGGTAACAGGCTTTCCGGGCCGCAGGAAAATCAGCATGATTTTCCTGCGGCCCGGATTCTTTTCCAGGATAAACCGTGTTGTTATTCCTCCCTGAAGTTCTGCAGGATATGCACCAGCAGCCCGGTTACATGGATCACATTTTCGTTGAATACGCGCAGCACATCCTCCCAGGTAACTGGCTCCTCATCATGTTTCCACGAGTCGTAATCGGTTGACAGGGCGATGGTGGCATATGGAATCCCAGCCTCCATGGCCAGGCTGGCTTCGGGGGCGATGCTCATGTTGATCACATCGGCTCCCAGCAACCTGAACATCCTGGATTCGGCCCTGGTGGAAAAGCGGGGGCCTTCGATGGTTACAATTGTTCCCGTTGGATGAAACGATATTCCCTTTTCCCTGCAGCCCCGGATGAGCACCTGTCGCAACTTCTCCGAAAAGGGATCCGCCATGGCGGTGTGGGCCATTTTTCCCGGATCAAACTTGTCGTAAAAGGTGTTGATCCTGTGCCGCGTGAAATCGATAAACTGATCCGCAATGACCATGTCGCCCCGCCGGATCTCCTCCCGCAGGCTTCCGCAGGCCGTGGTTGCGAAAATATACTGACAGCCTAACTTTTGAAGTGCGGCGATGTTGGCCCTGTTGTTGACCTGGGTGGGAGGGATGGCATGGTCGCGTCCATGACGCGAAAGAATGTAGAGTTCGCAGTTGCCGATCGTTCCTGTGAAAAAAGTTGAACTAGGGGGGCCATAGGGTGTTGTCACACCAATCTCCCTTGTATTCTCGAAAATGTTCAGTTTCTCCAGCCCGGAGCCGCCAATAAGACCTATTTTATTCATGTTGTATTTTTATGCGAAGATAATGCAAAGTGTAAAAGGAGACCAGATTGCCGGCCGGTTTTTATTTCCTGTGGTGTAAAACGATTGGGGATCAGCATACATGGAGGAAATTGTTTCGAGGATATTCCGAAAAACAGGAATGATACTTTCTGCATATGATTGAAATGCGTATTTTTGCGGCTTCTTAAGAAAACAGATATGACTATTCAATATATAGGTGAACACCTCTTTGCCGGTGACATGGGCAGGTTTTTTATCTGGCTCGGTTTCGGAACCTCTATTCTTGCTACACTTTTTTATTCCCTTGCCTTTTGGAGAAAAGAGAATAAAAACCGCTGGAGATCGGCGGCTCGAAATTTGTACATTGTACATGCCGTTTCAATGGTATCGGTAGCGGTAATTTTATATTATCTCATCTTTAACCATTATTTTGAGTACGCTTATGTGTGGCAGTACTCCTCGGTGGAATTGCCGATAAAATATATTATTTCCTGTTTCTGGGCAGGCCAGGAGGGCAGTTTCCTCGTATGGGCCCTCTGGCAGGCGTTGATTGGATTGGTTTTGCTCAGGCTGGCCCGAAATTGGGAAACCTCCGTAATGATGATTTTTTCCCTGTCGCAGATCTTCGTGACCTCGATGCTGCTCGGGATCACCCTTTTTGGAACCAAGATCGGCGCCAGCCCCTTTACCCTGCTCAGGGATACGGTTGATACGATACAGGGTACCATTTTTGCGATGCCGAACTATCTTACCATGGTGACGGACGGGAATGGTCTGAACCCGCTTCTGGAGAATATCTGGATGACGATCCATCCCCCCATCCTGTTCCTGGGATATGCGCTTGCCCTGGTCCCGTTTTCCTATGCCATCGCCTCCTTCCTGAAGAAAGATTACCATACCTGGATTGGCCGTGCGATGCCGTGGACGTTGCTGGCCCTGCTGATGCTGGGCGCCGGAATCCTCCTCGGCGGTGCATGGGCATATGTCTCGCTTACCTTTGGCGGGTTCTGGTCATGGGATCCCGTCGAAAACTCCTCCCTGGTTCCCTGGATGACCCTCGTAGCAGGGCTCCATTTCCTGTTGATAGCCAGGAGGCAGAATTACGCCCTGCTTGCCGCCTACCTCCTGATTACGCTCTCGTACGTGCTGGTGCTTTACGCCAGCTTCCTTACCCGCAGCGGCGTCCTGGCCGACACATCGGCACATTCATTCGGGGATAATGGCATGACGAAGCAGTTGCTGGTGTTTCTGCTTACATTCCTGGTTATCATGGTGGTTATGATTGGAGGAAATATCCGGAAATTCCATGTTTCCAGGAAAGATGTACTCCTTTCACGCGAATTCTGGATGTTCATCGGGGCAATCATCATGGTATTGGCTGCCTTCCAGATTGTCTTTACTACCTCAATCCCGGTTTTCAACGGCCTTTTCCATACCAGCATTGCCCCTCCTGCCGACAGGGTCGGTTTTTACAATCACTGGCAAATGCCCTATGCCCTGCTGATTGCAGCGTTCATCGCCTTCAGCCAGTTTCTTAACTATGATGAAAACGAACCCGGGCACTTCATGAAAAAAATGGCAATTCCGCTTGTTGCTGCCATTGCAGCCTGTTCGGCGATAGCAGCAGCGGGTGTGGTGACCAGTATGAACTTTATCCTGCTCATCGCCTTTACCCTGTTCGCCCTGTTTTCGTCGCTGTACAACATGATTTTCAGGACTGCAAAACCCAGGAATATTGGTGCGATCATTGCACATGTGGGTTTTGTGCTTTTTGTACTTGGAACCGTGGTCACCTTCTCAAACTCGCAGGTTATTTCAAAGAATACCTCGACATTCGATTTGGGAGCCGCCCAGGACAATGCTGAAAACCTGGTGCTTACCCGCAACGATACGTTGCTGATGAACGGTTTTTTTGTTACCTATTCCAGCAGCAGGACTGCCGGGAACACGACGGTCTATACGGTTGATTTTCTCAGCAAATCGAAGGGTAAATTGACCAAAGCCTTCACCCTTTATCCCTCTGTGAATGTTCATCCCAAAATGGGCGCGGTTTATAATCCCGATACGCGCCATTTTATCGATCGCGATTACTATACCTATATCGCCCATGTGTCGAAGGATCCCGACTATATCGTCGTAAAAACCATCATGAATCCCTATATCAGTATTTTGTGGCTGGGGTCGGTGGTGATGACGGTCGGATTCGGCATTGCTTTTTTCAGGAGGGCACGCCACCGTTGGCGCAGCAATTCCTGATAAGGGTAAGGTTATTTTTCTTTGGCTTTATCCTCGAGCATAGGTACAAACCTGAAAGCGCCATATTCCTTTTTTTCAATCGAAAGATCTTCCAGTTTGGTGAGGGTGGTCATGATTTGGACATCTCCCGCGCCAACCGGGATTACCAGGATACCTCCCGGCTTCAGTTGTTCGAGCAGGGCCTCCGGGATAAAGGGAGCAGCCGCTGTCACGATGACCTTGTCAAAGGGCGAAAACGTAGGCAATCCCTTATAGCCGTCGCCGAAAAATGTCTTGATGGTATGGTACCCTAACACGGGAAGGAGTTTGCTGGTGCGGTCAAAGAGGGTCTTCTGACGTTCAATGGTAAAGACTTTTGCGCCTAATTCGGCCAGGATACAGGCCTGATAACCCGATCCGGTACCAATTTCCAGCACTTTGTCATTCTTTTTTATATGCAGTAATTCGGTTTGAAAGGCTACGGTATAGGGCTGTGAGATTGTCTGACCGGCCCCGATCGAAAATGGCTTGTCCTCATAGGCATACTCAAGGAAGGAGGATTCAAAGAAATAGTGCCGGGGAACCTTTTCAATCGCAGCCAGAACCTGCTGATCTGAAATTCCTTTCTGCCTGATATTCTGAACCAGTAGTTTTCTGAGGCCCTGATGACGGTAAGAGTCAACTGGAATGGTATGGGACATGAGATTATGGGATGTTAAATTTTTCACGAAAATACTAAATTCAGTCAGGGTAAAAACCTACCTTTGCAAAAAAAAGTAAAATGCTGAAAATCGGAGTACTGGGCGCCGGCCATCTTGGGAAAATTCATCTGAAATGTCTCAAGGAAATTCCTGAGTTTGATCTGGTTGGATTTTATGATCCTGATACGGCAAATGCCGAGAAGACGGAGCTTGAATTCGGGGTTAAACATTGGGAATCCATCGACGACCTGATTGATTCGGTTGATGTGGTTGATATCGTCACGCCTACGGTTTCACACTTTGAATGTGCCGCCAAGGCCCTGAAAAAATGTCGCCACGTGTTTATTGAAAAACCGATTGTCACCACCCTCGAGGAGGCCCGGGAACTGATTAAAATCGCCGGGGAGGCGAACGTTAAGGTGCAGGTTGGTCATGTGGAGCGGTTTAACCCTGCATTCCTGGCGGCTGAAGCGAGTTTCGACAGGCCCATGTTCATTGAAAGCCACCGGCTGGCACAATTCAACCCACGCGGAACCGATGTTCCCGTGATCCTCGACCTGATGATTCATGATATTGACATCGTGCTGAGCGTGGTTAAAAGCAATATCAGGAAAATCAGTGCAAGCGGTGTTGCCGTCGTGAGCGATACGCCCGATATTGCCAATGCACGCATCGAATTCGACAACGGGTGCGTGGCCAATCTTACCGCCAGCAGGATCTCCCTGAAAAATATGCGGAAAGCGCGGTTCTTTCAGCGGGATGCCTATATCTCCATTGATTTCCTGAAAAAGGAGCTCGAGGTGGTGAAAATCAGCGATGTGGAAAAGGATACCGCCCCGATGGGGTTTGTTCTGGAACTTGGCCCGGGACGCGGAACAAAACAAATCAGCTTTGACAAGCCGGAGATAAAACCATTGAATGCCATCAAGGCTGAACTGGAAAGTTTTTCCTCGGCAATCATCAACAATACAGTTCCTCCCGTCACCATCAATGATGGATACAGCGCCCTCGAAGTAGCGCACAAGATCATTGAAAAAATAAATCTTACAACGAGTAAAATAAGCTGAAAACTTGTTTGTTTATTGTTCATTACTTTTGTCTGAAAACAAACAATATCGGTTAAAATCGACCGTTAGCCATTACATCACACAGTGATTTTCAACTCATGTCGCACGTATGATCAGCCGGACTTTCTTTTGTTCTCTTGTTTTGATGGGATTCCTGCTTGTCACGGTGTCGTCGTGTGAGAAATTTTCAGGTTCACAAACCGTTCCTGCCTACCTCAGCATCGATTCTGTTTACCTGGTTACCAATACTGCTCAGGGGTCCAATTCCCAGCACATCACCGATGCCTGGGTCACCGTTGACAATGATTTCCTGGGAGCATTTGAGCTCCCGGCAAAATTTCCTGTACTGAAAAGCGGGAAACACACCGTGAAAATATATCCCGGGATTAAAAAAAACGGCATCGCTGCCACCAGGATCAGTTACGAATATTATACCCCGGTGGAGCGAACCCTGGTTTTCGCCTCGGATAGTGTGACCAAAATGGGGAATGTCAAAACAACATACCAGTCAACCACCAAGTTTACCTGGCTCGAAGATTTTGAAAACGAACAGGTGCCCTTTACATTGGATACAACCAAGGGCAGCACCGCTGCCATTGTACGTACCACTGCCGGTTCCCGTTATACTTTTGAAGGAATGCACTCCGGTATGGTTGTTTTGGATTCAGCGCACGACTATTTTGAGTGTATCTCGCATGCTGAATTTCCCATTCCTTCAGCCGCTGTTTTCCTGGAGATGAATTTTAAACTTTCAAGTTCCCTGACGGTCGGGGTGTTTACCTATGGCACTTCCTCACTCTATCAAAGCCCTGTAATCACCCTTAGCCCAACCAATGGCCTTTGGAAAAAGATATATATTGATCTGAGCAACACGTTGAATGCTTATGCAGGGATGACCTCTTACCGTGTCTATCTTGGAACGTTGAAAGCTGCAGGAGTAAAACATGATACCATACTCTTTGACAATTTCAAACTGGTGACACGCTGATCAAAGCAACAGAAAACGAATACAGAACCTTCAGTTATGAATAAACGGTTACAGGTTATAAAATATGTTTCAGCCGACATCTTTGCGGCTTTTATTGCCTGGACCCTGTTCTTTATTTACCGGAAATATGCTGTTGACCACCAGATATTTTCGCATCTGCATGATGTTTTCGCAGATAAAAACCTCTATTACGGGGTTACCATCATTCCCGCATTCTGGCTGATGCTCTATGCACTCATCGGAACATACCGGAAGATATACCGGAAAGCCAGGCTAAGGGAGTTTGCACAGACAACCCTGATCACCATCATCGGGACAACGATTCTTTTTTTCACCCTCATCCTCGACGACAGGATCATCAACCAGCATACCTATATCGAATTCTTTTTTATCCTGCTGATGCTCCATCTGTTTTTTACAGGGTCATTCCGGTTTTTCCTCACTTCCCGTGCCGCCTACAAAATCCATTATAAAATTATAGGATTTAACACCATCATTATCGGGAGTAACGGGAACGCCGTGTCGATTTACAATGAAATTGAAAACCAGGAAAAATCTTCGGGTAATAAATTTGTCGGATTTATCAATGTCGAAGGTTACAGCCAGTATAAACTGGCCGAATCAATCCCCCACCTGGGCGGGTTGCAGGACCTCAACAGGCTGGTGAAGGAGCTGGCCATCGAAGAGGTGATCATTGCCATTGAACACTCGGAGAACCACACAATAGAAAACATTATTACCCAGCTTGAAGATACAGCAGTGGTAATTAAAATCATACCGGCAATGCAGGACATTCTCATGGGGTCGGTTAAGACAACCTCTATTTTTCACGCCCCTCTTATTCAGATTTATCCCGACTTGATGCCCGACTGGCAAATGTCGCTTAAACGCATCCTTGACCTGGTGATTTCTATTTTTTGTCTGATCCTGCTGGCCCCTGTGATGATTATTACAGCGATCATTATCAAGGTTACTTCCCAGGGACCCGTTTTCTTTTCCCAGGAACGGATTGGCATTAAAGGGAAACCCTTTACCATGCATAAGTTCCGTACAATGTACAAGGACGCCGAAGACAACGGACCGCAGTTGTCTTCGAAGAATGACCCGAGGATTACCCGTTTTGGCAGGTTCTTAAGACAATTCCGCGTGGATGAGATCCCCCAGTTTTACACGGTGTTAAAAGGTGATATGAGCCTTGTGGGCCCCCGCCCTGAGCGACAGTATTATATCGACCTCATTACCCAGGAGGCTCCCCATTACCGTTTACTTCACAAAGTCAAGCCGGGCATTACCTCCTGGGGACAGGTGAAGTATGGCTATGCGGAAAATCTTGAGCAGATGGTCGAACGCCTCAAGTTCGATATTCTTTATATAGAGAACATGTCGCTGGCCATGGATTTCAAGATTTTAATTTATACCATCCTGATCATTATCCAGGGACGGGGAAAATAGAAGGTTTTCCAGGCGCTCCATGACTTCTGCAGCCTTTCCCTGCAGGAAAATATCTGTTATTTTACCGGTATAAAGACTTGGTTCGGGGTTTATCTCGATGATGGTTGCCCCGTACTCTTTTGCCATCAACGGGATCTGGTTGGCAGGCATAACCTCCCCGGTAGTGCCGATAATAAGGAACACGTCTGAAATAGTTGCCGCTTCATATGCCGCTGTCAATGGCAGCTGAGGGATTGACTCCCCGAAAAAGACAAAGTCGGGTTTCAGGATTCCCCCGCATTCCCTGCAGGTAGGCGGGAGATGGTCAATGCTGATCTGTCCGGCCAGGTATTCACGCAGGCAATGCAAACAACGAAGATTTTTGGAGTTACCATGAAACTCGAAAACCATGTGTGATCCTGCCTCCTGGTGGAGGTTGTCGATATTCTGCGTTATGATACGCCCCAGCATTCCCTCCCTCTCCATCCTTGAAAGGACCAGGTGGGCTTTGTTTGGTTTTGCCGCGGTGAAAAAATCGTAAAAGATCTCGTTGATCACGGTCCAGGATCCTGCCGGATCAGCTAAGAAATGGCCGATGTCAAGCACCGACGGGTCGTATTTGTCCCAGAGGCCGCCATTCCCGCGGAACGGAGGAATGCCGCTCTCAACAGAAATCCCTGCCCCGGTGAATGCGGTGGTGAAGTTTGATTTTTTCAGGATCAGGGCAGCTTCAGTGAACTTGTTTTTCATAAGGCTGTCTGGGTTGTTTCGGTTCGTTTAATGCGTCCCGGGGGCTCTTACAGGCCTTTTATGCAGTTCCGGCGATCCCTGTGGCGGTTATTCCGCCACAGGGATCGCCGGAACTGCACAACGGTCATAAAATCGAAGATCCTGTCATGGAATTATTTAAGCCATTTGTCTAGCCAATTGTAAAAAGTACGCTGCCAAAGGATTCCATTTTGAGGTTTCAGCACCCAGTGATTTTCGTCGGGGAAGTAAAGGAATTCGGCAGGGATTCCGCGCAGTTTGGCAGCATTGAAGGCTTGCATGCCCTGTGTGGCAACAATCCGGTAATCAAGTTCGCCATGGATGACCAGTATTGGTGTATCCCAGTCCTGGATGAACTTGTGAGGCGAATTTGCAAAGGAGCGCTGGGCGGTTTTGTTGTTTTTATCCCAGAACGGACCGCCGAGATCCCAGTTGACAAACCACATCTCTTCTGTTTCAAGGTATTGCGACTCGAGGTTGAACATCCCGTCATGGGCAATAAAGGCCTTGAACCGTTTGTTATGGTTACCGGCAAGCCAGTACACCGAAAATCCGCCATAACTCGCGCCAACACATCCCAGCTTGTCTTTGTTGACATAGGGTTCCTTGGTCATGGCATCGATGGCGCTGAGGTAATCCTTCATATTCTGACCGCCGTAATCGCCGCTGATCTGTTCGTTCCATGCCTGGCCGAAACCGGGAAGTCCGCGACGGTTGGGGGCGACGATGATATAGCCGTTGGCAGCCATCATCTGGAAGTTCCAGCGGAATGACCAGAACTGGCTTACCGTGCTTTGCGGCCCGCCTTCGCAATAGAGCAGGGTGGGGTATTTTTTCGACGGGTCAAAATGGGGCGGATAGATGATCCAGGTTTGCATCTCCTTGTTGTCGGTCGTCTTGATCCATCGTTGTTCGACTTTGGCAATGGCCAGTTTGTCGAGAATGTCCTTGTTGGTGGTTGTTATCGGCGTGTCCTTGCCGGTTACGGGATCAACGGAGTAGAGCTCGGTGGGCATCGACATCGACATCCGCGAGGCAATCAATTTATCCCCTGCAGGGATGACCCCAGTGTAGTTATGGATTCCGTCGGTGATTTTGGTGATTTTGCCGTCGGCCAGGTCTAGCCTGTAAATTTCGTCGGTGGCATGGTAGTCGCTGGTGAAGAAAATCGACTTGTTGTCATCACTCCAGGCAAGGTTTTCGGCATTCTGGTCAAAGGTTTTCGTGAAGTCAGTTTTTGTCTTCGATTCGAGGTCATAAACAATTAAACGGTTCTTGTCAGATTCATAGCCATCGCGTTCCATACTCTGCCAAGCAATTTTTTTCCCGTCGGGGGAATAGACCGGCGCTACGTCATAGCCCATCATACCCTCGCTGATATTGGTTGTTTTCCCGCCTTCAAGTTCATAAAGGTAGATGTCGGAGTTGGTCGACTTTGCATATTCGATACCTTTCTTTTTCCGGCAGGTATAGGCGATTACCTTACTGTCGGGGCTCCAGGTTATCTGTTCCATTCCCCCGAATGGCATAAGAGGCGTTTCGTAGGGTTCATTCAGCATAATGTCCTTGCCCTTGGTAATCATCTCTTTTGAAAGATCGGCAACGAAAATGTGGCTGTAGGCCTGAACCCAGGTGTCCCAGTGCCGGTACATAAGGTCGTTATAGATCCGGCCGCTTGCCTTCGGAAGACCGGCATAGAGGTCGTTCATCTGTTTCTCACAGGGGACATCGGCAGTGTAGAGGATTTTTTTCTGATCGGGGGCGTATTTGTATCCGTTGATCCCGTTTTCGATCTGTGTCAGCTGCTGGCGGTTGTTCCCGTCGGGGTCCATGATCCAGAGCTGCATCGAGCCAGTTTCGGCCGACATGAAGGTGATTTTTTTGCCATCGGAGGTCCATTCTGCCTGGTATTCGCTGAACCGGGTTGTTGTAATTTGCTTCAGGTTTTTCCCGTCGGTGCCAATGGTGTATAATTCACGGTTCCCCTTGTTCTGGGCAATATCATAGTAGGTGACGCCATACAGGATGGTTTTTTTGTCGGCTGAGAGCGCAGGCTCGCCCAACCTTCCAAAACTCCATAGAATCTCGGGGGTCATCAGGTCGCTTTTGAATTCAGCCATTTTTTTCCCGATCAAAGGGGCCTCTTCCGCCTTTTTCTCTTTTGGTTTGCAGGAGCTAAACCCGGCGATCAGGGCAATTAGCAGGATGAAGGTAGTTTTTTTCATAGTTGATTAATTTAGGTTTATTGATATCAGTTTTGGCAGAAACAGGATGATCCCGATGATGACGGCGGCTATCGCGGTAACCAGGACGGCTGCAGCTGCCACATCTTTCACAATACCTGCCTGTTTCCGGTAATCGGGAGAAACAAGATCGACCAGTTGTTCTATGGCGGTATTCATGGCCTCCATGGAGATCACCAGCCCAAACACCAGGATGAGTATGCACCATTCGGTTGCACATAGATGCGTTACAAGGCCGGCCATCACCACAAGAATCATGGCCGCAAGATGAATCCTGAAATTTTGCTGGCTGCGTACCGTAAATTTGAGCCCGTTGATAGCATAAATAAAACTGCGCAAACGCCCGGGAATATTTGATTTTTCCCGCTGGTATCCTTCCATTTACTCCTGTTTGTTAAGATATTTTTCAAGCAACCCCAGCAACTCAAAGGAATTGATGGGTTTTGAAATGTAATTGTCACATCCTGCCGCCTGGCTTTTTTCACGTTCACCCTTCAGTGCATAGGCGGTCTGCGCGATGATAGGCAGGTGTTCGTGCTCCTTTTTCAGGATACTTGTTGTTTCATACCCATCCATGAATGGCATGCGGACGTCCATGAGCACAAGGTCGAATTGCCGGGTGCGGCAAATGTCAACGGCATCCTGGCCGTTTTTGACCCAGGTTAATTTAGCCCCTGTGTTTTTAAGCATGCGGTCCATCAGGAGGAAATTTGAATCTTCGTCCTCAACCACCAGGATGACCTTGTCAGCCCACCTGGGGACAAAGGGGATGGCGATTTTCGGGATCTCGGGTTCCGGAATCACCATGTCTTTTTCCAAAATTGGCAGAAGGATAAAGAAGGTAGTTCCCTTACCACGGTCTGATTCGAGACGGATCTGCCCTCCCAGCAGTTGGGTGAGATTCCTTGAAATGGTCAGCCCCAGGCCGGCTCCCCCGTATCTCCGCGTTGCGGTATCGTCAACCTGGCGGAACCGTTCAAAGATGATCGTATGCATTTCCGGGGGAATGCCAATACCCGTATCATGAACAAAGAATTCAATAAACGGGCTGGATTTAATTGTTTTCAGCAAGTATCCAAACTCAACACTTCCCTCATCCGTAAATTTGAGGCCGTTTCCAATCAGGTTCGTGAGTATCTGCCTCAGCCGGTTGGCATCGGTAAAGATGGTGAAGTCAGGTTCTTCATTGCCTGGTTTACTGATGAGCGCAATCTTGGTCTTGTTTGTTTTTCGTTTTAATTCGTTCATCGAAACGGCGAGATTGGCCAGTAGCTGGTTCACCTTGCAATCCTTTATCTCTATTTTTATCTGGCCGGATTCGATCTTGGCCACATCGATGATGTCGTCAATAATCCGCATCAGGTCATTTCCCCGTTCCTTGATGATCTCGATGAACTCGGTCTGCTCGGCATCCGACAGGTCGGGGTCAGACAAAAGCGAAGAAAAACCCAGGATGGCATTCATCGGGGTCCGGATTTCATGCGACATGTTGGCAAGGAAGGCCGACTTCAGCCGGTCGGCACCTTCGGCTTTCTCCTTGGCGGCGATAAGACTTTTTTCGGTGAGTTTGTGTTCGGTGATGTTGCGGTATATGCCATAACCGCCGACAATGGCATGGTCGATGGTAATCGGGGTGGCCAGGATCGATACATCAATCAGGTGCCCATCCTTGTGTTTTCGGCGGGTCTCGGTTTCCGTGGTTATTCCCAGCAGGATATCAGCCGATATTTTCCTGGATTCATGATGGAAATCATTGCCGGCAATCAACTCATCGAGGTTTTTTTCAAGAACCTCCTCCTGCGTATATCCGAATAATTTCAGGAATGCCGAGTTGACCTTCACCAGGTTCCCGGCAATATTGGTCATGATAATAGCTTCGGGGCTCCCCTCGAAGAGCTGGTCGAGGTAAGCCTTTTCTTTCTGAAATGATTCTTCAGCGCCCTTTTTGGAGATGGTGGTGGCAATATGGTCGGCAACGAACCTGAGCAGATCCAGCTCACGGAGGGTGTATTGTTCAGGATCGGTGTAGCTTTGTACCGCAATCACTCCAATGACCTTGTCGGCAACAATCAGCGGGACGCCCAGCCAGACCTTTGCCAGGGTGCCTACGATCTCAATCTCTCCAGCAAGCGAAAACTCTTCAATGATCTCCTGCGTTGCAAGCAACGGGCTTTTTGATTTTATAACATAGGAAGTAAGCGTTTTTCCCGCAGGGAAAACCGTAAACTTGTCTTTGGAGTCAACCTGAAAGGGGAGGGTGATGGTGTCGGTGGTTTCATCATACATGGCCAGGTAAAAGTTCTCCACATCAATGATCCTGCCGAGATTTTTATGGATCGATCCGAAAACTTCACCGATATTGCTGGAGGTGTAGGATGCTTTTGAAATTTCGAACAGGACTTTCTGAATCTGTTCGGCATACTTGAATTCGGAAATGTCAGAGATAAACCCTTCAATGCATATCAGGTTACCCGGTTCATTGAGAAGGCATTTGCCCTTTTCCCATACCCACTTGATTTTTCCGTCGGCACATTTTATCCTGTATTCGAAGGTGAAGGGTTTGTTGATCGATAACGCCTTCTGTACTTCATCCCAGATATGCCTCCTGTCTTCTTCCAATATCAGGTCATTATAGGCGAGCCGTTGATTTAATACCAGTTCGTTCGGGAAATAACCCGTCAGGTCATAGCATCCGTCGCTGAGGAATTCCATGGTCCAGTTGTGATCATTCCTGCAACGGTAAACCATTCCGGGCAGGTTGTCAAGCAGGGTGGTAAACTGACGTTTCGATACCGAAAGTTCCTCCAGCCTTTTTTTCTGATCCGAAAAATCAATGAAGGTTTCGAGTAACGCGACCTCGTTGCCAAACTGGATGGGGATGGCCGTTTTCAGCGCCGGGGTTTTCGTGCCGTCTTTCCGGATCAGGACACATTCAATATCCCTGGATGGCTCCCCGCTGCCTGGAATTTTTTTGTTTATTCCCTCATCATAACAAAACCAGTCTCCCGGGCGTGTATTCACCAATTCCCCGGCATCGGAGAAACCCAGCATCGCGACGCCGGTTTTATTGATCCCCCTGATGAAATCATCCTGTCCTACAATCATCAGGCCATATGGAATGATATCAAAGACGGTGTGCATCCGGTCAAATTGTGCCTGTTTTTGCCTGGCCAGTGTCTGTTTTACAGTAATGTCGGTTAGGACACAATGGCTTTGCCGGAATTTTCCATCCTCTCCATAAATAGAATTTCCGTCGAATGAAATATTGATGGTTTTGCCATCACGGCAAACCATCTCAATTTCGGCACCGCGACTTCCGCCCTGTTCCTTGAATAAAGGGAAATTTTCCCGGAATTGTTGTGCAAAGTCCTCTGTTAAAAGATCGCCAAACCACCTGCCGACAACATCTTTTGTTTCTTTATAGCCCAGTAATGTAAGCCAGGCTTCGTTTACTTCAATGATCCGTCCCTCCTCGTCGAGAGATTGGCAGGCAATGGGCCCTTGCTGAAAAAGCAGGCGAAGGCTGTCCAATTCTTTTCTAAGTTTGGCGTTTTCTTTACGGAGATCGATCGGTTCTTCTTGTCGGATGTTCATTGAAAGTTCAAATTAGCCATTAAGGCTTACAGATATCGTCTGACATGAGCAGCATAGTTTTCCCATTCAGCTCCGAACCGGGTCTTTAAGAACTGCTCCTCCCCTTTGATTATCTGGTGGTGGGTGTAAATTCCAAAGATGGCAAAAGAGACATTGATCAAGTCGGGGAAGTAGATGCAGGATCCTGCCGCGATGGTGAATACTCCGAGATATAGCGGGTTGCGGCTGAGCCGATAGACACCCCTTGACTGCAAAGCGGTTTGGGTCTGCGGTAACCCGACTCTCAGCGATTTTCCCAGCGACAAGGTTGCCAGGAGAACGAGCAGGATGCCGGCCCATAACAAGGCCACTGCAAACCAGTTCAGGTAAAAAGGCAATTGGATACAAACAAGCTTGGGATTGATCGCTTTAAGGCAGAAAAGCACCCAGGTTGTAAACAGGGTTACTTTCCCTGAAAAAAAATAGTATCTGTCAATGGAGGGTTTGCCGACAAGTTCGAACCCTTCGCCCCGGATGCGCGCGATCTGAAGGATGAAAAACACGATAAGCAGGGCAAATGCAGTCAGGACGAAGTAACTGTGCAAAGGCATTTTTTTTTTCGTAAATGTATGTAAAATTATGCTTTTCGCTTTACAATTGCCGGTATATTTTTCATGGGGATAATCCATACCTTTGCCGGATACTTGCTCCATCCATGTCCACAATTCTTCAGGTTGAAAATCTTGCCCGTTCCTACGGTGAAAAAAATCTTTTTGAGAATATCTCATTTGTACTGGGACAATCGCAAAAGGTGGCCCTGATTGCCCGTAACGGAGCGGGGAAGACAAGTCTTTTGAATATCATTGCCGGTTTTGAACCCGCTGATTCAGGAAGTGTCACCGTGTTCGACAAGGGCTCCCTTGAGTACCTGAAACAGGAGCCTGATCTGAATCCCGAAAATACTGTATTTGATGAGGTTTATTCACATTCGAATGATATCCAGCGTGCTATTCTTACCTATGAGCATGTAATCAAAGGCGATAACAAGGAGGATATTGAACATGCCATCAGCCAGATGGACGCCATTGAAGGATGGGAATATGAAACTAGGGTCCGCCAGATCCTCACCCAGCTCAGGTTGCCTGATCTTGATCAAAAGATCGGCCAGCTATCGGGTGGCCAACGGAAACGTGTCGCCCTTGCAAAAGTGCTGATTACCGAACCGACTTTTCTCATCCTGGATGAACCAACCAACCATCTTGATGTTGAAATGATTGAATGGCTGGAAGAGTATCTCTCCAAAAGCAGCCTTACCTTGCTGATGGTCACCCATGACCGCTATTTTCTTGACCTGGTGTGTGATGAGGTGCTGGAAATGGAAAATGCAGCCGTTTACCGCTATAAGGGTAATTATACCTATTTCCTTGAGAAGCAAGCCGAACGAATTGGTATTCAGAATAAGGAGACCGAACGGGCGCAAAACCTGATGCGTACCGAGCAGGAGTGGATGCGGCGCATGCCGAAAGCGCGGACCACCAAGGCAAAGGCGCGGATCGACAGCTTCTATGAATTGCAGGAAAAAGCATCCAATAAGATTTATGAAGAGCGTCTGAACCTGAACATCGAGGGAGCCCGGATGGGGAACAAAATCCTTGAAATCAACGACGTTTCGTTTAAATGGGGTGAACTGGCCATATTGAAGGGTTTCACCTATACCTTCAAACGTGGCGAAAAAGTTGGGATTGTCGGTAAAAACGGTTCCGGGAAATCTACCTTTCTCGACATAATAACCGGGAGGCTCAGGCCCCAGAAGGGCCACATCCAGACTGGCGAAACGATCCAGTACGGTTATTATAAACAACAGGGCCTTGTCTTTAATGATCAGACAAAGGTGATCGACGTGGTAAAGGAGATCGCTGAGGTGGTGAGGCTTGGGAATGGCGATACCATTTCGGCAGCAGCCTTTCTAAATTATTTCATGTTTCCCTATTCATCCCATTTTCAGCCGGTTTACAAGCTGAGCGGAGGGGAAAAAAGAAGGCTTTACCTGGTAACAGTCCTGATGCGAAGCCCTAATTTCCTGATTCTTGATGAGCCCACCAACGACCTGGATATTCTTACCCTCAATGTGCTGGAGGATTATCTTGCCTCCTTCAACGGATGTGTCGTTGTGGTCACTCATGACCGTTATTTCCTGGATAAGATTGTCGATCATCTCTTTGTTTTTGAAGGGGATGCGGCGATCAGGGATTTTCCCGGCAACTACACGCAATATAAGTCCTGGAGCGACGAGCGCCGGAGGAAGGAACAGCTGCAGAAAAGGATATTGGTCCGGAAACCGGATACCCCAAAGACTCCTGCAGCCACGTCCAATAAACTCTCTTTCAGGGAAAAACGCGAACTGGAAATGCTGGAAGCCGGGATTGCTGCCCTTGAGGCAGAAAAGTCGTCCATTGAATCTTCACTTCAGTCAGGGAACCTTACCCCCGAAGCGCTGAAGCAGCAGTCTGAACGCTGGGCTGCCCTCCTCCCTGAAATTGAAACCAAGACCGACCGGTGGATGGAGCTGAGCGAACGCGATGCTGTAAGTTAACTTTCCCCTCTGTTTATTATTATTCCATAATCTACCCTGAAAACGAATAACCCGGTCGGAAGGTCTTTATCAGACCTTTCCTCCCGGGTTATTCCAGGTAATGGTTAACCGTGGTTATTTAGTCAGAACCATTTTGTTGACCTTCATATAAGTGTCGGTGGAACTGTCGAAGATGAGTTTGTACATATAGACGCCCGATGCCATGTTGAGTTCAGCAGGGTCAACCGTGACCGTGTGAGCACCCGCCGCATTGGGCTTGTCAACCAGTGTCCTGACCGTGTTGCCGTAAAGATCTGTCAGTACCAGTCGGGCATTGCCGGCTTCAGGCAAGGTGTAGTAAATGGTTGTTTTTTTCGAGAATGGATTCGGGTAGTTGAAAAGGGTAATCTCCTTCGAACCACCTGACGTCACCATATCGGCCATCTTAAGATCGAAATTGTCGTAAGGAGCGGCAAGGATGTCGGCAAATTCGCTGCCGGTCATGATGCTGAATACCCGTTCCGGTAAATCGATTTTCTGCTTGACCTTCATGTTAAGGCTAAGGATAAGATCACCGCTGCTGACCTTCATCGGCTTGGTATTTGCCCAGGCAATGGAGATCTTCCCATCCCCGATCACATACTTCATCCCATCAAGTTTGCTTGCGATATCAATCACCTCAAAACGATCCTGGTCATAACCCATAAAGAGGGTCATGGCACCGAGATCAGCTACTTTGGTGCTGTGAATATCGTAAACAAAGGGTTCGTTGACCGGTATCGTAATAATCCCGTCCTCGACAACCGATAAGGAGTTGACCTCTTTCATTCCTACAGGAATGAAGGAGGCGTTGACATCCCCATAACACAGGGTCTTGATATTGATAGATAACGGGGATCCTGCCAGGGTAACAACGGTATCACCGGATTTCCAGTCGCCGGCAGGGTAGGAGCCTATCATACCCACGGTACGCAGTTTGATATACAGCGCATCGAGTGCAGTAATGCTCAGACTGCCGTTTACGTCGGCCACATAGGCAGGTAATCCGCTCAGCGGGTAGGAATTAATTGCATTCAGCTGGACGATCAACGCATCCGTGGCATTGTTGCCGCCCCATGGGCCTGCAAATACAGGATGGATGGTGTAGGTGCCGTTAGGAATATTGGAGAACGCATAGTACCCACCTGTGCTTGTGATTGGATTGTAGGCTGTCACGGTGGAGTCGATAACCAGGTGCAGTGAGTCGTACAATTTGACCTTCACTCCGTTCATCTTGGTGTTTGCGCTGTTATCATACGATATCAGACCAAAAATGTTGACATTGGATGGTGGCAGGATCTGGATCGGGAAGTTGGCAGTGCCGGAACATCCGTTGTTGGTTACATCAACAGACACATTCCCGCATCCGCATACGGGATAAGACCCCCAGGAAACCACGATATTGCTGGTTCCCTGACCGGAGGTTATGGTCCCGCCCGTTACAGTCCATGAATAGGTAGACATGCCGGCTGTGGCGGAATAATCCACCCCGGCTGTTCCCGCGTAAATAGCTGAATAACCGTTAATATGCGGGCTTAATGCCTGGCTTACATTAACGGCAAGCACGGTCGGCGATGAAATATTACAGCCATAGGCATTGGTGTAATTAACGCTGACGGTTTGTGCGCCGACGACATCCCAGGTAACCGTTATGAAATTACTGGATGGTGTACCGCCAGCAGTGATTGTACCGGCAGACAATGACCAGTCATAACCAAGCATTCCTGCTTCAGTCGTATAGGTGACGCCAATGGCTCCCAGACATTCCTGAGTCGATCCGGTAAGC
Organism: Bacteroidota bacterium; assembly: GCA_037133475.1. Taxonomy (GTDB): domain Bacteria; phylum Bacteroidota; class Bacteroidia; order Bacteroidales; family FEN-979; genus CAIVAT01. The sequence continues at coordinate 55,568 of JBAXOB010000027.1, forward strand.
GTGGGTTCGGGTAATGGTTTAACCGAGACCGGCAGAACTGTCGGGGAAATTGCGGTACATCCGTTCCCGTTGTAATAATTCACGCTTACGGTCTGCGCTCCCGCCACATCCCATGTTACAGTAACCGAGTTGCTTGCGGCTGTGCCTCCGTCGGTAATTGTTCCTCCGGCAGAAACATCCCATGAGTAACCGGCCATCCCTGCAGCCGTCGTGTAAACCACGCCGGTTGTATTGACGCAGGGTGTAATAATGCCGGTAATTACAGGTACAGGCAGCGGAACAACCGTTACATTCTTGACCGTTGGTGTAACTGCACTGCAGCCATTGGCATTGGTATAGTTCACGGTAACAGTTTTCGAACCGGTTGTGGTCCAGGCAACTGTTATGATCCGTGTGCCAACACCTCCTGTGATTGACCCTCCTGAGGAAACCGTCCAGGAATATCCCGACATTCCTGCCTGGGTACTGTAGGTGACGCCCGATGAGTTGACGCATACCTGTGCCGGACCGGAAATAGTAGGAGCGGGTAAGGCATTGACAACAACGCCATAGGAGGTAGCGCTTGCTGCCGTACATCCTGCAGCATTGGAGTAGTTCACGGTGACAGTATTTGATCCGCTCGTGGTCCAGGTTACCGTTACCGTGTTGTCGGAACCGGTACCGCCGGCCGTAACGGAGCCTCCCGCTGAAACAGTCCAGCTGTAATTCGTATTGCCCGAAGCAGTCGAATAAGTGTTTCCCGTGGAGTTAACGCAGACAGATGCCGGACCTGTGATAACAGGAACCGGGAGCGTATTGACTGTGACGTCGTAGGTTGCTGGTGAAGCAGCCGTACAGCCGTTTCCATTGGTGTAATTGACACTGATGGATTTGCTGCCGGCAACGTTCCATGTCACGGTTGCGGTATTGTTCCCTGTTCCGCCACCACTGGTAATGGATCCCCCTGAAATTGTCCAGAGATAATTGGTCATACCCGTTTGTGTCGAATAAACATTACCGGTTGAGTTAAGGCATACATTGGCCGGACCCGTTATGACAGGAACAGGCAACGGGTTGACCGTAACGTCAAAGAGGGAGGACACCGCAGCTGCGCAACCGTTACCATCCGAATAGTTTACGCTTACGGTTTGTGCGCCGTCCGTATTCCATTGCACGGTAACCGTGTTGCTGGATGATGTTCCCCCTGCGGTTATGCTGCCGCCGGAAGAAACAGTCCAGGTATAGTTGCTCATGCCAGGATCGGTCGTATAGACATTTCCCGTGGCGTTGACGCAAACAGGTGTGGGGCCCGAAAGAGCAGGTAACGGCAAAGGATTCACGGTAACATTGAACACTGTAGGATTGACCGCGGAACATCCGTTCCCGTTAACATAACTCACACTGACGGTTTGAGCTCCCGGCGTATTCCAGGTCACGGTAACGGAATTACTCGTGCCGGTACCTCCGGAGGTAACGCTGCCACCTGAGGAAACAGTCCATACATAGCCCGTCATGCCAGGCTCGGAAGAATATACATTCCCCGAAGAATGGTCACAGGCTGTTGCAGGGCCGGATACCGAGGGGACAGGTAACGGATCAACCGTTACGCCATACACCGTGGGCGATCCGGGAGTACAACCGCTGTTTTCGTAGCTGACGCTGATGTTCTTTGAACCGGATGCAGTCCAGGTAACCGTTGCTGTATGGTCAGATGTTCCGCCACCCGAGGTGATGGTTCCACCCGTCACCGACCAGATATAGTTGGTTTTTCCGGGTTCGGTGCTATACAGGTTTCCTGTGGAATTGATACAAACCGGTGTAGGACCGCTGATGGTTGGCGCCGGCGTTGCGCCCACGGTTACGTCGAAAACCGTAGCGGTCGTTGCCATACAACCATTTTCATCGGTGTAGTTTACGCTTACAGTTTGCGCTCCTGCTGTAGTCCAGGTAACAGTAACGGTGTTGCTGGAAGAGGTTCCTCCCGACGTTACACTGCCCCCTGAGGAGACAGTCCAGGTATAGTTGCTCTTGCCTGTTGCCGTCGAATAGATGTTCCCTGTGGCATTCATGCAAACATTGGCAGGACCGGAAATGGCCGGAACCGGCAACGCATGCACGGCGACATTGAAGGAAGTCAGGCTGGCGGCAGTACAACTGTTGCCATTTGTGTAGTTCACACTGACCTCCTGGGCTCCCGCGGTATTCCAGGTTACGGTAACGGTATTGCTCGGGGAGGTTCCTCCTGCAGTAATACTGCCACCGGCAGAAACAATCCAAACATAATTGGTCATGCCTGCCTCAGTGGTGTATACGTTACCGGCAGAGCCAATACAGACACTGGCTGGCCCTGTAACCGAAGGTACCGGTAACGGGTTGACGGTAACCGGGTAGCTTGTCGCGGTTGGTGCAGAACAGCCGCCTGCGACAAATGAGCCACCTTCTGTGTAGTTGACACTGATCGACCTGGCTCCTGAAGTTGTCCAGGTAACCGTTGCGGTACGATCTGTAATCCCGCCGCCCGAGGTGATGGTGCCTCCATCGATGGTCCAGGAGTAGTCTGACATTCCTGGTTCGGTTGTATAGACATTTCCTGCTGAGTTCAGGCAAACAGTCGCCGGACCGCTGAGAGTCGGCGAGGGTACAACGTTTACAGTCACCGGCAGGCTCTTTGGTGCGGAACCACATCCGTCAGTATAACTGACATCAATGTGCTGCGACCCTGTGGATGTCCAGGTTACCGTAGCCGTATTGTCGGAACTTCCCCCACCCGAGGTAATAGTACCCCCGGTAACTGACCAGACGTAGTTGGTTTTACCGGCATCCGTAGTATATATATGCCCGGTAG